>DATCLS010000082.1:0-37352 GCA_036563805.1 Acidimicrobiales bacterium | reverse complement strand
GCGCATGCGCCGCAACGCCGAGTCGCTGCTCGTGCTGGCCGGCATCGAGCCCCCACGCAAGTGGGCGGCACCGGTGCGCATCACCGATGTGATCCGGGCCGCCCTCGGCGAGGTCGAGGACTACCAGCGGGTCACGATCCGCGACGTCGAGCCCGCCACCATCCTCGGCTCCGCCGCCGCCGACCTCGCCCACCTCATCGCCGAGTTCGTGGAGAACGCGCTGACGTTCTCCCCGCCCGACGAGAACGTCGAGATCCGGGGTCGGGCCGAGTCCGGCGGCACCTACTCCCTGGCCATCATCGACCACGGCCTCGGCATGCCCGACGCCGACATCGCCCAGGCCAACCGGCGCCTGGCCGGGACCGAGTCGTTCACGATCGCCCCGTCCAAGTACCTGGGCCACTACGTGGCCGGCAACCTCGCCGCCCGCCACGACATCCACCTCGAGCTCCAGCGGGCCAGCGGTGGCGGCATCATGGCGAAGGTCCAGCTCCCGCCGGCGCTGCTCACCTCCGAGACGCCGACCGACGACCCGATCACCGACCCCCACGGCCACCGGCCCGTCCCGCCCGACGTGCGGCCGGCCGAGGAGCCCGAGCCGGCGCTGGCGGCGCTCGGCGCCACGCCGACCGCGGGGACGTCGGTGTTCCCCGCCCCGGCGCCCGACGCCGGGGCGGGGGACGGGGCCGGGTCGGGCGCCGGAGCCGGGGCGGCGAACGGTGCCGGCAACGGGGCTGGGAACGGCGCCAACGGCCACGGCGGAACCAACGGCAACCGGCTGATCAGCGGGCCGGACCGCATCGCCGACGCCCTGGCCAGCCTGGCCGACTCGGTGGCCGGCGGCCGCCAAGCGGGCGGCCCGGGGGCCGGGGGCTCGGCTTCGCGGACGGGCGGCCCCGGAGTCGGGGGCCCTGGTGGCGCCGGGGCCGGCGATTCCGGACGCGGCATGGCCGGCTGGATCGCTTCCCCGACGGCTTTCGCACCGGGGACCTCGCCGGCTCAGCCAGCTCCGTCCGCCTCACCCGCGCCGTCGTCGCCCGCCTCGCCGGCGTCCCCGGCTCCGCCCGCGTCGCCGGGCTCGCCGGGCGACCGGGCGACGGCGGCCGGGTGGGTGCCGACGCCGGGCTCGGGTGGCGGACCGGGACGCGGCTCGGGCCGGGGACCGGGGCGCGGCGCCGGGCGGGGCCCGGCGACCGGGCCGGTCCGCCGCATCCCCGACGCCGAGCCGACCCGCACCGCCAGCGGGCTGGTCAAGCGCACGCCGGTCGGTCCCGCTGCGTCCGCCAACCGGGCGCCCGCGCCGCCCGAGGACCTGCTGGCCGCCCTCGGCCGCCATGCCCGCACCGACGACCGGCCGGTCCCGGGCACCGCATCGGGTGCCACCGGACGCGCCAGTGGCGAGCCGCCCCAGGCCCGCCGTGACGCGGACCGGGGGTCGACGCCGGCCTCCGGCTCCGAGCCGGGGCCGGAGGCCGGCGCGGCACCGGCCGACCGGGCCGGCGCACCGGCCGCCGGGGCGTTCTCGGCGGGACCGTTGGCGGCGCCCGCTCCGGAGCCATCGGCCGCCCCCTCGCTCGAAGCGCCCCCGGTCGGGGCGTCGACGCCGGACCCGGGCCGGCCGCCTCTGGTTCCCGTGCCGCCCACCTCGCCCGCGGGGTCCACGCCCGCCGGATCCCCGCCAGCGGGTCCGGACCGCGACGCCGGGCGGGCGGGCGAGCGCCCGCCGCTGCGGCCGGTGGCGGGCGCCGGCGATGCCGCCGTCGCCAGGGATGCTGCGGCCGCCGGCGACAGCCCCGGCGGGCCGCCCACCGCCCACCTCCGGGCCGTGCCCGACAGCGGGGTCCCGCCGGCCGGTGGGGACGGGGGCGCCGGGACGACCGCCAGCGGCCTGACCCGCCGGGTCAAAGGCACGAACCTGCCCGACACCGACCCGCTGACCGTGCGGCGCCGCGAGCGGGCGGCCGAGGCGCCCGCCTCGCCGCCCTCCCCCGACGACGTGTACGGCTTCCTGACCAACTTCACGTCCGGCGTGCAGCGGGGCCTCGACGAGGCCCAGGGCGGCGGCGACAAGTCCTGACCGCCCCCCCTGACCCCGCCCACCGCGCCCTGATCGCGCCAGCGAGGGACCCGGCCCCCTCCCCGTGCGCCGGGTCCCTCCGAGGGCGGGACCGGGTCGACCCGTCGGCCGGATCGACCCGGTCGATCACTGCCGGCCGATGGCCCCGCGCATCCGCCCGCCGGGGGGACGTCGGCTGCGCCCCGTGGTTGTCCAGCAGAGGCCCTTGACCGGGCACACCGAGCCGGCCGGCCGGCTCCAGGGCGCCCGCTCGACCACCACGGCCCGTGAGTCGCCGCGGCGGGCTGACGGCCAGCGGGTGGCCAGCGGACGGCCCCGGCCGTCTGGTCGACGGCCGGCTGCCGGGCACGCCGGACCGGCGGGGCGGCAGGACCTCGCACCGCCTCGACCCGGGGCAGGCCACCGGGGCGCCGAACCGAGGGACCGGTGGGCGGGCACCCGGCCGCCCACGCCGGATGCCGGCCCACCACGACGGCCACGAGCGGGCGCACCCAGCCAGCGGCCCGCCGCCCCGACCGGCCGGTGGGCGGGCGCGCCGGGGTCGGGGCCGAGGGCGGCCCCCGGCTGCCTCCCTACCGGGCCGGCCGGCGGCCGGCCCCCAAGCCGACGCTCCTCAGCCCAGCTTCCGCAGCGTCCGGCGCAGGTTGCGGATGGCCTGCTGGATGCGCTGCTCGTTCTCGATCAGAGCGAAGCGCACGTAGCCCTCGCCGCCCGGGCCGAAGCCCACGCCGGGCGAGGTCGCCACCTGGGCCTCCTTCACGAGCATGGAGGCGAACTCGACCGAGCCCATGTCGCGGTAGGGCTCGGGGATCGGCGCCCAGGCGAACATCGTCCCCCGGGGCCGGGGCACCTCCCACCCGATCCGGTGGAGACCGTCGATGAGGGCGTCGCGCCGCCCCTGGTAGACGGCCTGCACCTCGTCCGGAAAGTCGACGGCCTCGTTCAGCGTCACGGTGGCGGCGATCTGGATCGGCTGGAACACGCCGTAGTCGAGGTACGACTTCAGCTTGGCCAGCGCCTGCACCACCTCGGCGTTGCCGACCAGGAACGCCATCCGCCAGCCGGCCATCGAGAACGCCTTGGTCATCGAGTAGAACTCGACGGCGCACTCCTTGGCCCCCTCGGCCTGGAGGATCGACGGCGGCTGGAACCCGTCGTAGCCCAGCTCGGCGTAGGCGTTGTCGTGCACGACCACGACCTCGCGCTCCCGGGCGAAGTCGACCACCTGCTGGAAGAAGTCGAGGTCGACCGTGGCCGTCGTCGGGTTGTGGGGGAAGCTGAGCACGATGACCCGCGGCTTGGGCCACGAGTACTCGTAGGCCTCGCGCACCCGGTCGACGAGGTTGCCGCCGTCGGTCGTCGTCATCGGAATCTCGCGGGCGGCCGCCCCGGCGAAGAGCGGTCCCCAGATGTGGATCGGGTACGACGGCGAGGGCACCAACGCGGCGTCGCCGGGGCCGAGCAGCACCCACATCAGGTGCGAGAACCCCTCCTTGGCCCCGATCGTGCTGAGGACCTCGCGCTCGGGGTCGAGCGTCACGCCGAACCGACGCTGGTAGAGGTCGGCCACCGCCAGACGCAGCTTGGGGATCCCCCGGCTGGACGAGTAGCGGTGGTTGCGGGTGTTGCGAGCCGCCTCGCACAGCTTGTTGACCGCCAGCTCGGGCGACGGGATGTCGGGGTTGCCGAACCCGAGGTCGATCACGTCGATGCCGGCTCGCCGGGCCTCGATCTTCAGACCGTCGATGATCGTGAAGACGTACGGGGGCAGCCCGGTGATGCGGCGAAACTCCATCGCCGCAACGCTAGTCGCCCTGCGCACGGCGACCTGCAGGGGATTTCCGGGACCCAGCCCCACCTGGGGACCATGATGGTGCCGTGACCGACGAGATCGACGTCGTCGTCGAGATCCCCCGGGGCAGCCGCAACAAGTACGAGTTCGACCACGAGGCCGGCGTGTTCCGCCTTGACCGGCGGCTGTTCACGGCGACGACCTACCCGGCCGACTACGGGTACATCCCGGGCACGCTGTCCGAGGACGGCGATCCGCTCGACGCCCTCGTCCTGCTCGAGGAGCCGACCTTCCCCGGGTGCTGGATCACCGCCCGCCCCGTCGCCGTGTTCTGGATGACCGACGACAAGGGGCCCGACGCCAAGATCCTGTGCGTGCCGGCCGGCGACCCCCGGTGGGCCAACGTGGCCGACCTCGGCGACCTGCCCGAGTTCCTGGCCCACGAGATCGAGCACTTCTTCGAGGTCTACAAGGTGCTCGAGCCGGACAAGAGCTCGAGCGTCCGGGGGTGGGAGGGCGTCGAAGCGGCCCGGTCCGAGATCGCCAGCTGCCGGCGACGGGCCGCCGAGCAGGGCGGACACGAGGCCTGAGCCACGCGGGGCCACCGCCGGCCGCCAACCGGACATCTGGCGGCCATATTGTTCAGTCCCTTCACATAAACCGCCCGTCCAACTACTTTTCGTAGTTGACGGTCCACGAACCGTCGCTCCGGTTCCCCGGTGAAGGAGACAGCTCATGTCCTCCCCCGACACGGTCCCCGGTCTCCGCCAGGTCGCCACCTTCTGTGGCAAGTGCAGCTGCGGCTGCCCTGCGCTCCACGTCGACGAGTCCGCCCCGCCCGAGCGCCGGATCGTCATGACCGACGACTTCGGCCAACGCATCGAGATGAGCCTGGGCCAGCTCCGGGACCTGGTGGACGGCGTCAGAACCGGCGCCCTCGACCAGCTCCTGGCCGGGGCGGCCTGACCGTCCGAAGTCCGGTCGACACAGGGGTCCGGTGGAACGGGGTCCGCGGTGACCGGGTCCCCCTGGGTCGACTGGCCGGCGGCGGCGACCTTCGCCGCCTTGGCAGCCGTCGCGCTCGTTCGCCTCGTCATGCGACGCGACACCGCCGGGCGGTTGGACGCCGCCGCCTGTGCGGCCATGGCGGCCGGCATGGCCGCCATGGCCGTCCCGGCCGGGAGCCGGCTCCCGACCGGCCCCGCCGAGGCATGGATCACGATCTTCGCCGCCGCCGGGCCCGCCGGCGTCGGGGCGCTGGCGGGGTCGTGGGCCAGGACGGGAGCCTCGGCGGGACCGGTGCGGGGGCCCGGGCCTCCCCCGGCGGGGACGGCCGCCGGACGCCGGCTCGCCTGCCTCGGCGCCGCCCACCACGTGGCCGCCAGCGCCCTCATGATCGCCCTGCTGGCCGGCGCCGGGCACGGCGGCCACCAGGCCCTCCCGGGTGACGACCGGCATGGCGCCCAAGGCCCCGGGGATGCGCACGACCTCCACAGCCACCAGGACCACTTGGTCCGGGACCACCATGCCCACCACGGCAACGCCGGGGCGACACCGGCGCCGGAGCGCCGGAGCGCCAGCGGCACCCCCCGCTCGGCCGGGGTGGCAGATGCCGCCACCCCGGCCGCCGGCGGGCAGGTGGGCGGGCAGCCGGCCCGGACCGTGTCGCTGGCCGCAGAGGTCCCCGGCCCGGCCGTTGCGGTCGCCGGTGCCGGATTCCTGGCCCACGCCGCGTGGCTGGTGACCGGCCTGGCCCGGTCGACCCGCCCGACGGCCACCGGCTGCGCGTGCGCCGTGCGGGCCCGCCGGCCCGACGCCGCCGCCGCGGCGCTCATGTCCGCCGGCATGGCCCTGATGGCTTTCACCATGGCCTGACCTGCCCCGGTGGTCCGCCCGGGTGCGCGAGCTGCGGCCACGCCGACTCGGCGCTCCGGCCGCTGACCGACGACGAGTGGCCGCCGGGCTGGGCGCGGTCGCCCCGACGAACGCCGGCCAGGCGGGGCCGGTCACCAACGCCGTCACGCTCACGCTCCTCGTGCTCGAGGCCTGACCCGCCGACCCCGGCCGCGCCTGCCGCGGCGACCCCCGGCCGCCGGGCCCCGGTCAGGTCCAGCGCCGGCTGCGCAAGCCCCGGGGGCGGTGGGGCGCGCCCAGGACCGGGGGCTCGACCCCGAACCCGGCCTCCGGCCCGGCGCCCGCCCGGCGGACCTCGGGGCGGCCGCCCCGCCACGCGACGACCGCCCACAGGGCGCCCGCGCCCACGAGCGCCGCAACGAGCCCCCCGATCACGATCACGACCGCGCTCACGACCTCACGCCCTCCTGCACCAGGTCGACGGGTGGGCGCCGCCAACACCGCGAGTGGCGCCGGTGCCCACCGGATCCGGGCAGCGGATCGTCGATCCGATCCCCATGGGAATCACGATGACGCACGGCTGCGGCGCCGGCGACAGCGCTCGTGGGGCGAGCTTGTGGCGCCGCGGAGGCACGAGGGCCTCCCTGCGGCGCGTTCGTGGCGCGCGTGGCGCGCGCCTCGTTCCGAATCCGCGTCGCTACTATCCGTGGGAATGGCGCGGGATCGCCTGATCGCCCGGCGGCGGGCGCTCGGATACACGCAGCAGTCCTTGGCGTACCGGCTGCGGTGCGAGCGCTCGACCGTGGCGCGCTGGGAGGCCGGGCGCTCCGAGGTGTCCGCCCACCACCGGGGGCCGCTGGCCGAGGCCCTGCAGTGGAGCCTTACCGAGCTCGACGCCGCGCTGAACGGCAGCAGCGACCTGCCCCGGGCCGACCAGGGCTGGTGGTCGAACTTCGTGACGCTCGAACAGGCGGCCACGTCGGTCCGGCTGTGGGAGCCGATCCTCGTACCGGGCTTGCTCCAAACGAAGGCGTACGCGGCGGCGCTGATCGGCAACGAGGACGGCGTCCAACGCCGGCTCGATCGTCAGCGTATGGTGACGCGGCCGGGCAACCCGGTCGACCTCGAGGCGATCATCGATGAGAGCGTGCTGCATCGCCCCATCGGCGGACCGGAGGTCCTCGCGCACCAGCTCCGGCACCTGGCGACGATGGCCGAGCGACCCAACGTGACGATTCAGGTGATGCCGTTCACGGCGCCCGCACAGCCAGCCAACTGGGGTGCGTTCCTCATCCTGGGGTTCGACTGGCCGGGCGGGCTCGTGTACCTGGAGCACACCGGCGGGTCACATTCGCTCGATTCGCGCCACGATGTCGAGGCACACGCGGGGACCTTCGACCAGATCCGCGCGCTGGCATTGTCGCCGCGGGAGTCGGTCGGACTGATCCTCAGCCGAGCCATGGAGCTAGAGGGATGAGCCATCAACTGAACTGGCGCAAGAGCACGCTGTCGGGGTCCCAGGGCAACTGCGTCGAGATCGCGACGCTGCCCGACGGGACGGTCGCCATGCGCGACAGCAAGAACCCGGACGCCGCCCTGCTGACGTTCGGACCGGACGAATGGGCAGCGTTTCTCGAGGGGTGCAAGAACGGCGAGTTCGGCCCCGGCTAGGCGCCGGGCGGGTCAGGGCCCGCCCAGCACCACCGTGGCGGCGTACTCGGCCTGCTCGCGGGTGAACTGGTCGCCGTACGGCGAGGACAGCTGGTCGACCAGGCCGGCGTACGAGAACCCCTGGAACTCCAGGTACGACTCGGCCGCCTCGACGGCCTCGGCGTTCCAGTCGACGTCCAGCGAGTCGACCGCCGCGGTGGCGGCCTCGACCGAGTACTGGTCGCCGTACTCCGACGACAGCTGATCGATCAGGCCCTGCCGGCTGAACGGCAGGAACTCCAGGTACTCCTGGGCGCTGCGCCGGGCGTTGACGAGCTCTTGGTCCTCGGCGGGTGCCGGGGGCGCCGTGGTCGTCGGCGCGGCCGTCGTCGGCGGCGCCGTTGTGGTCGGGGCCGCGGTCGTCGGCGGGGTCGTCGTCGTGCGCTCGGTCGTCGTGGATGACCGGGACGTGGTGGGGCGCGCCGCGGTGGTCGTCGTACGGGGCTCGGTGGTCGTCGGCCCCTCGGCCGACGCCGTCTCGGCGTCGCGTTTGTCGTCGCCCAGGAACGGGGCGACCATCACCGCCAGGGCGAGCAGCGCGACGACGACCTGCGCCCAGACCGGCCACGACCGGAACGCCGTCCACGCCCGCCGGGGCCAGCCCGGCCGCTCCCCCGAGGGCGGACCGGACGGCGGTGGGCCCGGGGCCGTCGGGAAACCGGCCGGCGGCGCCTCCTCGCCCGGCGGCGGACCGGACGGTGGCCCGGGAGGACGCCGCGGACCCGACGGCGGCGACGGAGGTGGCGCCGAACCCGACGGTGGCCCGGGAGGAGGCGGCGGCGGACCGGACGGTGGCCCGGGAGGACGCCGCGGACCCGACGGCGGCGACGGGGGTGGCGCCGAACCCGACGGTGGCCCGGGAGGAGGCGGCGCCGGACCGGACGGTGGCCCGGGAGGAGGCGGCGGCTCGGGTGGAGGCGGGCCAGCTGGCGGGCCCCCGGGAGGGCCGGGCGGGCCGAAAGGCCCGGGAGGAGGCGGCGGGGGTGGCGGTGGCGGCGGGTAGCCCGGCCCGCCGGGCGCGCCGGGGTCGTGGCTCATGCTCTCCGCCCCTTTCTCCGGCCGCTCACGGAGCGGCGGATATGAGGTCCGCCACCGACGCTAGTTCACTCTCAGTTGCAATACGAGAGCACTGCGTAGCGGGCCGGTCGCCTGGTAGCGACGCCCGCCCCCCGGCCCCTACTCCCCCGCCCGGCTCCCGAGCATGGCGGCGCCGATGGCCCCGGCCCGGTCGCCGAGCGAGGCGGCGACGATCCGCACGTCGAGCCGCTCCTCGGGCGACATGACATCGACCCGGAACGCGTCCCGCACCCGGTCGAGCAGCAGGTCGCCGAGCACGACCAGCCCGCCGCCGACCACCACGAGCGAGCAGTCGAGCAGCGTGACCAGGTTCCCGATGCCGAGCGCCACCCACCGGGCGAACGTGTCCATCACGGCCAGCGCCTGCTCGTCGCCCTCGACGGCCGCCTGGCTCACGTGCTCGGCCCGCACCAGCGACGCGTCCCCGCCGGCCAGCTGTCGGGCCCGCTCCAGGCGCCCGGCGGCGGCCGCGTCCCGCCCCAGGCGGGCCAGGCCGCTGCCGGAGGCGAAGCGCTCCCAGCAGCCCCACCGCCCGCACGGGCACGGCGGCCCGCTGGGGTCGACGACGATGTGCCCGGCTTCGCCCCCGAAGCCGTGGGCGCCGGAGACCAGCTCGCCGTCGGCGATCAGGCCGGCGCCGATGCCGGTGCCGAGCGTGACGCACACGACGTTGTCGGCGCCCCGGGCGGAGCCGACGGTCCGCTCACCCCACGCCGCGCAGTCGGCGTCGTTGTGGACCCGGACCGGCCGCCCCACCCGGCGCCGCATCTCGCCCAGGACGTCGAGCCCCCGCAGCCCGGGCAGGTTGGGGCTGACCCGCAGGACGCCCCGCCGCTCGACCAGGCCGGCGATGCCGATGCCCAGCGTGTCGACCTCGCCCAGCTTGGTGGTCACCTCGGCCATGGCGTCGAGGAGGTGCTCCTCGCCCTCGGGCGTGGGGACCCGCACCTCGGCCAGGGTCGTGTCGGGGTCGTCGGGGTCGAGGGCGACCCCGAGGATCTTCGTGCCTCCGATGTCGAGGCCGGCTGCGACGCTCAAAAGCGGAGAAGGGCGCCGATGCGCCCCATCACGTCCAGATCGGCGTTGCCGACGCAGATCTCCACCTGGCACGACTGGTTGAGGGCCTCCTCGACGGCCTCCTCGACGAGGTCGTCGACCTCGGCCATCTCGGCCCCGCACCGTTTGCACCGCCGGCCGATGGCGGCCAGCGTCGAGCAGGAGTCGCAGCGCCAGCCCGAGGCGGTGTAACCCTGCGAGACGAGCAGGCACTCGACCCGGTGGTCGGCCAGCGCCTCGACGACCTTGGGCAAGCCCGCCACGCCCCGCCGGCCGGCCGCCACCGCGGCCCGCAGGCGCTCGACGATCTCGGCCTCGCGGCGCCGCTCGACCTGGGCCTCGACCTCCTGGGCCGCCGCCAGAACCTCGTCGTGGTTGGCGGTGAGCGGGACGTTCAGCCGCCCGGCCAGCCGGTCGCGCAGGTACGGGTGGAGGTGCGATTCGAGCTCCTTGGCCAGCGGGTCGGGGGCGGCGATGGCGAGGTGCTCGAACCGGTGCTGCTGCCAGATGCGGAACGCCACGTTGGCGGCGTTCCGCAGGTGCTGCTGGATCCGCTCCTGCTGATAGCTGGCGTCGTCGCCCCGGTCGCGCTCGCCCTTGGCCCCCTCGGCGCGGGCGGCCTCGTCGAAGAGCTCGGACCGCTCGACCAGCTCGCCCAGCTCGAACACGAACATGCGGGCCCGCTGGCGGTCGGCCATGAGCACGCCGATCGGCTCGTGCTGGCGGAGCACGGCCTCGAGCTGGCCGACGGCCGGCATGTTGTTGATCACCACCCGGTTCGGCACGACGACCGGGAGCTCGATGACCTCCCACATGTCCTGCGCCGAGCAGGCGAAGATGGCGAGGCCCCGGACCCGGGACCGGTCGATGCCCCCGCGGATGAGGCGCTCGATCTTCTCGAGGTCGGTCTGGACCGACGGATCGTCGGCGCGCCCCCGGGCGTCGCGCAGGAGGCATTCGACCGAGCGTTCGAGATCGAGGTGGCGGACCAACCGGCGGCCGTCGACGTCGAGGTAGCACGACGTGATCGGGGCTCTCTCCCCCCGGATCGATGCCAGCTCCCGGATCGCGGCTTCGGTGATGACCGCCACGGCGCCTCCTGTGATCGATCGACCTGGGGTTCCACGGATGGTAGGCGACCCGATTCGCTTGCGCCGCGAGCGCGCACGGTGTCAGCTGGCGCCGGTCGGAGACCGTCCGGCGACGTCGTCGAGGGGGCGGCGGGCGGCCCGGACGCCCCGTCGGACGCCCCCCGGGCACGCCCCGCCGCGGCCGCCGAGCAGGATCAGCGGGGCGGCTCGACGGAGGCGCCCGACAGGGCCCGCTCCACCTCGGCCCGGGCCGCCGGCGGCAGGGTCGTGTAGGCGACGTGGCCGATGCCCTCGAACCGGCGCAGCTCGGTGATCACCGACCGGTCGAACCCGCGGTCGACGAGCAGGAGCAGGGCCGACCGGCCGGGCTCGACCCACTCGGCCATCTGCTTGACCCAGCCGTCGTCGAGGCCGTGATCGACGAGCTTGCCGTAGAGGGCCCCGGCCGCCGCCCCGCCGAGCGCGGCGGCCAGGAACACCGGGCCGCCGATCAGGAGGCCGCCGAGCATGCCCCACCAGGTGCCGGCCAGCGCACCCCGGGCCGGCGTGACGTCGACCGTCTGAACGATGCGGCTGCGGCCGTTCTCGTCCTTGGCGACGATGACGGCGTCGTGCATGGTGATCTGGCCCTCGCGGGCCAGGTTGGCCAGGGTGAGCAGCAGCTCGGACGCCCGGGACGGCTTGTCGAGCGCGATCACCAGGATCTCCTGGCCGTCGCCCTCGGCCTGGTCGGCCTGGCCGCGCTCACCGGGCCGGTCCGCCCGCTCGACCTCGTCGGCGCGCTCGGCCTGGCCGGCCTGCTCCGCCTCGTCGACCGGTTCCGCCTGCGCCGCCTGCTCGGCGCGCTCGCGCGCGTCGGGGTCGCCTGTATCGGTCACGGTGTCAACCTACCCAGCGTCACAGGACCGTGATGCGCTCGACACCCTCGTCGCCGCCGGGGCCGTCGCCGCGGTCCCGGCCGTCGCCTTCGCCGCCGTCGTCGGCGGGGCGGTCGGTCGCCGACCCGGCCGGAGCGCCGCTGGCGCGGTGGCGGACGAGGTCGCCGAGCGACCCGACCGTGGCGGCCACCGTGGCCACGGCCTCGGGGTCGTTCACCAGGTCCTCGGCCACGTCGAGCATGGCCCGGGCCGCCTGGATCAGCTCGCGGGCCGCGGTCTGGAGGTGCTCCAGGCCCTCGCGGGCCTTCTCCTGCGGGCTGCGCTCGCCGCTCACAGCGGCGGTGTCGTCGCCGTCCGGCGCGCCGACGTTGGCGCCGGCGCTCCCCTCCGGCGCCGTCACGGGACCGCCCCCACGGCCGCGGCCCCGGACCGGTCGGCGTCGGCGGCCGCGCCGCCGCCCGCGTCGGCCCCGTCCCCCGACTCCACGAACGTGACCACCAGCCGGCCGTCGCGCAGGCGGGCCCCCGCCACCCGTCGCCGGCGCAGCGAGTCGGGCAGGACCACCGCCCGCCGGTAGGGCCCGACCCGGACCAGCAGCTCGTCGCCCCGCCGGCCCAGGTCGATCTCGTCGCGCTCGGTGAACGGCAGGTCGAGCTCGAGCACCATCTCGGCGCCCTCGCTGCGGACCCGGAGCGGCTCGGAGCGGCCGAACCGGGCGGTCGGGTCCTCGTCGCCGTACACGACCTCGGCGAAGGCCCGCAGCGCCTCGAGCCCGACCGGCTCGGCCGGCTGGAGCGGCACCTCGAACACGGGCAGCGGCGCGAACCCCTCGTGGATGGCGGCCAAATGGCCCGCCTGCTGCGCCCGCCAGTCGGCGAACCAGGGGTCTTGCACCGCGCCGGGCAGCAGGCGGTTCGCCACCACGGCGTCGACGTGGTAGCCGAACAGCGACAGGTAGGTGTGCGTGCGTCGGGCCTCAGCGACGACCAGGCGCTCGGGGTTGACGACGAGCCGCACCGTCGCCTGCCGGCCGTCGGTCAGGATCTCGCGCACGCCGGCCAGCCGGTCGTAGAACCGCTGGGTGGCGGCGAACACCGAGTCGTCGGCGACCGGCAGGTTGCTCACCCGGGCCAGCAGCGGCGACACCACCTTGTTCACCCGGCGCCCCACCGGGAACAGCCGCTCCATGTAGCGGGCCAACACTTCGGGCAGTGACAGGAGCCGGATCGTCTCGGCGGTCGGCGCGCAGTCGACCACGATCACGTCCCACGCGCCGGAGGCGCTGTGCTCCTTGATGTCGGTCAGCGCGAACACCTCGTCGAGGCCGGGCACGACCGCCAGCTCCTCGGCCTCCAGCCCGTCGACGCCGGCCCACCGGAACACCTCGCGCAGATACCCCTGGATCTCGTGCCAGGAGTCCTCCATGCGGTCCTGAGCGTCGAGCTGCTGGCCCCACAGCCCGTCGGTGACCGGCACGGTCAGC
Source organism: Acidimicrobiales bacterium (assembly GCA_036563805.1). GTDB lineage: Bacteria > Actinomycetota > Acidimicrobiia > Acidimicrobiales > VFJN01 > DATCLS01. The sequence goes on along the minus strand of DATCLS010000082.1, from coordinate 24,334 downwards.
GGGCCGAGCTCGACATCGAGCACGTCGGCCAGCGAGTGGGCCGGGTCGGTCGACAGGACGATGGTGCGCAGCCCGGAGTCCGCGCACCGGACGGCCGTCGCCGCGGCCGCGGTCGTCTTGCCGACGCCGCCCTTGCCGGTGAACAGGACGATGCGGGTCGACATCAGCGCTCGAGGTGGTCCTGCAGGTGGCGCAGGGCGTTGCTCATGATCCGCCCCTCGGCCCGCCGCTTCACGAAGGCCGGCAGCGGCACGACCAGGTCGACCTCGAGGTGGTACACGACCTCGGTGGCGTTGGGATCGCCGTCGACCGGGTGCAGCTCGTACGAGCCGTCGAGCTTGCGGGTGATGTCACCGGCCAGCAGCCGCCAGGCGAGGACCTTGGGGGCGTTGCTGTAGTCGTAGCGCAGCGTGTAGTTGGTCGAGCGGCCCATGGCCGCCGCCCGGAACGCCACGTCGCGCGGCCGGCCCTGCGCGTCGCGGGCGACGACCGTCGCGGACTTCAGGTCGTGCGCCCACGTCGGGTAGGCGTCGAAGTCGGTCAGCGCCGCCCACACCTGCTCGGGCGACGCCTGGATGACCGTCCGCCGCGTCGCCTGGTCAGCCATCGCTCGCTGCTCCTCCCTGAGCCGTCGGTCGCCCGACCCTACTGCCTCGCACCGCCCGGCTCGGCGGACTCGTCGCGCGGCGCGAACACGCCGTGCCGCGCCCCCCACAGCGCCAGCAGGCCGGTGCCCAGCATGGGCGCCAGGATGCCGAACGCCAGCTCGGTGAACGGCCGGACGGCCGCGGCGGCGACGGCGACGATGACCTGGGCGAGCAGCAGCAGGCGCAGCGTCCGCCGCACGCCGGCGGGGGCGGCGTCCTCGCCCAGGAAGAACAGGCCGGACAGCGTCACCGCCTCGTACCGGCTGCGGCCGATGGCGAGGAGGAAGCCCCACACGAAGGCGACTGCGCCGACGAGGAACAGCGCCACCGAGACCGCCACCGACAGCGCCGAGAACGCGTCCGGCAGGCCGGCCGCCAGGGCCTGGACGACCGCGAACAGCACGGTGGCCCACAGGTCGAGCTGCACGATGCGGTCGCCGGGCGGGACCGAGACCCCCGGCCCGGGGGCAGGATCGTCGGCGCCGCGGGCCGGCTCGGGGGCCCGGTCGTCGCTCACCACCGCGCGAACACCTCGGCCAGGCGGGCCGCCAGCACGTCGTAGGACAGCTCGGCCACGACCCGCTCGCGGGCGGCCCGGCCCATGGCCGCCCGGCGGTCGGGGTCGTCGAGCAGGGCGGCCAGGGCGTCGGCCACCGCCGCCGGATCGGACGGCCGGCGCACGACGAGGCCCGTGCGCCCGTCGTCGACCGCCTCGTGCGCCCCGCCGCTGGCGCCCGCCACCTGGGGAACGGCGCACGCCGCCGCCTCGAGGAACACGATGCCGAACCCCTCCTGCTCGAGGCCGGCCCACCGGTTGCGGCACAGCATGGCGTAGACGTCGGCGCAACCGTAGAGGTCGGGCAGGTCGGGGTCGGGCACCCGTCCGAGCATCCGCACCGGCGCCCCGCTCGCCGCCACGAGCCGGTCGAGCCGCGGGCGGTCGCGGCCCGACCCGCCGATGGCCACGGTCAAATCGGGGCGGCCGGGGGCCAGGCGGGCCGCCGCCTGGATCAGCACGTCCATGCCCTTGCGGGGCACGAGTCGGCTGAGGCTGACGACGAGCCGGCCCTCCTCCGGGAGCTGCAGGCGGGCGCGGGCCTTGGCCTTGGCCTCGTCGTCGAGCGGCCGGAAGCGCTCGGGGTCGACGCCCGGGGGCACGATCGTCAGCGGGAGGGGGCCGCCCGCGGCACGTTCGGCCTCGGCGGCCGGGTAGCCGCCGGCCGAGATCACCTCGCGGGCGCCCCGCAGCACCCGGCGCAGCAGCTGCTGCGTCCCCGGCAGCCGGCCGGGCACCGTGACCTCCGCGCCGTGGAGCACGACCCCGTAGGGGCGGGACAGCCGGGGCCCGAGCAGCCCGACCGGCAGCGCAGGGTCGAGCACCACCAGCCGGGCACCGACCTCCTCGGCCAAGGCGTCGATGCGCCGGGCCAGCGACGGCGTGGGCAGCAGCATGCGCTCGCGCACCCGCACGACCCGGAACGGCTGCTCGGCGTCCCACGCCTCCGCCCCCGGATACGGCGTCGTCAGCACCGTGAAGCTGGCGGGGTCGAGGCGCCGCCACAGCTCCCACAGGTAGGACTGGATGCCGCCCACCTTGGGCGGGAAGTCGTTGGTGACCAGCAGATGCGTCATTGCAGAAGTCGGTCCCGGAGGTGGAGGGTCGGATGCGGGTGGGCGCCGGCCCCGAGCGGTCAGCTCGGCGCCTGGCGCACGTCAGGATGCCCGCCGGGGCGCCCGGCCTCGTGCACGCCGGCGCGCCCACCCGGGGGCGGGTCGGGCCGGGCCCCGGGCCGCAGGTCGGCGCGCACCGGCACGTGCTCGGCCAGCTCGGCCCGGACGAGCGGGTCGGGGTCGTCGGCGAGCGGGGCCACCAGGTCGTCGCGGCCGAGGCGGCGGGCGGCCCACACGGCGTGGCCCCGGACGATCGGGTCGGGGTCGGCGAGCGCCCGGCCCAGCGCCGCCGCCACCGCGGGGTGCCGGCCGTCGGCGACGTTGCCCAGGGCGAGGAGGGCGTTGCGGCGGAGGTAGCGGGCCTGGCGCCGCGGCACGTACCACCGGCCGTGCCGGTCGAGCAGGGTGGCGTCGTCGGCCGCCAGCAGGTCGAGCAGGTCGACGGTCGGCTCGGCGGCCTCGCCGGCGGGCGGGGCCGGCTCGCGCCGGGCGACCCGGCGGTTGGGCGGGCAGACCTCCTGGCAGTCGTCGCACCCGTAGATGCGGTCGCCGAGCGCCACGCGGTGCTCGGGCGGGAACCGCCCCTCGGCTTGGACCAGCCAGGCCAGGCATCGCCGGGCGTCGACCACGCCGGGCGCCACGATGGCCCCGGTCGGGCAGCCGTCGAGGCACCGGCGGCAGGTGCCGCAGCCGTCGGGCTGTCGCGGTGCCCCCTCGGGAAGCGCGATCGGGGCGTCGGTCACGACCGAGCCCAGCACGAACCAGCTTCCCACCCCGGGGAGCAGCAGGTTGGCGTTCTTGCCGTACCACCCCAGCCCGGCCCGGTAGGCGGCCTCGCGGTCGACGAGCGCGTTGTCGTCGGCCACCACCCGGGCCCGCCAGCCCGCCTCCTTGAGCCGGGCGGCGACGGCGCCGAGGGAGGCGCGCAGGGCGGCGTAGTGGTCCTGCCAGGCGTAGCGGGCGACCCGCCCCTGCGGGCGCCCGCACGCCGGGCCGCCGCCGGGCTCGGCTCCGCCCCGATCGGCGATGACCCGCTGGCGCGCGTCGGCCGCCCCGCCGCCGGCCGGCTCGCCGGGCGGCGTGCGCAGGTACGAGCGGGCCCCGACGACGATGGCCCGGGCGCCGGGCACCACCTGGCCGGGATCGGTCGACCGCTCGGGCCGGCGGTAGGTGAAAGCCATGCCGCCGTGGAGGCCGGCCGCTTTGCGCCGGGCCAGGTGGCGACGGGTGGTGGCGAACGGCGCCGCCGGCGCCACGCCGACCGCGTCGAGCCCGGCGGCCCGGCCGACGGCCACCAGCTCGTCGACCGACGGCACGCCGGCCGTGTCGACCGGCAGGTCGACGGGCCGCGAGCGCGGGTGAGACGGGGATGCCGCCGGCATCGCGCCATCGTGCCGACCGGCCCGGCCAGGGGCAACCCGGACGCTCCCCGGGTGCCCGGCGACCCCATCGCGCCGGGCCCTTCCCCCGCCGGACCGGGCGCCCCGGGCCGGGCCCGCCCGGGTGTCAGCCGGTGCGGCGCACATGGCGCAGCTCGGGGACCAGGCCGGCGCCCGACAGCAGGCGCAGCGCCCGCACCTCGGACACGTCGATCACGACCGCCTCGTCGGGCCGCCGTGAGCAGATGAACGTGACCACGCAGTCGTCGCAGACGCGGGTGTGCTGCATGAGGCACTCGTCGCAGTCGATGCGGAGGAGATCGTCGTCGGTGCTGTCGTACTGGGGCATGGCGTGCGCTCCTCGATGCTGGGGTCGCCGCCGACGATAGGAACGGGGTGTGACACTCTCGCCGAGACCGGTCCGCCGGGCGCACCCGCCGGACCGACCCGCTGGGCTCAGCGCCGGAGGGCGTCGAGCAGTTGGCGGGCGTGCACGACGTTGGCCCCCAGCGCCCGGGCACCGGCCCGCACGCGGTTGTCGCTGCTGGCGACGACGACCGGCCGGGAGGCTGGCAGGCTGGCCACCAGGTCGAGGACGACGTCGTCCGCCTCGACGCCCGGCGGCGAGAACCGCACGTGGACGAGCGACCGGACCGGGGCGGGCACCGGCACGTTGTCGACGTCGGCGCCGTCGAACACGATCTCGGTCTCGGTGGCGGTGCGCGCCGCCGCCTCGGCGAGCACGCCGACCAGGCGCCGGCGCTGCTCGGCGGCCGTGAGCGCCGGCCAGGCGGTCATCGACACGTTGTAGCCGTCGACCACGAGGACCGCGCCGGGCGTGCGCAGCAGGTGCTCGGCGGCGGCCGCCGAGTCGTCGAAGATGCCGCCGGGCAGCCGCACCGGCACACGGCCGGTGGCTCGGGTGCCCCCGCCCGAGGAACCCGCCTCCGCGGCGACGGCCGGCGGGCGGGCCGGGGCGCCGGGATCGGCGCCCGCCGGGGGCGCGCCCGCCCCCGGGTCGGCGCCCACCGCGGTGAGCAGGTGGGCCAGCGAGGCCAGGGAGTCGGCCAGCGAGCTGGCGCCCGCCGCGGCCCGGGCCAGCTCCTGGGCCAGGACGTCGCGCCCCGGCCCGGCCGGATCCCCGGGGGCCGCCGGCTCCCCGGTCGCCCCCGCCGCCGGCGCAGCACGACCCGACCCAGCCGTCGCCGACGTCGTGCCCGGCGCCGCGCCGCCCGGCCCGGAGTCGCCCGGCCCGGAATCCGGGGCGGCACGTCCGGCCTGACCGGCGGAGCCCGCGCCGCCGGCCCCACCCGGCGCGACGGGCTCGACGTCGGGACGGCGGACGGGGCCGGCCCCAGGGCGGGCCCCGTTCCGGTCCCGGGTCTCGTCCCCGGCAGTCCGGTCCCGGCCGCCGGACGCCGTCCGGGCCCTGAGCTGCTCCTCGAGCTCGCGGATGCGCGCCTTGGCTGCGTTCAGCTCGGTCGACCGTTCGACCAGGCGAGCCTCGACCTGCTTGAGGTTGCGGACCGCCTCGGTGCGGGCGGCGGCCAGCCGGTCGGCCTGCGCCTCGGCCTCGACCAAGCGGGCGGTCACCTCCGCCTGCACGGCCTCCAGGCGGGCGACCTCGGCCCGCAGCTCCTCGACCTCGCGGGCGCGGCGCTCGGCCTCGGCGGCCGCCTCCTCCGCCGCCGCCTGCACCGCGGCCAGCTTCTTCACGGCCGAGCGCTCGTCGCGGGCGCGGCGCTCCTCCTCGGCCCGGGCCGCGACCTCCGCCTCGATGGCGGCCAGCTCCTCGGCCCAGCCCTCGGGGCGGGTCAGCCACAGCCACCCGGCCCGACCCACCCGCTCCTCGTCGACCGCGGCCGCGACACGCGCTCGGAACGCGGCGTCGCGCTCGACCACCCCGGCGATGGCCCGGAGGGCGCCGGGCGACAGGCGCGAGAACCCCAGGTAGGGCCGCAGGGCCTGCGGGGGCGGAACGACCGGGTCGGCGGCGAGGCCGTCGCGGGCGACGGCGAGGGCGGCTTCGACAGCCGGGCGGATGGCTCCGGCCGGGTCGGTCAGCCCGCCTCCGCGTCGTCGAGCACCTCGATGGCGCGGCCGTTGCCACACCAGCGGCAGGCAACCTCCTCGACCTGCTCCTCGAGCACGACCTCGTCCTCCACCGCCTGCAGCTCGCCCCCGATCGTGAAGTGGTGGAAGGCGCGCGTGCGCTTGGCGGTGGTGACGTCGAAGCGGGTCAGGTTCCCGCAGGCGGAGCAGCGGTAGCGAGTCGCCACGCAGAGAAGCCTACCGACCGCCCACCCTGGCGAACTGGCGTACGCTGTGCCGTACGCATGTTCGCCACCGACATCCGCCCCGACAGCACCGATAGCCCCGACCGTCACCCGGGCGCCGCCGAGACCCGCGCCGGCGGCGCCGGTCTCCGCCCTGCCAGCACCGACGACCTCGACACCCCGCTCCATGAGGTCACGTTCTGCGTCGTCGACGTCGAGACCACCGGCGGGTCGCCGGTCGCCCACGGCATCACCGAGGTCGGGGCCGTGCGGCTCCGGGGCGGCGAGCAGCTGGGCACGTTTCAGACGCTGGTCGACCCGGGCGTGCCGATCCCGCCGGCGGTGACGACGCTCACCGGCATCACCACCGCCATGGTGACGCCGGCGCCGACCATCGACGAGGTGCTGCCCGCGCTGCTCGAGTTCGTGGGCGGCGCCGTCCTGGTCGGCCACAACCTCCGGTTCGACGTGGCGTTCCTCGACGCCGCGCTGGCCGCCGCCGGGCGGCCCCCGCTCGGCCACCACCGGGTCGACACCGTGGCGCTGGCCCGGCGGCTGGTGCGCGACGACCCCGACGCGTGGGGCGACTGCCGGCTGGAGACGCTGGCCGAGCGGTTCCGGCTCGACCGCCGGCCCCGCCACCGGGCCCTCGACGACGCCCTGGCCACCGGCGACCTGCTCCACGTGCTGCTCGAGCGCGCCGCCGCCTTCGGGGTGTTCGGCCTCGACGACCTGCTCACGCTGCCTCGGCTCGCCGGGCACCGGCAGGCGGGCAAGCTGCGGCTGACCGCGGACCTGCCCCGCGCGCCCGGGGTCTACGTGTTCCGCGACGGGGCCGGGCGGGCGCTGCGGGTCGGGCGGGCGTCCAACCTCCGGCGGCGGGTGCGGTCGTGCTTCGCCGGGGCCCGCGACCGGGGCGTCACCGCCTCGCTGCTGCGCGAGACCCGGTCCATCGACCACGTGACCTGCGCCTCGGCGCTCGAGGCCGCGGTGCTCGAGGTGCGGCTCCTGCACGCCCTGGCGCCCCGCTACGACCGGGGCCGGGCCCGCTGGCGGTCGTACCGCTACGTCGTGCTCACCGGCGGTGACCGGCCCCGGCTGACGGTCACCCGCACCGCGCCCCGGCCCGGCGCCCGGGGCGTGCTCGGCCCGCTGCCGTCGACGGCCGCGGCCCGCCAGGTCGTGACCGCCCTCGAACCGCTGGTCGTCGCCCTCGCCGATCCGTCCGGGCCCGGCGGGCCGCCCGACCCGCCCGACCCGGCCGAGCTCGGCGGCGCGGCCGACCCGCTGGTCGGGCTGGCCGCGGCACGGGCCGCCGGCCTCGCCCGGGGCGAGCTGCGGTCGGCCCTGGTGCGGGCGGTGCGGCGCCAGCGCCGGCTCGACGCCCTGCGGCGGGCGGGCCGGATCACCCTCGAGCTGCCCGCCGGCCGGCGGATCGAGCTCGACCGCGGCCGCCTGGCCGCCGCCGACGGCCCCGCCGCCGACGGATCCAGCCCCGGCAACCTGCCCGGCCGCCGCGGTCGACGGTCCGGCGACGCCGGTCGCCGGTGCGGCGGCGACGGCGAGCTGGCGCGCTGGCTCGAGCCCCGGGCGGTCGAGCCGCCGCCGGCCGACGGCCCCCTCCCGCCCGAGGCGGCCGACGAGTTGGCCTGCGTGGCGGCCTGGCTGGCCCGGCACGCCGGGCGCGTGCGGCTCCTGCACGTCGGCGGCGTCTACGCTGACCGCCCGTGCTCACCGCCTTCGTGATGATCCAGGCCGAGCCCGACCGCATCGCCGACCTGGCGACCGAGATCGCGGACGTGGAGGGGGTGAGCGAGGTCTACTCGGTCACCGGCGACCTCGACCTCGTGGCGATCGTCCGGGTCCGCGAGCACGACCAGCTGGCCGACGTCGTGACCCGGCACCTGGCCCAGCTCGAGGGCATCGTCCACACCACGACGATGATCGCCTTCCAGGCCTACTCCAAGCACGACCTCGACGCCATGTGGGGCCTCGGGCTCGATTGACCCCCGAGCCGGTCACAGGCTGACACCGGGCTGCCCCGGGCGGGCCCGGAGGCCGACCTACCCCCGGGCCGGCGCGCCGCCCCGACCGACCGCCCAGGTGGCCGGGCGGACCCGCGAACGTCACCGGCGCCCGGTCCGCCCCCGTACGGGCCGGTGGGCTCGGGCGAGTCGACGCCGCTCCGGGCGGTGCTCGGCCTGGTCGACCGCGCCGCCGGCGAGATCCGGTGGACCGGCCGGGTCGTCGACGACCCGGCCGCCAGGCTCGTCCCGCCCCGGGGCCGCCGACGTCGCCCAGGCGCCCCCGGCTGTTCACCGAGCCGCCGGCCGACGCCGTCGTGCTCGGCGGGCACCCGGCCGGGCTGGCCCAGGCCGTCCGCCTCGCCCGCCTCGACGACGACATCGAGGCCGTGCCGGCGGGGCTCGCCACGGCGGTCGGGCCCCCGGGGCGTGCGCCTCTCCGGGGGCCAGCTCCAGCGGGCAGCGGCCGCCCGGGCGCTGCTCCGGCGGCCGCAGCTGCTCGCCGTCGACGACCTGTCGGGCGCGCTCGACGTCGAGACCGAGGACCGCCTGGCGGCTGCTCGACGAGCCCGATACGGCTGGCGCCTCCGCCCTGCTCGTCGTCAGCCACGCCCCGCGGTGCAGGCCCGGGCGGACCAGCTCGTCGTGCTCGACGGCGGGCCGCCGGATGGCGTGACAGTCGGGCGCCGAGCCCGCCCGGTCGCCCTCACCGCCGAGTGGCCTGGCCCGCGACGCCGCCGGCCGCGCGACCCGGCTCGGGGGCCGGACCCGTCAGTTCTCGGTGGCGGACGCGGCCCCCACCGGGGCGGCGGCGTTGGCCGGGCTCGCCTCGACGGCCTTGATGAGCAGCCCGATCAGGTCCTCCCACGGGCCGGGCTCGGGTCGGGTCAGGTCGATGGCGCCGAACAGCAGGAAGCCGAGGCCGACGGCGTGGCAGAACCGCACGATGGCCAGGGTGTCGAGCGAGGGGTCGATGGCGCCGGTGCGCTTCGCCTCCTCGATCAGCTCGGCCATCTCCTTGGCGCGACCTTCGACGGCCCGACGCAGCATGCTGGCGACCTCGGGGTCGCGCCGGGCGGCCACGAACGCCTCGAGCAGCAGGGCCTGGCCGTTGTCGAACTCCTCGGTCACGAGGTGCGACCCGACGGTGGCCAGGATGTTGGTGACCTTACCCTCGTAGGCGCCGATCTTGCTCTTCGCGAACAGCGCCTCGAACTCGTCGTCGGACTGCGACTCCATCGCGGCCAGGAGGAGGTCAGCCTTGCCGCGGAAGCGGCCGTAGATCGCGCCGGTCGTGAAGCCGGCCCGGTGGGCGATCTCCTGCACCCCCGCGCGGTCGTAGCCCTTCTCGGCGAAAACCTCGGCGGCCGCGGCCAGAAGCCGCTCGCGTGTGGGGTCTGAACTCGTCGTTTGCTCTGCTGCGCCAGTCACCGGCGCAATACAAGAGCAGCCATTAGGGCGGCGTCAAGTCACAGAGCGTATTTATACGACTTCGCTTAGTGTTCGTTATCTCGACGGCATGTACGGGCGGAGCCTCACTCCGCGTTGGACACGGCGACGAGGAGATCGAGGGCGCGGGCCGCTCCCCCGCCGTCGATCGAAGCCCGGGCGGCGTCGATGCCGGCCGCGAGGTCGGGGGCCAGGCCGGCCGCCACGAGCCCGGCGCCGGCGTTGAGCGACACGATGTCGCGGTGGGGACCCTCCTCGCCCGCCAGCACTCGGCGGGCCAGCTCGGCGTTGGTGGCCGGGTCGCCGCCCACCAGCGCCTCCTTGGGGACGGTGGCGATGCCGTAGTCGGCCGGGTCGACCCGGTAGTGGCGGATCTCGCCGTCGACGAGCTCCACCACCTGGGACGTGGTCGAGATGGTCAGCTCGTCGAGCCCGTCGTCGCCGTGGACGATCAGGGCGCGCTCGGTGCCCCGGGCGGCCAGCACGCCGATCATGCGGTCGGCCATGGCCGGGTCGGCCACGCCGATCATGATCCGGTTGACCCGCGCCGGGTTGGCCAGGGGCCCGAGGATGTTGAAGGCGGTGGGGATGCCGAGCTCGCGCCGGACCGGCCCGGCGTGGCGCCAGGCGGGGTGGAACCGGGGGGCGAAGCAGAACCCGATGCCGGCCTCGGCCACGCAGCGCGCCACGCCCTCGGGGTCGCAGTCGATGCGCACCCCGAGCGCCTCGAGCAGGTCGGCCGCCCCGGTGGACGACGACGCCGCCCGGTTGCCGTGCTTGCACACGCGCCCGCCCGCACCGGCCACCACCAGGGCGGACAGCGTGGAGACGTTGATCGTGTGCGACCGGTCGCCCCCCGTGCCGACGATGTCGACCGCCTCCTCGCCGGGGGGCAGCTGGACCCGCTCGGCCACCGCCAAGACGGCCTCGATCATGCCCGTCAGCTCGTCGACCGTCTCGCCCTTCATGCGGAGGGCGACGATGAAGCCGGCGATCTGCGCCGGAGTGGCCGCCCCCTCGAGGATCTCGGCCATCGCGGCCCGAGCCTCATCGATCTTCAGGTCCCGGCGCGCCGCCAACGCGTTCAGGAGGGCCGGCCATCCACCCAGCTCGTCCAATCGCATGGCCGGGGAGGATAGGTCAGCGCCCAGCGGGCTCCGGAGCGCTCAGCGGTGTCGCGCCCCGGAGCCCGCCGCCGGCGCTACGAGGCGCGGCGGCGCTGGCGGATGATCCGCCGCCGCTCGCGTTCGGTGCAGCCGCCCCAGATGCCCTCCTTCTCGCGGACCGCGAGCGCATGCTCGAGACACGCTGTGCGCACGGCGCATTGAGCGCAGACATCCTTGGCTGGCTCGGCCTCCTCGTCAGAGGGGGGATAGAAGATCGCGGCGTCGAGGCCGCGGCAGGCAGCGTGCTGGCGCCAGGTCTGCTTCATGGTGGCGGGATGGTCTTCCTGGTGAATAGGGGTTCTGCCGGCGCGACACCGCGGGCAGGCACGCCCGACGGGAACCGGCTCTTGACTTTCCGGAGGGGCACGGCCCAAACGCGAGTGGGGGCCGCCGCGACGACCACCGGAGGGGGCCGATGATTCCACCCGGCGTGGCCCCGCGCAAGAGTTGGGACGCGAGATGTTGTTATACCCGTGACCTGGACCTTCGCGGGTGTAACCGCCGGAAGGGGGCCCGGCGCGTCAGCCCCCGTAGCGCAGGTCGGTGCTCAGCTCGGCCACGGTCTCGTCGCGGAGCACCGTCTCGCACGGGTACTCGGGGTGGGTGCAGACGACGCCCACCGGGCCGCCGGAGGTGAACCGCTCGACCTGGTCAGGGGTCAGCTCCCACCGCACGTAGTGGACCGAGGCGGTCGTCTCCTCGCGGGTGAGCCGCTTCTCGTGCTCCTCGTCGACGACGGCCGCCACGGTCTCGCCGTCGGGCAGCCGCAGCTCGATCGACCGCTCGATGCCCACCAGCTTGGGCAGCCACTCGCGCAGCATCTCGTTGGTCGTCAGCTCGAGGAACAGCGTGGCGCACAGCTGGTTCGGCTCGGGGATGAGCGGGTTGTAGACGCGCAGCTCGGCCTCGATGCCCTCGTCGGTCATGATCTTCTCGATCCGGGCCATCTCCTGGATCTGGAAACGGATGGTCCGGCTGTTCTCGAAGAGCAGCGTGAGCAGGTCGCCGAGCGCCACGCGCCGCCGCTTCTTGAGGGCGATGACGCTGCGGCGGAACTCCTCGCGCTCGCGCTCGTAGGCACGGAGGTCGCTGATGTCGGCGAGTGTAAGCTTGGGCATGGGTCAGTCCTCGGGGATGCCGTAGGCCCGGGCGACCACGGACAGCGGGTGTTGGGGCTGACGCCCCGTCTCCTGAACGATGCCGCCGTTGGCCAGCTGGCAGTCGCCGGCCACGACGTCGCCGCCCGCCTTGTCGATGGCCTTGGCCATCTTCTGGGCCACCTTGCGGGCCGTCTCGTAGTTCTCCTTGCGGTAGCCCCACGTGCCGTCGATCCCGGAGCACTCGGCCACGACCTTGACCTTCGCCCCGGTGAGCTTGATCAGGTCGCGGCTCTTGAGCCCGATGTTCTGGGCGCGGAGGTGGCAGGGGGCGTGGTAGGTGACCTCGGCGGGCACCTCGCCGGGGAACTCGGTGTCGAGCGAGGTCCCCTCGGCCTTGTGCACCTTCATCAGGTACTCGGAGGTGTCGTAGGTGTGCTGGGCCACCAGCTCGGCGTCCGCGCCGCCGAGGTAGTCCTTGTAGTCGTACTTGAGCACGTAGCCGCACGTGGGCTGGGGCACCACGACTGCCGGCTCCTCGCCGCGGGCCTGGGCCGCCCGGATGGCGTCGGCCAGCACGGCGACGTTCTTGGCGCCCTGCTTGCGGAAGTTGTCGACGTCGCCGCTGTGCAGCCAGGGGGCGCCGCAGCACACCTGGCCCTCGGGCAGCTCGCAGACGATGCCGTTGTGCTCGTACACGCGCACCAGGTCCTTGCCGACCTGCGGGCTCTGGTACTCGACGATGCAGGTGGGGAACAGGATGGCGTGGCCCTGGCGCCGTCCGCCGCGGGCGGCCGCCGCGTCCTTGCGCTTGCGCCACCAGGTCGAGAAGCGCTGGCGGGCGTACGGGGGCAGGAGCCGCTCGCTGGCGATGCCCGCCACCTTCTCCATGAGATTGCGGCCGAGGCCGCCGGGCTTCTCGACGACCTTGTTGACCGCGGGCGCCAGGGCGGTGTTGACCTTGCCCACGAGGTCGGTGCGGGCCAGCGCGTTGTCGGCCAGGACCGAGGTGAGGCCCCGGCGCCGGTTGCGGTGCCGGACCTGCTCGGCCCGCAGCATGAGGCGGGGGAAGTCGAGCTCCCACTCGTGCTGCCCGGGGATGTACGGGCAGTTCACGTAGCAGAGCTTGCAGTTGAAGCACTCGTCGACGACCTGATCCTGCTCCGCCGTGGTGAGCTTGGCGGCGTCCTGGTCCTCGTGGCGGTCGATGGCCTCGAACAGCGTCGGGAACGCCGTGCAGAACTTGAAGCAGAGCCGACACCCGTGGCACAGGTCGAAGACCCGGTTCATCTCCTGCCGCAGGTCGGCCTCGTCGAAGTACTTGGGGTGGAACGGATCGTACGTCGTCGTCATCACGCGTCCAGGGGGTCGTCGGCGGGCAGCAAACGGGTCCCGGCGGCGCACGCCGCCGGGACCCGACATGCGGTGCTCAGGAGATGCTCTCGAGGCCCTCGTTGAAGCGGCCGGCGTGGCTCTTCTCGGCGCGAGCCAGGGTCTCCAGCCACTCGGCGATCTCGTCGAAGCCCTCGTCGCGGGCGGTGCGAGCGAAGCCCGGGTACATCTCGGTGTACTCGTAGGTCTCGCCCGCGATCGCCGACTTGAGGTTCTCCTCCGTCGTGCCGACGGGCTCGTCCGTCACCGGATCGCCGGCCTCGGCCAAGAAGTCGAAGTGACCGAAGGCGTGACCCGTCTCGCCCTCGGCGACCGAGCGGAACAGGGCAGCGATGTCGGGATAGCCCTCGACGTCGGCCTTCTGGGCGAAGTACAGGTAGCGCCGGTTCGCCTGGCTCTCGCCGGCGAAGGCCTCCTTGAGGTTCTCCTGGGTCTTGGTGCCCTTCAGGTCAGGCAACGGAACGCCTCCTGTGGATGGGGGTGTACTTGGTTGGGATGCCGGGCTCTAGGCCCCGTCGCCACCGGTGGCCGCGCCGACGCAGTCTCGGCAGCGGCCCCGGAAGACGATCTCGGTTGACGTGACCTCGAAACCGAACGGGTTGCCGGGAGGCAACGCGACGCCCGGGAAGTCAGCGTCGAGGTCTTGCACCTTGCCGCACTCCATGCAGACGAGGTGGTGGTGCTCCTCGGTGTGCGGGTCGAACCGGACGGATCCGGTGCCCAGGTCGAACGCCAGCAGCTCGCCCATCTGGGTCAGATCGTTGAGCGTCTGATAGACGGTGCGCAGCGAGATCGTGGGCATCTCGCGGCTCACCGCCTCGTAGACCGCCTCGGCGGTCGGGTGGGTGGTCGAGCCGTGGAGTGCCCGGAAGATCGACTGGCGCTGAGGCGTCACCTTGAGGCCCCGCGACCGGAAGATCTGGGTCAGCTCCTCGGGCGTCTTCACGGTCGCCACCTTATCTGCAACAGCTGCTTATCTGCAACGATTGTTAGGTAGCCCTGACCTCAAGGATGGCACGAGCCCAAAGGTAGGCCGCTCCCCGACGTGTGCCCACCCCCAAAGATGGGTCACCACCAGAGGTGGGCCGTTCCCAGCCGTGGGCCCCCGCCCGGACGTCGTGCCCGCCCCGAGGGGGGCGGGCCCGGGGGCGGCCATGTTGACGGGCGGTGCAGCCTGGCGGCCAACCCGGCCACGTAGGCTCTCGGATGCCTCCCCAGGAGCTGTCCATGTCTCTCGGCACGTTCGACCGGCACGACAATCTCGCCCGACTCGGCGACGGCACGTTCGACGTCCTCGTCATCGGCGGGGGCATCACCGGGGTCGGAGTGGCCCTCGACGCCGCCTCCCGCGGCCTCAGCGTCGCCCTCGTCGAGCGCGACGACTTCGCAGCGGGCACGTCGTCCAAATCCTCCAAGCTCGTCCACGGCGGGCTCCGCTACCTGCAGAACGGCGACGTCCGCCTGGTCTACGAGGCGCTGCGCGAGCGCCAGCGGCTGCTGCGCAACGCCCCCCACCTGGTCCAGGTCCTGCCGTTCCTCATCCCGGTGTTCACCGGGTCCGGGGGCGTCATCCCCCGGGGCCTGGCCCGGGCGCTCGGGTCGGCCATGTGGATGTACGACCTCACGGGCGGCCTGCGGATCGGCAAGCTGCACAAGCGGCTGCGGCGCGACGCGGCGCTCGCCCACATGCCGACCCTCAACGACCGGCTGGCCTGGGCCTACCTCTACTACGACGCCCAAGCCGACGACGCCCGGCTCACGCTGACCGTCGCCCGCACCGCAGCCCTCGACTACGGCGCCACGGTCGTCAACCACGCGGCGGTCGTCGGGGTGCGGCACTCGGGCGGCCGCGTCGACGGCGTGCTCGTCGACGCGGGCGACGCCCAGGTCGAGGTGCGGGCCCGCGTCGTGGTCAACGCCACCGGCGTGTGGGCCGACGAGGTGCGGGCCCTCGACGAGGGCGACCACCCCCGGACGATCCGGCCGGCCAAGGGCATCCACGTCACGGTGCCGTGGGAGAAGGTGCGCAACGACATCGCCGCCGTCGTCCCCGTGCCGTCCGACAAGCGGTCGATCTTCGTCGTGCCCTGGCCGGGGCCGTCGGGCACCGTGGGCGAGGGCGGCTACACCTACATCGGCACCACCGACACCGACTACGACGGCGACGTCGACGATCCCCAGATCACGCCGGAGGACGTCGCCTACCTGCTGGAGGCCATGAACCGGTCGCTGCGCTCGCCGCTCAGCGAGAGCGACGTGCTCGGCACCTGGGCCGGCCTGCGGCCTCTGGTGCGCGACGCCAACAGCGCCCGCACCGCCGACCTGTCCCGCCGCCACCGCGTGGTGGCGTCCAACAGCGGCATGATCACCGTGACCGGCGGCAAGCTCACCACCTACCGCGAGATGGCCGAGGACACGGTCGACGCCGCGGTGGCCCAGCTCGGCGACCGGGTCGAGCGCCGGGCCCGACGGTGCCGCACCGCCCGCCTGCCCCTGCGGGGCGCCGAGGGCTGGCAGGACGTGGCCGACACCGACCCCCACCTGGCCCGCCGCTACGGGGGCGAGGCCCGCGTCGTGCAGGCCATGGTCGACGCCGAGCCGGCGCTGGGCGAGCCGCTCGTGCCCGGCCTCCCCTATCGGCGGGCCGAGGCCGTGTACGCGGCCCGCTACGAGATGGCCACCACGCTGGCCGACGTCCTCGCCCGGCGGACGCGGGCCACGCTGCTCGGGCGCGACGCCGTGGCCGCGGCGGCCGACGACGTCGCCGCCCTGGTCGGCGACGAGCTGGGCTGGAGCGCCGAGGAGCGGGCCGCCCAGGTTGCCCAGCTGCGCGACGTGCTCGCCCGCGAGCGGGCGGCGGGCGGCCTGCCCGAGACCCTGCCGCTCATCACCGGCGCCCACCCGACCGGCCCCGAGGTGAAGGCGTGAGCGAGCGCCGCCCGCCGCACCAGCTGCCGCCGGTGGGCCCGGGGCGGCCCACCCCGCCCATCGCCCTGACCGGGGGCGCGGCGGCCGCCGCCCCGCGCCTGGTCGCCCGGCGGGTCGAGGTGCCCGACGACGTCCTGGCGCGGCTCCGGGGCGCCTGCGCCGAGGTCACGGTCGAGGCGGCGGCGCGCGCCGAGGCCAGCCGCGACTGGTGGCCGCTCGCCATGGCCTGGGCCACCGAGGGCGCGGTGGCCGGGCTGGCGGCCGCGGTGGCCCGGCCGGCCTCCGCCGACGAGGTGGCCGACGTCCTGCGGATCTGCCACGAGGCCCGGGTGCCGGTCACGGCCGCCGGGGGCCGCAGCGGCGTGTGCGGCGCGTCGGTGCCGGTCCACGGGGGCGTGGTCCTCGACCTCACCGGGCTGTCCGGCATCGTCGACGTCGACGCCACCTCGCTCATCCTCGACGTGCGGGCCGGCACGTTCGGCGACGTCCTCGAGCGCGAGCTGCGCACCACGCACGGCGTCACGCTCGGCCACTGGCCGCAGTCGGTGGCGCTGTCGACGGTGGGCGGCTGGCTGGCGTGCCGGTCGGCCGGCCAGCTGTCCGGCCGTTACGGCAAGGTCGAGGACATGGTGCTCGGCCTCGACGTCGTGCTGGCCGACGGGCGCCGGATCACCACCGGCGGCTGGCCGCGGGGCGCGGTCGGCCCCGACCTCACCCAGCTGTTCGTGGGCAGCGAGGGCACGCTCGGGGTCATCACCGGCGCCCGGCTCCGCCTCCATCCGGCGCCGGCGGCCGAGGGCCGCAGCGCCTGGCTGCTCGGCTCGTTCGAGCACGGCCTCGACCTCCAACGCCGCATCGTGCAGCGGGGCGCCACCCCCGCCGTGCTGCGGCTCTACGACGGCGCCGAGGCCGACCGCACCTACGGCACCGGCGGCGACGCCCTGCTTCTCGTGCTCGACGAGGGCGACCCGGCCCTGGTCGACGCCACCATGGCGATCGTGGCCGCCGAGGCGGGCTCGGCCCGCGGCGCCGACCCCGCCCACGTCGACCACTGGCTCGAGCACCGCAACGACGTCGCCGCCCTCGAGGCCCTGATCTCCAAGGGGTTCACGGTCGACACGATGGAGGTCGCCGGGTCGTGGACGCAGCTGCCCGCCATCTACCGCGACACGATCGACGCCCTCATGGGGATCGAGGGCACGATCGCCGCCGGCGCCCACCAGTCGCACAGCTACCCGTCGGGCGGCTGCCTCTACTTCACGTTCGCCGGCCGGGTCGAGGGCGGCCCCGAACGCCGCGACGCCTACTACCGGGCGCTGTGGGACGCCGGCCAGCGGGCCGTCTTGGAGAACGGCGGCGCGCTCAGCCACCATCACGGTGTGGGGCTCAACAGGGGGCGATACGTGCGCGACGCGCTCGGGCCGGCGTACGACGTGCTGGCGGGGGCGAAGGCCGCGCTCGACCCCCACGGCATCCTCAACCCCGGCAAGCTCGGCCTCCCCTCCCCCTGGGGCCCGGTCGAGGGCTGGGCATGAGCGGGGTTCGAACCGACGAAGGGGGCGGGCATGAGCGGACGGGACGGGAGCGACCGCGACGGGAGCGGGCCCGTCGTGGCCGGGGGCCGGCGGTGATCGTCCGGCGGCGGCTGCCCGCCCCGGTCGACGCCGATCTCGGGGCGCTCGGACGAGGCACGGCCGTGGCGCTGGTGGTCGGCGGCGGCGCCGCCCTCGTGGCCAACGCTGTCGATGCCGTGACCGACGAGGGCTCGGCGCTGGCGCTGGTGCTGCTGCTGATCACGCTGGCCGGCCTCGGAGCCGGCGGCTGGGTGGCGGCGCGCACCAGCCGGCGGGCGCCGCTGACCCACGGGGCCGCCGCCGCCCTCGCCGCAGTGGCGGTGCTGCTGGTCGTCAACGTGATCCGCCGGGCAGTGGGCGGCGACTCCGTCGACGCCGCCTACCTGCTGGTCTGGCTGCCCCTCGCCCTGGCCTGCGGGCTAGCCGGCGGAGTGGCGGCGCTCCGGTCGTCGCGCCCGCCCCGGGGGTGGCGGCCATGAGCGGATCGATCCTGGTCGTCGACGTCGGGACGTCGGGCGTACGGGGGGCTGTCGTCCGCCCCGACGCCACCGTCACCGCTGTCCACCACCGAGAGGTCCTGCCCAGCACGCCGGCGCCCGGCCTCGTCGAGTTCGACGCCGCCGCCCTGGCCGAGGCCGCCCTCGACGTGGCCCGCTCCGCTCTGGCCGCCGGCGGACCGGTGGCCGCGGTGGGCATCACCAACCAGCGGGCCTCGACCGTGGTCTGGGACCGGGCCACCGGTGAGCCGGTCGGCCCCGGCCTCGGCTGGCAGGACCTGCGCACGGTCGGCGACTGCCTCGTCCACCAGGGCAACGGCCTGCGCCTGGCCCCCAACCAGTCGGCGACCAAGCTGGCCCACCTGCTCGACGCCGCCGATCCCGACCGCAGCCGCGACCTCTGCTTCGGCACGGTCGACACGTGGATCGCCTGGCACCTGTCCGGCGGGACGGTGCACGCCACCGACCTGTCCAACGCCGCGGTCACGGGCCTCGTCACCGGCGACGGCGCCGGGTGGGACCCCAAGGTGCTCGAGGCGCTCCGGATCCCCGAGGCGGTGCTGCCCGCCATCGTCGACACGTCCGGGCCCATCGGCACGGCCGACGCCCTGGACGGGGCGCCGCCCATCACCGCCCTGGTCGGCGACCAGCAGGCGTCGCTGGCCGGCCAGAGCTGCGTCGAGCCGGGCCGGGCCAAGGTCACGTTCGGCACCGGGGCCATGCTCGACGTGTGCCTGGCCGAGCGGCCGAGCGCCGGGGCCCCGGGCACGGCCCAGGGGGCGGCCGGCACGATCCCGATCGTCGCGTGGCGGCGCGGCGGCGAGATCACCTGGGGCTGCGAGGCGATCATGCTGGCGGCCGGCAGCAACGTCGAGTGGCTGCGCGACGACCTGGGCGTGATCGCCTCGGCCGAGGAGTCCGACGCGGTGGCGGCCGCCTGCGACGACACGGGCGGCGTCGTGTTCGTGCCGGCGCTGCTCGGCCTCGGCACGCCCCGGTGGGACTACGGGGCGCGGGGCGCGCTGCTCGGGGTCACCCGGGGCACCGGGCGGCCGGAGCTGGTCCGGGCCGTGCTCGAGGGCGTGGCGCAGCGGGCCGCCGACCTGCTCGAGGCGGCGGAGGCCGACACCGGGCTGACGATCGGCGAGCTGCGGGTCGACGGCGGCATGACCGCCAACGCCACGTTCGTCCAGGCGGTGGCCGACGCCACCCAGCGCCGCGTCGAGGTGTCGCGCGAGCGCGAGGCCACGACGCTCGGCGCCGGGTTCCTGGCCGGCCTGGCGGTCGGCACCTGGTCGGGCTGGGACGACCTGGTGGCGGCCTGGGTCCCGAGCCGGGTGGTCGAGCCCCAGCGTGAGCTCGACCGGGAGCGGTGGGCGCAGGCGCTCGACCGGGCGGCGGGCTGGTTCCCCGACCTGAGCGCCATCTCGTTCTGACGGCTGCGCCGACGCCTCCACCTTCTGACGTCACCGACCTTCTGACCTGCCGACCGATTTTGAGGCCGTGTCCGCTCCCGCTGGGGTACGGGACGG
Organism: Acidimicrobiales bacterium; assembly: GCA_036563805.1. Lineage (GTDB taxonomy): Bacteria > Actinomycetota > Acidimicrobiia > Acidimicrobiales > VFJN01 > DATCLS01. Next base: position 4,702 of record DATCLS010000082.1, on the reverse strand, counting down.
CACGGCAACCGATGCGCACCGGAGGGTGATGCCCGAATGGCTCGTTCCAGGCGGTTCTCGACGATCGGCGGGGTCGTGCTCGTCGTGCTGGCGGTCGCCGGCTTCGCTGGCTGGTGGTTCCTGATCCGCGACGACGCGCCCGAGGAGGCGAGCATCGACGAAGCGTCGCGGACGCTCGACGACGAGAGCGGCGGCTCGGCGTCCGGCGGCTCGCTGGAGGGCACCTGGACGGTCGACACGAGCATCGGCGGCTTCGACTACGACGCCGAGGACTTCTCCGGCACGTGGGCCGGCTACCGGTTCGACGAGGAGCTGGGCGGCATCGGCGCCAACACCGCCGTGGGGCGCACGCCGGGCGTGTCCGGCACCATGACCATCGAGGGCGACCAGGTCACCGCGGTCGACATCGAGGTCGACATGACCCGGCTCGAGAGCGATGAGGACCGGCGCGACAACGCCATCCGCGGCCGGGGCTTGGAGACCGACCGCTTCCCCACCGGCACGTTCACGCTCACCGAGCCGGTCGACCTGCCCGTGGGCGTCGCGGACGGCGAGCGGGTCGAGGCCACCGTCGCCGGCGAGCTCACCCTGCACGGCGTCACCCGGCCAGCCACCGTCGACGTCGAGGCCGAGCTGCGGGGCGACAACGCGGTGATCGTCGGACAGGCGCCGGTGGCCATGTCCGACTTCGACATCGAGCCGCCGACCAACGCCTTCGTGCTGTCGGTCGACGAGGAGGGGACGTTCGAGTTCCAGATCTTCTTCTCCCGCCAGTAGCCGGGGCCGGGTCGCGGCCGCCGGGACGCCGTGGGCCGGGAGGATGTGCGCCGGGAGGGTGTGGCGAACCGAACCCCCGCGTCGGGAGGTGCCACCATTGGACCCGTGGCCACGATGCGTGACCATGAGCCCATGGTCACCCCTCAGGCCGGTACCCCGAACACGCTGGCCGCCCGCATCCCCTCCGGGCTGCGGGCGTTCCTGCGCGCCACGTTCGCAGCCCGCACGCTGCGTGAGCACGCCTACCTGGCCGTCGCCGGCGTCCTGGCGCTCGCCGGCCTCATCGCCCTGCTCGTCGCGCTGTACATCAGCGTGCTGCTGTCGATCACGCTGGTCGGCATCCCGCTGCTGGCCCTCACCGTGCTGGGCTGCCGCCAGGTCGGCGGCCTCCACCGGTGGTTGGCCAACGCACTCCTGGGCGAGGAGGTGGCCACGCCCCGCCGGCCCCGCGACCGCAACCGCGGCCTGTTCGCCTGGCTGCGGCGCACGCTCGGCGACGTCGACGGCTGGCGGGCCATGGCCTACATCGTCGTGTCGGCCCCGCTGCTGGTCGTCGGCCTGTGGGCGGCGATCGTGGCCTGGGGCGGCGCCCTGGGGCTGCTCGCCTACCCGGTGTTCTGGCAGGTGGGCCACCCGACCAACACCGACACCCACGGGAACCTCCGCCACTCGGGCATGCAGTTCGGCCAGTTCTACTTCGACACCTGGCCCCGGGCCCTCGGCCTGGCGCTCGTCGGGCTCGTGGCCGTGTGCCTGGTCCCGTGGCTGGTGCGGGGCCTCACCGCCGCCGACCGGTTCCTCGTGCGGGCGCTGCTGTCGCCGAGCCGGCTCTCGACGCGGGTCGTCGACCTGGAGACGACCCGGGCCCAGGCCGTCGACGCCTCGGCCGCCAACCTGCGGCGCATCGAGCGGGACCTGCACGACGGGACGCAGGCCCGGCTCGTGGCCCTGGCCATGCACCTCGACATGGCCAAGGAGAAGCTGGCGGCCGCCGAGCCCGCCGCCGGCGGCGGCTCGGCTGCCCTCGTCGAGGCCCGGGACCTGCTCGACACCGCCCACCGCACCGCCACCGACGCCATCGTCGAACTGCGGGACGTGACCCGTAGCATCCACCCGCCGGCCCTCGACAAGGGGCTGGACGCCGCCCTCACCACCCTGGCCGCCCGGAGCGCCGTGCCGACGACCCTGCGCACCGAGATCACCGCCCGCCCCTCCCCCGCCATCGAGACCATCGCCTACTTCTGCGTGGCCGAGCTGCTGACCAACGCGGCCAAGCACAGTGGCGCCCGACACGTGGCGATCGACGTCACCGGCGGGTCGGAGGCGCTGGTGCTGCGGGTGTCCGACGACGGGCGGGGCGGCGCCTACCTGCGCGAGGGCGGCGGCCTGGCCGGGCTGGCCGACCGGGTGCGGACCGTCGACGGCGAGCTGCGGTTGGTCAGCCCGCCGGGCGGGCCCACCGTCGTGACCGTGGAGCTGCCGTCGGAGGCGGGGCGATCGTGAGCGGGGTGGAGCCGGGCGTGGGTCCGGAGCCCGTGCGGGCCGCCCCCGAAGGTGGCGCCGAGTCCTCGGCGGGGGCCGGCGCCGGTGCGGCGGGCGCCGCGGGTGGCGAGCCCGTCCGGGTCGTGATCGCCGAGGACGCCGCCGTGCTGCGCGACGGGCTGGTCCACCTGCTCACCGACCGCGGGTTCACGGTCGTGGCCGCGGTGGCGGACGCCGAGGCCCTACGGGCCGCGGTGGCCGCCGACCGGCCCGACGTGGCGGTCGTCGACGTCCGCATGCCGCCCACCCACACCGACGAGGGGCTGCGGGCGGCCGTCGAGCTCCGGCGGGAGCACCCCGACCTCGCCGTGCTGGTCTTCTCCCAGTACATCGAGACCCGGTACGCGTCCGAGCTGCTGGCCGAGCGGTCCGACGGGGTCGGCTACCTGCTCAAGGACCGCGTGGCCCGGGTCAGCGAGTTCGTCGACGCCCTCCGCCGGGTGGCCGCCGGCGGCACCGCCCTCGACCCCGAGGTCGTGACCCAGCTGCTCGGGGCCAGTCGCCGGTCCGACAGCCTGGACGTGCTCAGCCCCCGCGAGCGCGAGGTGCTGGCGCTCATGGCCGAGGGCCGGTCCAACGCCGCCATCGCCGACACGCTGGTCGTGTCGCCCCGGGCGGTCGAGAAGCACATCGCCAACATCTTCATGAAGCTCGACCTGCCGCCGTCGGAGACCGACCACCGCCGCGTCCTGGCGGTGCTGCGCTACCTGCGGTCGTAGCGGGCCACCTGGGCGCCGGCGGGCCCGGTGGCTCGTCGCCCCTCGGGATCGGGGACGACGAGCCGTCCGCAGGCCCGGTCAGGTGATCGACGCGTCGTAGATGCTCTTGATCGAGGCGTCGAGCACCGCGTTGAACTCCTCGTCGCTCTGCTGAGCCGTGAGGCCCTCGGTGAGCGCCCGGGAGAAGCTGGCGATGACGCCCGGGTTGCGGGCCAGGCGGTCGTTGGCCTCGTCGCGGGTGTAGCCGCCCGACAGGGCGACGACCCGCAACACCTTCGGGTGGGCGACGAGCTCGCCGTAGAAGCCGTCCTCCTCGGGCAGGGTCAGCTTGAACATCACCTGCTTGCCGTCGGGGAGGTCGTCGAGCCGGGCGAGGATCCCGGCCTTGAGCAGGTTCTCGGCCTCGCGCTTCTGCGGGCTGTGGATGTCGATCTCGGGCTCGAGGATGGGCACGAGGCCGGTGTCGAGGATCGTCCGGCCCACCTCGAACTGCTGATCGACGATGGCCTCCACGCCCTTGGGGTCGGCCAGCTTCACGACCGAGCGCATCTTCGTGCCGAACATGCCCTTGGCGACGCCCCGCTCGAGCAGCTCGTCGAGGCCGGTGATCGGCTTCATGAGCTGGACGCCGTCGGCCTCCTCGGCCAAGCCCTTGTCCACCTTCAGGAACGGGACGACGCCCTTGACTGACCAGAGGTAGTCGCCGGTGTCGCGCCCCTCGATCTGGCGGTCCATCGTCTGCTCGAACAGGATCGCCCCGATGATCCGGTCGCCGGTGAAGGCCGGGGACGTGATGATGCGGGTCCGCATCTCGTGGATGCGGTCGAACATCTCGGCCTCGTTGGCGTACTGGTCCTCGCCCACGCCGTAGAGGCGCAGCGCCTTCGGGGTGCTGCCGCCGCTCTGGTCGAGAGCGGCGAGGAACCCCTTCCCGCTCCGGACCTTCTCCAGTTGCTGCTGATCCATTCCCTCGCTCCTCGCGCTCGCACTCCGGCCGACCCCTCCATCCTGTCACCGGCGCATCCGCGGATCCTCAGTCGGGTCCGAGTAGGTGGGCGGGCAACCGGAGACGGCCGCCTCGGGGCGCAGCTCGAAGTGCCAGGGCTCGTTGTCGTAGACCGGGCAGAGGCCGTGGTCGTCGCCCTCGTCGGCCAGCCAGTCCGCCGCCTCGGGCGGCCCGATGTCGACGGCGTCGCCCGCCACGTGGGCCGACGTCTCGGCGGTGGCCACCCACCGGGCGGCCTCCTGGGCCGAGCCGTGCTCGGCGACGGCCTCGTCGAACAGCCGCTCCTGGTAGGCCGGCGAGCGCCAGCCGCTGTTGACGTGGAGCGTGACCCCGTCGTCGGCGGCCTCCGTGGTGGCCCGGCGCAGGGCGGCGAGCAGGGCCGGATCGAGGTTGGCCACCGCCGGGAGGTGGTCGTCGTACACCGTGGCGCCGTCGGGGACGGCGCCGCCGGCGGTGCCGAGCGGGCCGTCGGGTCCCGCCCCGTCGGCGGGGCCGAGGACGGTCGGGTCGACGGTCGTCGGGCCGAGGGCCGAGGAGCCGGCCGAGCCCAGCGGCGGGAGCGTGAGCAGCCGGTAGCCGGACACGGCGGCGACGGCGGCCAGCGCAAGCGCGAGGCCGACGACGAGGATCCGGACGAGAGGGCTGCGGCGGGTGGGGG
>DATCLS010000080.1:0-41931 GCA_036563805.1 Acidimicrobiales bacterium | reverse complement strand
GGGTGGGACTTACGGAGTCGCACGCTGGAGCCTCCGGGCGAAGGAGCGGGGCAGCCGGCTGGCGAGCAGGCCGGCGTCGACGGCACGGGCCACCGCGGGGTCGAGCTCGACCTCGGCGACGATCGGGGCGTCGACCACCCGGGCGACGTCGGCCCGGCCGAGCGACCGCCCGGGCTCGCGCACCAGCACGACCTCGGTCGGCGACAGCGGCGGGTCGAGCGCCCGGCGGAGCGCCAGGTAGCAGGGCCGAATCACCAGGATCGACCGGTGGGCGGCGGCGATGACCGCCTGGGCCGCCTGCCCGGGCTCGGCGCCGGCGTCGACCACCACCGGCCGGGAGCCGGCGTCGAGGAGCGCGGCCAGCACCCCGGCCCGGGCCGGATCGAGCGGGCCCTCACCCCTGGGCAGCAGGCCCAGCCTCGGCGTGGCCCGCACCTCGATGCGGGAAAGGGCGTCGGCGGGCACGTCGGCCCCGGAGGCCAGCCAGCCCGCCAGCCCGGGCGAGCTGGGCTCGGGCAAGCCCAGGACCGCGGGCCCGTCGCCCGCCAGGTCGGCGAACAGCGCCCCGCCCGGGGCCCGCTCGGCGACCAGCAGCGCCAGCGAGGCTGCGACGACGGTGGCCCCTGAGCCACCCTTGACCGACCAACACGCCACGAGCACGGCGCACCTCCACGAACAGCGAACGACCTCTGGGGGACGGCCGCTGGTCGCGGGTGCGACTCAGCTGGGCTCATCGATCAGGGCCAAGACGATATCCGCTGCCATCGAGGCCGATCAAGGGTGTCGAAAGGGTACGACGACGATTAGTTTCACCGGGATGGAGGCCGCTTTCTTCGACCTCGACAAGACGGTCATCGCCAAGGCGTCGATGGTCGCGTTCAGCGGCCCCCTGCACCGCGCCGGCCTCCTGCCCCGGCGGGCGCTTCTGCGCGCCGCCTGGGGCCAGCTGATCTACGCCCAGTTCGGGGCGTCACCGGCCAAGCTCGCCAAGCTGCGCGACTCGGTGCTGCGGCTGACCCGGGGGTGGGACCAGGCCGAGATCCGCCAGATCGTCGAGGACACGCTCGTCGACGTCGTCGAGCCGATCGTGTTCGACGAGGCCCTCGACCTCATCCGGCAGCACCAGGCCGCGGGCCGCAAGGTGTACATCGTCTCGGCCTCACCCGAGGAGATCGTGGCGCCGCTCGCCCGGTACCTGGGCGTCGACGAAGCGATCGCCACCCGGGCCGAGATCGACGCCCAGGGCCGCTACACCGGCCGCACCGAGCGCTACTGCTACGGGCCCGAGAAGGTCGTCGCCATCAAGGAGGTGGCCGAGCGCGAGGGCATCGACCTCGAGGCGTCGTACGCCTACAGCGACTCGGCGACCGACCGGCCGATGCTCGAGGCTGTCGGTCACGCCGTGGCGGTCAACCCCGACCGCGAGCTGCTGCGCACCGCCCGGGCCCGGGGTTGGGAGGTCCGCCGGTTCGCCCGCCGGGTGCCGCTGCGCGAGCGGGTGCCGATGCCCCGCCCGCGCCACGCCGCCCTGGGTGGTGGCGCCGTGGCGCTCGCCGCTGGTGCCGGGGCCCTGGCCCGCTGGTGGTGGGAGCGCCGGACCGCAGGCCGGCAGGCCCGCCTCGCCCGGCTGGTGCCCCGGCCGGGGCGGGGCCGCCGCGGCGCCGGTCGGGCGCCCCTCCCCGGGCCCCTCCTCGCCTGGGCGGGGTCGGGTCGCCGGGGCGCGCAGCCGGTGCGGTGGCCGGGGCGCCGAGCCGGGCGCCGGAGAGGGCGTGCGGGTGCCGTAGGGCCGCAGCGCTCCCGGGCCCGGTCAACGCGGGTGCCGGCCGGCCGTCGCGGCCCGAAGCCGGCAGCGCACCGCTGGTTCCGGGTGCAGCGGGACCGCCGCGGCGGCCGCTGGGTGGGTCGCCAGGCACGCCATCTGACGGCCGGTGCTGGGGCCTTGCGGCGCAGAGCGGCCCGTCTGTCGGGTGGTCGCCGGGTGCGGGTATGGCTGGGGTGTCGGGGGCGCCGGGGGGCGGGCTGGGGCTGAGCCGTGTTCGCGCAGAGCGGCCCGTCTGTCGGGGTGGCCGCCGCGGGCGGTCAGGGCCGGTGAGGGCACCGCCGGGGAGCGCGGCTCGGGCGTTGGTGCGGCGGCCGCCCAACCAACGCCCGAGCCGCGCTCGGTCTAGGGCGGTGAGAGAGTGCCGCTGTGGCGCGGTCCCCGAGCCGTCTCGTTCGGCCGGGGTGAGGGGCGCCGGGTTGGGGGCGCGGCGCGCTCAGTGGGCCCGACGGGCCGGTGGGGATCCGCCGGACGGGCCGCCGGACGGGCGCAGGCAAACCGCCGCGGGAGAACCGGCGGCCGGGAGATTGGCCGCCCGGGGAACGGGCCGCAGAGAACAGAGACAGCCCCCGCCGTTCTGGCCGGCCGTCAGCGGCCGGGCGGCAGGTACGGCGAGGGCCGTCGCGAGATCGGCGACACTTTGGGGGACGCGGGCCGCGCCCTCGGTCGTCAGGCCGAGCGGACCTTCTTGGCGGCCACGGTGGCGAGAGCGGCGACGACGATGAGCAGGAGCAGCTTCTTCATGCTCGTGATGCTACTCACAGCTGGGCCCGGTGGGGACCTCGCCGTCCGGTCCGCGGTCCCGCGAACGGGCCATCGGCACGCCGTCGGCACGCCGTGACCGGGTCATGACGCTGACGCACGAGGGTCGCAGCGACCGGCGGACGAGCCGCCTGGGAGCCGCCCGCAAACCAGTTCTAAGGTGCTCGCTCATGTTCACCCAGCGCCCGCTCGCGCCGATCCACAGGCAGGCCGAGGCGAGGGCGATCGGCCGGCGGACCCACCAGACGATGTTGCTGGCGGCAGCCACAGGCGTCGCCGTCGGGTTGGCGGTCGTCGCGTTGGAGAAGGTGACACTCGACGGCCTGCTCGAACCGCTGGGCCGCCGGCCGCTGTGGATGCAGGCGTCGGCGCCGGCCGTCGGCCTGCTCGTGGCGTGGATCTGCCTGCGGTGGCTGGCCGAGCGGGCGAAGCCCGTCACGACCGACGAGTACGTCCGCAACTTCCACGAGGAGGCCCACGAGCGCCTGTCGCTCCGGCCGGTCTTCGGGCGCCTCCTGGCCGGCATCGCCACCATCGGCTACGGCGGCGCCCTCGGTGTCGAGGGACTGTCGCTCTACATGGGCGCGGCGGGCGGCTCGTCGCTCCAGCGGCGCTTCGCCCGGTTCTTCTCCCGGGAGGACGCCAAGCTGCTGATGGTGGCCGGGGCGGCCGCCGGCATCGCCGCCATCTTCAAGGCGCCGGCGACCGGGGCGCTGTTCGCCATCGAGGTGCCCTACCGGTCGGACGTCGCCCGGCGCAACGTCCTGCCGGCCATGGTGGCCGCCGCCACCAGCTACGCGGCGTTCGCCGCCATCGAGGGCACGACCCCGATCCTGCCGCTGGCCGGCGATGCCTTCGACCTGCCCGACCTGGCCGGGGCCGCGGTCGTCGGCCTGCTGTGCGGCGGGGGCGCCCGGCTGTTCAGCATGGGGCTGCGCTTCCTGCGCAACCACGTGATCGACCAGGTGCCGCTGGGCCTGCGGCTGGTCGCCGGCGGCGCCGCCCTGGCGCTGCTGGTCGTCGTGACCAACGCGGCCGCCGACGAGCCGCTCACGCTGGGCCCCGGCTACGACGTGATCGGTTGGGCCACCGACCCGGGCCTCGCTCAGTGGCTGGTCCTGCTGGTGCTGGTCGCCCGGGCGGCGGCGGTGCTGTCGACCGTGGGCGCAGGCGGGGTGGGCGGCCTGGTGATCCCGCTGGTCGTCATGGGCGCGCTCACCGGCCGCCTGGCCAGCGGCGCGTTCGGCACCACCGACTCGGCGTTGCTGGTGGTGGTCGGCATGGCCGCCTTCATGGGCGCCGGCTACCGCACGCCGCTCGCCGCGGTCGTGTTCGTGGCCGAGGCGACCGCCAGCCCGGGCTTCATCGTCCCCGCCGTGCTGGCCACGGCGGCGTCGCAGCTCGTGATCGGCGACGAGTCGGTCTCGGCCCACCAGCGGGCGGGCCGCCTGGGCCATCTGGAGCGGCGGTTCGAGCTGCCGATCAGCTCGGTGCTCGAGACCGACGTGCGCACGGTGCCGCCCGACGCCACGATCGAGGAGTTCCTCACCGTCCACCTGGTGGGCTACCGCCAGCGGGCGGTGGCGGTCGTGCAGAACGGCAACCGCTACCTGGGCCTGGCCGTGCTGGACGAGGTGGTGGCGATCCGCCGCGAGGCGTGGGCCAGCACCGAGATCCGCACGATCGCCCGCGTCACCGTGCCCCGGGGGCGGACGACGTGGCTGGTGCGCGACGCCGTCCACGCCATGGAGGGGGCGGACACCGACGTGCTGCCCGTCGTCGACGGCGAGGACCGCTTCGTCGGCGTGGTCACGACCGAGGGCGTGCTCCGCCTGGACGAGATCCTCGAGCGCACCGGCGGCGGCTGAGGCGCCTGGGGCCACAGGCCGCCCGGTCAGCGCGTCGGCGGCGGCCGGTGACCGACAGCGGGAGCGCCACCGCCCCGCCCGGCGCCGACGCCACCGGCCCGCTCGGGTCTGTCCGGAACGGTCCGCCGGGCGCCACCACCTGCGGCGGCGCCGGCAGCGACGCGCCCGTAGCCGGGCGGGTCGGGCCGGGTCGGGCGCGTCGGGCGGGTCCGGCGCCGTCGGGCGCGTCGGGCGCGTCGGGCGCGTCGGGCGCGCAACCGTGCCCGCTCGCGCAATCGCGGCCGGACGCGCAACTCGGGGGGCCGCAGCCCCCCGAGCCGGTGTGCGATCAGCGAGCGGTCAGACCGCGAGCAGGTCGCGGGCGCCCGTGTCGGACGACGGGTGCCGGAGCTTCGACATCGCCCGCGCCTCGATCTGGCGGATGCGCTCGCGGGTGAGGTTGAAGTGCTCGCCCACCTCTTCGAGCGTGCGCGGCTCGCCCCGGTCGAGGCCGAACCGCAGCTTGAGGATCTCGCGCTCGCGCTCGTCGAGCGGGGCGAGCAGGCGGTTGATCTCCTCGGGCAGCAGCGCCGTGGCCGCCACCTCGAACGGCGACTCGGCCGAGCGGTCTTCGACCACGTCGCCGAGCTCGGCGTCGCCGTCTTCGCGCAGCGGCTCGGACAGCGACAGGGGCTCGGCGGCGAAGCGCAGGGCCTCGGTGACCTTGTCCTCGGGCATCTCGACCTCGCTCGCCAGCTCGGCCAGCGTGGCCGGGCGACCCAGCTTGAGCTCGAGGCGGGCCCGGGCCTTCTGCAGGCGCGCCAGCGTGTCGCCCGCGTGCACCGGCAGACGGATGGTGCGGCCCGTGTTGGCGATGCCACGGGTGATCGCCTGGCGGATCCACCACGTGGCATACGTCGAGAACTTGAAGCCCTTGCGCCAGTCGAACTTCTCGACCGCGTGCATCAGCCCGAGGTTGCCCTCCTGGATCAGGTCGAGGAGGGGCAGGCCCGAGGCCTGGTACTTCTTCGCGATGGACACGACCAGCCGCAAGTTCGACTGAACGAAGGTGCGCTCGGCGTCCTCGCCGTCGCGAGCGCACCGGCGCAGCTCGCGCTTGCGAGCAGGCGGGAGTTTGCGGCCCTCAGCCTCGAGCTCGGCCCGGGCGGCGTTACCAACCTCGATGGCCTGAGCTAGCCGGACCTCGTCGTCCTTGGTGAGCAGCGGGTACTGCCCGATATCGGTGAGGTAAAGCCGGACGAGATCTTCCTCGTCGCGCTCCACGCGCTCCTTGGGCAACGTATCGTCCCTTTGTCGTGACGCCGGTGTGGTGGGAGCCTCAACGGTCGGCTTCTGGCCTCGATACCGCGAGTGCTCGATGCGCCCGGAACCCGGGGCGTCCTAAAGGATACCGGTGCGGTCAAGGGCGGCGACGCTCGCGTCGAAAAACGGTCACGCGGTCGCAACCACCGGCAGGACAACGTCGCCCCGGCTCTTCCCACCGTACACTGCCCGAGCGCGTCGATGGGGGATCACCCGGCGGCCACCTCCCGGCCGCCGTCCAGTCGTCTTCCGGTCGGCCTCCGGTCGTCTCCCGGCCACCGGCCGGCCATCCCCAGGATCGCCTGGTGGCAGGGCCTGCGGGTGCCCGCCGACGGCCCGGCGACCCCCGTGGCGGCCGCCCGGCGTCCCGTCCCGATCCCGCCGCCGCCCCGCCCGGGCGGCGCGGTGCCGGCTCCCTGACGGCCCCCACCCTCCACCCCTGGCGGCCGTTCGCTACGTACAGTGGCGTCCGATCGTGCCTCCGCGGCGTCGGAGCGTGGTCCCAAGTGGCAAAATTGTTACAGCTGACACGTCCGTACGCTGGGGATTGACGCGGGCCGTCGTCTTTCGTCCCGGAGCGTGCTGCCTGGGGTCTACAGGTTTGACTAATGTCACGCCGCGGGAGGAGACAGTTTCTGTGGACTTGCCACTGTGATCGACTGTCGCCAGGCGACGAACGCTCAGGACCTGTGGTGACGACAGGGGAGGGCTACGCGTGCAGCTCACCGACGATCGGCCTCTGGCCGCAGTGGCGCCGAGGGTGACCGCCAGCGTCCGCTACCACCAGTCGCCGTCGGTGGGGTCGCTGATCGAGGCGGCCAGGGCCGGGTCGGCCGTCGCGTTCGAGCAGATCTACCGCTCGCTCGCCGGCCAGGTCTCCGCGTACCTCCGCTGGCACCGGGCGAGCGACCCCGACGGGCTGACGAACGACGTGTTCGCCCAGGTCCACCGCAACCTCGCCGGCTTCGAGGGCAACGAGCAGAACTTCCGCTCGTGGGTGTTCACGATCGCCCACCACCGCATGATCGACGACCGCCGGCGCGCCAACCGCCAGCCGCGGGTCGACGGCGACGTGGGCGTCGAGGAGCACATGGGCACCGGTGACGTCGAGGACGACGTCCTCAACTGGCTCGCCCACGACCGCATCCGCGACCTGCTGGCCGTGCTGTCGCGCGACCAGCGCGACGTCATCCTCCTCCGCATCGTCGCCGACCTCTCGGTCGAGGAGGTGGCGCGCATGCTCGGCAAGCGCGAGGGGGCGGTGAAGGCGCTGCAGCACCGGGCCCTGGCCGCCCTCCGCCGGCACATCGATCGCAGGCCGGTCGGGACCTGACGGGCCAGGGACGACGCCGGCGACACCGGCGGAAGGGCGGGGGACGACTTCGAATGGACAACACGGAACCAGTCCGTGACGCATCTTCTTGGCGCCTGCGGGCGTTGACCTGAACGGAATGACCGATCTTCGCTTGAGCGCGCGTGAGACCGAGGAGGTGCTGGCGGGCCGCCAGCCGGAGGGTCGCGCCGATCTGGCCGCCCTCGCCGAGGTCGCCGCCGTGCTCCACGCCAGCTCCGAGGTCGAGCCGCCGCCGCCGATGTCCGACGCGCTGCGAGCTCAGATCGAGCGCGGCGTCCCCCGGCCCCAGGTCCCGTCGTCGCGCCGGCGGCTCCGCCACAAGCCGCGCCACATGCGGGCGGCCACGCCGGCGCGCTCGGGGCTGGCCGCCTACCGTCGGCCGGTGGCCAGCGTGGCCGCGGCCGCCGCGGTGCTGATCGGCCTGGTGGTGGCGACGAGCGGCGGGCACCTGCCCCGCGAGGTCCACTCGGCGGTGGCCGACGTGGGCTCGGCCATCGGGCTCGACCTGTTCCAGCGCGAGGACGCCGCCGACACCGGGACGCCCGCCTCCACCACCTCGTCGACGACCTCGACCACGGCGCCGCCGACCTCCACGACCGCACCGCCGGCGCCGTCCACGACCGCGCCGCCGCCGACCGCCCAGGCCCCGGGCGGCCCGCCGCCGGGCGGGGCGCAGCTGCCGTGGTGGCTGACGCCGGAGTTCTGGCAGCAGTACGGACGCGACCACGACTGGGGCGGCGGTTGGGACCGTGACCACGGCGGCGACCGCCACGGCCGCGATGGCGACCGGGACGGCGACGCCGACGGCACCGGCACCGGCCGCGGCTCGGGTGACGGGCGGTACGAACCGCACCGGCACGGCGACGGGTCGAGCACGACGCAGCCGCCGACCACGGCGTCGCCCACGTCGACCTCGACCTCGGCGGCCCCGTCCCCGACGCCCACCTCCACGCCCACGACCGCGTAGCCGGGCGGGCCGCTCCGCGCGGTGCGCCGGGCGCGCCCGGCGCTGCTCACCGGGCCCGGCGAGCCCGCCCGGGCGCTAGGAGCCGGGCGGGGCGAGGGTCGGCATGAGCGCCACGACCAGCTTCTCCAGCTGCGCCTGGTGGGCGGTGGCCCGGTCGATCTCGTCGGGCCCGGTGAGCAGCGCCTGGAGCAGCGCCTCGCCGTCCCGCCACTCGTCGAGGTCGTCGCCCAGGACGAAGCGCAGCGAGCGGGCGAGGGCGGCGTCGGCGACGGCCGAGGTCCGGGCCAGCACCCGGGACGTGGCGGTGACGAGCCGGGGCAGGACCACCCGGTAGAGGCCGGTGAGCCGCTCGATCGTGGGCTCCGGCTCGGCCAGCGCCGCCAGCGCCTCGTCCGCCCGGTCGCCCGGAGGGGCGACGAGGGAGTCGGCGTCGATGTCGGCCACGTCGGGCAGGTGCCCGTGCCACAGCTCGGCGTGCCAGGCGTGGCGCCGCGAGTGGGTGGCCAGGTGCGCCTTGACCTCGGGCTCGGGGACGCTCTGCACCCAGCCGCCCAGCACCTCGAACAGGCGGGTCTCGAGCCAGACGTGGTGGCCGACGAGGCGGGCGCCGTCCTGGAGCGTCAGCCCTGGCGGCGGGGCGGTCGGGGCACCCAGCGGCAGCGGCGGGGGGAGGGTCGGGTCGGCCATCGCCGTCAGTCTCGCACCCCGTGGTGCTCGCCCTCGCGATCGGCGGCGCCGGGCCGGTCGGGGATGAGCACCCCGTCGCCGACCAGGGACGCGGCGTCGCCGGCCGCGCCCTCGGCCGGGGCCACGGCGGCGCCGCGGGCGCCCGCCGACGGCCCGGCGGCCCCCTCGGCGGCCGCCAGCACCCCGCCGGCCGCCGGCGCCGCCGCGCCCCCGGCGTGGCCGCCGCCCGCGGCCGTCGGCAGCACCTCGGCCACCACGACCGCCAGCAGGATCAGGCCGCCGCCGGTCAGCGTGGCGGCGGTCGGCGGGTCGCCGGCCACCCATGCCATGAGCAGGGCGAACACAGGCTCGAGCAGCAGGATGAGCGCGGCCCGGGTCGGGCTCACGGTCCGCTGGGCGAACACCATGCCGGCGAACGTGAGCGCCGTGGCCAGCACGCCGGTGAAGGCGGCGGCCCCCAGTGCCGATCGGGGCAGCGCCAGCCCGGCCGGCCCGCCGGTCACGAGGCCGGGCACGGCGCAGGCGGCGCCCACGGTGGCCAGCTGGATGGACGTGAACCGGAGCGGGTCGTGCCGCCCGGCGGTCTCGCCCAGGATCAACATGTGCACGGCGAACGCCACCGCGCCGCCGAGCGTCAGCAGCTCGCCGCGGCCGAGGCCGGCGAGGCCCCCGAGGCCGCCGTCCGTTCCCGCTCCGGCCCCGCCGGTGCCGCTCCCGGTCAGCAGGACCATCCCCGCGAGGGCCAGCGCCACGCCGGCCGCGGTGGCCCGGGGCGGCCGCCGGCCGAGCGCCAGCCAGCCGAGCAGCGGGACGAGCACGATCAGCAGGTAGGTCAGGAACGCCGAGGTGGCCGGCGTCGTGTACTGGAGCCCGACCGTCTGGAGCACGTAGCCGGCGGCCAGGGCGGCGCCGGCGACCATCCCGTGCCGGACCGCGCCGGGGCTGGCCGGCCGCCGCCAGCTCAGCGCCCCGAGCACCGCGGCCCCGAGCAGGAACCGGACGGCCACGAACGGGACCGGCTCGGCCTCCTCGACCGCGTCCTGCACGACGAGGAACGTGGTGCCGAAGAAGAAGGCGGCGACGACCAGCGCCAGGTCGGCCCGCCAGCGGGCCGGCTCGGTCGACCGGGAGCCGTCCCGGCCGGCCCGACCCGCCGACCGGGAGCCGTCCCGGCCGGCCCGACCGGCCGATCCGGCGCGACCGTCCCGACGCGCCCGGCCACGGGCGAAGGCGGGGGCCAAGGCCGGCGTCAGCCCCGGTAGGCGTTGGTGATCGGCACGCGCCGGTCCTTGCCGAACGCCTTGGGCGTCACCCGCACGCCCGGCGGGGTCTGGCGCCGCTTGTACTCGGACACGTCGACGAGCCGGGTGATGCGCTCGACGAGCTCGGGGTCGAACCCCCGCTCGATGAGCTGGGTCCGGGTCAGGTCGTCCTCGACGTAGGCCTCGAGGATGGGGTCGAGCACCTCGTAGGGCGGCAGGGACTGGTCGTCGCGCTGGTCGGGTCGCAGCTCGGCCGACGGCGGCTTGGTCAGGACGTTGTCGGGGATGATCGACCGCCCGGCCACGGCGTTGCGGTCGCGGGCCAGCTCGTAGACGAGCAGCTTGGGGACGTCCTTGATCACGGCGAACCCGCCCGCCGTGTCGCCGTAGAGGGTCGAGTAGCCGACCGCCATCTCGCTCTTGTTGCCGGTGGTCAGCACCAGCCAGCCCCGGTACTTGTTGGACAGCGCCATCAGCAGCATCCCGCGGATGCGGGACTGCAGGTTCTCCTCGGTGATGTCGGGCTCGTGCCCCTCGAAGCTGGGGGCGAGCATGTCGAGGAAGGCGGCGTAGGCGGGCTCGATGGGGATGACCCGGCGCTCGATGCCGAGCTCGACGCACAGCTTCTCGGCATCGGCGAGCGAGTGGTCGGACGAGTAGCGGGACGGCATGAGCACGCCGTGCACCCGCTCGGGCCCGAGGGCGTCGGCGGCGATGCAGGCCACGAGCGACGAGTCGATGCCGCCGGACAGCCCGATGGCCACGTCGGTGAACCCGTTGTGCAGGACGTAGTCGCGGGTGCCGGTGACCAGGGCCTGGTACACCTCGCGCACCGGGGGCAGCGTGTCGTGGATCACGCCGGGCCGGGGCGCCGTGGCGGCGTCGGCGGCGGCCGCCCGCGACGTGGTCGAGATCTCGTGGACGGGCAGCGGCGCGTCGGTGGCCCGGCCCCGGGGGTCGAGGAGCCGCTTGCGGAACACCGGCAGCACCTCGATGTCGCACACCGCCGTCTCCTCCTCGAACTGGGGGAGGCGCACGACCAGCTCGCCGTCGGTGTCGAACACCATCGAGGCCCCGTCGAACACCAGCTCGTCCTGGCCGCCCACCCGGTTGACGTAGACGAGCGCGCACGAAGCGTCGGACGCCCGGGTGGCCAGCATCCGCTCGCGCTCGGCCAGCCGGTTGGCGTAGTAGGGCGAGGCGTTGATGTTGACGACCAGCTCGGCACCGCCGTTGGCCTGGGCGGCGATGGGGCCCGTCGGGTTGAACGCGTCCTCGCAGATCGACACGCCGACCCGGACGCCGCCGACCAGCACCAGCGTGGGCGGCTCGGTGCCGGGGGCGAAGTAGCGCTGCTCGTCGAACACCGCGTAGTTGGGCAGGACCCGCTTGTGGTATACGGTCCGGACCGCGCCGTGGGCGCAGACGGCCGCCGCGTTGTAGAGGTCGCGCCCGGCGTCGACGAACCCGACGACGGCCGCGCAGGCGCCGCTGGCCGCCGCCACCTCGTCGAGCGCGGCCCGGTTGTCGGCGACGAAGCCGGGCTTGAGCAGCAGGTCCTCGGGCGGGTAGCCAGTGAGGGCGAGCTCGGGGAAGACCGCCAGGTCACACCCGTCGGCCTCCGCCCGGCGGAGCGTGTCGACGATGCGGCGGACGTTGCCGGCCAGGTCGCCGACCCGGGTGTTGAGCTGGCACAGCGCGACGCGGAGGCGAGCCACGCCGCCAGCGTAGGGGCAGGTCCGCCGGGGGCGGCAGGACGGGGCAGGCCGGCACCGGACCCGTCGGCCCCGGCGGGCACGGGTCCCCGCCCCCGAGCCGCCGTGGGCCGACGCCGGAGTGGCCGCGGCATCCCTGGACGGGCCGGGCATGATCGGGGCATGGTCCCCCCGTCGCTCGTCCCGGTCGTCGAGCGGTCGGCCGACCCGCCGGCCGCCCGCCTGGCGCTGACCCGGCTGGGCGACGAGGTGGTCGAGCGCCTGGCGGCCGACCCCGAGGGCCTGGGCGCCCACGTGGTGCGGGTGGCGGCCGCCAGCCGGAACCTGACCCTGGTCGTCGAGACCGACCCGGTGGCGCTGGACGTGCTGGCCGCGGTCGACCGCCGCCCGCCGCCGCCCACCGTCGAACCCGTCGAGGAGGGGGTGGGGGCGGATCCCGACGCGGTGGACGAGCTCGTGCGCTGGAAGCAGCGCGAGCTGCTGCGGATCGCCGCCCGCGACCTCGCGGGGCTGGACGACCTCGAGGCGACGACGGCGGCGCTCAGCGACATGGCCGTCGACGTCCTGCGGGCCGCCGTGGCGCTGGCCGGGGCCCGCGACCTGGCCGTCATCGGCATGGGCAAGCTGGGCGGGCACGAGCTCAACTACGCCAGCGACATCGACCTGCTGTTCGTCGGCGGCGAGGTGCGGCAGGCCCGGGCGGTGATGGACCTGGCCCGGCGCTGCTTCCGGGTCGACGCCAACCTCCGGCCCGAGGGGCGCGACGGGCCGCTGACCCGCAGCCTCGAGAGCTACGCCGCCTACTGGGAGCGGTGGGCCCAGCCGTGGGAGTTCCAGGCGCTGATCAAGGCGGTGCCGGTGGCCGGCGACGCCGTGCTCGGCAAGGCGTGGGCCGACATGGCGGCCGAGGTCGTGTGGGGCCGCCCGTTCGGCGCCGACGAGGTCCGGTCGCTGCGCGACCTCAAGGAGCGGGCCGAGGCCGAGGTCGCCCGTAAGGGGCTGGCCGAGCGCGACGTCAAGCGGGGGCGGGGCGGCATCCGCGACATCGAGTTCTCGGTCCAGCTGCTCCAGCTGGTCCACGGCCGGGCCGACCCCGAGCTGCGGTCGCCGACCACGCTCACCGCGCTGAGCGACCTGGCGGCCGGCGGTTACGTGGACGAGTCCGACGCGGAGGCGCTGGCCGGCGCCTACCGGTTCCTACGCCGGGCCGAGCACGCCCTCCAGCTGGAGGACGGCCACCAGACCCACACGCTGCCGGCGGACCGTGCCGCCCGGCGCCGCGTGGCCCGGGTGCTCGGGTACCGGGGGACGCCGGCCGCCGGGCCGACCGAGGCGTTCGACCGCGACGTCCAGCACCAGCAGAACCTGGTTCGCTCGGTGCACGAGCGCCTGTACTTCCGGCCGCTGCTAGAAGCGATGGCCGGGGCCGGGACGCTGTCGCCCGAGTCGGCGGCCGCCGCGCTGGCCTCGTTCGGGTTCGCCGACGCCGAGCGGACCCGCCAGGCTGTCCAGGAGCTGACGCGGGGCCTCACCCGGTCGTCCCGGATGATGCGGCAGCTGCTGCCGCTGCTGCTGGACTGGCTGTCCGAGACGCCCGACCCCGACCTCGGCCTGCTCGGCCTGCGCAAGCTGGCCTCGGGGGCCCAGCGGTCGATGGAGCTGGCCAACGCCTTCCGCGACAGCCCCGAGGTCGCCCGTCACCTGTGCCTCCTGCTGGGCACGAGCCGGCTGTGCGGCGACCTGCTGGTCGCCAACCCCGACCTGATCGTGCGCCTGGCCGACCCGTCCCGGCTGCAGACCCAGGCCCGCGACGACCTGGTCCGCTCCGCGGGTCGGGCGTTGGGCTGGCGGGTCGACCGGTCCGAGCAGCAGTGGGCGCTGCGCCGGTGGCGGGGCCGGCACCTGCTGGGCATCGCCGCCCGCGACGTGTACGGCGTGGCTCCCGTGTCGGTGGTGGGGGCCGACCTCACGGCCCTGGCCGAGGCCACGCTCGAGCAGTCGCTGGCCGTGCTGCGGCCGCAGCTGCCGTTCGCGGTGGTGGCGCTGGGGCGGCTGGCGGCCGGCGAGCTGTCCTACGCCAGCGACCTCGACCTCGTGTTCGTCCACGAGGGGTCCACGCCCGCCGACCACGACGAGGCGGTGCGCCTGGCCGCCGACCTGATCCGCTTCGTCGGCGGGCCGACGCCGGCCCAGCGGATCTACGCCGTCGACCCCAACCTGCGGCCCGAGGGGCGGCAGGGGCCGTTGAGTCGCAGCTTCGAGGGGTACGCGGCCTACTTCGACCGGTGGGCGCAGACCTGGGAGCGGCAGGCCATGGCCCGGGCCCGGCCGGTGGCGGGGGACCGCGCGCTGGGCGAGCGGTTCGCGGCCCTGATCGAGGAGGTCGTGTGGGGCCGGCCGTTCAGCGCCGACGACGAGCGGGAGGTCCGCCGCATGAAGGCCCGGGTGGAGCGCGAGCGGATCCCGCCCGGCGAGGACCCGCAGTTCCACCTGAAGCTGGGCCGGGGGTCGCTGTCGGACGTGGAGTGGACGGTCCAGCTGCTCCAGCTGCGGACCGGCGTCCGGTCGCCGGGGACGATGGAGGCGCTGAAGCGGTTGGTGGAGGCGGGTGTGGTCGCCGAGGGCGACGCCGAGGTGCTGGCCGCCGCCTACCGGTTCTGCGAGCAGACCCGCAACCGGTGGTGGCTGGTGGGCTCGAGCCCGGCGGCCACCGACTCGCTGCCGACCCGCCCCAACGACCTGGCCCGCCTGGCCCGCTCGCTGCGCACCACGCCGGCCGAGCTGCGGGCCGACTACCGGCGGGTGACCCGCCGGGCCCGCCGGGTCGTCGAGCGCTTGTTCTACGGCGACTCCCCGTAACCTACGGGCGGAGTCCGAGCAGGGGAGCAGGGGGGAACCATGCCCGTCACGCCCGAGGTCCGGGGGCTGCTGAACATGCTGGCCATGGCCGACGCCGGCCCGATCGACAGCCAGTCGCCGGCCGAGGTCCGCGAGAACTACGCCCGTCTGACGGCGATGATGACCCGGGAGGACGTGGCCGCGGTGGTCGACCGCACGGTCCCGGGGCCGGCCGGCGACGTGCCCGTGCGCGTGTACACGCCGCGCGACGACGGCAGCAACGGGTCCGCGCCGAGCGGCGTCCGGCCCGTCCTCGTCTACTTCCACGGCGGCGGATGGACCATCGGCAGCGTCGAGACCCACGACAACACGTGCCGGTCGCTGGCCAACGGCTCGGGGGCGGTCGTCGTGTCGGTGGAGTACCGGCTGGCGCCCGAGCACCCCTGCCCGGCCGCGCTCGAGGACTGCGAGGCGGCGGTGCGGTGGGTGGCCGCCAACGCCGGCGAGCTGGGCGCGGATGCGGGGCGGCTGGCCGTCGGCGGCGACTCGGCCGGCGGCAACCTGGCGGCGCTGATCGCCCAGCGTCTCCGCGACGGCGGGCCGCCGATCCGCTTCCAGCTGCTCGTGTACCCGGTGACCGACCTGACGCTGTCGCACCCGTCGATCGACGAGAACGCCGAGGGCTACTTCCTCGAGAAGGCCACGATGCTGTGGTTCGGCCGCCACTACCTGACCGGCAGCCCGATCGACGACCCGGCCGACCCGCTCGTGTCGCCGCTGCACGCGCCGCTCGAGGCGCTGGCCGGGCTCCCGCCGGCCCTGGTCGTCACCGCCGAGTACGACCCGCTGCGCGACGAGGGCGAGGCCTACGCGGCCAAGTTGCGGGAGGCCGGCGTCGAGGCCACCGCCACGCGCTACGACGGCGTGATCCACGGCTTCTTCCAGCTGCCGGACGTGATCCCCGAGGGGAAGGTGGCGCTCGACGAGGCCTGCACCGCGCTACGGGTGGCGCTGGCGTGACCGCGGTTCGGCGAGGGCGCGGTGCGACGGCTGGCCGGCCCCGTCGTTAGTCAAGTTTGGGGATACCGACCCGGACGGGTGGCTGCGTACCCTCCGGACCGTGATCGGGGAGCCACATCGAGTAACCGGCACGAGCCCCCGCCGAGCCCGGACGACAGGGAGGATCTCCGGCAGCTCCGGCGGCAAGGTCCACCGCATCTATGCCCGGGCGGTGAGCCTGTCGCTGCGGGGCGCCCTGTCCCCGGGGGTGGCGGCCGACGTCCTGGCCGATCTGGCCGGCCGCGACGAGGGCGTGCTGGTCCAGGCTCGCGACCGCTGCGACGCCGAGCTCCGTGAGCACCCTGACCTCCACCTGGTGCGGTCCGCCCGCCTGTTGCTGGCCCGTGCCATCAGGAGATGCCGCGAGCCCGGCACCGTCACCCGCGTGACGTCCGGGCCCTTCTGCCGAAGGACCTGCTGATCGTGATCTCCCGATCGGGCTCCGTGGATGGTGCGAGCGGCGGTGCGTCCACGGGCCTGGGCGGGACGGCGGACCGTCCGGTCTGCGCCCCGGACGGGGCCGGGCCGGGCGGGATGCCGTCTCCCCTGGGGTCCTTCCGGGGGAGACGGCCAGATGGATCCGACCCGATCGACCGCACCCGGTCGCCCACGGCGTGACGCACCCGTGACGCCCGTTGGTACGCACACGGGTCGCCGGCCGACGCCCGTGCCCGACCGCAGGGACCGGGGGGTCTGGCCGGCCGAGCGGGCCTGACGGGCCGTCCGCTCGGTCGGTCAGCCGGGAGCGGGGGGTCGGGAGCCCCGGCTCGCCCCGACGCTCGGGCCCGCGGGACCCGGCTTCAGCGGCGGACCGGGGCGTCGGCCGAGAGGGGCAGCTCGGCCAGCAGGACCTGGAACGAGGCGCCGCCGCCCCGGCGGTCCTCGACCCGGGCGAGGCCGCCGTGCAGCTCGGCGAACTGGCGGACGAGGGCGAGGCCGACGCCGAACCCGTCGGCCACCCCGCCCGGCCGCTGGCCGCGCCGGAACAGGTCGAACACGCGGGGCTGCAACTCGTCCGGCACCCCCGGCCCGTCGTCCTCGACGACGAGGAGCAGGCCGTCGGGCTCGCGCGAGCACCGGACCCACACCTGCGACTCCGGCGGCGTGTGGCGGGCGGCGTTGGTCAGCAGGTTGGTGAGGATGCGGCCGACGATGACCGGGTCGACCACCGCCATGAGCGGGGCGCAGTCGAGGGTGACCCGGCGTCCGCCGACGTCGATCTGGCCGAGGACCTCCCGCACCAGGTCGGCGAGGTCGACCCGCCGCTGGTCGAGGCCGATGTCGCCCCGGCGGAGCCGCTCGAGGTCGAGCAGGGCCCGCAGCTCGGCCAGGAGGCGCTCGGCGGCGGTGCGGATCTGCGAGATCATGCGGCGCCGGTCGGCGGCCGCCAGCCGGGGCTGCTCGTCGAGCAGGCCGGCGAGCCCGACGATGCCCGCCAGCGGGGCCTGGAGGTCGTGGGACACGGCGAGGATGAAGGCGTCGCGCACCTCGTTGAGGTCGCGGAGCTGGGCCGCTGTCGCCCGCTCGTGCTCGATCGCCTTCTTGAGCCGGTCCTCGGCCACCTCCCGGTCGGTGACATCGTCCAGGACCCAGAGCAGCTGGCCGCCCTCGGTCGGCACGCACCGCAGCTCGACGCTCGGCCGCGACTCCTGGTCGCAGGCGAGCGTGACGACGAGCGGCTCCGGCGCCGCCCCCCGGTGGGCCGCCGTGACCCGGGCGTGGACCCCCGACCGGTCGCGCTGCGCCACCCGCAGCACCAGGGGCTTGCCGATCCACTTTTGGGCGCCGAGCAGCTCCTCCGCCGCGGCGTTGACCTGCCGGACGATCCCCTCGGCGTCGGTGACCAGGCAGGCCGCCGGGACGGCGCGGAACAGGTCGGCCGACCGCCCGACGGCGCGCTCGAACTGCTCGCGGTCGGCGCGCAGCGCCGCCTGGGCGTCGTCGAGCCGGGCCGCCTCGTCCTCGAGCTGGTCGGCCATGGCCAGGAGCTCGGCGATCACGGCTTGGATCGCCGGCTCGTCGTACCCGGCGCCGAGCCGGTCGCGGAGGCGCTCGATCCGGCGCGGCATCCCGGCGGGGCCGGACCCACTCATCCCCCGCCCCCGCCTCGCTCCTCCATGAGCAGGATCGCGCCCTCCTCGCCGCCGCTCGTGCAGTCCGGGCACCAGACCCGCAGCGGGTCGCCGTCGCCCGAGTCGGGGCCCCGGGAGTCGCGCACGAACGCCAGCAGGTCCTCGAGTCCCTCCTCGTCGTCCTCGCTCATGACCTCGCTCCCGGGCTGGCGGGCGGGCGCAGCGCCGGCCCGATGTCCTCCAGGGGGGCGCACCGGGCTCGCCGAGCCGGTGTCAGCGGCGGCCCTCGGCATCCCGACGAGCTCGGAGCTCGCCAAGTCCTGGACGACGACCGTACCCCCGCGCTCGTGCACGGCCTCGACGCCATCGGCCCCGTCCGTGCCCGTGCCGGTCAGGACCGCGGCGACGGCCCGTCTGCCGAAGGCCTCGGCCGCCGACGCGAAGAGGACGTCGGCCGCGGGGCGCAGGAAGTGCACCGCCACCGCCGGGCTCATGGGGCCGCCGGGCTCATGAGCCCGGCTCGTGCAGGAGGCCCAGCCGGGTGGCCGTCACGACCGCGGCCAGCTGGGAGTGCGCGTCGAGCTTGTGGAGGATGGCGCGCACGTGGCCGCGGCACGTGTTGACCGTGATGCCGAGCTTGGGTGCGATCTGCTTCACCGCCAGCCCCTCGGCCAGGAGCCGCAGCACCTCGAGCTCGCGGTCGGTCAGCACCGGCGGGTCCGCGTCGTCGGCCGCCGGCGCTCCCTCGCCGGCGAGCTGCTTGAGCACCTGGGGGTCGACGAGCAGGCTGTCGCCCGACCGCACCGCGTCGATGATGTCGGTGAACGGCGCGTCCTTGGGGAGGAACCCGTCGGCGCCCGCCTTCACCGCGCCGAGGAACGTGGTCGGCGAGACGTCCGCCGTGAGGACGAGGACGCGGACCTCGGGGCACCGGGCTTTGAACTCGGTGATGGCGCTCAGCCCGTCGGTGCCCGGGAGCCGGACGTCGAGCAGCAGCACGTCGGGGCACTCGGACCCGAGCCGGTGGAGGGCGTCCTCCACCGACCCGGCGGCGCCCAGGCACCGCAGCCGGAGCTGGCTGTCGATGGCCAGGGCCACGGCGTCCGCGAACGCCCGCTGGTCGTCGACGACCAGCACGGTCACATCCTCACGTTGTCTCTGGCCTATCCCAGCCACGGCCATGTTGCCCCAGCGTAGACCTCCCCCGGAGCGCCCGGTCCGGGGCGGCCGCGCCGGGCCTGCCATTGCACCGTGCGGCCACGGTGACCTCCGGGGGACCACGCGCGACCTCGGGCAGCCGGTCGGCGATCTACGGTGCCGGGCGTGCGGGCGCGGCACCGGAAGGAGACGAGGTCGCAGGGTGAGCAAGCGCACTGTCGGGATCGTCGGGGCCGTTGCCGTCGTGGTGGGGCTCGTGGTCGTGGCCGTGGCGGTCGCCCGGGGGAGCGGCCAGGGCGACGAGATCGGCCGCGACGGCTGGGTCCGCACCGACCACCATCCGACCGCCCTCGCCGTGAGCGGCGT
This sequence comes from Acidimicrobiales bacterium, assembly GCA_036563805.1. GTDB lineage: Bacteria > Actinomycetota > Acidimicrobiia > Acidimicrobiales > VFJN01 > DATCLS01. Next base: position 22,702 of record DATCLS010000080.1, on the reverse strand, counting down.
CGACGGCGGGCCGCTGCGGGTCGTGACGCGGGACGACGGCAGCCCTGCGGTGCTGGCGCGGTTCCGCGACGAGGGCTTCCGGGGTGACGAGGTGATCCTCGAGGACTCGGCAGCCCTCGACGAGCCGTTCGTCGTCGCCGCCGACGGCCCGGCGGGGACGCCGTGGGTGGTGGTGGGCGGGGGCGACGAGGACGGCCCCCTCGTCGCCTGGTCGGCGCTGGACCCCCTCGGGGACGATGCCCGCGGGGCGACGTCCCGGGCCACCGGCGTGCCCCTGCCCGACTCGGAGGGCGTCGCCCCCGCCGTCGTCACCACCACCGAGCACCACCAGGTGGTGGCGGCGGTCGACCGGGACGGCTCCCGGATCCTGGCGTGGTCGCGGTACGCGGACGGGGCGTGGGCGCGCTCGGCCCTCGACCTGCCGGCCGGCTGGGCAGGCGCCGGCGCTGCCGACCTTCGGCTCGCTCCCGACGGCAACCGCTTCGTGCTCGGAGCCGTGGGTGGCGACCCCGCCACCCTCCTGCTCTGGGCCAGCGAGGAGGTCCCCGGCGGCCCCGTGACCCGGTGGGAGCCGCTCACCGACGCCCCCGCCGGCGAGGACGTGTGCGACCTCGTCGCCCTGCACTGGACCCGGGGGACGGGCGTGCTGCTCGGCTGGTCGCCGCTCACGGCGGACGGCTGCGTGGACGAGGTCCGCTTCGCGGTGGTCGGCCACCCCGACGCCGAGCCCATCCCCGCCCTCGCTCTCGAGCCGGGCACCGAGGCGATCGTGAGGGACGCCCTGGCGCTGCGGGACGGCACGGCGATCGCCGTCGGGTCGCGGGAGGCGCCACCCCACAGCCGGACAGGCACCGACGAGCGGACGCCCGCGCTCTGGATCCGGCCCGCCGGCGAGGAGTGGGAGCGCGTGGCCGACCCCCACTTGACGACCCAGCTCGACCAGGAGGCCACGGTCGTCTCGGTGGACGCCCGGTCCGACACGGACTCGGCCAGCTCGCTCGACCGGCTCGCCGTGGTCACCCGCCCCCAGGGGATCGGCCCGCCGGCCGGCCCGGGCGCCGCGGTGTGGACTTGGACGCCGGACGCGGCCGAGTCGGCCGACGCCGGTGTCGGCGACTGACGGCGCCTGACGCGAGCCGGCGGCACCCGCACGGTGCGCGTGCGGGTGCCGCCGGCAGGAAGGCCCAGGTCAGGGGCTAGATGTCGTAGTAGAGGTGGAACTCCCACGGGTGCGGGCGGAGACGCAGGGCGTCGACCTCGTTCTCCCGCTTGTAGGCGATCCACGTCTCGATCAGGTCGTCGGTGAACACGCCGCCGGCCTTGAGGAAGGCGTTGTCCTGCTCCAGGGCGTCGAGCACGGCGTCGAGCGAGCCCGGTACCTGGGGGACCTTGGCCAGCTCGTCGGGCGGCAGGTCGTAGAGGTCCTTGTCGACCGGCGCCGGCGGCTCGATGCGGTTCTGGATGCCGTCGAGGCCGGCCATCAGCATCGCCGAGAACGCCAGGTAGGGGTTGCACGACGGGTCGGGGCAGCGGAACTCGAGCCGCTTGGCCTTGGGGCTCTGGCTGTAGAGCGGGATCCGCACCGCCGCCGACCGGTTGCGCTGGCTATACACCAGGTTGACCGGCGCCTCGTAGCCGGGGACCAGCCGCTTGTAGCTGTTGGTCGTCGGATTCGAGAACGCCAGCACGGCCGGCGCGTGGGCGAGCAGCCCGCCGATGTACCAGCGCCCGACGTCGGACAGCCCGGCGTAGCCGGTCTCGTCGTAGAACAGCGGCTGGCCGCCCTTCCACAGCGACTGGTGGGTGTGCATGCCCGAGCCGTTGTCCTGGAACACGGGCTTGGGCATGAACGTCGCCGTCTTGCCGGCCCGCCAGGCGACGTTCTTGATGACGTACTTGTAGAGCATGAGCTTGTCGGCCATGCGGAGCAGCGAGTCGAACCGCATGTCGATCTCGGCCTGGCCGGCCGTGCCCACCTCGTGGTGGTGGATCTCGACCTCGATGCCGAGGCGCTCGAGCGTCAGGACCATCTCCGACCGGAGGTCCTGGAAGTGGTCCATGGGCGGGACCGGGAAGTAGCCCTCCTTGTACCGCGGCTTGTAGCCGAGGTTGGGGCCCTCGTCGCGCCCGCTGTTCCAGGCGGCCTCGACCGAGTCGACGCTGTAGAAGCCCTCGTGCTCGTTCTGGCCGAACCGCACGTCGTCGAAGACGAAGAACTCCGCCTCGGGCCCGATGTAGGCCGTGTCGGCCACGCCGGTGGAGACCAGGAACTCCTCGGCCTTCTTGGCGACGTAGCGCGGGTCGCGGCTGTAGGCCTCGCCCGTCACGGGGTCGCGCACGAAGCAGTTGATGTTCAGGGTCTTGTGCTCGGTGAACGGGTCGACGACCGCGGTGTTGGGGTCGGGGACCAGGAGCATGTCGGACTCCTGGATCTCCTGGAAGCCACGGATCGACGACCCGTCGAAGCCGAGACCCTCCTCGAACATGTCGGCCTCGAGGTACCCGGCCGGCATGGAGAAGTGCTGCATGAGGCCGGGCAGATCGCAGAATCTCAGGTCGACGACCTCGATCCCCTGGTCGCGCACCAGGGCGAGAACCTCGTCGGGATTTCGTTCCTGCACTAGTACTCCCTTCTCCATGCCTGGGAGGCGGTGGTCCCGAAAGCTAACAACGCACGAGTGGGGGCGCCCCGCACAGGCGCCCCCACTCGTCTCCCCAGCGGTCGGGCGCCTGGCCCGACGGTCCTAGCCGGCGAGCGCCGAGCAGCAGGTCTCGACGATCAGCCGGGTCGTGACGTACGGGTCGCAGTTGGCGTTTGGCCGCCGGTCCTCGATGTAGCCCTTCTTGTCGACCTCGACCTGCCAGGGGATGCGGATCGAGGCGCCGCGGTCGGACACGCCGTAGTGGAACTTGTCCCATGGGGCGGTCTCGTGCATGCCGGTCAGGCGGTGCTCGATGTCGGCGCCGTAGCCGGCGATGTGCTCGGCGGCGCGCTCGCCCAGGGCCTCGCAGGCCGTGATGATGGCGTCGTAGCGCTCGCGCATGGCGTTGGTCGAGAAGTTGGTGTGGGCGCCGGCGCCGTTCCAGTCCCCGGGGACCGGCTTGGGGTCGAGCGTGGCGGCCACGTCGTACTTCTCGGCGATGCGGTAGAGCAGCCAGCGGGCCACCCACAGCTCGTCGGCCACCTGTGGCGGGGCCACCGGGCCGATCTGGAACTCCCACTGGCCGGGCATGACCTCGGCGTTGATGCCGGACAGGTGGAGGCCGGCGGCCAGGCAGGCGTCCATGTGCTCCTCGACGATCGGCCGGCCGAACACCTCGTCGGCGCCGACGCCGCAGTAGTAGCCGCCCTGCGGGGCTGGGAAGCCCCGGGGCGGGAAGCCGTAAGGACGGCCGTCCTTGAAGAACGTGTACTCCTGCTCGATGCCGAAGAGCGGCTCCTGGTCCTTGAACCGGGTGGCCACCTCGACGCACGCCGCCCGGGTGTTGGTGGCGTGGGGGGTCATGTCGGTGTTCAGCACCTCGGCCAGCACCAGCTTGTTGTCGCCGCCCCGGATCGGGTCGGGGCACGTGAACACGGGCTGGAGCACGCAGTCGGACTGTTCGCCCGGCGCCTGGTTCGTGCTCGAGCCGTCGAAGCCCCAGATGGGAGGCTCTGCCCCGTCGGCCACGATCTTGGTCTTGGAACGCAGTTTCGCCGTCGGCTCGGTGCCGTCGATCCAGATGTACTCGGCCTTGTAGGGCATGGGAGAGGTAGCCTCCGGCTCGTGGTCTCGTACCGGTGGCGCACCCTCTCAGTGGCCAGTTTCTGACCTGTTGCTCGGATGTGAACGTTATGTGAACCGGGCAGGCCCGGCTTGCGGGTGACGGGACGCCGCCGCAGGATGCCACGCATGGAGAGCACCGAACGTCAGCGTGAATACGTGCTGCGCACGGTCGAGGAGCGCGGCGTGCGCATGATCCGCCTCTGGTTCACCGACGTTCTGGGCCAGCTCAAGTCGTTCGCGATCTCGCCGGCCGAGCTCGAGAACGCCTTCGACGGGGGCATGCGGTTCGACGGGTCCTCGATCGACGGCTACAGCCGGGTGCAGGAGTCCGACGTCCTGGCGTCGCCCGACCCCAACAGCTTCGAGATCCTGCCCTGGGCCGACGGCATCGGCACCTCGGCCCGCATGTTCTGCGACATCGTCAACCTCGACGGCACGCCGTTCGAGGGCGACCCCCGGCAGGTCCTGCGGCGCAACCTCGACATGGCCCGCGAGCGGGGCTTCAGCTTCTACGCCGCGCCGGAGATGGAGTTCTTCTACTTCGCCCACGGCGACCCCAACCGGCCGCTGGAGCCGCTCGACCAGGCCTCGTACTTCGACCTGACCACGGCCGACGTGGCCACCGACCTGCGCCAGCGCACGATCCACACGCTGGAGGCGATGGGCATCCCCGTCGAGTACAGCCACCACGAGGACGCCCCCAGCCAGCACGAGATCGACCTGCGCTACACCGACGCCCTGACCATGGCCGACAACATCATGACGTTCCGGCTGGTGGTTAAGGAGGTGGCGCTCGAGGCCAACGTCCACGCCACGTTCATGCCCAAGCCCCTGGTCGGGGTCCAGGGCTCGGGCATGCACACCCACTTCTCGCTGTTCGAGGGCGACACCAACGCCTTCTACGACCCGGGCGACGAGCACGGCCTGTCCAAGGCGGCCCGGGGCTTCATCGCCGGGTTGCTGCGCCACGCGCCCGAGATCACCGCGGTCACCAACCAGTGGGTCAACTCGTACAAGCGGCTGGTGATCGGCTACGAGGCCCCGATCTTCATCTCGTGGGCCCGCAACAACCGGTCGGTGATCGTGAACGTGCCGCCGATGAAGAGCGGCAAGGCCGAGAGCGCCCGCATCGAGTTCCGGGCGCCCGACTCGGCCTGCAACCCCTACCTGGCCTTCTCGCTCGTGCTGGCCGCCGGGCTCAAGGGCCTGGAGGAGGGCTACGAGCTGCCGGAGGAGACCTCCGTCAACCTCTACGAGCTCACGCCGGAGGAGCGCATGGCCGAGGGCATCAAGACGCTGCCCCAGTCGCTCTCCGAGGCGCTCGACGTCATGGAGGAGTCGGAGTGGGTGGCCGAGTGCCTGGGTGAACACGTCTTCGAGTGGTTCATCCGCAACAAGCGGAACGAGTGGATGGAGTACAAGACCCAGGTCACCCAGTTCGAGCTCGACCGTTACCTGACCAGACTCTGACCCTCCCGGCAGGACCCTTCGTCGCTATGGAACCCCTCCTGCTCTTCCCCGACCCGGCCCCGCCCGAGCTCGCCCAGGCGCTCGACCTCGTGGGCTACCCCTGGAAGGCCGTGGCCGACGAACGTGCGGCCACGCGCAGCGAGCCCGAGGACGGCTGGGCCGGCGGGGTGGTGGTGGCGGCCAACGAGCCCGAAGGCGCGTTCGCCCTGTGTCGGGCGCTGCGAAAACGCGACCTGCCGCTCGAGCCGCTGCTGCTGCTCGTGTCCGGCGCCCAGCTCGGCGACCTCGAGCTGCGCGAGGACCTGTTCGACGATTTCTGCCTCTACCCCTTCCAGCCGCTCGAGCTGGAGGCCCGGCTCAAGCACCTGTTCTGGCGGACCGGCCGGGGCACCCGCCCCGAGCTGGTCGAGTACGGGCCGCTCGTGCTCAACCTCGAGACCTACCAGGCCGCCATCGAGGGCCGGCCGCTCGACCTCACCTACATGGAGTACGAGCTGCTCAAGTTCCTCGCCTCGCACCCGGGCCGGGTGTTCACCCGCGAGACCCTGCTCAGCCGGGTGTGGGGCTACGAGTACTACGGCGGCGCCCGCACCGTCGACGTCCACATCCGGCGGCTGCGGGCCAAGCTCGGCGAGGAGCACGCCAACCTGATCCAGACGGTCCGCTCGGTCGGCTACCGCTTCGGCCAGAGCCGCTGGGGGCTCTGAGCCCCGCGTCGCGCCGCCCGCGTATCGCCGTCGCGCCCGCCGCCCCCGGTGGGTGCGGCTACCTGCGGCTACTTGTTGAGCGCGATCAGCTCGCTGCCCTCGTGACGGGCCTCGGCATCGAGCGTGGCCACCTGGCCGAGCAGCGCAGCGACGACGGCGCCGGACATGAGGAAGGCGACCGGCAGGACGATCACGAGCACGACGGCCAGGGCGATGGCACCGATCATGGCCTCATCTTCCCCCGACGTAGGCCCACGCCTCCACTTCGACGAGGGCACCGAGGGGCAGCTCGGCTACGCCGATGGCGGAGCGGGCCGGGCGGTGGCCGCCGAAGGCGTCGAGGTACGTGGCGTTCATCTCGGCGTAGTCGCTCATGTGCCGGAGGAACACCGTGGTCTTCACCACGTCGCGCAGCGTGGCGCCCTCGGACTCCAGCAGGGCCGCCAGGTTGGCGATGGCCTGGCGCAGCTCGGCCTCCAGGCCGCCCGGCACGATCTCGCCGTCGGCCAGGCCCACCTGGCCGGACACGATCAGCCAGTCGCCGGCCCTCACGATCGGCGTGTAGGCCCCGACGGGACGGGGTGCAGAGGACGACATGCCCGGCGAAGTTAGCCGGCCGCCGGGCCGGCGGGTGCCGCTCCCGGACCGCCGGGGGCGGGTGCCGGTGGGATCCGGCGGGGACCGTCAGCCGGCCTCCCGGGGGCGGATGCCGGTGGGCCAGGCCGGGGGCCGGTCCTGGGCCAGCCAGGTGGCGGCGGCCACCGCGGCGAACACGGCGTCGGACCCGTTGACCGGCGGTCCGTCGCCCGGCGCGACGTCGACCACGATCGGCGGGGTGTCGGACGCGCGCAGGATGCCGAAGCTGCGGATCGTGAGGTCGTGGACCTCGCCGTCCGCGTCGACCGCCAGCGCCTCGGAGCACGCCCAGCCGAGCGCCATGTGGGCGGCGCCGATGCAGTAGGAGCGGACGACGATCGTGTCCAGCGGGTCGCCGCAGGCCACCTCGACGGCCACGCGGGCGTCCGCGCCGAGCACGACCTCGGCCCGGGCCTCGGCGCCGTCGGGGGACCGCAGCCGCACCGCGCCCCGGCCCTCGCCGCCAGCGGCCTCGAGCACCCCGGGCGGGCGGTCGCCGGCCGGCGCGTCCGTCCCCGAGCCGACCAGCGCCCCGGCCCCGGCCAGCAGGACGAGCGCCTCGGCCCAGCCGGCGGCCCGGATCGCGGTGGAGGTCGGCGGGCCGGGCACATCGACCTCCTCGACGGCCAGGCCCGGGGCGACGGACGCCACGGCCTCGGCCAGCCCGGGTGTCCGGACGGCGCGCAGGACGCCGGTGCCGTCGGCGCGGACCCCGCCGGCCACCGGGGGCCGCTTGGGGCCACGGCGCACGGCGTCCTCGCGGGACAGCACGACCCGCACCGGTCGGCCGTGCTCGTCGGCCAGCCGCCGGGCCACGGCGCCCACCTCCGACGCCTGCTTGCCCCCGAACGCCCCGCCGTTGGCCAGCGGCGTCGCCGGCTCACCGCCCGGCCGGCACCACGAGGCGTCGAGCTCGAGGTAGGCGGGCTCGACCCAGGTCGTGCGCAGGGCGGCGTCCCAGTCGCCGGCGGGCGGCTCGACCGGGTGGATGACGTCGACCGTGGTCCGCCGGCCCTGGACCTTGCCGGACGCGGCCCGGGCCTCGGCCAGCGTCTCACCCACGGCCCAGCCGCCGGCGCCGTCGGGCACGGCCACCAGGGCGTCGGGCGGCGCCAGGTCGTCGGCGAAGCCGCCGCGGCCGAGCGCCACCTCGGGCGCCACCCGCTGCGGCGTGCGCCCCTCGATGGCCGCTCGCCGGGACGCGGCCTCGAGGTCGCGCTCGCCGGTCCCGCCGGCCGCTCCGCTGGCCGGGGTCGCGGCCTCGGCCCCTGCGCCTGCGGCGTCGGTGCCGGCCCGGGCCGCGGCGTCGAGGATCGTCCGCCACCCGGTGCACCGGCACAGGTGCGCCAGCAGGGCCTGCTCGACCTTGGCCGGGTCGGTCAGGTCGGTGCCCTTGGCCCGCAGCCCCTCCAGCCGCACCACGATGCCGGGCGTGCAGAACCCGCACTGGCTGGCGCCGGTGGCGCAGAACGCCTCGGCCCACGCCCGCTGCCGGTCGTCGTCGAGGCCATCGAGGGTCGTGACGACCCGGCCCCGCACGCGGCGGGCCGGGGTGACGCAGGCGACCCGGGGCTGACCGTCGACCAGCACCGTGCAGCAGCCGCACTGGCCCTGGGGGCTGCAGCCGTCCTTGGGGGACCGCAGGCCCAGGCGCTCGCGCAGGACGTCGAGCAGGCTGGCGCCGTCGTCGGGGACCGTGACCTGCTTGCCGTCGACTTCGAACGTCAACTCGGACACGCGCCGAGGATAGAGGCGGCCCCCGCCCCGCCGTGACGGCGAGCGGCGACCGCTTCCCGGTGGCCCGCGTCGCCCCCCCCGGCGGCCTACGGGTCGCCGACGGCGAAGAAGCGGCCGCCCCGGGTGCCGACGAACATGCGGCCGTGCCACACGGCCGGCGTGGACTCGATGCATCCGCCCAGCTCGACGGACCACAGCTCGGGCGGCGTCACGCTGGTGTCGGACACGTCGTAGGCGTGGAGGACGCCGTTGCAGTCGCCCAGGATCAGCACGTCGTCGACGACCACCGGCGACTGCCACGTGGGCGGCGGCAGCTCGAACTGCCAGCGGATCTCGCCGGTGGCCCGGTCGACGCCGAGCACGTCGCCGTTGTCGGTCGGGGCGATCACCAGGTCGTCGTGGAGGGCGGGCGTGGCCCAGATGCCGGCGGTCGTGCCCGGAGTGGCGTCGGGGTCGTGCACCGACCACACGAGCGGGTCGTCGGGCCGGCGGGGGTCGAGCTTCATGAGCTGGCCCACGGCGCCGGACCGCTCGGTGAACCGCTCGTACTCGCTGGCCACGTACAGGAAGCCCTCGTCGTCGACGACGATCGAAGCGTCGGTGTCGTCGCCGGTCCAGAACCGGAACACGCGGGTGGGCTCGACACCCTCGGCGAGGCCCGACACGTCCCACCCCTGCACCAGGCCGCCCGAGTTGGCGAAGTAGACGACCCCGTCGTGGAGGGCGACCGAGTTCTCGATCGACACCTCCCGGTCGCCCAGGGCGGCGAGCAGCTCGTCGTCCCAGCCCGGGGTGTTGAACACCAGCTCGGGGTCGACCTGGACCGTTCCATCGGCCGCGTAGCTGCGGTTCAGCTTCACGATGTGGAACTGGGAGTTCTCGCCGCCCTCGTAGAGGTAGTCGTCGACGACGAGGGGCGAGCCGTCCCAGTCGTCGTTCCACATCGTGGGCGACACGGCCTGGGCGTCGAGCGACCACAGCTCGCGGGGCTCGGGTCCGTCGATGGCGATGACGTGGAGGCGGTTGTCGCGGCTGCCCGAGTAGACGAGCGGGAACCCGTCCGGGTCGACGGTGACCGAGCCCTTGATGATGTCGCCGGTCGGGAACGGGGGGATGATGTCCTCGCCGGTCTCGTAGTCCACGAAGTGGACGTGGCGGTCGTAGGCGCCGAACACCACCCACGTGCGGCCGTCGCGCTCGAACACGGCCGGCTCGCCGGTCCAGCCCGTGCCGCACCACGTCCGGGTCTCCTGGCCCACCGTCGACTCGGCGCACATGCCGCCGGAGGCCCCCGGGTAGTCCCACAGCACGGTCGGCTGCGACGGCACCGGGCCCTCGCCGTAGTAGCTGCGGGTCGGGCTGCCGCGGAACGTCAGCAGCCCCGGTGTCTGGAACCCCGAGGTTGGGCCGTCGGCGGGAGGGTCGCCCTCGCCTGCGCCGGCATCGTCGCTCCCCGGGTCGGGCTCGTCGGCCGAGCCATCGTCGGCACCCTCGGCCGAGTCGGTGGACGAGCTCGGCTCGTCGTCGAGCACGACGACCTGGAGGGCGACCGCCGCCCCGACGAGCAGCAGCCCGGCGACCACGAGCGCGCCGAGGCGCCGCCGGTCGTACCGGGGCGCCATGTGGGCCGGCCGGGTGTCGTAGCGCGTCACCGTTGACGCTCGGTACCCCGCCGGGCAGCCGCGACGTGCCGGGGCCGGCCTTAGCTGAAGCTCTGCCCGCAGCCGCAGGTGCGCTGCGCGTTCGGGTTGTCGATGGCGAACCCGGCGCCCTGCAGGCCGTCCTTGTAGTCGAGCGTGGCGCCCTCGAGCAGCATGGCGCTCGACGGGTCGACGACGACCTTGACCCCGGAGAACTCGGCGGTCTTGTCGTCGTCGGACACGTCGGTGTCGAAGAACATCTCGTAGCTGAAGCCCGAGCAGCCACCGGGACGCACGGCCACGCGCAGCGCGAGGTTGGGGACGCCCTCGGCTTCCATGAGGGAGCGGACCTTGTCGGTGGCGCTGTCTGTGAGGGTGATCACAGTCTCGAGGCCTCCTGGAGGTGTGTTCAGACCGCGGACGAGCCTACCGGGACCGCTCGCCGACAGGCGACTACGGCGGCCCCCGACGCCGGAACCGGCGACCCGACCGCCGTCAGGGCGGCCGTGGCGGCCGGTCAGGACGCCGTGAGGACCAGGTCGACCTGGCACGGCGTGAGGTCGAGCAGCGAGCGGAACGCCTCCACCCGGCCCCCGCCGCAGGCGTCGACGAACCCCTCGACCATGCCCCGGTGCAGGCCGCACACGACGTCGGGGTTGGCCTCGGCCAGCGACCGGAACGGGCAGTGGGTGAACGACACCCGGGCCTGGCCCTCGTCGTCGGACGCCACCGCCGGGTCGAAGCCCAGGGCGTCGAGCCGGGCCACCAGGGCGGCCAGGCAGCCGGACGGCGCGGCCCTGGCGGCGACGGCGTCGGCCTCGCCCTGGTCGCGCCCGACCTCGACCGCCTCGTCGGTGCCCACGCCGGCGGCCCCGGCCAACTGGAGGAGCATGCCCGCCAGCAGGGGGAACGTCGCCGGCTCGAGGCCGAGCGACGGCGCGTCGGGCGCCAGCGAGTAGCGGTGCTGGGGGCGGCCGACCGCACCCCGGGCGTCGGCCTCGACCACCAGCAGGCCGACCTCGCGCATCCGCTCCAGGTGGGGGCGGACCGTGTTGGGGTGCAGGCCCAGGGTCTCGGCGATCTCGGCGGTGGCCAAGGGCCGGGCCGACCGGGCGAGCTCCAGGTAGATGGCGTAGCGCGTGTTGTCGCCGAGGGCCTTGAGGACTGCGAGTCGGGGCGCGAACGACTCGGTCACGCCCCCGAGCCTACTGGTCCGCCCCGGGTTTCACCGGGCTGCGTCGGTAGAATCGACCCCGTGCCGACCAGCCCCCCGACCAGCGACGATGTCCGCAGCGTGCTGCGGGGCGTCATCGATCCCGAGCTCGGCAGCGACGTCGTCGACCTCGGCATGGTGCGCGACGTCGAGGTCGATCCGGGCGGCGCGGTCACCGTCACGGTCGCCCTGACCACGGCGGGCTGCCCGCTGCGGGCCCAGCTCCAGCACGACGTCGTGGCCCGCGTCGAGTCGCTGCCCGGCGTGTCCGGCGTGACCCTGCGGTGGACGGAGATGACCCCCGAGCAGCGGGCCTCGGCGATGGCCAAGGCCCGGTGGAACGTCGCCCAGCGCCCGGAGGAGACGGCGGTCCCGCTCGAGGCCAAGGTCATCCTCGTGTCGTCCGGCAAGGGCGGGGTCGGCAAGTCGTCGGTCACCGTCAACCTGGCTGCGGCCCTGGCCGACCGGGGCCTGACCGTCGGCGTGCTCGACGCCGACATCTGGGGTTTCTCGGTGCCCCGCATGCTCGGGCTGAGCGGCCGCCTGTCGGGCGAGCTGCGCGACGGGCGCAAGCTGATGGTGCCGCTCGAGCGGCACATCGGCGCCGGCGTCGTGCGGGTCGTGTCGATGGGCTTCCTGGTCGACGACGAGGAGACCGCCCTCATGTGGCGGGGGCTCATGCTCAACCGGGGCGTCCAGCACTTCCTGCAGGACGTGAAGTGGGGCGACGACCTCGACTACCTGCTCGTCGACATGCCACCGGGGACCGGTGACGTGCAGATGGGGGTGGCCAAGCTGATCCCCCGGTCCGAGGTCATCGTCGTCACCACGCCGGCCAAGGCCGCCCAGAAGGTGGCCGTCCGGGCGGTGGGCATGGCCCGCAAGAGCTACCTGCGCGTGGCGGGCGCCATCGAGAACATGAGCGCCTTCCAGTGCGACCACGGCGAGACCTACGCCCTGTTCGGCGAGGGCGGGGGCGAGCAGCTGGCCCACGACGCCGGCGTGCCCCTGCTCGGCAAGGTGCCGCTCGAGCCGGCCGTGTCGGCCGGGGGCGACGCGGGCGAGCCGGCGGTCCTGGGCGAGGGGCCGGCCGCCGAGGCGTTCCGGCAGATCGCCGAGCGCATCGTGGCCGAGGCGGTCCCGCCGGCCGCCATGGCCGGGTGCAGCGCCCGCATGCTCGACGCTGCGGTGGCCGCGCTCGACGCCGCCGAGGCCTGACCGAGCGGTCCGCCCGCCGGGACGGGCCGCGGTTTGTCCGGATGCGCCGGGGTGGGGGCGTGATCCGGGGTGAGCGGGCCCGGCCGGGATGGGGCGCGGTTGTCCGGCCGCGAGCGGCGTCAGCTGGCGGCCGGGTCGGCCCGGTGGCCGAGCTGGCGCTCGGTGGCCCGCTCGGCGGCCCGCGCCAGCGCCGTGTCGAGCAGGGCGACGACCGAGGTCGTGGCCAGGGGCCGCAGGCGGCCGAGCGCAGCGGTCATCTCGGCCCAGGCCTCGGGGTCGTCCTCGCGGCCCGGCCAGAAGTGCTCGACGAAGAAGTCGACCAGGATCCGGGCCATCTCCTCGGTGTGCGCCCGCAGGTGGTGGACGATCTCGACCTGCTGCTCGAGCGGGAAGTCGAACTCGGCCAGCTCCTCGGCCGCCCGGAACAGCGCCGGGGCCGGCAGCTCCCACCGCCCGTCGGGCAGGACCCGGATGACGCCGAGGCTCTCGAGGTGGGCGGCGAGCGCCGGCGTCGGCGCCGCGCCCAGGCGGGCGGCGCCCTCGGCGGCGTCGATGACCTCGACCTCGTCCTTGCTGGCCGGCGACACGGCCGCCTGGACGAACGCCAGGGCGTTGGCCGCGGTGTCGGGGGCCCGCTCCAGCAGGCGGCGGATCGCCACCAGCGTCAGGCCGTGGGCCTGGAGGTCGCGGATGGCTTCCAGCCGCTGGACGTGGTCGGCGTCGTAGCGGGCCGTGCGCCCGGCCCGGCGGGGCGCGGGCAGCAGCCCCTCGGATTGGTACCAGCGGATCGTCCGGACCGTCGTGCCGGTCAGGCGCGCGACCTGGTCGACGGTCAGCCCGTCCGTCGTCTCGGAGACCGCGCTCACGTCGCCGAAATCTAGCGGAGCGCCTTTCCCAGCCACCCAGCGCAGGCCCTTTACGCGGCTTCCCAGACGTCGTCGAGGCCCTCGCCGCGCGCCAGGCCCTCGTCGGCCAGCTTGCGCAGGTGGGCCCAGACCGACAGCCGGGCCCACGAGTGCAGCTCCTCAGGGACGTCGGCGTAGATGTCCTCGACGAGCTCGGCGATCGGCGAGGAGCCCTTGGCCCGCAGCAGGTCGATGACCTGGGCCTCGCGGGCCTGGCGGTGGGTGATGTACTCGTCGATCACGGCCCGCGGGTCGTCGATGACGTGCCCGTGGCCGGGGGCAATGGCCCGCAGCGGCGGCCGCAGGCGCTTGAGCCGCTCGAGCGACGCCAGGTACTGGGCCATGTCGCCGTCGGGCGGGGCGATCACGACCGTCGAGCCCTGCATGATGTGGTCACCGGTGAACAGCATCCGCTCCTCGTTGAGCAGGTAGCAGAGGTGGTTGGAGGCGTGGCCCGGCGTGTGGAGCGCGGTGAGGCGGAACTCCGTCGCCTCGATGACCGACCCGTCCTCCAGCGTGCCGTCGACCTCGACGCCGTCGCGGCTGTCGAACGCCAGCACCTCGGCACCCGTGCGCTCCTTGAGGCCGAGGGCCCCGGGTGAGTGGTCGGGGTGGGTGTGGGTGAGCAGGATCCAGCGGATGCGGTCGCCACCGCAGCCGGCCACGGCGTCGAGGTGGGCGTCGTCGGCGGGGCCCGGGTCGATCACGGCGATCTCGTCGATGCCGACCAGGTAGGTGTTGGTGCCCGGGCCGGTCATGATCGACGGGTTGTGGCACACGATGCGGCGGACCATCGGCGACAAGGCGCTGGCCACGCCGTAGACGATGGGGCGGGGGGCGTCGACGGCTGCGTCGTCGGACGTGCTCATCGGGGACCTCCCTCGAGCTCGTCGTGACCCCGGGGCGGCTCCTCCCAGCTCTCGACGTCCCAGATCACGTCGCCGTCACCGTCGACCCGGCCGTGGCCGTTGCGCCGGGCGCCGCCGGGCGCGCCGTAGTGGAACCGGATCCGGCCCCGGCCGGCGGACGCGCGGCCCCCGGACAGCACGGCCACCCGCCCGCGGCGCAGGGCGTAGGCGAGCAGCGTGCGGCGGACGACCGCCCTGGTGGGCGGCAGCAGCAACAGGATCGCCAGGCAGTCGGAGATGAACCCCGGTGCGATCATGAGCGCGCCTGCCAGCAGGACGAGGAACCCATCGGCCACCTCGCGGCTGGGCATCTCGCCCCTGTCGAGGGCGGCCCGGATGCGCGCGAGCACGCCCGTGCCCTGGTGCTTGGCCAACCAGGCACCGACGGCGGAGACGAGGATCAGCAGCCCGATCGTGTCGAGCACCCCGATGGCCCGGCCCACTGAGATGAGAACCGCGAGCTCGGCGATGGGGAAGACCAGGAAGACGAGGACCAGCAGGGCCATCGAGGGGCGTCCTAGAGCAGGTCGGAACGCGGCAGGCTCATCGACTCAGCCTACCGTTGCCCTTGGCGGTTCTCGGCCCGAAGAAGAAGACCGGCGCAGCGCCATCACCCCCATTCGCATGGCGCTGCGCCGGTACGGCTGACTGTGACTCGTGACTGACTAGTTGTGCTGCGCGACCAGCGCTCGGCGCTCGGACTCGCTCAAGCCTCCCCAGATGCCATGAGGCTCACGGATACGAAGGGCGTACTCAAGGCACGGTTGGCGCACCGGGCAGGTGGCACAAATCGCCTTGGCTTGCTCTTCGCGCTTGAACTTCTCGCTCTTGCGCTCGAAGTGTGGCGGCGGAAAGAAGACGGCAGCTTGCGGTCCACGACACGCGGCCTTCACCTGCCAGGCTTCTTCGACACGCTGTGCACTCACAGACACACCCCCCTTCGGCACGGACCCTACAACTCCCCTTAGGGTCGGACAAGGGGAAGATCACACGTTTCATGAACCGAAACACGCAGGATCGTGCAGGTCAGAGCGTGTGTGAAGAGGTGCTAGCGAAAATCTGACGCCGTATCGGACATCCCGGGGCGGGGGAATGACCGCACCGGTTTCCGCGCTGTACAGCGTTGCGCGCCGTCTCAGTCGGCGGTCGGTTGCCGGCGCTCGCGATAGTCCCGGGCGCCGCCGGTCTCCGGCTCGACCTCCAGCACGAGGCCCTCGATGGCCACGACCCGCACGCGCTCCCGAGCCCGTATCGGGGTCGCCCGGTTCGTGCGCGCCCGCCACGGAGCGTGACGGATTTCCACCACGCCGTCCGGATCGACGTCGGTCCGTGCCTCCCCCATCTCGCCGATCATCCAGTCGCGCCCGATCGTGGGGGTGGAGAACCGGGTCCGCACCATCGTCGGCATGCCCGCCAGCATGGCCAGCGTCATGCCGACCACCGCGACCAGCAGGGTGATCCAGCTCAGCGCCAAGCCGTCGTACAGCACCAGCGAGCCGAGCACGAAGCTGACCGTGGCGATGCCCGTCCACACCCGGGGCACGCCGGTCTGGATGTCGACGCCGTAGCCGAACATGGCGAACAGCAGCAGCGCCACCGCCGCCGGGCGCGTCGGCAGCGCGGCCAGGCCGTAGCACCCGAGCAGGACCGACCCGGCGCCGACCACGCCCGCCACCCCGACGCCGGCCGTGTACAGCTCGAACAGCAGCAGTGCCAGACCGATGACGAACAGCAGGTAGGCGACGGCCGGGCTGGCCACCGTGTGCATGAGCTGGCCGAGCAGGTCGAGGCTCGAGAACCGGACGTCGGTCGTCGGCTGCTGGCGGTCGTCGACCACCCGCGTCTCGACGCCTGGCAGGCGGATGACGAACTCGCCGACCACCGGAGCCTCCTCGCGGTCGAGGTCGATCAGGCCCAGGTCCGCGGCCCGCACCTCGCTGATCCGGTCGCCGACGTCGACGTCGCCCAGCTCGGTCGGGTCGACGCCCCGGCGGCCGAGCAGGGCGGCGGTGATCTCCAGGCTCGTCCCCTTGGTCATGCCCACGACGTCGGCCACGGCCAGCAGCCGGGCCGACTCGCCCGTGACCCGCGAGCCGTTCGGCCCCACCCACACGTCGACCGGGACCTCGGAGGCCTCGATCGTGGCCAGCAGCTCGTCCAGCCGCTCGTCCGACACCGTGGCGCCGCCGCTGTCGAGCTGGAGCACGACGGCCACGCCGCAGGCCTCGTTGGCGGCCTCGATCTCGTCCTCGATGAACTCGACGAGCACGCCGTCGAGCAGCCCGTCGACCTCGACCACCGAGACCGGCCCGGGCTCGTCGCAGCCGGCCGGGGCCTGCGCGGCCCGGGCGCCGGCGGGGGCGGCGGCCAGGACCGCGGCGCCCGCCGCCACGGCCAGGGCGGCGGCCAGGGCGGCCACGACCTTCCGCCTCGTCGACCGGGGGGATGTGTCCATGAGGGCGTCCATCGAAGCAGGCAGGCCTGGCGACGGCAAAGGCGCGGGGTCGGGGTGGGGGCGCGTGGGGGTCGGGTCAGGGCCGGGTTCGTGGCGGCGCCGGCCGGCGGGCCGTCCTCTACGGTGGGGGCGGTCTCCGTCGAGGGGGGAGTCCGGGGCGTGCGACCGGCGCACGCCCCGGAGCCTCCTGCGACGTCTTCCTGGTCAGAACGCGACAAGTGGATCCTGCTCAGTTCTTCGCGGCATCGCGGCTCGTCATCGTGGCCGGCAAGGGTGGCGTCGGTAAGACGACGGTCAGCGCCGCCCTCGCCCGGGCCGCGGCGCGCACCGGGCTGTCGACGCTCGTCGTCGAGGTCGAGGGCAAGTCGGGGCTGCCGGCCATCTTCGGCCAATCCGAGCTGGGCTACGACGAGACCGTGCTGTCACCGGGCGGCGGGCCCGACGGCGCTGCCGACGTGCGGGCCCGGGCGCTGACCGCCGACGTGGCCCTGCTCGAGTACCTGCAGGACCACGGCCTGTCGCGCATCTCCAAGCGCCTGGTTTCGACCGGGGCGCTCGACATCGTGGCCACGGCCGCCCCGGGCATCAAGGACATCCTGCTGCTCGGCAAGGTCAAGCAGCTGGTCCGCAGCGAGGCGGCCGACCTGGTCGTGCTCGACGCGCCCGCGGCCGGCCACGCCATCACGTTCCTGCAGTCGGCCCGCAGCCTGCTCGACAGCGTCAGCGTCGGGCCCATCAACGCCCAGGCCCGCGACGTGCTCGAGCTGCTCGAGGACCACGACCGCTGCCAGGTGATCCTCGTCACCATCCCCGAGGAGACGCCGGTCAACGAGGCCGTCGAGACCGCCTTCTCGCTGGAGGACCGGGTCGGGATCGGGCTCGGGCCCATCGTCGTCAACGGCGTCTACCCCGACGTGCCCGGCCTCGACGCCGACCCGGTCGCGGCCGCGGCAGAGGCCGGGACGTCGCTGCGCGACGGCGAGGGCGCGGCGCTGGCAGCGGCCGCCGCCTTCCGCCGGTCGCGCATGGCGCTGCAGGCCGAGCAGGTGGCGCGGCTCGAGGAGCAGCTGCCACTGCCCCAGCTGCGGCTGCCGTTCCTGTTCACGGCCGACATCGGGCCGGCCGAGCTCGACGAGTTGGCCGCCGCCCTGTTGGCCGGGATCGAGGCGCTGGCGGGGCTGCCGACGTGAGCGGGGACGGGGTGTCAGAACCTGTGGCCCCGGCGGGGCCGGGGCCGGCGGCTTCCGGGGCGGTGGCGCAGGTGCCGTCGCCGGCGGCGCCCGGGGACGGGTTCCTGCGGCTCGTCCGTGAGCGGCGGATCATCGTGTGCTGCGGCTCCGGCGGCGTCGGCAAGACGACCACCGCCGCGGTCGTGGCCCTGGAGGGGGCGCGGCTCGGCCGCAAGACCGTCGTCGTCACCATCGACCCGGCCAAGCGCCTGGCCGACGCCCTCGGGCTGGCCGGGCTGTCCGACACGCCCTCCCGCATCGACGGCGACTGGCCGGGCGAGCTGTGGGCGACGATGCTCGACACCAAGTCGACGTTCGACGCCCTGGTGGCCAAGCACGCGGCCACGCCCGAGCAGGCCCAGCGCATCCTCGCCAACCGCTTCTACCGCAACATCTCCTCGGCGCTGTCGGGCACCCAGGAGTACATGGCGATGGAGAAGCTGTACGAGCTCCACGAGGAGACCGACTTCGAGCTCGTCGTCGTCGACACGCCGCCCACCCGGCACGCGCTCGACTTCCTCGACGCGCCCCGGCGCCTGTCGCGGTTCCTCGACCACCGCCTCTTCCGACTGCTCATGGCGCCCAGCCGGGGGTTCGTGCGCGCCGTCAACGTGGCCGCCCAGACGTTCCTACGGACGGTGTCGAAGGTGGTCGGCGGCGACGTGGTCGACGACGCCATCGCCTTCTTCCAGGCGTTCGAGGGGATGGAGGAGGGGTTCCGGCAGCGGGCGGCGCGGGTCAACGAGCTGCTCGCCGGGCCCGACACCGCCTTCCTGCTGGTCGCCTCGCCCCGGCGCGACACGGTGCACGAGGCCCACTACTTCGCCGACCGGCTGCGGGAGGCCGGGATCGCGGTCGAGGGGCTGATCGTGAACCGGGTGCACCCGGCGTTCGTGGACGGGGTGGGTGCCGGGGCGGGCGTCGGCTCCGGGCCGGGTCGCGGCGTTGGAACCGGCGCCGGGTCGGGGTCGGGCGCGGGCGCCGTGCTGCCCGAGGCGCTGGCCGAGCGGGCGCAGACGCTGGCCGGCACCGAGCTCGGCGGGCTCTACCGGAACCTCGCCGACTTCGAGCTGGTCGCCCGGCGCGAGCGGCGCCACCTGGCCGGCCTGGCCGAGGCCGTGGCCCCGGCGCCGCTGGCGTGGGTGCCGTTCCTGCGGAGCGACGTCCACGACCTGGCCGGCATGGCCGAGGTGGCGGCCCACGTGTTCCCCGGGCCGCGCTGACGGTCTCGCCCTTCCCCGGCTCGCTGGCGGTGGCCTCGCCGAACCGCGGGTCACGTGCCGCCGTCCCGCGCCCGCCGTCCGCCCGTCCGCCGCCGGTTCGGTTCATCGCTACCGGTCTCTCCCGGGGGGAGACACCTCTCCGGGGGAGATCCCGCCCGCTCTCCGGAGGAGACCCCGCCCCGGGGCCCTGCCCGGGGGAGTCTCGGCGCCGGTGGCGGCCGGCCGCGGGCCGGCGCTCGGCCAGTGCGTGTCGGGGCTCGGCGCTCGCCGACTACTCGTCGACGGCCGAGGCCGTCTCGTCGAGGGCCGCCACGGCCGCCTCGACGGTCTCGGTGACCGGCACGATGCGGTCGAACCCGGTGGTGTGGAGCAGGCGGGTCAGCGTCGGGCGGCTGCAGGCCACGGCGACGTCGCCGCCGGCCTCCCGCGTCCGACGGATGCCCCCGATCAGGGCGCCCAGCCCCGCCGAGTCCATGAACGGAACGGCGGAGAGGTCGATCAGCAGGTAATGCGCGTCAGCGAGCTCGCTGAGCGCGTCACGGAACTGGCCCACCGTGTAGGCGTCGAGCTCCCCCACGGGACGGCACACCGTGTACTTGTCTGCGTCCTCCACCTGGATGTCGAGCACTGCTCCTCCTCACGAGGCCCGCTGGGGGATCGTAGCTGTCGCCGCAGCGCCGAGAGCGCTGGTATCAGCACGGATACTGGTCACCGGTCGCGACCAGGTCGTCCGCACGTCATCGACAAGCCGTCCGCGGTCTCGACCTCGTTACCCAGGGGGCCGCCTGACTAACCTCCCGGCCGTGCCCGACGTGCTCATCGCCACCGACGCCGACTGGATCTACGACGAGGTGGACGCCGCCCTCGCCGACGAGGACACCCGGGTCGTGCGGGTGCGGGCCGGCCGCGAGGTCAGCGCCGCCGTCGCCGAGATCGGGCCCGACCTGGTCGTGCTCGACCTTCAGATCGGCAACATGGGCGGCATCGCCACCGCACTCAACCTCGAGCAGGAGTTCGAGGGGAGCGAGACGAAGCGGCCGCCGATCCTGCTGCTGCTCGACCGGCCCGCGGACGTGCCGCTGGCCCGGCGCACCAACGTCGAGGGGTGGCTGGTGAAGCCGCTCGACGCCTTCCGGCTGCGGCGGTCCGCCCGGGCGCTGCTGGCCGGCGACACCTACCGGGAGCCGTCGGGGCTGGCGGTCTAGGTGTAGCGAACATCGCTCCCGCCCGCTGGGCACCCGGATAATCGTTCCCGGCCCGACGGTCGGCGTGGCCATGATGGGGGCGTGGGCACGACCGCCTCGCCCGTGGCTCTGCAGGACGTGTGGCCCGTCGCCGGGCTGGTCGTCCGCACGCCCCGGATCGAGCTGCGGTGGCCGAGCGACGACGACCTGGTGGCGCTGGCAGAGCTGGCGGCCGACGGCGTGCACGCCCCCGACGAGATGCCGTTCTCGTTTCCGTGGACGCGGGGCACCCCCACCGAGGTGCGGCGCCGGGTGCTGCAGTTCCACTGGCAGCAGCGGGGCGCGTGGACGCCCGAGGCATGGAACTGGAACCCGGTGGTCGTCGCCGACGGCCGGGTCGTCGGCACCCAGGGCATGTTCGCCGACGACTTCGCCGTCCGCCGCACGGTGGCCACGGGCTCGTGGCTGGGCCGGCGGTTCCAGGGGCAGGGCATCGGCTCCGAGATGCGCCGGGCCGTGCTCCACCTGGCGTTCGCCGGGCTCGGCGCCGACCGGGCCGTCAGCGACGCCTACGACGACAACGCCGCCAGCCTGGCCGTGACCCGGCGGCTCCGGTACCGGCCCAACGGCGAACGGTTCCTGGCCGTCGAGGGGCAGCGCAAGCGGGCGCTGCTGTACGCCCTCGACCGGCCGACCTGGGCTGCCGAGGTGGCCCGGGACGACGTGGAGCTGGAGGGCCTGGAACCGTGTCTAGAGTTGTTCGGAGCCGGAGTCGAAGGCGGCGCGCAGAGCGGGTAGAGTCTTCGCTCCGATCCCTCGGGATCGATCCCTCGGGGAGTGGCTCAGCTTGGCAGAGCGCTGCGTTCGGGACGCAGAGGTCGTGGGTTCAAATCCCGCCTCCCCGACAGGAGAGAAGGGCCCTGGTCACAGGGCCCTTCTTCGCGTCCGGGCTCAGCCGTCCTGCTGGCCCTCGACACGCTCCATCGCGCGTCCATCGCGCGGCCGCAGGAACCGCTCACCCATCGCCTTCGCCGCCGCCTCGCCCAGCTCGGTCACGACCTGGGCGTAGTGGTCGAGCGTCAGCCGGGCGTCCGAGTGCCCGAGCAGGCCCTGCGCCGTCTTGACGTCGACACCGGCCGCGACCAGGCCCGTGGCGTTCGCCCGCCGCAGGTCGTGGAACCCGAGGCCCTCGTAGCGCTCCTTGCCCGTCGCCTCGTCCCGCACCATCCGGCCCAGGCCGGCCGCCACGCACGCCGGCCACCAGGACCGACGCAACCAGTTCGAGTACCGCAGAACGCCGCCGTCCGGCGCCGTGAACAGCAGCGCATCCCGGTCAGCCTTGGTCAGACCCTTCTTGGCCATGTGCTCGGCGAGCATGTCCATCAGCTCGACCGGCACCGCCAACGTCCGCCGGCCCGCCGCCGACTTCGGTGCCCCGAACCCGACCGCACCCCGCCGGCCCCGCACCACCGTCTCCACCACCGCCACCGTCCGAGCCGTGAAGTCGAGTTGCCGAACGCGCAGCCCGGCCACCTCGCCCCACCGCAGCCCGTCGACCGTCCCGAGGTACACCATCGGGCCGAGGTGCCCGACCCCGCCGAGCGCGTCTGCCAGCCGGGCCAGCTCGTCCGCGTCGACGATGTGCCGCTCCGAACGGGTCACCTCCGGCAGCTTGATCCCCCGGCACGGGGTCCGGCCGATCAGGTCGTTGGCCACGGCGTAGTTCAGGATCGCCCGCAGCACCCCGTACTCGCGGCGCACCGTCCGGGGCGCCCGCTCCCGGGCCCACCGGTTCACCGCCGCCTGGACGTCGCCCGGCGTCAGGCCACCGACCGGCCGATCGCCCAGGGCCGGCACGATGTGCCGACGCACCGCGATCTCGTCCCGCTGCCAACTCCCGTCCCGCTTGCCCGGGTTGGAGTCGAGCCACGCCTTCGCCACCTCCGCCAGCGGCGTGCGGGCCAGCTTCGGATCGAGGAACAGGCCCCGGTCCTTGTCGGCCTCGACCTGGCGGGCGAACCGCTCGGCGTCGGCCCGCCGGCGCCAGGTCTTGACCCTCGGACGGCCAGCCGGGTCCCGGTAGCGCACGTCGTAGCGCACGCCCCGGCTCGTCTCACGCTTGTGAACGCTGGCCACCGCTCACTGCTCCGCTTCGAGCTGGGCCACGTAGTCCGCCAGCGCCTGCGCCGACACGCGCCGGGCACCCCGCACCTTGACCGAGCGCAGCTCGCCCGAAGCGATCAGCGCCTTCACCGTCGTCAGGCCCAGGCTCAACACCTCGGCCACCTCTTCCGTACGGAACAACAACCGGTTCGGCGTCGCCGTCCCGTTCACGTCGCCTCCCTCCTCATCGCACGTTGCCGAATTGCCGAACTCACGCCGCCGCCTTCCCGGGCGGCCCAGGTGGGGC
>DATCLS010000077.1:0-64688 GCA_036563805.1 Acidimicrobiales bacterium | reverse complement strand
ACCCCACGGGCAAGGGCCGGCAGCGCTGGATGAACCGCTGGAAGCCCGCCCTCAACGCCTTCGCCATCACCTTCGAAGGACGACTCTTCCCCACCGCCTAACACCCGCCAGCCCGGTTACACCGTTCTCTTGACAGTCCCGAACGGTGGAACCGGGCTGGCCTGACAAGCGGAGCGGCGGCTCGGCCAGGAAGGACAGCACGACGTCGGTCTCCGATCGGAACTCGACCTGCTCACCGGTCTGCGGGTGCTCGATCACCCGTGAAACTTCCCGGAGCCGATGCCACACCGACCGGCCGTGGGCGCCTGCGGGCCGTTATGCCGTCTGCCCCGCGGTCCCGTGTGGGTGCCGGGGGCGCCGGGCGTCGACGTTGTCGGTCAGGGTCCGGAGGATGCCGGGCAGGTCGGCCACGGTCTGATCGGGCAGGCCGGCCACGGTCTCCTCGGCGAGCGCGCACCACAGCTGCTTGACCTCGTCGGCGAGCGCTCTGCCGCGGTCGGTGAGCTCGACGATGCTGGCCCGCCCGTCGGAGGGCGCGGGTTTGCGGCGGATGTGGCCGGAGGCTTCGAGCTTGTGGGCCATGAGCGTGACGCTGGGCGGCTCGCAGCCGAGCGCCTCGCTGAGCTGCGCCTGGATCATCGGGCCGGACCGAGCGAGCTCGAGCAGGAACACCTCTTGGCCGGGGTGCAGGCCGAGCGGCGCCAGCAGCGCCGCAGCCCGGGCCCGGTGGCGCAGGCTCAGCAGGCGGATGGCCTGGTTGATGGCGTCGGCGTGTTCGAAGTCCACGGCCCCTCCGGGCAGGGGTGGTCAGCAGGCGGATGGCCTCGCGACCACGACGGAGCCGTCTCAGCCAAGAGCCGCCTCGGCCAAGCGGTCGACCTGGGCGGCATCCGTGGCGAGCGGCCACAAGCAGAGCTCTTGGCACCCCCGCTGCTCCAGCGCCGCCATCGCCTCCCGGACCTGCTCGGGTGTCCGCAGGACGTTCTCGCGCATCATGGAGACGAACGCCTCGCCGGCCGAGCCGTAGTAGCTGGCGAGGTTGCGGTCGGCTTCGTCCGACACGTCGTCCCCGAGGGCGGCGTAGCGGGCGGCGTACAGCTTCGGCGTCGGACGCCCGGCCTCCCCCGCGGCCTCCGTCACCGCCTGGAACGCCTGCCCGACGGACTCGGGAGGCACGGGCCCGGCCAGGAAGGCGTCGGCCTTCTGCCCGGCCCGTCGGAACGCCGCCTCCGAGAAACCACTGAGCACGAGGGGGAGGTGTTCGGGGCGCGGGCCGACACGGCCCTCGACCCCCGGCGGAGGCTCCCCGGCCCAGACGGCACGGCAGGTGTCGATGACCTCGTCGAGGCGCTTGCCCCGGTCGGTCGGCTCCACACCGAGCGCCAGCCAGTCGTCGTCACGGGGCCCCAGCCCCAGCCCGAGCCGGAATCGGCCGCCGGAGACCCGGCTGAGCGTGGCGGCCTGCTTGGCCAGCAGGACCGGCTGGCGCGGCGGCGCCACCAGGACCGTCGTCATCAGCTCGATGCGCTCGGTGGCGCCGGCGGCTGCCGCGAGGCTGATCAACTCCTCCTGGGTGTCGTACACGATCCGACCGATCGTGCCGAGCACCGAGAAGCCGTTCCGCTCGGCGCGCTGGGCCCAGTCGACCAGGTCGGGGCCCCGCACCCCGATGAGCGAGTTGGGGAGTCCGATGCCGACGTCCATGGGGGGACCTCCTTGGACAGTTCGTTATACGCATAATGTTATGCGCATAACGAACTGCCGCCAACCTCGATCGACAGCCAACCTCGACGGAAGGCCGAGTGGGAGGGGGTCAGCGGAAGCGGTGGGCGTGGGCTGCGGCCCATGCGGCGAACGGGCGGGGCGCTCGGCCGGTCACGGTGGCGACGGTGTCGAGCACGGTGGCGTCGTCGAACTCGCCCCGGCTGAAGAAGCGGAAGAGCGCGTCGACGATGGCCGGTGGAGTGTCCGCGGACAGGGCAGCGCGGGCGTCGTCGTCGGGCAGGGCTTCGTAGCGCAGGGGCCGTCCCAGGGCGCGGGCCAGGGTGGCGACCTGGTCGCCCGGGGTGAGCGGCTCGGGTCCGCTGAGGGCCAGCGCCTGGCCGTCGTGGCGGCGGTCGATCAGGGCGGTGGCGGCGACGGCGGCGATGTCGGCCGGATCGATGGAGGCGATGGGGACGTCGGGCCAGGGAGCCCGGACGACGTCACCGGCCCGAAGCTGGGGGAGCCAGCGGAGTGCGTTGGAGTGGAAGCCACTGGGGCGCAGGATCGTCCACGCCATGCCGGCCTCCCGCACGGCGGCCTCGGCGTCGAGCCACATGCGGGTCACCGCGTTGTCGGGCCGGCCGCCGATGACGCAGCGGGACGTGAGCAGCGCCACGTGTGCCACGCCGGCACGGCGCATCCGTTCCAGCAGGTCGGGGAGCGTGGCGAACCCGCCGAGGAGGAAGGCGGCCTCGACGCCGGCGAGGGCCGGCTCGACCGTGTCCGGGCGGTCGAGGTCGCCGGCGACGCGATCGACGGTCTGGGGCAGGCGCGCCCGTGCCGGGCCACGGACCAGGGCCCGCACCGGCCTGCCCCGGTCCACGACGGCGGTCACCACCTCCGAACCGACGTTGCCGCTGGAGCCGGTGACGAGGATCATCGTGGCGCCTCCCGCGTCCCGGGCGTCGCGCCGCCTGCGACCTCGAGCACGAGGCTGGTCACCGGGGGGATGCGCCGGCCCGCCAGCGTCGCCGCCGGGCCGACCGACGGGCCGGGTTGCCGGGTCATCGCCGGACCTCCAGCACGGCTTTGCCCGGCACGCGGCGTCCGAGCAGGGCGTCGGCCGCCTGGGCCACGTCCTCCCACGAGCCACGCCATCCGATCGGCACGTGGAGGCGGCCAGCAGCGATGAGCGCCGCGAGGAAGGCCAGGTCGGGGCCGAAGCCGGCGCCGACGTGGAACGCCTCGATGCGGGCGCCGCCGTTGTGGACCCGGGCGTGCTCGAAGTCGATCGTGGTGGGCTGCCCGGACGCCATGCCCACGCTCTGCACGACCCCACCGGCCTCGACGAGCCGGTACACGTCGGCCAACACCTGCCCGCCCACGTTGTCGATGGCAGCCGCGACCCGCTCGGTCAGGCCGTCGACGCCGACGACGACCTCGGCCGCGCCGAGCTCGTGCAGGCCCCCACCTCGCTCCGGGCTCCCGACCGCCGCCACCACGTGCGCTCCGGCGCGGGCGGCGAGCTGGACCGCGAAGCGCCCCACCCCGCCTGATGCACCGGTGACCAGCACGCGCTTGCCGACCACGGCGCCGAGCGCGCGCACCGCTCGCAGGGCCGTCACGCCGGCCACCGGCAAGGCGGCCGCCTCGACGAGCCCCACGCCCTCGGGCACGACGGCGAGCTCGGCGGTGTCGACGGCCCGCAGCTCGGCCCAGCCGCCCGACCAGCCGAAGCACACCACCTCCGCGCCCGCCGGCGGCCCGGAGCCGTCCGCGGCGGCCTCGATCACGATCCCGGCGGCGTCCCAGCCCGGGACGTCCCCGGGCGCTCGTCGCGTCGGCAGGTGGGTGACCTCCCCCCAGTTCAGGGAGGTGGCCGTCACCCGGACCAGAGCCTGCGACGCCGTCGTCGTCGGGTCCGGCACGTCGCCGAGGCGCAGCCCGTGCCGCGCGCTGGGGTCGTAGACGATGGCTCTCATGGCCCGACTGTCCGTCCCGGCCGGCCTGGAGTCCAAGACCTCTTGGTAGAACCACCGGTTATGGACGTGCACGTGCGGGACCTCCGCTACTTCCTGGCGGTGGCCACACACGGCAACTTCACCCGGGCCGCCGAGGCGCTGTACGTGAGCCAGCCGGCCTTGTCGAAGCAGATCCGGGCGCTCGAACGGCAGCTACGCACGAGGTTGTTCGATCGCCAGCATCGCGACGTCCGCCTCACCCGGGCCGGCCAGGCCCTGGTCCCCCGGGCCGAGGAGATCGTCGGCGCCTGGGAGTCCGCCCGGCGGGCCCTGACCCAGGTCGCCGAGTGCACTCTCGTCGTCGGCATGCACACCAGCCCGGGACGGCACCTGCTCCCCGAGGTCCGCGCCCGCCTGACCGACACCTGCCCGGACGCCAGCTTCGAGATGCGCCAGATGCCCTGGGCCGACCGCTTCGCCGGCCTCGCCGACCGGACCACCGACGCCGCCTTCGTCTGGCTCCCCTTGCCCCAGCCGCCCTACCGGTGGATCACGATCGCCCGCGAAGCCCGTCTCGTGGCGCTGTCGCGGCGGCACCGCCTCGCATCCCGGCGGACCGTCACGATGGCCGACCTCCTCGACGAGCCGTTCCTCGCCCTGCCCGAGAGTGCCGGACCGCTGCGTGACTACTGGCTCGCCCTCGACCACCGGCACGGCCATCCCGTCCGCATCGCCGGCACGATCAACGACACCGAGGAGACCTACGAAGCGGTCGCCGCCGGTGTCGGCGTCTGCCTCCTGGCGGCCGGCAACGCCCCGATCTTCGCTCGCGGCGACGTCGTCATGCCCACTGTGACCGACCTGAGCCCCTCGGAGCTCGTCCTCGCCTGGCACGAACGCCACCGCCCACCGCTCCTCGAGAGCTTCATCGCCATCTGCCAACAGGTGCTTGCGGCCTCGTGACCGAGACCGAGACGGGGAGTCGACGGGTCCGCGCCGGGATCTGAGCGTCGGGGTGACCGGCAGCCGCCCGGGCCGCCGCCGCGTCCTCCTCGTCGAAGCCGACGAACCCGGTCCGCTCGTGGTCGGCGGCCTGCTCGTCGATCCCGACCCCGTGGACAACGTCGCGACGCTCGGGGGCCTGACCGCCCGGGCCCACCGCGGGCATGATGCCCCGGGCTGCATCCACCGGCCGCGCACCGTGGCCGCGCACCGACGGGAGGACGGATCGTGGAACCCCTGGAGACCGTGACGAGGTTCTGCGCGGCGTGGGAGGACGTCGACCTCGACCGTATCGTCGGGTTCTTCGCCGAGGACGCCGTCTACCACAACATCCCGATCGCCCCGGTCACAGGCCGAACGGCGATCCGAGAGGCGATCGCCGGGTTCACCGGCGGCGTCGAGCGCATCCAGTTCGAGGTGCTGCACGCCGCCGCCAACGGGAACGTGGTCCTGACCGAGCGGGTCGACCGCTTCTTCCTCCCGGATCGGACCATCGAGCTGCCGGTCATGGGCACGTTCGAGATCGCGGGCGGCCTGATCACCGCCTGGCGCGACTACTTTGACATGGCGCAGTTCACGAACCAGCTGGGGTAGCGGCGGCCCGACGCCAAGGACGGCCAGCTTGTGCCGCGACCGCTCGACGGCCGGCTCCGGGGGCGCGTCGGCGGGGCGGGCGCGGGTGCCCGGTCGGTCCGGCGCGTCGACTGGAGGTCGCGCAGCCGGCTCGGCGGGCGCCGCGCCAGGCAGGACCGCATCCGCCGACGATCAGCGGGTATGTGTGCAGGTAGTAGGGCAGCGCGCGCATGCCTGGCGGATGGCGGCGCCACGGCTGCGGGCCAGCGTGGCGTCGTCGACGGCGAGGGCGTCGGGGAACGCTCGGCGCGCGGCGTCGGTGAACAGCGGTGACCACGCGACCTGCACGTCGACGGCCGGGTCGCCGGCGCCGGCCGCGCCCAGTCGACGATGCCGCAGAGCCGGCCGAGGCGGACCGTACGGACCTGGTCCGACGAGGGCGTAGCAGCGATACGGTATCGGGGATATCGCGGTGCCGAGTACCCTGTGGTCCTCGTGAGAGCGCGTGCCGAGGCCCGGGCCGACGACATCGTCGACGTCGTCATAGAGCTGCTCGAGACGGAAGGGTACGACGCCGTCCAGGTCCGCACCGTGGCCCGTAAGGCGCGGACCTCGCTGGCCACGATGTACAAGCTCTTCGGCACCCGCGACGAGCTGATCGTCACGGCGCTGGAGAAGTGGCTGGACGCCCACGCCTACTCGGAGCTGAGCGTGCCCGAGCCGGGCGACTCGTCCGACTCGCCCTACGAGACCATGGTGCGGGTCCTGCGCACGGTCTTCGAGCCGTGGGAACGGCACCCGCGCATGCTCGAGGCCTACCACCGGGCCCGCAGCGGCCCGGGCGGCGAGCGCCTCGACCGGCACGGGCTGGCGGCCGTCCGGCCCATCATCCGGGCCGCGCTGCCCGACGTCGATCCGGCCCTGCTCGACGAGATCGGCCTGGTCCACAGCTACGTGGTGCGCGGCGCCATCGCCCGGTTCGCCGACGGCGAGATCTCGGTCGACGCCATCCGACCCCTCCTCGAGCGGGCGCTGTACCTGCTGGCGGCCAACCTTCGTGACGACGGCGGCGAGGCCGCCACCCCGGCGACCGCGGCCTCCGGGGGATAGGTCCCCGCCGGCCGCCCGCCGATCATCCGGCCGCCCGGCAACCCAGCGGCGACGGCGGCCCGACCGTCCGCACTCGCGGCGGACTCGCCCCTCCGGCGCCCTGCTGCGATATCGTAGATACTGACGCAACTGTTAGTTCCCGATAGGGACCCGGTAGGGCTTCGGCCGAGCTTCGGAAGGGCTGTCGACATGGGTGACGTGGCGATCTTCGACGCAGACAACCATCTCTACGAGACGACGGAGGCGTTCACGAAGTTCCTGCCGGACCGCTACCGCTCGCTGATCAAGTACGTCGAGGTCGACGGGCGGACGAAGATCGCCGTCCGGGGCACGATCAGCGAGTACATCCCCAACCCGACCTTCGAGGTGGTGGCCCGCCCGGGCGCGCAGGAGGACTTCTTCCGGCGTGGCAACCCCGAGGGCAAGAGCCGGCGGGAGATCTTCGGCGACCCGATCCGGTCGACGCCGCCCATGCGGGAGCCCGAGTCGCGCATCCGGCTGCTCGACGAGCTGGGGATCGAGCGCACGATGATGTACCCGACGCTGGCCAGCCTGCTGGAGGAGCGGCTGCGGGACGATCCCGAGGCCACCCACACGGTCATCCACGCCTTCAACGAGTGGCTGTACGAGACCTGGCAGTTCAACTACGAGGACCGGATCTTCACGACGCCGGTCATCACGCTGCCGATCGTCGAGCGGGCCCTCGAGGAGCTCGAGTGGGTGATCGAGCGCGGCGCCCGGGCCATCCTGGTCCGGCCGGCGCCGGTGCCCGGGTTCCGGGGGCCGCGGTCGTTCGCCCTGCCGGAGTTCGACCCAGTGTGGCAGAAGGTCGTCGACCACGACCTGGTGGTGGTCAACCACGGGTCCGACTCGGGCTACTCCCGCTACTACGGCGAGTGGCAGGGCACCGCCACCGAGATGCTGCCGTTCCAGCCCCAGGCGTTCCCCATGCTGTGGTCGGAGCGGCCGGCCGCCGACGCCGCCGGCGCCTGGGTGTGCCACGGCGCCATGTCGCGGTTCCCCGACCTCAAGGTCATGATCGTCGAGCTGGGCGGCAGCTGGCTCGAGCCGCTGATCCGCCAGCTCGAGAACCTGTACAAGAAGATGCCGCAGGAGTTCTCCGAGCACCCGGTCGAGGTGCTGCGCCGGAACCTCTACCTGTGCCCGTTCTGGGAGGAGGACTTCGGCTACCTGGCCGGCCTGCTCGGTGAGGACCACCTGATGTTCGGGTCCGACTGGCCGCATCCCGAGGGGCTCGCCCAGCCGGCCAAGTTCGCCGACGAGCTGACGGACCTGCCGGACGCGACGGTCGCCAAGCTCATGGGCGGCAACCTCGCCCGGATCATGGGCGTCGGGGCGCCGGCTTCGGCGTAGGCGCCGCTGGCGTCGGGCGCGACGGGCTCGTCGGGTCCCGCCGGACCAGTCGGGTCGGCGGCGGCCCATCCGGCGGCGGCCCCCGCCGGTGGGGGCCGCCGCCCGACCGTTCGGACCGCGGGCCGGCGCCGGCCGCCAGAAGGGCCGTGACCCTGCCAGGCTCTCAGCGGGACCGACGCTCGGAGGGAGCACGACCATGCCTGAGCCCGAGGTGCGCCATCCGCTGTTCGCCCGGGTCTACGCCTGGGCCAGCCCCCGCATGGAGAAGGCCGGCTACGGCCGGCGGCGCCGCCGGCTGCTCGCCGGGCTGAGCGGGCGGGTGCTCGAGGTGGGGGCCGGCAACGGCATGAACTTCGCCCACTATCCGCCCGAGGTCACCCACGTCACCGCCGTCGAGCCCGAGCCGCACCTGCGGGAGCTCGCCCGGGCCAAGGCGGAGCGGGCGGCCGTGCCGATCGAGGTCGTTGCCGGCACCGCCGAGCGCCTGCCGGCCGGCGACGCCAGCGTCGACGCCGTGGTGGCGACGCTGGTGCTGTGCACGGTGCCGGACGTGCCCGCCACGCTGGCCGAGGTCCGTCGGGTCCTGCGGGACGGCGGGGAGCTGCGGTTCCTGGAGCACGTCCGGGCCGAAGCGCCCGGACTGGCGCTCGTCCAGCGGGCGCTCGACGCCACGGTCTGGCCCCGGTGCGCCGGGGGGTGCCACACCCACCGCGACACCCGCCGGGCCATCGAGCGGGCCGGCTTCTCGATCACCGACCTCGAGACGCCGCGCATCCCCGACACCCCCATCCCCGCCCCCACCGCACCCCACATCCTCGGCACCGCCACCAAGCAGGCCTGACGGACGACCACCGGCGCCGGCACCCCGGCCCCACTCCCGCATCGGGCTCGTCCTCGACCGCGCCGACCCCGAGCGCCTCGCCAAGCTCTGGCCGCCTGCCCTCGGCTACCGCGGCCTCGGCTCGGAGCGCTCGTACGTCGTGCTCGTCCCCGACGGAGTACCCGGCCCCGAGCTGCTCCTCCAGCAGGTTCGCGAGCCAGGCCGTCGAGAACCGCATGCACCGTGACATCGAGGCGACATCGAGACGGCCGACATCGAGTCGAAGCCGACCGGCTCGAAGCCCTCGGGGCCCGACGCGTGGGCCGGTCAGGCGGCCGACCGGTCGAGGCGGTCGACGAGGGCGGCGTAGGCGGCCCGGGCCTTGTCCTTGGCGTCGCGGTCGCCGAGCAGGCGGGAGGCCGTGCTGTAGGCCATCGCGATCCCCGACAGCTCGAAGGCGAACTGCCGCCCGTCGTCCGCGCCGGCCTGCGTGGCCTCGCGCTCCAAGTCGTCGTGCCAGGCCCGCTGGCTGGCGGCTAGATGGTCGCGGGCCGGGCCCGGGCGGTCGTCGAGCTCGGCCATCACCGCGATGGTCGGGCAGCCCCCGGGCAGGTGGTGGCCGTCCCCGGCGCCTGATGACGCCCCCGCTCACGGCGCCGGCTCCGCCTCCACGATCCGCCCGTCGCGCAAGTGCAGCGTGCGGTCGGCGTACCGGGTGACCCGGGGGTCGTGGGTGACGATGACGGCGGGCACGTCGCGCTCGCGCAGCTCGGCGCGCACGAGCTCCATGACCTGCTCGGCCAGGGCGGTGTCGAGGGCGGACGTCGGCTCGTCGACCAGCACGATGGTCGGGTCGTTCATGAGCGCCCGGCCGACGGCGACCCGCTGGCGCTCGCCGCCCGACAGCTGGGCGGGCAGAGCGTGCCGGCGGTCGGTGAGGGCGAGCTCGTCGAGCAGTCGGCGGGCCCGCTCCCGGCCCGCGGACTTGCCCATCCCGGCGAGGTCGGCGACGACCAGCAGGTTCTCCTCGGCGGTGAGGTAGGGGACGAGGTTGACGGTCTGGAACACGAACCCGACGTGGTCGCGCCGGAAGGCCGTGCGCTGCCGCGGGTTGAGCGCCGTGATGTCGTGCCCGCCGACCCGGACCGTGCCCTGCGTGGGGGCGAGCAGGGCCCCGGCGACGGTGAGCAGCGTGCTCTTGCCCGAGCCGGACGGGCCGACGAGGGCGACGATCTCGCCGTCGTCGACGGTGAGCGTGACGTCGTCGAGGGCGGTGACGTCCCCGCCGGGGGCGGGGTAGATCTTCGAGACGCGGTCGAGGGCGAGGGCGGTCACGGGATGCCTTTCACGGTTCAGGTTCCGGTGCCGATGGCGGTGGCGGGGTCGACGCGGTGGATGCGCCGGAGGGCGGTGACCGCCCCGGCGACGGCGGCGACGACGAGGGCGACGAGCAGGCCGGCGAGGCGCCCGGCCGGGAGGGCCATGGGGACACCGGGCGGCGACGCGGCCGCCAGCCCCACGCCGGCGAGACCGCCGACGACGGCGGCGAGGGCGGCGCACGCTGCGGCCTGGGTGGCCACCCCGGCGAACAGGCGGCGGGTCGGGGCGCCGAGGGCCTTGAGCACGGCGTAGAGCGGCAGGCGCTCGACGACGACCAGCGAGAAGAAGAGGGCGGCCACCAGAAGGGCGACGACCAGGACCAGGTAGCCGACCGCGTCGAGCGTGCCCGAGGAGGCGGTGAGGCCGGGGATGGCGTCGATGGCGGCGGCCCGGGTGAGCGTGCGGGTGGCCCCGGTGGCGGCGTCGATGCGGGCGGCGAGCGTGCCGGTGTCGACTCCCGGCTCGGCCCGGACCGTGAGGACCTGGAACCCGCCGGCCGGCGGCGCGGCGTCCGGCCGGGCCTCGGCCTGAACCGCCCGCCACGTCCCGGGCTCGACCCACAGGCCCGGGTTGAGCAGGTAGCGGGTGTCGCTGACGAAGCCCACCACCTCGAGGGTCCGGCCGGCCGGGCCGACCTCGAGCACGTCACCGGTCTCGACGCCGTCGTCCCGGAGGGCCTCGTCGGCGTAGGCCTGGCCGGGCTCCGGCGGCGCCGGCACGGTGGTCAGGCGCTCGTCGTAGCCGACGACCGCGACGTCGAGGGCGTCGCCGCCGTCCGCTGGGCGGGCGCCGACCAGGGAGATGCCCAGCCCGCCGACGGACTCGACGCCGTCGACGCCGGCCACGGCGTCCCGCTGCTCGGCGGTGACCCGCGACCGGACCACGCTGTCGTTGGCGGTTCGGGCGTAGACGACCAGGTCGGCGTCCGGGGCGCGCAGCACGCCGCTGAATCCGTCGATGAGGCCTTGGGCGAGGCCGCCGAGGACGGCGAGCAGCACGGCGACCACGGTCAGGCCGCCGGTCAGCAGGAGAAACGGCCGGGGCTGGCGGCGCATCTCGCGAGTGGCCAGGTTCATCGCGTCCCTCCTGGCCAGGCGCTCGGGACCGGCGGCGCAGCCCGGTTCGGGTCCGGGTTCATCGCGTCCCTCCCCACACGACGGTGAGCGGGTCGATCCGCCGCAGGCGCCGGAAGGCGCCGAGCGAGGCGACGGCGGCCCCGGCGACCAGCACGGCCACGGTGCCGGCCGCGCCGGCGGGGTCGAGGTCGAGCAGCTCGCCCATCACGCCGCTGGCCTCGGCGGCCGCCACCAGCGCGGTGCCGACGACGACCGCCACGCCGACCACGAGGGCCAGCTGGGCGGCGAGCGTGGCGGCCAGGCGGCGGCCGGGACAACCGATGGCGTGGAGCAGGGCGTAGGTCGGCGCCTGCTGCACGGCGAGGATGGCGAAAAAGAACCCGACCAGCAGGACGGCGGCCGCCAGGGCGACGGCGATGATCAGCCACATCGACTGGGCGGTGGCGGCGGCGCCGGGGGCGGCGTCGGCGGCGGCCTGCCGGGGGAGGGCCTCGACGCCCTCGACCTCGGCGGTGATGCGGTCGGCCACGGACCCGGCGTCCTCGTCGGGGGCGACGTCGACGGCGATGACCGAGGCGGGGATGGCCACGGCGTCGGGGTTCGCCGCCCGCTTGGCCTCGACGGCGGTGGCGTCGGCGACGAACAGCGTTGGCCGGGTCAGGTAGTTGGTGTCGGCGGCCAGGCCCACCACCTCGACGGTGGGCCCGCCCTCGCCGAGCGTGACCCGGTCGCCCAGGCCGAAGCCGTCGTCGCGGTCGGCTTCGCTGGCGACCGCCTCGCCACCGTCCTCGGGCAGCCGGCCGGCGACCAGCGTGGTGGGGGCGCCGACGCCGCCGAGCGGATAGCCGAACAGGGCGGCGTCGACGTCCTCGCCGCCGGCCTGGACCGTGAGCGAGCCCTCGACGACCGGGTCGGCCGCGACCACGCCCTCGGTGCGGCGGACGGCGGCGACGGCGTCGTCGTCGACGATGCTGCCCTCGACGTTGCGGCGGGCGTCGTCGCCGAACACCACCACCTCGCCGGACTGGTGCTCGAGGGCCCCGACGAACTGGGTGAGGAGCCCGCCCAGCATCGCCTGGAGCCCGACGATCAGCACGACCAGCAGCGCCAGCGCGCCCGTCAACAGCACGAAGCGCGTCGTGGAGCGCCTGATCTCCCGGAGCGCGAGGACCATGCGCCGCACTCTTTCACGACGCCGCGTCGCGATGCCAGAACGTCACGACGCAATGTCGTGAAAGACCGATCGTGGCACACTCGCCCGGTGCCGAAGATCAGCGCCGCCAGCCTCGACGAGCACCGGCGCGACACCCGCGAGCGGCTGTTCGACGCCTGGGCGACCTTGACCGCCGAGCGCGGCTACGAGGCGGTCACGCTGGCCGACGTGGCCAGCCACGCCGGGCTGGCCCGCAGCGCCATCTACAACTACTTCGCCGACAAGGAAGCCCTGCTCTTCGCGTACACCGACCGCGAGGTCACCCGCTTCCTGGCCGTGCTCGAGGAGGCGTTCGAGGGCGTCACCTCGGCGTTCGCCCGGCTCCGCAGGTACGTCGAGCTGCAGTTCGCCGACTTCGCCAGCCGCCCGCCCCCTCCCGGCCGTGAGCTGGGCGCCATCCTCGCCCCCGACGTCTACGAGCGCTTCCTCAACCACATCGAGCCGGTCGAGCGCATCGTGCGCGACTTGGTGGCCGAGGGCGTGGCCAACGGCGAGTTCATCGAGCTCGACCCCGACGACACCGCGCTGCTGATCATGGGCTGCATCGGCGCCGAGCGCGTCCCCCTCGGCGCACGGCGCCACGATCGCGACGAGTCGGTCGATCGGGTCGTCGGGTTCATCGGCCGGGCCCTCGGCGTCCGCGACCCGGCCTGAGGAGTCCCCGTCCGGCGAGTCCCAGCCGGCTGGCCCCGTCCGCGGGGCCCCGACCGCGGCGGGTCGGCTCGACGCGGCTCAGTCCCGGGCGAGCCAGGCCATGACCTCGCGCTCGTGGTCGAGGTAGGGCTCGCCGCTGACGTCGACGACGACGCGGTCGATGGTTCCGCCCCGGAACGGGAACGGTGCGTCGTAGTCGGGGGTGACCGGCGACGCGCTGTCCCGGCCGACGCAGAGCCCCTCGCCGACCATGTTGAACTTGCCGGGCTGGGTCGTGACGGTCTGCTTCCCGGCGGGCTGGTCGTCGAGATAGAGCGTCAGCTCGCCGACGAAGCCGGGCATGGATGGGTCGTCGCTCGGCCCGACCATGCGGAACTCGGCGGTGAACACGTGGCGGCCGGGCGTGACCTCCCGGTCGGCGCTGACCTTCTGCAGGTGGCTGCCGAGCCAGCTGTACACGTAGTGCAGCCGGCGGTCCTGGAGGTACAGAGCGTGCCCGCCGGCCACGCCGCCGTGGGCGAACAGGACGCCCTCGGCCTCACCGACATCGAGCTGGACGCCGGCGGCGATGGTGTACGAGCGGCCCTGGATGGCCACCGCCACCGCCTCGGGCACCTCCGCGCAGTCGGGGTAGTAGACGTAGCGGGTGCGGGGCGCCGCCGCGACGGGCCGCTCGGACATGACCATCTCGAGCGCGGTCCGGTCGTCGAGCGGCAGGCCGTTGAACCGCCCGGCGTAGTACGACCACAGGCTCTTCAGCTCCTCGAGCTGGGCCGGATGGTCGGCGGCCAGGTCCGTCGACTGCGACCGGTCCTCGGCGAGGTCGTACAGCTCCCACACGTCGTCCTCGAACCGGCCCCACCCCGAGATCGGCGGGTGCAGCGTGCACGCCAGCCAGCCCCGGTGGTACATGGCCCGCTGGCCGAGCATGGCGTAGAACTGCGTCTGGCGGCCCGGCGCCTGCGGGTCGGTCAGCGAGGGGGCGAAGCTCTCGCCGTCGATCGGGCTCTGGGCGTAGCCCTTGAGCACCGTCGGTTGGTCGATGCCGACCAGGTCGTAGACGGTCGGGACGACGTCGACGGCGTGGACGTACTGGTGGCGCAGCTCGCCGCGGGCGGCGATGCCCCTAGGCCAGGACACGGCACAGAAGTCGGCGACGCCGCCCTCGTAGCCCGCCCAGCGCTTCCAGTAGGGGAACGGCGTGTCGAACGCCCAGGCCCAGCCGGCGGGGTAGTGGTTGTAGGTCTTGGGCCCGCCCAGCTCGTCGATGTGCCGGAGGTTCTCCTCGACGGTGTCGGGCACGCCGTTGAAGAACCGCCACTCGTTCCAGGAGCCGTTGGGGCCGCCCTCGGCGCTGGCGCCGTTGTCCGACACGGCGACGACGATCGTGTTGTCGAGCTCGCCGCCGGCCTCGAGGAAGTCGAGCAGCCGGCCGATCTGGTGGTCGGTGTAGGACACGAACCCGGCGTAGACCTCGGCCATGCGGGCGAACAGCCGACGCTCGTCGTCGGAGAGCGAGGCCCAGGGCCTGACCGTGTCGAGCGCCGGGGCTGGCCGCCGGGCCCCGTGCGCGCCGGCTCGCCATGGGGATTGATCGGGGTCAGCCGCGTCGACTCGGGCAGCAGGCCCATCGCCTTCTGGTTGGCCAGGATCCCGTCCCTGATGGCCTCGTAGCCGGCGTCGAAGCGGCCCCGGTAGCGCGCCGACCACTCGGGGAAGACGTGGTGCGGCGCGTGTGAGCAGCCGGGGGCGAAGTACAGGAAGAACGGCTTGTCCGGGTTCACGACCTTGGCGTCGCGCACGAACTGGATGGCGCGGTCGGCGATGTCCTTCGAGAAGTGGTAGCCGTCCTCGGGCGCGGCCGGCTGCTCGACGGGGTGGTTGTCGAAGACCAGGTCGGGATACCACTGGTTGGTCTCCCCACCCAGGAAGCCGTAGAACCGCTCGAAGCCCCGGCCCATCGGCCACCGCCCCTTGTACGCCGACAGGTTGGCCTCCTCGCCGGGCGCGAGGTGCCACTTGCCGACGCAGTAGGTGTTCCACCCGTGCTCGAGCAGGACTTCGGACAGGAAGCCGTTCTCGAACGGGATGCGCGTCGAGATGCCGGGGAAGCCGGCGGAGAACTCGGCGATCGTGGCCATGCCGTTGCTGGTCGCGTTGCGGCCGGTCAGG
Source organism: Acidimicrobiales bacterium (assembly GCA_036563805.1). Taxonomy (GTDB): domain Bacteria; phylum Actinomycetota; class Acidimicrobiia; order Acidimicrobiales; family VFJN01; genus DATCLS01. Next base: position 49,649 of record DATCLS010000077.1, on the reverse strand, counting down.
AGGCTCGACCGGGTCGGCGAGCAGAGCGCGGTCGTGTGGAAGTTGGAGTACCGCACGCCGGCGTCCGCGATGCGCCGCATGGTCGGTGTCTCGATCGGGCCACCGAACACGTCCATCGCCCCGTAGCCCACGTCGTCCCACACGATCATCAGCACGTTGGGGGCGCCGTCGGGAGCCTGCGGCTGCAGGAACGGCGTCCAGTCCGGCACGGCGTCCCGGATGTCCAGGGCGGTCTTCCCGTTCCAGGTCGTGGGCATCGGCTTCCCCCGGGGTGAGCTGACGGCACCATCGAACGCCGGCCCCGCCGCCGCTCTCATCGCCCGGACGGGGTGATTGGCGGGAACATCGCGGCGCCTCCAGGTCGGCGTCGATCGACCCATCGCGGGCCGTGGCCGCGATCACCCGGTCCGGGCGATGCGGCCAGGCGAGCCGGCGCGGTCCCCTGAGCGGCGGTCCCACGGACGAGGCAGCGGGCCCCGGGGACGGCCCACGGGCGAGCCCGCGAGGAGCCCCACGGAGAAGGGAGGCGTCCTGACCACCGACGAGATCGTCGCCGGCCTGGGCCTGACCGTGGCGCTCGCCGTCGGCTCGCAGGTCCTGGCCAGCCGGCTCCGCATCCCCGCCCTGGTCCTCCTGCTGCCCGCCGGGTTCACGGCCGGGGCCGTCACCGACAACGTGGTGCCGACCAACCTGGTCGGGCCGGCCTTCGAGCCGCTGGTCACCCTGGCGGTGGCGATCATCCTGTTCGAGGCCGGGCTGTCGCTCGACCTGGGGCGGCTGACCGGCGGCGCCCCCCGGGTCGTGACCCGGTTGATCGTGCTCGGCGTGCCGATCACCCTGGGGATCGCCACCGTCACCGCCCGCCTGCTGGGTCTCTCGGCGGGGGCGGCGCTGATGCTGGGCACCATCCTCGTGGTCTCGGGGCCGACGGTGGTCGGGCCGCTGCTGGCGTTCGTCCGGCCGAGCCCGCGGGTCCGCACGGTCCTGACCTGGGAGAGCTCGGTCATCGACCCCATCGGGGCGATCCTCGGCGCGCTGGTCTTCCACGCGGTCCTGGCCACCGACCCGCGGCCGCTGGGCTACGAGGCCGGCCAGTTCGTGACCAGCGTCGGCGTCGGGCTGGCCGGGGGCGCCGCCGGGGTGGGGGCGCTGTGGCTGCTGTTCCGGCGCTTCGACCTCTCCGAGGTGCTCGGCGCCAACGGCGCGCTGGCGGTCGTGCTCGCCACCGCCGCGGCGTGCGACGTGGCCCGTGACGACACGGGGCTCATCGCCGCCATCGTCATGGGCGTGGCGCTCGCCAACCTGCCCGGGTTCGACATCCCCGCCCGGCGGCCGTTCTTCGAGACGGTCATCCAGCTGATCATCGGGCTGCTGTTCGTCTCGATCTCGGCGACGGTCTCGCCCGACTCCGTCGTCGACGTGCTCCTCCCGGCGGCCGGGCTGGTGGCCGTGCTCGTGGTCGTCGCCCGACCGCTCGTCGCTGCGCTGGCCACCGCCGGCACCGAGCTGGCGCCGGGGGAGCGGGCCTTCATCGGCTGGATGGCGCCGCGCGGCATCGTGGCCGCGGCGACCGCCTCGACGTTCTCGGGCAGCCTCGTGGACGCCGGCATCCCCGGCGCCGACGACATCCTGCCCCTGGCCTTCCTCGTGATCGTGGGCACGGTGACGCTGTACGGGCTCACCGCGGTCCCGGTCGCCCGTCGCCTCGGTGTGGCCCGGCCCGACCGGTCGCGCCCTCTCGTGGTGGGCGGGACCGGTTGGGTGGTGGCCCTGGCCCGGGCGCTCGAGGACCACGGGGTGAGCGTGGTGCTGTGGGCGGGGGCCCGGAAGGAGCGCCGACGCATCGAGCAGGCCGGCCTCGAGCTGGCCCCCGGCCGCCTCGTCGCCGACGCCGCCGGCCGGGGCGCCGAGCTGGAGGGCATCACGATGGTCCTGCTGCTCACCGACCAGAACGACTTCAACGCCCTGGCCGCGGTCGCCCTCGAGGGCATGCTCGACGAGGGCGTGTACCGGGTGCCCGCCCCGCGGCACAACGTCGGGGTCGTGGCGCCCTTCACCCCGGGTGAGCTGCTGTTCGGCGGCGAGCTCACCGGCTGCGAGCTGGCCCGCAGGCACCGGGCGGGGGCGCGGTTCGCGGTGCGGCCCGCGGCCGACGGCGTGCCGGACGACGCCGCGCTGCTGTTCGTCGTCCGGGCCGGTGGCCGGCTCCTCCCGGTCACCGCCCGGGCGCGGCCCGAGCCGGAGGACGGCGACGCCCTGGTGGTCCTGCAGCCGGCCCGCCCGGGGCGCCCGGTGCGTCCGGCTCGTCCGGCAGCAGGCTCCGCTGGTCGAGCGCGTAGAGCAGTGCGAGTGCCGGCCCGATGACGACCGCGGCCACGCCGAAGACCACGAGCACGGTGGCGAGCGTCGCCGAGGGCGCGGCGGCCTCCGACACCCGCAGGTCGGTCGGGAGCAGGTAGGGCCACTGGGCGACGCCCCAGCCCCAGACGATGCTGGCCACGGCGCCGACGGCGAGCAGGCGCGCCCCGCGCGGCGCCCGTGACCCCGCCGCCCCCCGCACGAGCAGGGCGAGCGACCCGAGCCCGCCCAGCGCGGACAGCGCGACCAGCGGGAGGGCCCGGGCGGCCATCCCGTCGAACACGTACCGGGCGTCGGCCCGCAGCACGACGACGCCGGCGCACGCCGTCGCGCCGGCCGCCACGGCGGCGCCGACGGCCCGCCGGCGGAAGTACTCCACGGCCGCGTCGTCGGCCAGGCGGCGAGCGTCCCACACGAGGTAGACGGCGGCGAGGTAGGCGCCGGCGGCCACGGCGAGGACGCCCCCGACGACCGACGTCGGGTTGACCCAGCTCGTCACGGGGTCGCCGGCCTCGCCGCCGGCCGGCACCCGGCCCGAGGCGATGGCCCCGGCCACCGCGCCCATGCCGTAGGGCACGAGCACGGACGAGGTCGCGAACAGCGCCCCGAACGCCCGCCGCTCGGACGTGCGGACCAGGCTCTTGCGGAAGGCGAAGCCGGCGCCGCGCAGCACGATCCCCAGCGCCACCAGCGTGAGGGGCACGAAGAGCGTGAGCGTGATCGACGCGAACGCCTCGGGGAACGCGGTCCACAGCACGACGAGGGCGAAGATCAGCCACACGTGGTTGGCCTCCCACACCGGCCCGATGGCGTGGTCGATCAGCGCCCGGGGCCGGGCGCCCCGGTCGGCCCCGCCGGCGACGAGATCCCAGAAGCCGGCGCCGAGATCGGCCCCGGCGAGCACGGCGTAGGCGGTGACCGCCAGGAAGAGCGCGACGGCGACGGCCTCATCCACCGACGCGCTCCGGTTCCTCGGGTTCCTCGGCGGCCGGGGCGTCGGCGCCGACCCCCCTGGGGCCTCGGGGCCCGTACGGGACGTCGGTGTCGACGAGCTCGTCCTGCCGGCGGAACCGCCGGCTCATGGCCCGCAGGACGAGCACGAGCGCGACGGCCAGGGCCAGATACACGGCCACGACGACCAGGAACGTGATCCACACGCCGCCGTTGGTGGTGGCCGCGTCCTCGACCTTCATGTGGCCCCGCACGATCCAGGGCTGGCGGCCGACCTCGGTGACCACCCACCCCGCCTCCATGGCCAGCACGGCGGCGACGCCGGCGCCCGCCGCGGCCCGGAGGAACAGGCGGGACCGGGGCATGTCGCGCCGGACGATCCAGGCCAGCGCGTACCAGGCCGACAGCAGGGACAGCAGGGTGCCGATCCCGACCATGACATCCCAGGCCAGGTGCACGGTGTTCGCCTCGCGCCGCGTCGGGCGCTCGTCGGCGGGGAAGGCGTCCAGGCCCTGCACGACCGTGGACGTGCCCTCGCTGGGGTCGGACAGGATCGAGGCGAGCCCGGGGATGGCGATCCCGCCCTCGACGTCGCCGTCCGCATCGAGGCGCCCGAGCAGGGTCTCGGGCACGTCGCTGTCGGTCTCCGGCACGAGCTCGATCGCCGCGAACTTGGCTGGCTCGTTCTCGTAGACCCAGCGGGCCACCGTGTCGCCGACCATCATCTGGATCGGCGTGGCGACGGCGGCGACCGTGAAGGGGATGAGGAAGCCGAGCCGGTGGTAGCGGTCGCGGCGCCCCCGCAGCAGGCCGACCGCGTACACCGAGGCGACGAGGAACCCGCCGACCAGGTACGCGGCCACGAGCATGTGCGACGCCTCGTACGGCCAGGCGTCGGTGAAGAACACGTCGACGGGGTCGACGTCGACGACCTCGCCAGCGCGGTTCAGCGTGAACCCGTCGGGCTCGTTCATCCAGGCGTTGGCCGCGATCACCGACAGCGTGCCGCCGATGCCGGCGACCACGATCGGCACGCCGGTCCAGAAGTGGGGCCAGGGCCGCAGCCGCTTCCAGCCGAAGATGTAGAGGGCGATGAAGATCGCCTCGGTGAAGAAGAACAGGCCCTCGACCGCGAACGGGATGCCGAACGCTGCGCCCCAGCGGCCCATGAACCGGGGCCACAGGAGCCCGAACTCGAACGTCAGGACCGTCCCGGTCACCGCGCCCACCGCGAACGTGACGGCCATGTACTTCGACCAGCGCTGGGCGAGCACCAGCGCATCCCGGTCGTCGCGCCGGATCGCCCGCCAGTTGGCGATCAGCGTCATGCACGCCCACGCCACCCCGAGGGGGACGAGGATGATGTGGGCGGCGAGCGTGAACGCCATCTGCGCCCGCGCCCACGGCACGGGGTCGACCGCCAGGAGCCCCATGGGCCCTAGACGCCCAGCCGGTCGAGCAGGTGATCGCCGACCCGCAGGGCGTTGGCCATGGCCGTGAGGGCGGGGTTCACGGCGCCGATGCTGGGGAAGAAGCTGGTGTCGACGACGTAGAGGTTGTCGAGCTCGTGGGCCCGGCAGTTCACGTCGAGGACCGACGTGGCCGGATCCGTCCCGAACCGGCAGGTGCCCGCCTGGTGGGCCACGGCCGCCACCGGCATCGCCGTCTTGAAGTAGGCGTGGTGGGGAACGAGGTGGCCGGGGTGCATGCCCAGGTGGCCGAGCATCGACTTGAGCTGGTGGTACAGCCGCTTGGTCGGCTCCTGGTTGCTGGGCGTGTAGCTCAGCTCGACGCTGCCGCCCGGACCCAGCGTCACCCGGTTGTCGGGCCGGGGCAGGTCCTCGGTCGACAGCCAGAAGTCGACCGCGTGCTCGGCGACGTCGCGGAGCGCCACGCTGGGGGCGAGCCGGGTCTCGACGGGCTTCTCGCCCCGGTACATGACCCCCTGCGACTTGCCCAGCATCTGAACGTTCCCCATGGGGAACGGGAAGTCGTCGGTCCCGAAGTAGAAGTCGTTCACGCCGAGCGTCTTCTGGAACACCGTCGGGTTCGGCTCCCGCGACAGCGCCAGCACGGCCTGGCTGTTGTGGACATGTAGTTCCGGCCCACCTGGCCCGAGCCGTTGGCCAGGCCGTGGGGGTGCACGTCGGTCTCCGACGCCAGCAGCAGCTTCGCCGTGTTGGCCGCGCCGCAGGACACCACGACGACGTCGCCCGCGTACCGCTCCCGCTCGCCGTCGCGCTCGACCTCGACCGCGGTGACCGACCTGCCGGTCGGATCGGTGACCAGCCGGACGGCGGTGGCGTTCGTGAGCAGCGTGACGTTCGGCTGCTCCAGCGCCGGCCGCACGCCCATCACCTCGGCGTCGGCCTTGGCGTGCAGCGGGCAGGGGAACCCGTCGCAGTTCGCGCAGCGCACGCAGGTGCTGTCCGACGGGCGCGCCGCGTCGAACAGGACGCCGCATGGCGCGTGGAAGGGGTGGTGGCCGGCGGCGGCCAAGTCGTCTGCGAGCTGCTGGATCCGCGGCTCGTGGGCCAGCGGCGGGCACGGGTAGGGGCCGCTGACCGGCGGCTCGGTCGGATCCTCGCCCCGGGCGCCGTGCACCTGGTACATCTCCTCGGCCCGGGTGTAGTAGGGCTCCATGTCGGCGTACGAGATGGGCCAGGCGGGCGAGACGCCGTCGTGGTGCTTCAGCTCGCCGAAGTCCTCCTCCCGGAGGCGGTAGAGCGCGGCGCCGTAGAGCTTGGTGGCGCCGCCGACGAAGTAGTGGACCTGCGGCTGGAACGGGTGCTGCCTGGCGTCGTACCAGGTGTCGGGCGAGACGTAGCGGCCGTCGACGAACACGTCGGCCGCCTGCCAGTTCTCGGGCTCGCGGGGCAGCCACCCGCCCCGTTCGAGAAGCAGGATGCGCTTCCCGGACGGGGCCAGGTGGCGGGCCAGGGTGCCGCCGCCGGCGCCGGTGCCGATGATGACGACGTCGTAGGCGTCGGTGGCCGCTGTCACGTCAGCTCCCGCAGGCGCTCGTGGAGGATGATCCGACCGGCCGCCTCGATGAGCGCCAGGTGCGAGAACGCCTGCGGGAAGTTGCCGAGGTGGTGGGCGGTGTCGGTGTCGAACTCCTCGGCGTAGAGCCCGAGCGGCGAGGCGATCCGCAGGAGGCGCTCCATGAGGTCGCGGGCCCGCTGCTCCTCGCCGATGACGGCGAGGGCCGACACGAGCCAGAACGAGCAGATCAGGAACGTGCCCTCCCGGCCCGACAGGCCGTCGTCCGTCTCGTCCGTGCGGTAGCGCAGGACGAAGCCGGTGTCGGTGAGCTCGTCGGCGATGGCCAGCACGCTGGCGCGCAAGCGCTCGTCGTCGCCGGGCAGGAACCCGAAGATGGCCGCCAGCAGCGTCGAGGCGTCGAGCGCGTCGGTGTCGTAGTGCTGCCGCAGCACGCCGCGGTCGTCGACGCCGTGGGCGAGGATGTCGGCCTTGATCTCCGCGGCGGTGGCCGCCCAGGCGGCCTGCCGCTCGGCGTCACCCCGGATGGCGGCCAGCTTGGCGGCCCGATCGAGCGCCACCCAGCACATGAGCTTCGAGGACACGTAGTGCCGGGGCTGGCCGCGCGCCTCCCAGATCCCCTGGTCGGGGTCGCGCCAGACGCGGGTGGCGCACTCGGCCTGCGACTCGACCAGCGGCCACAGGCCCCGGGGCAGGCGCTCGCTGCGCCGGGTGTGGAGCAGGATCGAGTCGAGCACCGCGCCGTACACGTCGTTCTGGCGCTGGTCCCAGGCCCCGTTGCCGACCCGCACCGGGCGGGCGCCGGCGTAGCCGGACAGGTCGTCGCGGGTCGTCTCGGACAGGTCGCGCCGGCCGTCGATCCCGTACATGATCTGGAGGCCGCCGTCGTCGACCGGCTCGATCTCGGCGATGAACTGGATGAACTCGTCGGCCTCCCAGTCGAGGTCCAGGTAGTGGAGCGCCTGCAGGGTGAACGTCGAGTCGCGCATCCACGTGTAGCGGTAGTCCCAGTTGCGCTCGCCGCCCGGGGTCTCGGGCAGCGACGTGGTCAGGGCGGCCACGGTCGCGCCGGTCGGCATGTAGGTGAGGCCCTTGATGGCGAGGGCGGAACGCTCGAGCGCCTCCCGGTACGGGTGGTCGATGTGGCGCGCCCGCCCCAACCAGTCGCGCCAGAAGCGGGTGGTGGCGGCCAGCCGTGCGGTGGCGTCGTCGACGTCGGTGGGGGCGGCCAGCCCGTCGGCCCAGGACAGGGCGCAGTAGATCCGGTCGCCGGGGCCGAGGACGTGCCGGGCCCGCACGCGGCCGCCCTCGATGCCGAGCGCCATGTCGGTCTGGACCCGGATCGTCTGGCCGGCGCCCGTGGCGTCGGCGGCGTGGCGGTCGCCGCCCGCCAGCGTCCACGACGCCCCGGTCCGGCCGTAGTCGAAGACCGGCTCGCACACGAGCTCGACCTCGACCCGACCGTCGATGCACTCGGCCGTGCGCACCAGCACGTGGTCGGCGTCGTCGTCCGCCGGCGGCCGGGTGTGGGGCGTGACCGTGTCCTCGCCCCAGTGGGGGCCCATGGTCAGCGCGTCGCGCACGACGACCCAGCCGGTCGGCGTGTTCCACGTCGTGCACAGGATGTTGGTCCCGGGCTCGTAGGCCCGGGCCGCCGGGACGTCGATGCCGAACGGCCCCAGCCGGAAGTACCCGGCTTCCCGGTCGAGCAGGCTGCCGAACACGCTGGGGCCGTCGAAGCGGGGCACGCACAGCCAGCCGACCGCCCCGTCCGGCGCCACCAGCGCCCCGGTGTGGCAGTCGGAGAGGAAGGCGTAGCTCTCGATGGCCGGGAACGGCGACGGCATCGCCGCGCTCTGCGGCCCGCTGCCGGCCTCGGGCTGCGTGCCGCTGGCCGCCGGCCGCGCCTCGGCGCTCGTGCCGGCGCTCGTGGCCGTGTCGCTCGCGTCGGTGTGCGTCTCGGTGTTCGTCTCCGCGGTCATGGCGCCTCCCAGGGCTCGTGCCACCGTCCGTAGCCGGTGAGCAGGGCGTCCGCCGCCGGCGGGCCCCACGACCCCTGTGGGTAGGGGTGGACGGGCGGCGGCTGGTCGAGCAGCGGCTGCACGATCCGCCACGTCTCCTCGACCGCGTCCTGGCGCGTGAACCGCGTGCTGTGGCCGAGCATCGCCGCGTGCAGCAGCACCTCGTACGGCGTCGCCCCCTCGCCGCCCTCCTGCGCGAACTCCATGTCGAGCTGGATGGCCTCGGGGCCGGGCGCGTCCGCCCGGCGGGCGTCGAGGGCGATCCGGACGCCCGTGGTGGGGTCGAGCCGGACGACGATCTGGTCGGGCTCGGGCCGGCGGTCGCCGGTGAGCCCGAAGCCGAGGCGGGGCGGCTCGACGAAGACGAGCCGGACCTCGGTGTGGGTGAGCGGCAGGTGCTTGCCGGACCGGAGGAAGAAGGGGACGCCCGACCAGCGCCAGTTGTCGATGTCGAGGCGGAGGGCGGCGTAGGTCTCGGTGGTCGAGCCGGCGGCCACCCCCGGCGTGTCGCGGTAGCCGGCGTACTGGCCCCGCACGTAGTGGGCGGGGTCGGCCGGCGCCACGGCCCGGAACACGGCGAGCTGGGCGTCCTTGATGGTCTCCGGGTCGCCGCCGGAGGGTGCCTCCATGGCGGTGGCGGCCACCACCTGCATCAGGTGGTTGACGACCACGTCGCGCAGGGCGCCCACCGGGTCGTAGAAGTGGCCGCGGTCCTCGACGCCGAAGCTCTCGGCCATGGTGATCTCGACGTGGGACAGGTGGTGCCGGTCCCACACCGGCTCGAGCATGGCGTTGGCGAACCGCAGGTAGAGCAGCTCCTCGAGGCCCATCTTCCCGAGGAAGTGGTCGATCCGGTAGATCTGCGACTCGTCGAGGTAGCCGTGCAGCTCGGCGGCCAGCGCCCGGGCGGAGTCCAGGTCGTGGCCGAACGGCTTCTCGACCACCACCCGGGCGGTGTTGGCGAGGCCGGCCTCGGCGATGCCCTGGACCACGATGCCGAACAGCGACGGCGGGATCTCCAGGTAGAACACGGGCTGGGTGGCGCCCTTGATGGCCCGGCCCACCTCGTCGTAGGTGGTGGCGCGCCCGAAGTCGCCCGCCACGTACGACAGGCGGGCGGCGAGGCGGCCGAACACCCGGTCGTCCACGGCCTCGCCGGTGGCCTCGATGGCGGCGCGGGCGTGGGAGCGGAGGTCGTCGTCGCTCCAGTCGTCGACGGCGACGCCGACGATCGGGCAGGTCAGCAGGCCGCGGCGCTCGAGCCGGTACAGCGACCGGAACGTCATGACCTTGGCCAGGTCGCCGGTGATGCCGAAGATCACGAGGACGTCGGCGGGGCGGGGGCCGGCGCCCTGGCCGCCCCGCCGGCTCGTCGTCGTGCTCGGCGTCTGGTTCGTCGCCTGGCTCGTCACGGCCGACCCCCTTCCTGCACGCTGATCCGCCCGGCGCGCTCGTGGGTGAACGCCGCCCACGTCCAGTCCACGGCCGCCTTGGCCCGGTCCTCGCCGGTGGCCAGCAGGGCCAGGTGGACCGCACCCCAGGCGAGAAACGCCGTCCGGCCCGTCAGGGTGTGGCCGCGGCGCGTCTGGATCACGGCCGCCCCCCGGCAAATCGTCGCCATCGTCCCCTTGTCGTGGTACCGGAACGGCTCGGTGCCCTCGCCGGCGGCGAGCCGGGCGATGTTGTGGCCCGCGTGCTCGCCCGCCTGGAGCGCCACCGACCCCAGCTGGGGCAGCACCTCGTCCGTCGCGGTGTCGGTGATCCACGCTGCGTCGCCGACCGCGAACACCTCGGGGTGGCCGGCCACGCTGAGGTCCGGCGCCGTCGGGATGCGGTGGCCGTGCTGGAGCGGCACCCCGAGGGACGCCACCACCGGGTTGGCGTGCAGGCCGGCGCCCCAGACCAGCGTGTGCGCCGGGAGCTCGGTCCCCGACTCCAGCCGCACCCGGGTCGGCCCGACGGCGGCCACCGTCTCGCCGAGCAGGACCTCGACGCCCCGGTCCTCCAGCGCCCGTTTGGCGTACGACCGGATCTCGGTGTCGAACATCGGCAGCAGGGCCGGCCCGGCCTCGACCAGCACGATGTGGGCCCGGTCCTGGGGCAGCCCGGGGTAGTCCTGGGCGAAGTTGCTCCGGTACAGCTCGGCCAGCGCCCCGGCGCTCTCGACGCCGGTCGGGCCGCCCCCCACGACGACGACGTTGAGCGCGCCGTCGTCGACCAGCGCCGGCTCCTTGTCCGCCTCCTCCCACATGCGCAGCACGTGGTCCCGCAGGCGGATGGCGTCGACCAGCGTGTAGAGCGGGAAGGCGTGGGTCGCCGCGCCGTCCACGCCGAAGAACTCGGCCTCGGCGCCCAGCGCGAAGACCAGGTAGTCGTAGTGCAGCGGGGCCATGTCCGTGCACCGCACCTCGCGGGCCGCGAGGTCGACGGCGGAGACGTCCGCTTGGTGGATGGTGACGTTCGCCTGGTCGTGGAACAGGTCGCGCAGCGGGTGCCCGACCGCCGTCACCTCCAGCAGGTCGGTCGCCACCTGGTACAGGAACGGCTGGAACGTGTGGTAGTCGTGCCCGTCGACCAGGGCGACGGAGACGTCGGCCTTCCGGAGCTCGCGGGCGGCGCCGATCCCGCCGAAGCCGCCCCCGAGGACCACCACGCGGGGCGAGATAGGGGGTGAGCTGGCGGGGGATGCGCTCACGATGCCTCCTCGGGGGTCGTCGGGCCCGCGCCGTCGCTGGCGGGGTGCGTAGCGCCTGCTGGCGCCGCGGGCGACGCTAGGAACCGGGCCTCCGGCCGGGCATCACCCGAACCGGATGAAATCGGTCCGGCGAACCATCCCGATCGGGTGATGACGGCGGCCCGCCGGGACGGTTCGATGGGGGGCATGACCGTGACCAACTCGGGCGTCTCGGGCATCTCGGTGTCGTCCGGGGTCCTCGCCGCCTCCTTCGTGCCGGAGCTCGGGATGGTCGGCACCTCGCTGCGCTACCGGGGCGCCGAGCTCCTCGCCCTCCCGGGCGGAACCGCCGGCTACCGGGCGGGCCGCGTGACCGGCCTGCCGCTGCTCGCCCCGTGGGCCAACCGGCTCGGGGCGCGCCGCTACGAGGTCGACGGCGTCGCCGTCGACCTGGAGGCGCTCGCCCTCCCCACCGACGAGCACGGCCTCCCCATCCACGGGACGATGACGGCCCAGCCCGGCTGGCAGGTCGCCCGCATCGACGCCCGCTCGCTGGTCGCGCTGTTCGACTACGGCGCCCGGCGCGACCTGCTGGCGTCGTTCCCGTTCCCGCACACGCTGCGGATGGCGGTGACGGTGGAGGCCGCCACCCTGAGGCTGGCCACGACGCTCAGCCCGACGAGCCCCCGGGCGGTCCCCGTCGCTTTCGGCTACCACCCTTACGTCCGCCTGCCGGGCGTCCGGCGCGAGGAGGTGGCCCTGCGCCTGCCGCCGCGCCGGCACCTCGAGCTCGACGACCGGCGGCTGCCGACGGGGGCGGACCGGCTCGAGCCGGCCGAGGACGGACCGCTGGGCACCCGAGCCTTCGACGACCTCTACGAGCTCGGCGACGACCGGCGGCTCGTGCTGCGGGGCGGCGGGCGCCGCCTCACGCTCTGGCTCGGCGCCGGCTACCGCTGGGCCCAGGTTTTCGCCCCGCCCGACGCCGACTACGTCTGCCTGGAGCCCATGACCGCGCCGGTCAACGCCCTGGTCGACGGCGGCTACTCACTGGCCACGGCGGGCGCGCCGTTCACCGCCGAGTTCACGGTGCGGGTCCAGGACGACGGCTGACGGTCGCTCCGGTCGGTCGCTCGGTCGGTCGCCGCATCCTTCCCGCCAGGGACCGGGTCATCCGGGTCGGGTGAGGACGGCGCCGCCCGGGCCGGGGCACGGTCCGGCCATGGCCATGCCCTCAGACCCCCGCGCCGTCCTGCGCTCGCCCGACTACGTCAAGCTCGTCGTGGTGGCTGCGGTCCTGGGCGTGCCGATCGCCGCCGGCGCCTGGGGGTTTCTGTGGCTGATCGACGAGTCGCAGGAGTGGCTCTTCGCCACTCTGCCGGACGACCTGGGGTTCGACGGGGCGCCGACGTGGTGGCCGCTGCCCCTGGTGGCGCTGGCCGGGCTGCTGGTCGGCGCCACGATCCGCTACCTGCCGGGGGGCGGGGGCGCGTCGCCGGCCGACGGGTTCGAGGCCGGTGGGCCGCCCCCGCGCCCGGTCGAGCTGCCCGGCATCTTCCTGGCGGCGCTCGCCGGCCTCGCTCTGGGCGTCGTGATCGGGCCCGAGGCCCCGCTCATCGCCCTCGGGGCCGGGTTCGCGGCCGGCGCGGCGCGGCTCGCCAACCGCACGATGCCGGCGCCGGCCCTCGCCGTCGTGGCCGGCGCCGGCAGCTTCGCCGCCATCAGCGCCCTGCTGGGCTCGCCGCTGATCGCGGCGTTCGTGCTCATGGAGGCCGCCGGGGTGGGCGGGCCGATGCTCGGTCCCGTGCTGGTGCCGGGCCTGGTGGCCGCCGGCATCGGATCGCTCGTCTTCGTTGGCCTGGACTCCTGGACCGGGCTCGGCACGTTCTCGCTCACCATGCCCGACCTCCCGGCGGCCGGGACGCCCACGCTGGCCGAGCTCGGGTGGGCGGTCGCCGCCGGCCTGGCGGCCGCCCCGCTCGGCCTGGGGATCCGCCGGCTCGCCCTCGCCATGCGGCCGCCCGTCGAGCGGCGCCCGCTGCTGCTCACCCCGCTCGCCGGCCTCGCCGTGGCCGCGCTCGCTGTCGGCTTCGCCGAGGCCAGCGGCGAGAGCTCGGCGCTGGTGCTGTTCTCGGGCCAGACCGCGCTGAGCCCCCTCCTGGCCGACAGCGCCAGCCTGTCCGTCGGTTCGCTCCTGTTACTGCTCGCCGCCAAGGGGCTCGCCTACAGCGCGTCGCTGGCGTCGTTCCGGGGCGGGCCCATCTTCCCGGCCCTGTTCCTGGGGGCGGCGGGCGGCATCACGCTCGCCCGCCTGCCCGGGCTCGACCCCGTCGCCGGCGCCGCCATCGGGATGGCGGCGATGTCCGTCGTCATGCTGGGCCTGCCGCTGACGTCCGCCCTCCTCGCCACCCTTCTGCTGGCCGCCGACGGCCTCGACGTCATGCCGCTCGCCATCGTGGCCGTCGCCGTGGCCTACGTCGCCGCCGAGCGGCTCCGGCCCCCGGCGGCCGAGGAACCGCCCCCGGCCGCCGCGGGGCCGTCGGCGGCCACGGCCCCGTCGGCGGCGGCCGCTCCCGCCGGCGCCGCCGCCCAAGCGGGTCGTCCCGGCCCCCGGCGCCGGTGACCGCCCAGCGGGCGAGCGACCAAAGGCGGCGCCGGTCGACGACCCGCACCGGCTTCGGGGCGAACTCGACCACGCCCCGCTGCTGGGCCTGGCGCAGGACCCGGTGCCCGGCCGAGCGGATGGTGCCGGCGAGCACCGCGGGCGCGTTCTGGCTCGGCCGCACCGACCCCGGTCGTCGTGGGGCGCCACGACCGTCCAGCACGGCTCGGCGTCCACGACGAGCAGGCCGTCGCAGCCGAACACCACCCGCCCGGCGCCCAGTCGAAGAGGGGCTCCGCCATCGGTGTCCGTGCGGTCCACGACGCCGCCGGCCGGGCGGCCTTCACGTTCGCCGCGTCGCCCGCCGCCGCGTCCGACGCCAGGTAGCGCCGCACCAACGTCTCGAGCTGGTTCGGCTCGGCGCGCGGGCGGCGTGCCGGCGGCCGCGCCGCCCGGCCGCCGGTCGGGCGCGGGTCAGCCGGCCCCGGCCACGCCGCCGTCGCCGGCCGTCCCGCCCTCGGACGGGCGGCTCTCGTGGCGGCGCCGCCCGTGGGTGCGCCGCTCCTCCTTGAGCTCGGCCTCGTACACGTGGCGGCGGCCGCCGACCAGGTCGTTGCGCACGCGGGCCTCGACGTCTGCGATCGGCTGGTAGTAGCCGTCGTCGAAGTCCTCGACGATCTGGAAGCTCCAGCGGCCGGCGAGGACGTTGCGCCCCACGACGTCCCGCTCGACCAGGTCGGCCAGCTCCTGGTGGCCCGCCTCGGCGAGCAGCTCGCTGGCGTCGCCGAACAGGAAGTCGGCCCGGCCGATCATCTGGTGGAAGTCGTAGAGGCGCCCCCGAGCCCGCTCGAGCCACTCCAGGGCCTCGCCGAGCTTTCCGCAGGCCACCACGGTGGCGTCGGTGACGCCCGGCGGCCGGGACCAGCGGTCGTCGGGCGGCAGGGGTGAGGCGCCGCCCGCCCTGTCCGCACCGCCGGCCACCCCGTCCGCCGCCGACTCGGATTCCACGCTCATCGCGGCTCGGCCCGCCTCAGCGGGTGGGCGGGCGATCGACCTCGCCCCGCCAGGCGCCGCTCTCGTGGCCCCGGGCCTCGATGTACTGCTTGAAGCGCTCCAGGTCGCCCTTGGCGCGCCGGCTGACGAAGCCGAGCTTGTCGCCCATCGTCTCTGTGAGCCCCTCGGGCTCGAACTCGAGCTGGAGCATCACCCGGGTCTTGTCGTCGGCGAGGCGGTGGAACGTGACCACGCCGGCGTTGGTGGCGCCGTCGACAGCGTGCCACGCCACCCGTTCGTCGGGCCGCTGTTCGGCGATCTCGGCGGTCCACTCCCGGTGGGTGCCGCCGATGTCCGCCTTCCAGCGCAGGTGGGTGTCGTCGAGCTGGGTGACCGACTCGACGCCCTCCATGAACTCGGGGAACTCCTCGAACTGGGTCCACTGGTTGTAGGCGGTCTCGACCGGTACCTCGACGTCGATGGACTCTTGGACTCCACTCACAGGCTCTGGCCTCCTCGTTCGGTAGACCGACCGCTTCCCCGTCCCGCCGGCCCTAACCGACAAGGCTCGGGGGGCGGCTGCGTGGCTGTTTCGGTCCGTCCGCCACGCTGGGGAGCGGTGTCCGCACGCTTCGCCCCTGGTTGCCGGCCCGGTGCGGGATTACCGTCGAGACCGGCGACAGGCAGCGGAGGCGGGATGGCGCGGTTCCTCGGTCTGCTGGGGAGGGCGGCCGCTCGGCGGCACTGGGTCGTTCTCGCCCTGGCGGCCGTGGTCGTCGCCGGGTTCGTGGTGGGGGCGAGCGCCTGGGGCGGCGAGACCGACGACGTGTTCTCGGTCCCGGGGTCGGAGTCGGAGGCGTCCGAGGACCTGCTCGACGCCAAGTTCCCGTCCGAGGCCGGCGACTCGGCCAACGTCGTGTTCCAGACCCGGTCGGGCGAGATCACCGACGACGACAACGCGGCGGCCATCGGCCGGGCCCAGTCGGCGCTGGCCGACCTCGACCACGTCACGTCCGTCACCGGCCCGCTCACCCCGGACGTCAGCTCGGGCTTCGAGTCGGACGACAAGACGATCGGTTACATCCAGGTCCAGTACGACACCCGGGCCCAGGAGCTGGGCGGGGACACGTTCGCCGACCTCGAGCGGGCCTCGCAGCCGCTGGTCGACGCCGGGCTGCGGGTCGAGTACGGGGGACCGGTCGTCGACTACGCCAACCGGGTCGACCCCGGCGACAGCGACCGGATCGGCGTCGCCGTCGCCGTGGTGGTCCTGCTCATCGCCTTCGGGTCGGTCGTGGCCATGACGCTGCCGCTGGTGACGTCGTTCGTGGGCCTGGCGGTGGCCCTGTCGGTCGTCGGGCTGGTCGCCGCGCTCACCGACATCGGCACCGTGGCCCCGACGCTGGCGACGATGCTCGGCCTGGGCGTGGGCATCGACTACTCGCTGTTCATCGTCACCCGCCACCGCCAGAACCTGGCCGACGGCATGGACGTCGTTCCGTCGATCGGCCACGCCCTCGCCACCGCCGGGCAGGCCGTGCTGTTCGCGGGGTGCACGGTCGTGATCGCCATCCTCGGGCTCGGCATCGCCGGCATCCCGTACGTGACCCGGCTCGGGATCACCGCCGCTGTCACGGTCGCCATCATGATCCTCGCCGCCCTGACCGTGCTGCCGGCGCTGCTCGGGCTCATCGGGCGGCACATCGACAGCCTGCGGTTGCCGCGTCTGGGGCAGGGGCGCCGGGTGGGCGCCGGGGGCGCGGATGGCGGGAGCGCTGAGGGCGAGGGTGCCGCGGTCGCCGAGGGCGGGGACGCGGCGGCTTCCGTCGAGGGCCGGGGCTGGCAGCGCTGGGCCCGCTTCATCTCCCGCCACCGGTGGACCGCCGTGGTCGCCAGCCTGGCGGTCCTGCTCACCCTGGCGTCCCCGGTGTTGGGGATGCGCCTCGGCATGGCCGACGACGGCACCGACCCGAAGAGCACCACCCAGCGCCAGGCCTACGACCTACTGGCCGCCGGCTTCGGGCCCGGCACCAACGGTCCGCTGCTCGTGGCCCTGGCGCTCGACACGGGCGACACTGACACGCCGACCAGCGTGCGGCAGGCGCTCGCCGACACGTCCGGCGTCGACCGGGTCGGCCCGCCCAACATCAACGACGACCAGGACGCGGCGGTCATCGTGGTCGTCCCGACGACCGCCCCGGACTCGCCCCGCACCGACGACCTCGTGCAGAAGCTGCGCGACGACGTGCTGCCCGACGCCACCTCGGGTACCGGCGCCACGGCCTACGTCGGCGGATCGACCGCCACGTTCATCGACCTCAGCGACCGCATCGCCGACCGGCTCCTCGCCTTCATCGGGGCGGTCATCGCCATCTCGTTCCTGCTGCTGATGGTCGTGTTCCGGTCGATCTTCGTGCCCCTGAAGGCGGCGGTCATGAACCTGCTGTCGATCGGGGCGTCGTACGGGGTCGTGGTGGCCATCTTCCAGTGGGGCTGGCAGAAGGGCCTCGTGGGCCTCGAGGAGACCGTCCCGATCGTCGCCTTCGTGCCGATGATGATGTTCGCCATCCTCTTCGGCCTGTCGATGGACTACGAGGTCTTCCTGTTGTCCCGGATCCGCGAGGACTACCAGCGCTCCGGCGACAACCTCGCCAGCGTCGTCAACGGCCTGGCCAGCACCGCCCGGGTCATCACGTCGGCCGCGCTGATCATGATCAGCGTGTTCCTGGCGTTCGTGCCCAACCCCGACCCGACCGTGAAGATGCTGGGCGTCGGGCTCGCCGTCGCCGTGCTCGTCGACGCCACCGTCGTCCGGCTCGTCCTCGTCCCCGCCACCATGGAGCTGCTCGGTCCCGCCAACTGGTGGCTCCCCCGCTGGCTCGACCGCATCCTCCCCCACGTCGACATCGAGTAGGGCCCCGCGCTCACGGCCCGTCTGAGGGCGACGCTCCCCTCCCGCAGCGCCGGCCCGACGATCGTGCCTGGGGACGTCGCGATGCGCGCCGGGCCAGGTCCTTGATGAACGGATCAGCCGGTCTCACCCGGGCACCGGCACCTCGAGGCGGATCTCGGTCATGAAGTCCTCGCTGAACGCCACGAACTGGAACGTGCCGCCCAGGCCCACCTGCTCGAACGCCACGACGTGCCCAGCGGTGGCGCCGGGCCCCACCGACGGCGCGGTCGGGCAGCACACGTTCTCGCTCGGATCGACTTGACGCCCGTCCGGCGTGACCAGGGCCCAGTCGTAGTCGGCCACTTCGACGACGTCGCCCCGCGTGTTGGCGATGTCGACGTTGAGCCAGAGGTCGCCTCGGGGCGTCACGTAGGCCGTCACGATGCGCACCGTCACACCGTTGCCGGACACGCCGGCCGGGTCGCCGACCCGGATGCGGTCCGCCAGCGGGACGCCGTCGACGGTGAACGTGCTCAGCCGGTCGCCGTCCATCTCGAAGTCCCCGAACGTGGCGCTCAGCTCGACCTCTTGGCCGCTCGGGTCGGTGGCCGTGGCCCGCAGCACGATGGTGTCGTCGTCGACGTCGACCGTGGTCGGCACGCCGTCCGGTCCGAGTGCGCGGGTGACGGCGATCTGGTGCGTGGCGTAGAGCGCCGCCGGCGAGCCCTCCGCGGCGTGGTCGAGCACCGCCTGCATGTACGCCAGGTCGTCGGCGGCGAACGCCTCGAAGTACTCGACCACGGGTTCGGGGACGCCGGCGGGTGCCGCGGGTGGGCCGGACGCCACCGGTTGCGTGGTCTCGGTACCGGCGCCGGGTGACGCGGTGGTCGCGGTCCGGTCGGTCGTCGTCTCGCCACCGTCGCCGTCCGACAGGCCGACGGCGGCGGCGATCACGACGACGACCACCACCAGCGCGGCGCCGGCGACGACCCATGGCCAGGGCCGCCGCCGGCCCGGTGTCGGCGGCGCGGCCGGCGGGGGACCCGCCACCGGTCCCTGAGGGGGAGGGCCCAGCGGCGGAGGGGGCGTCGACGGCCCGGAGGGAGGCGCTGGCGGCGCCGGCGGCCAGGTCGGCGGTCCCGGGGGAGGTGCCGGCGGGGTCGGCGGGTAGCTCGGATACGGCGCGCCGGGCGTGCTCCCGCCGTACGGGCCCTGATCAGTCATCGTCCGCCCTTTCTCCGGCCACCGGGGCCGGGTCCTGTCCGCTGCGGTATCCCTACCGCACCGGTGTGACGCCGGCGTCAGCGACGCCGGCCATGCCCGCCGGCCGAGCCGTCCTCACTGCCGGCTGAGCCGCCCGTTCGGCCGTGCCCCAGAGAGCCTCGCCCGCTGGGCGACCGGCCCGCCGGCCCCCGGCCCCGTCGGCCCGCCGGCCCCGGCCCTCAACGCTCCACGTCGAGCGGCCCGGCCAACACGATCCCCCGCTCGTCGATCGTGAACTCGTGGGTGCCGACGTCGTGGGAGCTGGCCCGGGCCTTGAGGACGGTGAGGCCCCGGCGCAGCCGTCCCTTGTCCGGCACGTACTGCAGCATGATCACGTTGTCGGACAGGTGCGAGACGCCGAAGTCGGACAGCTGGCTGGTGCCGAACAGCTCGGTGATCTCCTGCGTCATGAGCAGGTTGATCTGCCGCCGGGCGCACCGCTGCACCAGGGAGTACAGGTACTCGCGATAGCGCTGCGCCTCGCCGGCGGCGGTGGCCAGGTCGCTCAGCGAGTCGATGACCAGGCGGCGGGCGCCGGTGGACTCGACCTGCTCGAACAGGTCGTGGAGCCACTGGTCGATCTGGATGTCGACCGGCGACGCGCTGTTGAGGATCATCCCCTCGTCGTCGAGCGACCAGCCGAAGCCGGGGGCGACGCGGTTCAGCTGGCTGCGGCTCTCCTGCAGGGTGGCGAAGATGCCCCGCTCGCCGGCGGCGATGCCCCCGTAGATGAAGTGCAGGCCCATGAGCGTCTTGCCCGAGCCGGTGGGCCCGGCGACCAGGGTGGTGGCGCCCCGCCAGTAGCCGTCCTGGAGCAGCTCGTCGAGGGCGGCGATGCCGCTCGGGATCCGGACCGGCTCGGGGTCGTAGACGCTGGGGTCGAGCGGGTCGGCGATCCGGGGGTAGACCTCGATGCCGTGCCGCGAGATGCGGTAGCCGTGCTCGCCGGACGCGAAGTCGCTGCCCCGCATCTTGAGGACCTCGAGCACCCGCCGCGACCGGGGACCGGTCTGGGCCAGCGCCATGAACACGACGTTGTCGGCCACCGCGAACTCGGCGGCCGCGCCGACGTCGGCTTCGGTGTACTCGCCGAGGAGGAAGGCGGACACGGCGATGGCGCTCAGCATCCCGGCCACGCCGTGGACGAAGCGCCGGTAGGCGCCGTCGTCGTCGGCGAAGGCGCGGAAGGCCTTGAAGCTGTCGATCACGACGAGCGACGGGCGGTGCTCCCGGATCAGCTTGGCCAGCCGCTCGAGGACGGCGTCGAGGCCGCCGTCGTGCAGAGGGCCGCCCAAATCCTCGAACAGGACGGCGGTCCCGATCGCTTCCGGGTCGAACAGGTCGAGCGACTGGCCGTAGCGCAGCAGCTTGTCCAGCGGCTCGGACACGGTCGTGCAGTACAAGGCCGGGCGGTCGGCGTGGGCGTTGTGGAACACGTAGTGCTCGGCCAGGATCGTCTTGCCGGTCCCGGGTGCACCGGCCACCAGCGTGATGCTGTTGGCCGGCAGGCCGCCGCCGAACACGTCGTCGAGGCGGTGGACCCCGCTGGGCAGGCGGTCGGTCACGGCCGGCCGCCCGTGTCGGTGAGGCGGGCGGTGGGACGGGCCGAGCGGGCGCCCTCGGCGACGTCGGCGCCGGGGACCTCGGCGGCCCCCGAGCCGTCGCCGCCCCGCGCCAGCGCGCTCGTGCCCAGGAGGTCCTTGATGGTGGAGAGCGTCTGCAACGGCTCCAACGGCTTCTGGAGGAAGGCCTCGGCCCCGGCCGCCAGCGCAGCGTCGCCCAGCGCCACGCTGGACACGGCGAGGATGCGGGCCCCGGCCACCGCGAGGTCGCGGCAGAGCTGGAGGCCGACGCCGCCCGAGATCACCAGCTCGACGACCACCAGCGAGGGGGCGGTCTCAGCGTACAGCTGGCGGGCGTCCTGGGCGTCGAGCGCGATGGTCACCTCGTACCCCTCGGTGCGCAGGAGGTAGTCGATCATCTGCGCCGTGTAGGTGTCGCGCTCGGCGAGGAGGATCGACGCGCTCGACCCGTCGGGGGCCTCGGGCACGAGCGTCATGCCATCGGCCAGCCGCTTGGCCAGGATCCGGTGGGCGTCGGCCGGCGGCAGGCCACCCGCCATCAGGCGCTGGACGAAGCGGAGCTGGTCGACCTGGTCGCGCGAGTACACCCGCTGGCCACCCGCGCTCCGCGCCGGCCGCACGACGCCGTAGCGATCTTCCCAGGAGCGCAGCGTCGTGGTCGTCAGGTTCAGCATGCGAGCGACCGCCCCGATGCTGTACACGGGTTCCGACCCCGACGACTCCATTGGCCCAGCCTACTCCCTGAGCAATACCTCATCTAAACTTCCACAAGCAGTTGCCTGCTGGCCGGGTGTCATGCCAGTGTGGAGCGATGGACGGTCGGCAGATGAATGATTGTGGAAGTGATGTCGAGCCCGGTGCCGACCTCCTGGCGTTGCGCACCCGTCGCGACCACGAGGGCGCGGTGGTGACCGTGGAGGGCGAGCTCGACCTCTCCACCGGTCCCGTCCTGGAGGAGGCGCTCGCCGCGCTCGTCGACGACCCGACCTGCGGCTCGATCACGGTCGAGCTCGACGGCCTCACGTTCATGGACTCCACCGGCCTGCACGTGCTGGTCAAGGCCCAGAACCACCTCGCCACCCGGGGGAGCGAGATCGTCCTTGCCCGCCCGACCCCGGCGGTCCTGCGGATCCTCGACATGGCCGGCGTCACGTCCCTCTTCACCATCGACCGGAACGCGCCCCGCGGCCGCACGGCGCCGTCCTGAGGTCGACCCGCCGCCGGTCCCCGGTCGCTAGGCCGGCGGGCGCGGCCCGGCGGGTCGCCGAGCGGGACAGCGTCAGCCCGACGGCCGCAAGGGCGACGCCCACCGCCAGGAAGCCGACGTCCCACCACAGCGGGTCGGCCACGTCGTCGCGCACGTGGTGGATCGGCCGGTCCGGGTCGGATCGGCTAGCGGAGCGCCAGGACGAGCAGGATCAGCAGCCCGGACAGGACGAGGGACACGAGCAGCGACCCGAGGCACCCGAGCCTGTTCGAGTAGAAGACGATCATGGCCCCTGACTACCGGGACCACCGGCCCGATCGCGCGTCCGGGCGGTCCGAGCGGCGCCGGTGACGACGGCCGTCGTCCCCGTGGCCGTCCCGGTCAGCCGCCCGGCCCCTCGGCGGGTGCGGCCAGCAGGGCGGCCTCGCGACCGCGGATGGCGGAGCGGCGCATGTAGATCTCGCCGATCTCGCCCGGCGGGAGCCGGCGGCCATCGGGGTCGAGCACGACCATCTCGCCGAAGACAGGCCGGCCCACCGTGCCCCGGTGCTCGAGCCGCTCGGTGCCGCTGACGACGCAGTAGGCCTGCAGCTCGGTGCCGCCGTACAGCTCCATGAGCCGGTCGCCGCCGACCAGGCCGATCCAGGCCTCCTTGAGCGAGGCGGGGCAGGGGGGGCGGCCATGTGCCAGACCGTGCGCAGGGAGCTGAGGTCGTAGCGGCCGGGCTCGGCCTCGAGCACCCACCAGATCAGTAGCATCATCGTGGGCACGAAGTTGACCCACTCGACGCGGTGGGCCTGGATGGCCTCCAGCGCGGCGTGGGGGTCGAACCGCTCCAGCACGACGAGGTGCTGGCCGAGGTAGAGGCCGAGCGTCGACTGGCTGAACGGGGCGTTGTGGTAGGGCGGCCTGGGCACGAGCTGGACCCCGTCGGCTCTCATGCCGTAGGCCTCGCCCATCGTGGGGTCGATCGCGCCGTCCTGGCCCGACACGATGAGCTTGGGCCGGCCGGTGCTCCCGCCGGACGTCGGCGCCTTCCAGGTCGGCGCCACCCGCACCGGCTCGATCGGCGCGTCGCTGAGCGTCGGGTCGGGCCGGAAGCCGGGCGGCACCGTTGGCCGGGTGGCGCGCCCGGCGCCCTCGTCCCCCGCCGGGCCGTCGGTGTTCCCGGGGCCGTCGACGCCGACGACCAGGGCCGGGTCGGCGAGCTCGACGATGGCGTCCCGCTCGCGGGCCGGCAGCCGGGACGAGACGGGCTGGGGGACGGCCCCCAGCTTCCAGGCGGCGAAGCAGGCGGTGACGAACTCGATGCCGTTGGGCAGCGCGATCGTGACGAACCGGCCCTCGGTCACACCCAGCCGCTCGTAGGCGCGGGCCAGGCGGTTGGCGGCCGACTCCAGCTCGGCTCGGGTGACGGTCTCGCCCCCGCAGGTCACCGCCGGCCGGTCCGGCGCGGCGGCGGCCAGGTCGGTGAGGATCTGCCCGATCGGTCGCTTCACGTGTGGTTCCCTCGACGTGCAACAGCCTGACGCCCAGGGTGCACGCATCCGCCGCGCTGCCGGCCCATGCCCCGGACCGGGCACGTCGGGACCGACCCCGGCCCCTGACGGCTCGGTCGATCCTTCGTCGGTTCAGGCCGTCGACCGCGACCTCGAGGGCGGCGCAGATCTCGTGCGGGCGTGCCCCAACGATGCAGCCGTGCGCTCGGACTCCGACCCGTCGTCGCCGCGGGCCGGTTCGCCGTCGCCCGGGGCGGGGACCGGCGGGGCTGCGGTGCCGAGCGGCGGCGCGGGGTCGGGCGGGGCGTCGAGGAACTCGACGATCTCGGCGCCGGTGGGCTGGACGTCGGGGTTGGGCAGGTACATCGTCACGGGCGGTCCTCTCGCCGGTCGGCCCGGTCGCCGACCGGGCCGCAGGCCAGGCGCTCTGACCGGCGGCTCCGCCACGGTCGCGCCGGCGCTCGACGGTCGCCTCCGTCGGGCACCCCGGTCCGCTCCCTAGTGGGACCGCGGGATCCGTCGTAGCCTGCCGGGTGGGCGCGTTGGCGCGGGTCGCACCGGGCCCGGCCGCAGTTCCGCACCAGGGCGCCCGCCGGACGGTCCCCCAGGCAGGCGGTACGCCCATGTTCGATGCGCAGGCGAGCCCTCGCCTCCGGGGCCGGCGGTCCGAGTGCGAGCGGCTCGACCGCTTGCTGGCCGACCTGCGGGCAGGCCACAGCCAGGTCCTGGTGCTGCGGGGCGAGGCCGGGGTGGGCAAGAGCGCGCTGCTCGACTACGTGGCGGACCGGGCCGCCGGGTGCCGCGTCGAGCGGGCCGCCGGCGTCGAATCCGAGATGGAGCTGGCGTTCGCCGGGCTCCACCAGCTGTGCGCGCCGGTGCTCGGCGGCGTGGAGCGCCTCCCCGAGCCCCAGCGCCTCGCCATCGGCACGGCGTTCGGCCTGGACGGCGGGGCGGCGCCCGACCGCTTCCTCGTCGGCCTGGCCCTGCTCGGGCTGCTGTCGGAGGTGGCCCGGTCGCAGCCGCTCGTGTGCCTGGTAGACGACGCCCAGTGGCTCGACCGGGCCTCGGTCCAGGCGCTCGCCTTCGCGGCGCGCCGGCTCCTGGCCGAGGCGGTGGCGCTGGTGTTCGTCGTGCGGGAGCCGAGCGACACGCCCGAGGCCGGCGGCACGGCCGCGCCCGGCGCCACGGGCGCCGCCGCGCTCGATGCCACGGGCGCCGCCACGCCCGACCCGGCGATCGGCGCCGGGCGCGAGCGCGAGCTGGCCGGCCTCCCCGAGCTGGCGGTCCGGGGCCTCGGGAGCGACGACGCCCGGGAGCTGCTCGACGCCGCCACCCCCGGGCGGCTGGACGAGCGGGTGCGCGACCGGATCGTCGCCGAGACCCGCGGCAACCCGCTCGCCCTACTGGAGCTGCCCCGGGGGCTGACCGGGGCCGAGCTGGCGGGCGGGTTCGGGCGCCCGGACGCCCAGCCCCTGGCCAGCCGCATCGAGAAGAGCTTCCTGCGTCGGCTGGCGCCGCTGCCGCCGATGACCCGGACGCTCCTGCTCACGGCGGCCGCCGAGCCGGTCGGCGACGTGCCCCTGCTGTGGCGCGCCGCCGAGCGGCAGGGGATCGGCCGGGAGGCGGCAGTCCCGGCCGAGGCCGCCGGGCTGATCGAGCTGGGGGCGCGGGTGCGGTTTCGGCACCCGCTGGTGCGGGCCGCCGTCTACCGGGCCGCCACGCCCCCCGAGCGCCGGGCGGCCCACCGGGCGCTGGCCGCCGCCACCGACCCGGAGGTCGATCCCGACCGCCGGGCCTGGCACCGCGCCCACGGCGCGCCGGAGCCCGACGAGGACGTGGCCGCCGAGCTGGAGCGGTGCGCGGCCCGGGCGCAGGCCCGCGGCGGCGTGCCGGCGGCGGCCGCCTTCCTGGAGCGGGCGACCGAGCTCACGGCGGACCCCGCCCGCCGGGGCCGCCGGGCCTTGGCCGCCGCCCAGGCCAAGCTCGACGCCGGCTCGCCCGACGGCGCCACCGCCCTGCTCGCCACCGCCGACCTGTGCCCGCTCGGCCGGCTCGACCGCGCCCGCCTCATCCGCCTCCATGCCGAGATCGCCTTCGCCCGGCGCCGCGGCCGCGACGCCCCGCCGCTCCTGTTCGCGGCGGCCAAGCGCCTCGAGCCGCTCGACGCCGCGCTGGCCCGCGAGACGCACCTCGACGCGCTCGGCGCCGCCATCTTCGCCGGCCGCCTCGGCGGCGAACCCGGCGTGGCGGAGCTGGCCGCGGCCGCCCGGGCCGCGCCTCCGGGGCCCGGGCCGCCGCGGGCGGTCGACCTTCTGCTGGACGGCGTGGCCCGCCGCCTGGCCGAGGGCTACGTCGCCGGGCTCGTCCCGCTCCGGCGGGCCCTGGCCGCGGTCCGGCGGGAGGCCGCCGAGCGGGAGGCGGCCCCGCCGGAGGCCGGCCGGCCCGCCGTCGCCGGCTGGCCCGGGGACGCCGCCCCGCCCGGGACCCCGGCCCGACGAGCGACCGCCCGGTCCCAGGGCGAGGACGTCCGCTGGCACTGGCTGGCCTGCCGCATCGCCGCCGAGGTGTGGGACGACGCCGCCTGGGAGGAGCTGGCCGAGCGTCAGGTCCGGGTGGCCCGCGACAGCGGGGCCCTCGCCGTGCTGCCCCTGGCGCTCACCTACCGGTCGGGCACGCACCTGCACGCCGGCGAGTTCGCCGCAACCGCGGCGCTGATCGAGGAGGCGGGGGCGCTCAACCGGTCCATCGGCGGCGCACCGCTCATGTACACCCGGGTCCTCCTCGCCGCCTGGCGCGGCGCCCGGACCGAGACGTCCCGCCTCGTCGACCTCGCCGTCCCCAACGCCGCCGACCGGGGTGAGGGCCGGGGGCTGACGTGGGGCGAGTACGCCTGGGCCGTCCTCCACAACGGCCTCGGCGAGTACGAGGTGGCGCTGGCGGCCGCCCGCGCCGCTTGCGAGCACGACGAGCTGGGCCTGGTGGCGTGGGCCCTGATCGAGCTGATCGAGGCAGCCGCCCGCAGCGACCGGCCGGACGTCGCCGCCCCCGCGCTCGACCGCCTGGCCGAGCGGACCCGCGCCAGCGGCACCGACTGGGCGCTCGGGATCGAGGCCCGATCGCGGGCGCTGCTGGGCGGCGGCGAGGAGGCCGAGGCCCTGTACCGGGAGGCCGTGGCCCGCCTGGCCCGGACCCGCGTCGCCGTGCACCTGGCCCGCGCCCACCTGGTCTACGGCGAGTGGCTCCGGCGGGAGCAGCGGCGCACCGACGCCCGCGCCCAGCTCCGCACCGCCCACGACATGTTCGGCCGCTTCGGCGCCGACGCGTTCGCCGCCCGGGCCCGCCGGGAGCTGGCGGCGACCGGCGAGACCGTGCGCAAGCGGAGCGTGGCGGCGCCGGACGTCCTCAC
The DNA here is from genome assembly GCA_036563805.1 of Acidimicrobiales bacterium. GTDB lineage: Bacteria > Actinomycetota > Acidimicrobiia > Acidimicrobiales > VFJN01 > DATCLS01. The sequence continues at coordinate 23,196 of DATCLS010000077.1, read as the reverse complement.
GCCCCAGGAGGCCCAGGTGGCCCGGCTGGCCGCCGAGGGCCACACCAACCCCGAGATCGGCGCCCGGCTGTTCATAAGCCCCCGGACCGCCGAGTACCACCTCCACAAGGTGTTCACCAAGCTCGGCATCCGCTCCCGGCGGCAGCTGCGGGACGCCCTCGACCAGCTCGACCGGGGCACGGCGTAGCCCGCCGCCGGCCGCGCCGGGCGTCCTCGGGCCTGGGCCGCCCGGGCCGCCCGGGGACGCCGGTCAGGACCCGGGGCGCCGACTGGGGCCCGGGCTCGGGACTCTCACGGAAGCGAGCGGGCCCGGCGCGGGCGGACGCTTCTCCTGTCGCCCACCGGCCATCTGGGAGTGAGCCCCATGCCCGACCACACCCCGACCATCGTGCTCGTCCACGGCGCCTTCGCCGAGTCCGCCAGCTGGAACCCCGTGATCGAGCGGCTGCGGGCCGCGGCCGCCGACGGCGGCCGCGGCGCCGTTCTGGCCGCCGCCAACCCGCTGCGGAGCCTGTCCGGCGACGCCGCCTACGTGCGCGCCGTCGTCGCCGCCGCCGACGCACCGGTCGTGCTCGTCGGCCACTCCTACGGCGGGATGGTCATCACCGAGGCCGCCGCCGGCAACGACGCGGTCGCCGCCCTCGTGTACGTCGGGGCGTTCGCCCCCGACCAGGGGGAGTCGGCGTTCGAGCTGTCGAGCGTGTTCCCCGGCAGCACCCTCGGCGACGCCCTGGTCGCCTACCCGGTGGCCGGCGGCGGGACCGAGCTGGCGATCCGCCCCGACCTGTACCCACACCAGTTCTGCGCCGACCTGCCGGCCGAGCAGGCGGCGCTCATGGCGGCGACCCAGCGGCCGGCGACCGAGGCGGCCCTCACCGAGGGGCTGCCCACCGCCACGCCGGCGTGGCGCCAGCGGCCGTCGTGGTTCGTGTTCGGCGACCAGGACCTGAACATCCCCGTCGCCCTCCAGCGGTTCATGGCCGACCGCGCCGGCGCCAAGGCGTCCCGGGAGATGGCCGGGGCGTCGCACGCCCTCAGCGTCTCCGAGCCGGACGCCGTCACCGCCACCATCCGCGAGGCCCTGGCTGCGGTCTGACCGCGCCGGCCGTCGCCCCGGACGGAGGCCCGCCATGTCCGTCACACCCGCCCTGCCCGCCCCCGACGGTCCCGGCCCCCGCCGGGACCGGGTGGGCGCCCACCTCGCCGGCCTCGCCGAGCTGCTCGCGGTCGGCATCGAGGTCGCCGGCCAGGTCCAGGTCGCGGAGTCGACCTGGGTCCTCTACGGACACGGGACCTACGACGGCGAGGTCGTCGTCGGCGAGTACCACGACGCCGGCGAGGCCTCGGCCGTGCTCCGGGCGGCACCGTCCCTGCCCCGACACCCCGACCTGCCCCGACACCCCGGCCTGCCCTGACACCCCCCACCCCCGCACCAACGGAAAGGCTCACCATGAAGATCGTCGTCATCGGCGGCACCGGGCTCATCGGCTCCAAGCTCCTGGCCTGGTTCCGCGCCCACGGCCACGATGCCGTCCCCGCCGCCCCGGACACGGGCGTGAACACGCTCACCGGCGAGGGTCTCGCCGTCGCCCTCCAGGGCGCCGACGTGGTCGTCGACGTCTCCAACGCCCCCTCCTGGGGTGACGCGGCCGTGCTCGAGTTCTTCGAGACCTCGACTCGCAACCTTCTCGACACCGAGGCCGCCACCGGCGTCGGCCACCACGTCGCCCTGTCGATCGTCGGGGACGCCGACCTGCCCGACAGCGGCTACATGCGCGCCAAGGTGGCCCAGGAGGCGCTCATCGAGGACTCGTCGATCCCGTACTCCATCGTGCAGGCCACGCAGTTCTTCGAGTTCGTCGGCCGTATCGCCGACGGCGCCACCGAGGACGACGTCGTGCGCCTACCCCCGGTGCTGTTCCAGCCCATGGCCGCCGACGACGTCGCCGCCGCCGTCGGCCAGGTGGCGGTCGCCCCGCCGCTCATGGGGCGGGTCGAGATCGCCGGGCCCGACCAGTTCCGCTTCGACGAGCTGGTCCGGGGTGCGCTCGCCGCCCGCCACGACCCCCGTCGGGTCGTCGCCGACCCCGACGCCCGCTACTTCGGCACCCGCCTCGACGAGCGCAGCCTCGTCCCCGACGCCGGCGCCCGGCTTGCGGCCACCCGCTTCGAGGACTGGCTGGCCCGGCAGCCGTAGCCGTGGCGACCTACTCGACCGGCGGCCTGCTGGCGCAGACGCTCGCCGGCCGGGGCCTGTCGGCGGTCACGGTGGCGATCGATCCCGGGGTGTTCCGGGGTGTCCTGCCGCGGCCGGCCTCGGTGCTCAAGGGGCTGGGTCGGTTCCTCGTCGACCCTCGCACCCGGGGCCGCGCCATCTCACGCTCACGTTCGACCAGTTCGCCTACGGCTGGGCCAACGCCCTCGACGAGGACGAGGCGCAGGAGCTGTACACCGCCTTCCACGTCGCCGGGTCGGGGTTGGCGCTAGCCCAGATGGGTAACGCCAACCTCAACCCGTGGACGCAGGCCAAGGTGGACACGACCGGCCCCGACCGTGGCCCGCTGCTGATCATCGAAGGTGAGGAGGACCACACGGTGCCCTGGGCCATCGCCCACGCCGCTACAAGCGGCAGCGGCGCAACCCGGCGGTGACCGAGATCGTGGCGGTGCCCGGCCGCGGCCACTCCCTGACCATCGACCACGGCTGGCCCGAGGTCGCCCGGCTCGCGGTCGGTTCGTCGACCGCTACGCGTAGCGGACCGCCCGCCGGCCGGCGCCGCCCGGCGGGCGTTCACCGCCGGCGCGTCCCGGACGACCGCCGACGCACCGCCGGATCATCACCGGCTCAGCGCAGGGCGGCGATCTCGGCGAGCGCCTCGCCGTACCGCTCCAGCGCGGTCCGGAACAGGAAGCTGGCCCAGCTGAGGCGGGCGGCGCCCAGCGCCGCCAGCTCGGCCGGCGGCGGCGACTGGGGCGAGGGCAGCAGGTTGACCGGCGCCGGCGCCCGGGCGAGGAACGCGACCACCGCCTCCCTCTCCCACAGGGCGATCGGGTACACGCAGTCGGCGCCGGCCTCGACGTAGGCCCGGGCCCGGTCCAGCGCTTCGTCGACCAGGTCGCCTTGGGCGCCCTCGAGGACCGGCCGGCCGTCGCCGGCGCGGCCCAGGCCGGCGAGGAACACGTCGATGCGGGCGTTGATCACCAGCGGGTAGCCCCGCTCGTCGGCCGCCGTCCGGACGGCCCGGAGCCAGGTGGCGTGCTCGTCCCGGTCGCGCACGGCATCGGCCGCGTGGTCGGTGTCCTCGAGGTTGCAGCCCGCCGCCCCCGCCTCGGCCAGGGCGGCCACCAGCTCGGCGGGCTCCAGCCCGTAGCCGGACTCGGCGTCGACCGTGACGGGCACGTCCACCGCCCGGGCGATGCGGCCGGCGGCGGCCAGCATCTCGGCGGCCGGCGCCCCCTCGTGGTCGTCGTAGCCCAGCGCGTTGGCCACCCCGCCGCTGGTCGTGGCGACCACCGGGAACCCGGCGGCGACCACCGCCCGGGCCGTAGCCGCGTCCCAGGCGTTGGGCAGCAGCAGGGGCGTGCTGGGCACGTGCAGCGCCCGCAGGCGGTCGCACTGCGCCGCCAGCGCCGAGGGGTCCCGCGCCATGGGGCCACCCTGGCACGGCCGGGGCCGGTTGGCGAGGCCCGCGTTGGCGAGGCTCCGGTCGGTAACTTCCTCGTGCCGTGGCGGCGAGCCCCTCCAGCCCGTTCACCGACCTCCGCTTGGTCGACGGGGGTCGGTACGTCCCCGACCCGGTGGCGTGGCGCCCCGCCGACGGTCGGCCGTGGCGGCTGGCGCCGGCGCCCCCGCCCCTCCGGCCCGACGACCTGGCCGGCCGTCCGCCGGGCCTGTGGCGCTACCGCGAGGCCCTGCCGTTCGCCGACCCGGAGGCCGCCGCGGCCCGCTGCGGTCTGGGCGAGGGCGGCACGCCGCTCGTCGACCTGGGCGACGGGCTGACCGGAAAGCTCGAGCTGGCGTCGCCCACGCTGTCGTTCAAGGATCGCGGGGCAACGGTGCTGGTGGCCGCGGCCGCGGCCCTCGGCGTCGAGCGGATCGTGTGCGACTCGAGCGGCAACGCCGGGACCGCCATCGCCGCCTACGCCGCTCGGGCCGGCCTCCCGGCCGTCGTGTTCGTGCCGGCGGCGACGAGCCCGGCCAAGCTCGTCCAGGCCCGGGCCCACGGCGCCGAGATCCGGACCGTGCCCGGCGACCGGGCGGCGGCCGCCCGGGCGGCCGAGGACGAGGTCGAGCGGACCGGCGCCTTCTACGCCAGCCACGCGTGGAACCCGCTGTTCCTCGAGGGGACGAAGACCTACGCCTACGAGCTCTGGGAGCAGCGCGGCTTCGCCGCCCCGGGGGCGGTCGTGGTGCCGGCGGGCAACGGGACCCTGTTCCTGGGCGCGCTGAAGGGCTTCGCCGAGCTGCGGGCGGCCGGGCTCGTCGACCGGCTGCCGGCGTTCGTCGTGGCCCAGGCGGCGGCGTGCGCGCCGCTGTGGCACGCCGTGCACGGGCGGGCGGCCGCGCCCGCCGACGTCGCCGGCCCCACGATCGCCGAGGGGATCGCCATCGCCCAGCCCCCGCGGCTGGAGGAGATGGTGGCCGCCGTGCGCCAGGTGGGGGCCCGGGTCGAGGTCGTGGCCGACGACGAGATCGTGCGGGCCCGCGACGATCTGGCGCGCCGCGGCCTGTTCGTCGAGCCCACGGCGGCGGTGCCCTACGCCGTGGCCCGCCGGATCCGCCGGGAGCTGCCCGCCGACTGCGTCGTCCCGCTGTGCGGCGCCGGGCTGAAGGCGGTGACCGCCCCCGCCGGCCCGGCGTGCTGAGGCCGTCGGCCCGCTGAGGGCCGCGGCCGCCAGCCGCGCCCCTGACGCCCCGTCGCTGCGCCGTACGTCGCCTACTGCGGACGCAGTAGCCACCGCCTGCGTGCGGGGGATTCGCCCGCCGCGGCCCGTCCGTACCGTGCCCGCCATGATCGGAGGTACGGGGTCTGACCAAGCGGTTCGGGCGGAGGCTGGCGGTCGACGACCTGTCATTCGCCGTCCGCCCCGGCCGGGTGACGGGCTTCCTCGGCCCCAACGGGTCGGGGAAGACGACGACGATGCGCATGATCCTGGGTCTGGCCCGGCCGACCGCGGGCACCGCGCTCGTCAACGGGCGGCCGTACCGCGAGCTGCCGGCCCCGCTGCGGGAGGTCGGTGCCCTGCTCGACGCCCGGGCGGTCCACGGCGGCCGCTCGGCCTACCACCACCTGCTGGCGTTGGCCCACGCCAACCGGATCCCGGCCCGGCGGGTCGACGAGGTCCTCGGCGCGGTCGGGCTGGCGGACGTGGCCGGCCGGCGGGTCGGGACGTTCTCGCTGGGGATGAGCCAGCGCCTGGGCATCGCCGCCGCCCTGCTGGGCGATCCCGGGGTGCTGTTGTTCGACGAGCCGGTCAACGGGCTGGACACCGAGGGCATCCGCTGGATCCGCGACCTCATGAGGGGCCTGGCGGCCGAGGGCCGCACGGTGTTCCTGTCCAGCCACCTGCTGAGCGAGATGGAGCTGACCGCCCGACCACCTGGTCGTGGTCGGGCGGGGCCGCCTGATCGCCGACGCCCCCGTGGCCGAGCTCATCGCCGCCGGCTCGCCGGCCGTGACCTACGTGCGGGCGCCGCGGGCGGACGACCTGCGGGCCCGGTTGGAGGAGCACGGCGCCCGGGTGGATCCCGACCCGGCCGGCGGGTGGCGGGTCGTGGGCCCGGACGCGGCGAAGGTGGGCGAGCTGGCGGCGCGCCACGCCCTCGCCGTCCACGAGCTGCGGCCGCTGCGCTCGTCGCTGGAGGACGTCTACCGCCGGCTGACGGCGGCGAGCGTCGAGCACCGGGCCGTCGGGCACCCGGCTGACGCACCCGGGCATCCGGCCCACGCACCCGGGCATCCGGCTGACGCACCCGGGCCGCGATCCGACACGCCCCTCCAGGAGGCCATCCGATGACGAGCCGCTATCCGTGCGCCGTGCGGTCCGAGTGGACCAAGTTCCGCACGACCCGCTCCACCGTCCTCACCGCGCTGGCCCTGGCCGCGGTGTTCCCTCTGCTGGCGGCCGTGGTGGGCGCCACCGGAAGCGTGCAGCCCGACGACACGATCCTGGGCGCCAGCCTGCTGGGTGGCGCCGCCCTGGCCCAGCTCGTCGCCGCCGGCCTGGGGGCGCTCGTGGTGACCAGCGAGCTCCGGACCGGCCTGATCCGCACGACGTTGGCCGCCTGCCCCCGCCCGCTCGTCGTGCTGGCGGCCAAGGCGACGGTCGTCGCCGGGGTGGCGCTGGCGGCCACGCTGCCCGCGGCGGTCGCCGCCTACGGGATCGGCCGGGCGCTGCTCGACGCCGACGTGCACGCCACCGGCGACCCGTTCCCGGCGGTGCTCGGCGTGGCCCTGGCCATCGCCGCCCTCGGCGTGCTGGGCGTGGCCGTCGGCGCCCTGGTCCGCCAGCCGGCCGGCGCCATGGCCGCGGTCGTGGCGGTCGTCCTGGTGCCCGGCCTGGTCGCCCCGCTGCTGGGCGGCGCCCAGCGCTGGGCGGGCGGCGCCTCGCTCAACGGCGTGCTGCAGAAGCTGACCCAGAGCTCCGACGCCACACCCGAGGCGGTGGGGAGCCTGGGCGCCTGGCCGTCGCTGGCGGTCGTGGCCGCCTACACCGCGGGCGCGGTGCTGCTCGCCGTGGCGGCCCTACGGGCCCGGGACGTCTGAGCCGGGACGGGGCCGGATGTCGGGCCCAAGAGCTCTCGGAACCGGGTGATCGCCGTGGCCGGGACGTACCGTTCGCCTGTGGATCAGGTCGTGCACCAGGCCGGGAACCGCTCCGGACCGCGGCCCGGAACCCGCGTCGGGGGCCGGAGCGCGGCCCGCCTCGGGGCCCGGGTCGACGGGGCGGTGGACCGGCTCGTGGCCGCCGCCCGCCTCGGGGCCCGGCGCGCCCCTCCGTGGGCGGTCGACGCTGCGGTGGCGGCCGCCGTCGCCTTCCCCACGGCCATGGACGCCTGGTGGAACGAGGAGGGCACCCGCCAGGCCGACGGGCTCACCTACGCGCTCGTGGCCGTCTCGCTCGCCGCCCTGCTGGCCCGGCGCCGTTGGCCCCTGGCCGTGGCGCTGGTGTGCGGCGGGGCGCTGACCGGCCTGTACGTGCTGGGCCACCACGGCGAGCTGCTGAACCTGCCGGTGATGGTGGCGCTCTACACGGTGGCCGTGCAGGGCGACCGCCGCCGGACCCTCGCCACCGCGCTCGTGTCCGCCACGTGGTCGGGGATCCTCGGGTTCACGAGCGACGACCCCGTCGGCGCCCGGGGCGGCTCCCCGGTGCTCGAGACCCTCGTCCCGCTGGTGCCGCTGGCGCTGGGCGAGGCCACGCGGCTGCGCCGCGAGCTGCTCGCCCGGGCCGAGGCCGAGCGGGAGCGGGAGACGCAGCGCCGGGTCGAGGCCGAACGGGTCCGCATCGCCCAGGAGTTCCACGACCTGGTGGCGCACACGATGGCGGCGGTCAACGTGCACATGGGCGTCGCCGTCGCCGCCTTCGACGCCCAGCCCGACAAGGCCCGGGGGGCGCTGGCCCAGGCCCGGGCGTCGAGCAAGGACGCGCTCCAGGAGCTGCGGGCCACGGTGGCGCTGCTGCGCGACGCCCGCCCGGCCGACGCCGTGGCCGGGCCCGGACCCGACGGCAGCCCCGGCCCCGCCGCCCCGGCGCCCCGCCTGGCGCAGGTCGGCGACCTGGCCGGGCCCGCCCGGGCCGCCGGCATCGCGGTCACGATCGAGGACGGCACGGCCGGCCTCGACCTGTCGCCCGCGGTCGAGTTGGCCGCCTACCGCATCGTCCAGGAGGCCCTGACCAACGTGGTGCGGCACAGCGGCGCCCGGCACGTGGCCGTGTCGCTGCGGCGGGCGGGCGACCGGCTGGAGGTCGAGGTGACCGACGACGGGGCCGGGCCGCCCGGGCCCGCCGGTCCCGCCGCCACCACGGGGGGATCGGCGGGATCGGCGCACGGCTACGGCCTGGCCGGCATGGCCGAGCGGGCCGCGGCCGTCGGCGGGCACGTCGACCACGGCCCGGGCCCCGCCGGCGGCTAACGCGTCCGGGCCGTCCTTCCGGCCCAGCCTGCGCAACCGGTTCCGCAGCCCGCGCGGCCGGCCGAGTCGGCAGAGCGAGCCCAGCCCGCCCCGCCCGCGCCGTCGGCCCGGCCGGCCGAGTCGGCCCCGCCCGCCCCGCCGGAGAGCCGATGACGATCCGGGTGGTGCTGGCCGACGACCAGGTGGTCGTGCGCGTCGGGTTCCGGGCCATGCTCGAGCTGGTCGACGACATCGCCGTGGTCGGCGAGGCCGCCGACGGCCGCGAGGCGGTGGAGGTCGCCCGGGCCGCCCGGCCCGACGTCGTGCTCATGGACGTCCGCATGCCGGGCGTCGACGGCCTGGCGGCGACGCGCCGCATCACCGGGGACCCCGACCTGGCCGCGGTGCGGGTCGTGGTCCTCACCACGTTCGAGGTGGACGAGTACGTGTTCGAGGCGCTGCAGGCGGGGGCCAGCGGCTTCCTGCTCAAGGACGTCGACGCCGCCGACCTGCACGCCGCCGTGCGGACCGTCGCCGCCGGCCAGGGCCTGCTCGCCCCGGCCGTCACCCGGCGCGTCATCGACGAGCTGACCCGGCGCCGGGCGCCCGAGCCCATCGCCCCTGAGCGGCTCGACGTGCTGACCGACCGGGAGCGCGAGGTCGTGCGGCTCGTCGCCCACGGGCTCACCAACGACGAGATCGCCGCCGAGCTGATCATGAGCCCGCTGACCGCCAAGACCCACGTCAACCGGGCGATGAGCAAGCTCGGCGCGCGCGACCGGGCCCAGCTCGTCGTCATCGCCTACGAGACCGGGCTGGCCCGCGTGGGCGAGCGTCGGGGCTGAGCCCGCCCCGGCGGCGACGCCGCCCGCGACGGCGCGAGCCGGCGCCCGGGTGGCCGGTCGCCCTGTTATTCCTGGTGGGGTGGCGATCGAGACCCGACCGGCGACGGACTTCGAGGACGTGAAGACGATGGTCGGGCCCAAGCGGCCCGACGCCAACGTGTGCTGGTGCCTGACCTACCGGCTCCCGTCCAAGGAGAACCGCGAGCTGGTCGGCCCCGCCCGCGGTGAGCGTGTGCGGCAGCTGATCGCCGAGGGCCCGCCCGGCGTGCTCGCCTACGAGGGCGACGAGGTCGTGGGCTGGGCGGCCGTCGCCCCCCGGCGAGAGACCACGTTCGCCCGCAACCGCAAGATCCCCCACGTCGACGACCTCGACGTGTGGTCGGTGTGGTGCATCAGGGTGCGGCCCGGGCACCGCAAGCAGGGCATCTCCCACCACCTGCTGCGGGGGGCCGTCGAGTTCGCCCGCAGCCGGGGCGCCCCGGCGATCGAGGGCTACCCGGTCGACAACCGGGGCGAGAAGGTCGACCTCACGATGGCGTACGTCGGCACGCGCCGGCTGTTCGAGCGGGCAGGGTTCGTGAAGGTGGCCGACACCGACTCGGTGCTCGACGGCTTCCCCCGGGTGTTGATGCGGCTCGACCTGCGCTGAGGCCGACCGGCGCCGGCCGCTCTGGCCAGGCGGCGGCCGGACCGGGCCCCCGGCTCAGAGCACCAGCTCGGCCATCGTCTCCAGCACTTCCCGCTGGGCCGAGCCGACGATCATGGTCGTGACCGGCGACTCCTTCCACACCTCGAGGTGCTCGGCGATGCGCTCCCGCGGGCCGCACAGCGCCACCTCGTCGACGAGCTCGTCGGGCACCGCGGCGGCCGCCTCGGCCTTCTTCCCGTCGAGGTACAGGTCCTGGATCGTCTTGGCGGCCGACTCGTAGCCGTAGCGGCAGGCCAGGTCGTTGTAGAAGTTGCGGCCCCGGGCCCCCATGCCCCCGATGTACAGGGCCAGGCCGGGCTTGACGGCGTCGCGGCAGGCCTGCACGTCGTCGCCCAACACGACCGGCACCGCGGGGGCGATGTCGAAGCGGTCGAGGTCGGTGCCGGCGAACGCCTCGCCGTACGTCTCCCGGAACCGGGACGGCGAGAAGAAGACGGGCAGCCACCCGTCGGCGATCTCGGCGGTGAGGGCCACGTTCTTGGGGCCGATGGCCGCCAGGTAGATGGGGATGTCGGCCCGCCGGGGGTGGGCGATCAGCTTGAGCGGCTTGCCGAGGCCGGTGGCGCCGGGCCCGGTGTAGGGGATGTCGTAGTGCTCGCCGTGGTGCTCGAGCGGGGACTCCCGCCGCAGGATCTCCCGGACGATCGAGACGTACTCCCGGGTCTTGGCCAGCGGCTTGCCGTAGGGCTGGCCGTGCCACCCCTCGACCACCTGGGGGCCGGACAGGCCGAGCCCGAGCAGGAACCGGCCCTCCGACAGCAGGTCGAGCGTCGCCGCCGTCATGGCCGTGTTGGCCGGGGTGCGGGCCGGCATCTGCATGATCGCGGTGCCGACGTTGATCGTGGTCGTGTGGGCCGCCACCCAGGTCAGCGGGACGATGGCGTCGGTGCCGTAGGCCTCGGCGCTCCAGACCGAGTGGTAGCCGAGGGCCTCGGCGTGCTGGACCACGGGCACGGTGCGCGACGGCGCAGCGGACCCGACGTAGCCGATGTTCAGGGCGAGGCGCATGGTCCCGGATCGTAGGACGGACCTGACATCACTGTCGGGTCCGCCCCGACCCCGGTCGGGTGGTCCCGGCGGGCGCCCCCGTCGGTCGCTCAGCGCGTCTGGGCGCGGCCGCGGGCGACGACGGCGGCGCGGCGGGCCTCGATCTCGGCCGGGTCGAGCGTCTCGGCCTGCCACTGGCGCGACACCCGGGCCTCGAGCTCCCAGGCCTCGGCGCCGGTGAGCCGCGACCCCTCGTCGTAGGTGCGCAGCATGCGGAGGACGCCGCGCTGGTCGTTGGACACGATGTCGGCGGCCAGCCGCCTGGCGAACGGCAGCAGCTCGTCGTGGGGCACGACGTGGTTCACGAGGCCCCAGGTCAGGGCGGTGGCGGCGTCGATGAAGTTGCCGGTCGTCGACATCTCGCGGGCCCGGCGCAGGCCGATGGCCTCGGGCAGCAGGACGGTCAGGCCCCAGCCGGGCATGATCCCGACCCGGGCGTGGGTGTCGGCGAACCGGGCCCGCTCGGAGGCGACGAGGAAGTCGCACTGGAGCGCCACCTCGAAGCCGCCGGTGATGGCGGGGCCGTTGATGGCCCCGATGACCGGCTTGGTCATCGGGGGGAACGGGCTGTTGGTGAGCGGCGCCTCCTCGGTGGCCGAGGCGTCGCCGGGACCGGCGGCCTCGCCGGCGGTCTCCGCGGTGGCCGCGCCCGCCAACGGGTCGTCCGGGGCTTCGCCGGCCCCCAGCTCCTTGAGGTCGATGCCGGCGCAGAACGCCGGGTCGGCGCCGGTGAGCACGATCACGTCCACCGCCTCGTCGGCGTCGAGGGCGCGCAGCGAGCGGTACAGCTCGCGGCGCAGCGCCCGGTTGAGGGCGTTGCGGGCCTCGGGCCGGTTGAGCGTCACGGTGGCGACGCGCTCGGCCACGTCGACGAGCAGGACGTTCTGGTCAGGCATCGGCTCGGACTCCTCTCAGCGCACGGTCGGGATCAGTCGGCGGGCGCCCGGCGGACCACCAGCACCGCCACGTCGTCGCTGGCCGACTCCGGCCCCACCAGAGCGCCCATGACGCGGGCGCACACGTCCTGCGCCGGGCGGGCGTCCACCGTCTCGCACAGCCGGTCGACCCGCTCGTCGAGCGGGACGTGCCGGCGCTCGATCAGCCCGTCGGTGTAGAAGCAGACCAGCGCCCCTGGCGGCAGGTCGATGGAGGTCGCCCGGCGCCGGGCGTCGCGGGCCGCACCGAGCGGAGGGTCGACGGGCAGCTCGAGGTAGGTCCCCGGGCCGGGGCCGGTGGCCAGGACGGGGGCCGGGTGGCCGGCGGTGGTCAGGTGCAGGCGGTCCTGTCCGGGCTCGATCACCCCGATGGCCGTCGTGGCCATCTCGTCGGGGTGGAAGTGCTGGAGCATGGCGTCGACCCGCCGGACGATGGCGGCCGGGTCGTGGTCCTCGAGGGCGTAGGAGCGGATGGCGGTGCGGATCCGGCCCATGACCACGGCGGACCGCAGGCCGCGGCCGACCACGTCGCCGATCGTCACGCACACGCGGCCGGCGGGCAGCGCGAACAGGTCGTACCAGTCGCCGCCGACGGTGCCCTCGCCGCCGGCGATGTAACGGTAGGCGGACTCCAGGCCGTCGAGGGCGGCGAGGCGGTCGGGGAGCAGGCTGCGCTGCAGGACTCGAACAGCCTCGCGTTCGACCTCGGACACGCGGGCCTGCGTCGCCAGGGCCACGCGCTCGGCCGCCACCTGGAGCAGCTCGACGTCGGCCTCGGTGAACCGCCGGGACTCCAGCGTGCCGACGTGCAGGATGCCGAGCAGCCGGTCGCCGGCCAGCAGCGGGACGCCGAGCATCGAGCGGATGCCCCGCTCCCGCAGGATCGGGTTGACGACGTCGGCCCGGTCGAGGTCGGCGATCGTCACCGGCTGGCGGGCGGCGGCGATCCTGCCGGCGAAGCCCCGGCCGAGCGGGACGCGCACGCCCTGGCGGACCTCCTCCTCGATGCCCCGGGCGGCGGCGGCCACCAGGTCGCCGCTGGGCTCGTCGTGCAGGAGCACGGCCGCGGTGTCGGCGTCGAGCGCCTCCTGCACCCGGTCGAGCAGCTCGACCAGCAGCGTCTCCATGTCGAGGCGGGCGAGCCGGGCGTCGATGACCGACTCGATGGCGCGCAGCCTGTCGCTCGGCGCCTCGTCGGCCCTCGCCTGCGGCCTCGGCATGGCGGCAATGTACCCGCCGTACCCCTGGCCGTGCCCCGACGGGTCCTGCGGCGGCAGCCGCAGTCGCCGCGACCGGAGGACCAGGACGGCGACCACCGGGGCGGCCGGTCGTGACACGTGTGCCATGACAGGCGCGTGCTGATGTTGTTACGTTTCCGTGTCGACGGTCTCCTGGGATCACACCCGACTGGGGAGGCGGGGACCGGCGCTTCTGCGAGGAGGACTGTTGGACGCCGCTGCCTGGGGAGCCCGCCGCACGCTCGCCATCGCCGCCACGACACTGCTGACCTCCGCACTCACGTCCCTGGCGCTGGCCGTACCGGCGCCCACCGACGCCGGGGCCTCGCCCCCGAACGACGACCCGCGCGGGACCGCCGAGTCCGACGATCGCGCCCTGGTCGACGTCGACGCGGCCACGGCCTCGCCCGCCGAGATGGCCGGCGCGCTCGAGGACCTCCAGAACAACGTGAGCGCCCAGCTCGAGCAGCTGGAGATGGCCGAGGCCGCGGTGGCGATGGCCGAGGGGCGGCTGGCCGACATCCAGGCGGTCGTGGACGACACCGAGATGCGCATCGAGGAGCTCCGGGCCCGCAGCGACGCTGTGGTCGTCGAGGCGTTCATCAACCCGCCGAGCCAGGACGGGGTCGAGGTCTTCCGGGGGACGATGGAGGAGGCGACGATCCGCCAGGGGATCCTCGACCTGTACGCCGACGACTCGGCCCGCGTGCTGTCCGAGCTCGACGAACAGCGGGACGCGCTGGAGGAGCAGCGCGAGACCCTGGACGCCCGGCTGGCCGAGGCCGAGGAGGCCCGGGCCGAGGCTGCGGCGGCGCTGGCCGACCTCGAGGCGGCGGTGAGCGCCCAGACGCAGTTCGTGCTCGAGGTCCGCCAGCGGCTGGAGTCGGGCGACCTCGCCGCCACCGACGACCCCCGCGTGCTCCAACGCCAGGCCGAGCTGCAACAAGCCATCGAGGAGGCCCAGGAGGCCGCCGAGTTCGCCGAGGCCATGCGCCGGCTCGAGGAGGAGCGGCGCCGCCGCGAGCTGCTGGGCATCTGGGAGTGCCCGGTGCAGGGCGGCGGCCTCAACTTCGTCGACACCTGGGGTGCGGCCCGCTCCGGCGGGCGCAGCCACCAGGGCACCGACATGATGGCCGACTACGGCACGCCCACCGTGGCCCCGGTCAGCGGCCGGGTCGAGCACCGCGAGAACAACCTGGGCGGCCTCGTCTGGTACGTCTACGGCGACGACGGCAACACCTACTACGGCGCCCACCTCTCGGCCTACGAGAACGTCGGCGCCGGCCACGTCGAGCGGGGCACGGTCATCGGCTACGTCGGCCAGAGCGGCAACGCCCGGGGCACGCCGCCGCACCTCCACTTCGAGTACAAGCCAGGCGGCGGCAGCTCGGTCAACCCCTACGACCGCTTGGTCGAGGCCTGCTTCTAGCCGCCGGGTGACGGCCGAGCCCCGGCGGCCGCCGGGTCAGGCCGCCGTGCCTTCGCGGTCCGGTCGAGACCGGCGGGCTGACGGCCGCGGTGGCGGGCCGGCCGTCGCGGCGGACGTCGGGCGCCCGGCGCCGCCGGGTGACGGCCGCCGCCGGATCAGGACTGGCGGTCCGCGGACCTGGCCGACTTGGCCGAGCCCGACGCCTTCTTGGCCGAGCCCGTGGCCGTGTTCTGGTTCGAGCTCTTGGTCGCGCTCTTGGCCGACCCGCTCGCCTTGCGCGACGAGCTCCCGGACCGCTTGGCCGAGCCCGATGCCTTCTTGGCCGACGCCGACGACTTCGCGGCCGTGCCGGCCTTGGCCGACCCCGCGGCCTTGCGGGCCGAGCCGCCCGACCGGCGGGCCGTGCCGGCGGCTGCGTTCCCGGCCTCGCCGGCCTGGCCGGCGGCCTTCGTCCCGGCGGCGCCGCCGGCCTTCCCCGCCCCGGTCGCTGCGTCCCCGGCCTCCCCGGGGGCGCCCGCGAGGCGGCTGGCGACGTCGCCGACCGAGCCCGGTATGTCCCGAACCAGCCCGGTGGCCTTGGTCAAAACCCGGCGTGTTCCATTGAGCAAACCGCTAGGCCACTTTCTGACTCCGACGGCCACTGCCGATGCCGCTCCGGCGCCGGCGGCGCCCGCTTTGCCGACTTTGGCCCAGTCGATCCGTGGCTTGCCCACGCCGATGCCGAGAACCCTGCGTCGCTTGGTGAAGCGGTCGGCCATCAGAGTCATCAGAAGCTCCAAACGGTACGACGCGGACCGCCCGCGCCTCCGCCGGTTGGCCTACCCGCTGACCGGCCGCTTATCCGGATAGACGCCAGTCGACATCACAGAGATGGCCGAAAGGAACGCTCCGTGTGGCGAGGCCCACCCATCGTAGTTTTGTTTGTCGCGCTGTGTGGTGGAAGCGTCGGGCATTGGCGAAAGAGGAGGGCGAGATGCTTCCCACCAGACGGCCCCGTGTCCTCGGCATCCCCGTCGGCCGGCGGCGCACCGACTGGGCCAGCCTCGGCCGCGTCGGCGCCCTCGGCGTCGGCGCCCTGACCAGCGTCGCCGGTGGCGTCGGCGCCAAACGGGCCGGCGGCCGGCTGAAGGACAAGGTCGTCGAGCAGACCGAGAAGGGCAAGCGGACGATGCAGAAGGTCGGCGACGTGGCCGACCAGGCGTCGTCGCTCACGAAGTCGATCGGCGGCCCGGTCGGCAAGGTCACCTCCGCGCTGGGGTCCATGACCGGCGGGGGAAACGGGGCCGAGCCCGGCGGCGACGACGGCGGACAGGACGCCGAGGAGAACCTGAAGAAGCTCCGCCTGATCATCAAGGAGGGCATCGACGTCGGGGTTCCCCTGACGACGGCCTACAACCAATGGACCCAGTTCGCCGACATGCCCCGGATCATGAAGGGCCCGCAGTCGGTCGACCACGAGGCGGATGACGAGACCCGCTGGGTCGCCAAGATCGGCCCGTCCCGCCGGCGCTGGACCGCCAAGATCCTCGAGCAGGTACCCGACGAGCGCATCGTCTGGGAGAGCACCGACGGCACCGAGAACCGGGGCGCCGTCACGTTCCATCGGCTCGACGGGACCCTCACCCGCGTGCACGTGGAGATGGAGTACTTCCCGAACGGCTTCGTGGAGAAGGTCGGGAACGTCTTCCTCGCCGCCCGGCGCCGGGTGCGCAAGGACCTCCGCCTCTACAAGCACTTCCTCGAGCTGAACGGCGAGGAGACGGGCGAGTGGCGGGGTGAGATCCCGGCCGACGACGAGTCGGCCGGCGATGAGGACCGACCGCAGGCCAAGTCGGCCTGACCGCCGCCCGGCCGGTGACCCCGGCCGAGGAAGGAGACGCGCCACGATGCCAGCCACCTCTTCCGTCGTCCGGCGGACCCCGTCGTCGAGCTCGCTCTACGACGTCCTCGACCTCATCCTCGACAAGGGACTGGTCATCGACGCCTACGTGCGGGTGTCGCTGGTCGGGATCGAGATCCTCACCATCGACCTCCGCATCGTCATCGCCAGCGTCGACACCTACCTGCGCTTCGCCGAGGCCGTCGACCGCCTCGTGCTCGAGGAGAAGAGCAAGGACCTGCCCGAGTTCGCCCAGGACCTGACGCGCGGCGTGGCCAAGGGCAAGGCCGGCGGCGCCCTCGAGGGCGCCAAGGAGAGCGTCGGTGACTCGGTCGGCCGGGCGAAGGACCGGGTCAAGGAGGCGATCGGCCGGGGTGAGGAGGGCGACGAGGAATGACCGGGTCCGAGCCACCCGGGGGCGGCACCACCTACGTCTACGGCGTGACCCGGCCGGGCGCCGCCCCGCCGGACGTCGAGGGCGGCGGCGGTGCCGCCGGCGGTGCGCACGATGCGACCGTGGAGGGCGTCGGGGGCGCGCCCGTCCGGCTCGTCGCCCGCGGGTCGCTGGGCGCGCTGGTCAGCGACGTCGACCCCGAGGACGTGCGCGCCGCCTCCCGGTCGCTCCGGGCGCACGCCCGTGTGCTCGACGCCGCCGTGCGGGCCGGGCCCGTCGTGCCGCTGCGGTTCGGCACGCTGGTCGACGGCGACGACGCGGTCGTCGACCGGATCCTGCGGCCCCACAGCGACCGGCTCGACGCGCTGCTCGACGACCTGGGCCCGCACGTCGAGCTGGCGGTCAAGGCGAGCTACGACGAGGACGCGATCGTCCGCCAGCTCGTCGCCGCCGAGCCGGCGCTCGCCGCCCAGCACGAGCGGCTCGCCGGCATCGACCCTGAGGCCGCCTATTACGAGCGGATCCGGCTCGGCGAGCAAGTGGCCGCCGCCCTCGACCGGCGGCGGGACGACGACGCCGACGAGATCTACGCGGCGCTGGGCGAGCTGGCCGCCGCCGTCAACCCCGGCGAGCCGCTCGACCCCCACATGGTCGTCAACGGCACGTTCCTGGTGCGCCGGACGGACGTCGGGGCCTTCGACGACCGGATCGGGGCCGTCGCCCGGGACCACCCGGAGATCCGGCTCCGGTACGTCGGCCCGCTCGCCCCCTACTCGTTCAGCTCGCTCGACTCGTCCGACGAGCTCGGGCCGGTGGGGTGACGTCGTGGGCCTTTTCCTGACGCTGCTCACGCTGCCGGTCAGCGCCCCCGTCGGCGGGACGGTGTGGATCGCCGACCAGCTGCTGGCCGCGGCCGAGCGGGAGTACTACGACGAGGGCGCGATCCGCCAAGAGCTCGAGGACCTCGACCGGCGCCTGGCGGCCGGCGAGCTGTCGGAGGCCGACCACGAGGCGGCGGCCGACGCCCTCGTCGAGCGCCTGCTGGTGGCTGGCGAGCTGCGGGCCGAGCGGGGCGGCGTTGAGCTCTGGCCCGCCGACGATGTGCCCGACGACGTGGTCGACGGGGGTCTCGTCGAGGAGCCGGGCGATGGCTGACGCCCGAGCGGCCGACACCGGCGCCGGCGCCGGCTCGCCCGGCGACGCCGGCAGCGACCTGGCGGCACTGAGCAAGGCCGAGCTGAAGGCCGCGGCCCGCGCTCGCGGGCTGCCCACCACGGGGACGAAGGCGGCCCTGCTCCGGCGCATCGAGGAGCACGACCGCGGCGGAGACGGGGAACCGGCTCCCAAGGCGGCGGAGCCCGAGGAGCCGGCCGCCGAGCCGGCGGAGCCGGAGGACGCTGCCGAGGCGGAGCCGTCCGAGCCCGAGGAGCCGGAGCCCGAGGCCGAGGCCGCCGAGGCGGAGCCGTCCGAGCCCGAGGCGGAGGAGCCGGAGCCCGAGGCCGACGCCGAGCAGGCGTCCGAGCCCGAGGCGGCCGAACCGGAGGAGCCGGAACCCGAGGCCGAGCAGCCGGAGGAGGAGCCGGCGGAGGCCGGAGGCCCGCCACCCGAGCCGGGGTCGCTCGCCGGCGTGGCCGCGGCGGCCGCCCGGGCCCTGGCCGACCTCACGGGCCGGACCGTCGACGCCGTGTCCGGCGTCCAGCGGACCGACGGGGGCTACCAGGTCACGATCGAGGTCCTGGAGCTGTCCCGGGTGCCGTCGACCACCGACGTGCTGGCCACCTACGAGGTCGAGGTCGACGGCTCGGGCGCCGTGACCAGCTACCAGCGCGCCCACCGCTACTACCGCAACCAGACGACCCGGGAGTGAGCGTGGACCAACCGACGACGTACCGCCGCGGCGGCATCACCCGGGCTCCGCAGAGCGCCAACCTGGCCGACGTGCTCGAGCGGGTGCTCGACAAGGGCCTGGTCGTGGCCGGCGACATCCGCATCAACCTGCTCGACATCGAGCTGCTCACGATCAAGCTCCGGCTGCTGGTGGCCTCGGCCGACAAGGCGGCGGAGATGGGCATCACGTGGTGGCGCCACGACCCGTTCCTGTCCGGCGACGGCGACGGGCGGGGCCGCGACCTGGAGGCCCGGGTCGCCGAGCTGGAGAGTCGCCTGGCCGAGCTGCCGGCGGGGGCGGGGACGGCGGCGGGGGAAGGGAAGGACGAGGCGGCGGCGCCCGCCCGGCCGCGGCGGACCGCGAGGAAACGCAGCTGAGGCGCGATGCGGGACGAGGACGTCCTCCGTCGCCTGAACGCCGCCCTCCGGGGGCGGTCGGCGCGCGACGTCGAGGCGATCCTCGACCGGGCCTACCGGGCGGCGGTCGACGAGGCCACCGCCACCCTGGAGGAGCTCATCACCCGGTCGCTCCTGGCCCGGGCGGCCGACCGCCTGGCGGCGGAGGAAGCGGCCGAAGCGGCGGCGCCAGAGGGTCCCGGGTCCGACGGTCTCGCGACCGACACGCCGGCGCCCGCCCGTACCGCGTCCGAGTGGGCCTGGTACGTCTACGGGATCCAGCCGCAGGACGCCGAGCCGCCGGTCGGCGTCACCGGCGTGCTCGGGGCCGAGGTCGACGGTCTGGAGGCAGCGGGCCTGCGGGCGCTCGTCTCCCGGGTCCCGCGGGTCGAGGTCGACGAGCCGGCCCTGCGGGCCCGGCTCGAGGACCTCGACTGGGTGGACGCCAACGCCCGCGCCCACGAGGCCGTCCTCGCCGGGGCGCTCGCCGCCGGGCCGGTCGTGCCGCTGAGCTTCGGGACCGTCTTTCACGACCGGCCGCGCGTGGCGGCCGTGCTGCGGCGGCACGCCGAGAAGATCCGGGCCGCGGTCGACGGCCTGGCGGGCCGGAGCGAGTGGGGGGTCAAGGCGCTGGTCGACACCGCCGCCTGCGACGCCTGGCTGGCCGAGCGGGCCGAGCGGGGCGCGGCCGCGGCGTCGCCGGGCGCCGACCCGGGCGGCCCCGGCCGGGCGGGTCGCAGCTACCTGGCCCAGCGGGCGGCGGAGCGCCGGACCCGCGACGAGCGGCACCGCCTCCTCCTCGACCTGGCCGCCGAGGCCCACGGCGCGCTGTCCGAGCTGGCCGTGGACGCCTGCACGGACCCGCCCCAGAACCCCGAGCTGTCCGGTCACGAGGGGGAGATGATCCTGAACGGCGCCTACCTGCTCGACGACGCGGCGGTCGAGGCGTTCCACCGGCGGGCGGGCGAGCTGGCGAGCCGGCACGCCGGCTGGGGCCTGACCGTGCAGGTCACCGGCCCGTGGCCGCCCCACCACTTCGTGGCCCTGCCTCCGCTGGACGATGACGACGGAGACGACGACGACGGAGACGACGGTGACGACCGCGCCGGCCGGGACGACGGGGACGCCCCGTGAACGACCACTTGGGCGAGGACGTCGCGCTCGTCGAGGTCATCGACCGGGTCATCGACAAGGGCGTGGTGCTGACCGGGGACATCACGCTGTCCGTGGCCGACATCGACCTCGTCCACCTGGGCCTGCAGCTGTTCCTCTGCTCGGAGGACACGGCCCGGGCGCTCGGCCGCGGCGGGGCGCGCCGGTGATCACGGCCTACGCCATCGCCTGCGGTGTCCGGCGGCCCGCCCGGGCGCCGGGGATCGAAGGCGTCCCGGTCGAGCTCGTCCCCCACCGGGGGCTGGTGGCGGCCGTGACCCGCCACGACCGGGCACCCCGTCCGACCCGCGCCGCGGTGGTCGCCCACGCCGCGGTGTGCGAGGCGGTGCTGGCGGCGGCGGACGCCGTCCTGCCGGTCCGGTTCGGCGCCGCCTTCGCCGACGGGGGCGCGCTGGCGGCGGCGCTCGACGAGCGTCACGACCAGCTGGTCGCCGGGCTCACCCACGTCCGCGGCCGGGTGGAGGTCGGGGTGCGGGTCCGGTGGGCCGGCGGCGACGATGACGGCGGCGGCGGTGACCGCGGCGGCGGACCGGCGCCCCCGCCGGAGCCGGCCCCGCCCGTGGCCACCGGTCCCGCCCCCGGTCGCGCCTACCTCATGGCCCGGGTGGCGGCGGACCGGCGCCGCCGGGCCGCGGCGGCGCGGGCGGAGGCCGTCGCCGCCCGCATCGACGCCGCCGTCCGGGGCGCGGCGGCCGACCGCCGGCTGGAGGTCGGTCCCGCCCCCGGGATCGTGCTGGCGGCCGCCTACCTCGTCGACCGCGGCGCGGTCGACCGCCTGGTGGCCGCCGTCCGGGCCGTGGGCCGGGACGAGCCCGAGGTCGCCATCCTCTGCACCGGTCCGTGGCCGCCGTACAGCTTCGCCGACGGCGGGGTGCCCGGTGCCTGACCCCGGGCGCCGGCCCGACGGGGCTCGGCGCGCCGAGCACCGGCGCGCCGAGCGTCCGCCCGGCGCCGACGCCACCCTGGCCGACAAGATCCTGGCCGGCCCCACGGCCCTCGACGCCCTGCGCGGCGAGCTCGACCGGCTCGGGAACCGGCTCGACCGCACGGTCCGTGCCGACCCCGAGAACGTCGAGCGGGGCCTCGCCCAGCTGGTGCTCACGCTGATCGAGCTGCTCCGGCAGCTGATGGAGCGCCAGGCCGTGCGGCGGGTGGAGGGCGGCTCGCTGACCGATGAGGAGGTCGAGCGGCTCGGCCTCACGTTCCTGCGGCTCGAGGAGCGGATGGGCGAGCTCAAGGAGGCGTTCGGGCTGGAGGACGCCGACCTCAACCTCGACCTCGGGCCGCTCGGCCGCCTGCTCTAGGAGCGACCCGGCCGCCGGTCGGCGGGCCCGCCCGATCCCGGCTTGTGCCAGCTGCCTACGCCAGCTGGAGGCGCCGGCTGACCCGCCGCACCCGCCGCTTCGCCTCGCGGACCGGGTGGGCGACCGCCCGGGGGAGCACGAGCCGGGCGAACCGGGCGTACAGCTTCCGGGACAGCAGGAGCAGGGGGACGCCCAGCGGCAGCAGGACGATCGTGGCCGACAGCAGCACGCCGAGCGCCGCCACCACGCCCGCCGCCAGCCAGACGCCGGCCGCCGCGACCAGGCGGAGCGGTTTCACCCCCGGCTCCCGGCGGGGCGCTGGCCGGCGCGCTCGCCGAGCGTGTCGGCGGCGTAGGCGTCGCGTGCGCCCAAGGGCTCGGGCGCGCCCCGGGTGGTGTCGCGCACGGTCTGGCGCTCCATCTCGCTGTTGAGCTCGGCGCCGGCGATGACGGCGAAGGCGCCGATCCACAGCCACAGCATGACGACGACGATGGCGCCGAGGGCCCCGTAGGTCTCGTTGTAGTTGGAGAAGTTGGCCGTGTAGATCGAGAACCCGATCGACGCCACCAGCCACGCCAGGGTGGCGAACAGGGCGCCCGGCGACGCCCAGTCCCAGCGGGGCTGGTCGCGGTCGGGGGCGTAGCGGTAGAGGAGGGCCAGCCCGGCCACGACGAGGAGGGCGGCGAGCGGCCAGCGCACGACCAGCGCCAGGCTGCGGAGGGCGCCGTCGTCGGGGGCGACGACCTCGGCGCCGACCACGATCCCCAGCCCGACCACGCCCACGACCAGCAGCGCCACGGTGAGCGCCCCGGCGGTCCCCCGCAGCGCCACGAAGCCCCGCGTCTCCTCCTCGTGGTAGGCGCGGTTTATGGCGGTCATGAGGTGCTTGACGCAGCCCGAGGCCGCCCACAGCGCCACGGCGACACCGACGATGGCGCCGAGGCGCAGGCCGGACGGCGAGCTCCCAACGATGTCCGACAGCTGGCTCCCGACCAGGTCGCGCACCTCGGCCGGCGCCGCGGAGAGGGCGTCGTCGACGTTGCGGCGGATGTCGGCGGGGTCGGCGACCAGCCCGTACACCGACACGAGCGCCACCAGGGCGGGGACGAGCGCCAGCAGGGCGTAGAAGGCGACGCCCGCGGCCAGCAGCGCCACGTCGTCGCGCTTGACGGCGCGCTTCACCCGGGCGGCGACGTCGACCGCGCCCCGCACGCCGACCTCGGTCGGTCGCTCGGCGGTGCGGCCGCGGTCGCGCTCCGCGTCCACGAGCTCGGGGGTGACGGTCATGGCCCGCGACTACCCGCTTGGCCGTCGCTGACACGTCCGGGCAGGCTTTGGGGCCGCTCGGCCTGCTTGGCCGTCGCTGACACGTCCGGGCAGGCTTGGGGCCGCTCGGGGGCCGCTCGGCGTCTGGTCGGCGCCGGCTCGGCTCGGCTGGCGGCCGCCGGTCCGATCCAGCCGTCCTCCCACCCCGGTGGGCGTGGGGCCCGGTCCGCCTGCGGGCCGGTGGCCGAGCCGTTCGGCGCCCCGTCGCCGCCGCGGTCGGCTGCCCGGTCCGTCCATCTCGGGCTGGCCGCCGGGCCGGTGCGGGATGGCCGGTCGCGGGCTTCGGCGAGGGGCTTGGGCGGGGTTCCGGGGCCGCGCCGGAGGGGTGGGCTCCCGGCCGAGCGTGCCCCCGGCCGGAAGCGCTCGTCGTCAGGGGCCGGGTTTGAGGCTGCGGGACTCGTCGAGGCCCCGCTGCACGCCGGCGGTGAAGCTGGTCAGGAAGCCGTAGACGTCCTGGGCGCGGTCACCACCGGGCGGGGGGGTCGGGCCGCCGGGCGGCGACCCGGGCAGGGGTGGAG
>DATCLS010000074.1:0-53323 GCA_036563805.1 Acidimicrobiales bacterium | reverse complement strand
GGTCAACATCAACACGGCCACGCTCGACGAGCTCGACACGCTGCCCGGGGTCGGCCCGGCGACGGCCGAGGCGATCATCGCCCACCGCGAGCAGAACGGCCCCTTCACCTCGGTCGACCAGCTGCTCGACGTGCGGGGCATCGGCGAGGCCAAGCTCGAGCAGCTCCGCGACCTGGTCGTCGTGTGAGGGGAGCGGTGGGTCATGTCCGACGCCTGGGCGGTGGCCCTGGCCGCCGCAGCCTTCGGGGCGGCGTTCGCCGCCATCGGCGGGCACGTCGGCGCCGTGCCCCTGGCGCTGGCCGTGGCGCTCGTCGGCGGGGCCTTGCTCGTCCGGCGGCCGGCGCTGCTGTGCCTCGGGGTGGCGCTGCTCACCGCCTCGCTGGCCGCCCGGTCGCTGGCCGGGCTGGCGCCGCCGCCCCGGGGGCCGGTGCGGGCCGAGGTCACGCTCGTGTCCGACCCGAGCCCCGACGGCCGCGGCGGCGTGCAGGCCGACGTGCGGCTCGGCGGCCGCCGGCTGAGCGCCCGGGCGCACGCCGCGGCGGCCGCCGCGCTCGACGACCGACTCGCCGGCGAGCGGGTGACCGTGGTGGCGACGGTCGAAGGGCCGGGCCCGCGCGAGCGGCGGCTGCGCCACCGCCACCTGGCCGGGCGCCTCGAGGTGCGGGCCGTCGTCGGCTGGCGGCCGGGCCACGGCGTCACCCGGGTGGCCAACGCCCTGCGGCGCACGCTGGCCGAGGGGGCCGAGGTGCTGCCGGAGCGGCAGCGGAGCCTGCTGGCGGGGCTCACCCTGGGCGACGACCGCGACCAGCCGGCCGACCTGGCCGACGCCTTCCAGGGCGCCGGGCTCACGCACCTGCTCGCCGTGTCCGGGGCCAACGTCGTGTTCGTGCTGGTCGTGGCCGACCCGGTGCTGCGCCGGCTCCGGTTCGGGCCCCGGCTCGTCGCGACGCTCGGCGTGCTGGCCGGGTTCGCGCTGCTCACCCGGTTCGAGCCGTCGGTGCTCCGGGCGACGGCCATGGCGGCCGTCGCCGCCACGGGCACGGCGCTCGGCCGGCCGGCGACGACCGTGCGCACGCTGGCGCTCGGGGTCACCGCGCTCCTCCTGGTCGACCCCCTGCTGGCGTCGGCCCTGGGGTTCCAGCTGTCGGTGGCCGGCACAGCGGGCATCGTGGCGGGGGCGGCGGCGCTCCAGCGGGCGCTGCCGGGGCCCCGGTGGTGGGCGGCGCCGCTGGCGGTCACGCTGGCCGCCCAGGCGGCGGTGGCGCCGTTGCTGGTGTCGGCGTTCGGGGCGGTGCCGCTCGCGTCGATACCCGCCAACATGCTCGCCGCCCCGGCCGCCGGGCCGATCATGGTGTGGGGGCTGACCGGCGGCCTCGCCGCCGGGCTGGTCGGCGGCCCGGTCGCCGCCGTCCTCCACCTGCCGACGCGCTTGCTGCTCGCCTGGGTCGAGGGGGTGGCCGTCGCCGCCTCCCGCCTGCCCCTCGGCGACCTCGACGCCCCCGCCCTGGCCGCCATCGCCGTTGCCGTCGGCGCCCTCGCCGCCGCCCGGGCCCTCCGCCCCGGCCCACCCTCGCCCCCGCCGATCCTGCACGACCTGCGGCCCCCGAACGTCGTCCCAATCGCGGCCCTCACCGCCTGGCTGTCCCCGGGTCCGCCGACCGAGGCCGGCCGGGTGCCGGCTCCCGGCCCGACCGTCGCCGGACGGTCAGATGGCGGCCGGCCGGCGCGGGACGGCTGGCCACCCGGCTCGCCGCACCTCGCTCGGGGCCGTGGGACGCAGAAGCCGGCCGCGCCAGCGGCCGGTGCGGAGCGTCGGGCTGTGGGCCACCGGGTCGTGGCCGGAGCGTTGCGGCTGGCCGGGGTGCTGGTGCTCGGCGGCGTGTTGGCCAGCGCCGTGGGGGCGCCGCCTGTCCCGGCCGGGTACGCCGAGGTCCCGGTCGCCATCGGCGCCACCGCCTGGCGGGGCGGCGGGGCAGCCGTCCTGGTGCTCGACGGGCGGGCGGTCGACCGCTACGTCCTGCGGGGCCTGCGGAAGGCGGGCCTCCGGCGGCTCGACCTGGCGGCCGTCCGCACCCCGGCCCGGACGGCCGCCGCCACCGTGGCCACGCTGCGCCGCCGGTGGCCGGCACTGACGGTCCTGGCCCCGGCCGGCACCGGTAGCGAGACCACCGAGCGCGGTGGCCGCCTCCCCGGCGCCGCCAGCCCACCCGCCGGCACGGCGCTGACGGTGGGCGGCCTGCGCGTCGACGTGGTCCGCAACGCCGGCGGGCGGCTGGAGGTCGCCGTGACGCCCAGGCGGCCGGCTGGTGCGGCAACCAGCACGTTGAGTAGCGAGCGACGAGTATCCTCAATGGTCAGTCATGAGCCAGAGCGACCTCGTCCAGGCGCTGGCGGCGGTCGTGCGCAGCACGAACCGCAACGCGAGCCCGGTGGCGGTGGCGCGCGCCATCGTGACCGGTCTGTCGGCGGCCGGCTACGAGATCGTCCGGACCCGGCCCAGCCCGGGCGCAAAGGCCCCGGCCGACGGCGAGCCGGAGACCGACTGCGGCGCGGCCGACCCGGTCCGCCGCGCCGGCTGACCGCCCGCTCCGGCCCGCTCGGGCGCCCCCCGCCCGGCGGCCACCCCGGCCCACGCGCCGGGCGCTCGCCGGGCCGCGCATCAACCGGCCCACAGGCGCGGAGTCTCGACGCGGTTGGCCACCTCCACGGTTGCCAGCCGTGTCGAGAACGACGTGCGGGGCGGCGGGCCTCGCCGGACCGCGCTCGCCCTGCTGCCGGCCGCCGGGCGGGGCGGACAGGCCGGTCCGGGGCGAGGCCCGCGTCCTCTAACGTCAGCCCGTGCCCGTCTCGTCGCCCCCGCCGGTACCGCGCATCGACGTGGCCGTCGACCTCGGCGCCGGGCCCGTCGACCTGGGCACCCGCGGATTGGCCGCCGCCGTCGTCCCCGCCCCTCGCTTCGGGCGCGAGGGCGAGCTGCAGGCCGCGGTCAAGGCCGCCCTGGCGGCCGGCGCCGACCTGGCCGACGTGTCGCTGGAGCCCCGGCTGGTGGGCGCCGTCGCTCGATCGGGCGCCGGGCCGGTGGCCGCCCGCGTCGCCACCGCCGAGGCCGCAGCGGCGGCCCGGGCCGCGGGCGCGGCCCTGGTCCTCGTTCCCCCCGACCTGGCCGACCGGGCGGCGGCCGAGGGCTGGCCGGCGGCGGTCGTGGTCGACGACCTGGCCGCCATCGCCGCCGCCCGGCCGACCGCCGACCGCCACGGCTTCCCGTTGGCGTTCGACGCCAGCCGACTCCCGGCGCTGGAGGCGCTGGCCGACGAGGCCGTGGCGCTGTCGTCCGGGTGCCGCATCGTCCGCACGACCGACGTCCGGCGCACCCGCCGGGTCATCGAAGTCGTCGCCGCTCTGCTGGAGGCCCGTCGTGAAGCCTAAGCCGCTGCCTGCTCCCACCCGAGCCCTGCCGCTCGCGCCATGACCGCCGTTCGCACCGACGCCCCCGTCCACCTGGTCCGGGGCGACGACGACGTGATCCTGCGCGACGCCGTCCGCGACCTCGTCCACGCCCTGGTCGGCGACCTCGACCCGGGGCTGACGATCGAGGAGGTCGGCCGCGACCGGTTCGTGCCCGAGGGCGGGGGCGACCCCAGCATCGTCCCGCTGGTCGACGCCGCCCAGACCCCGCCGTTTCTCACCGACCGCCGCGTGGTGGTCGGCCGCGACGTCGAGATGTTCACGAAGGCCGACCAGGTCGCCCCGCTGGTCGCCTACCTCGAGAACCCGCTGCCCACGACGTCGCTCGTGCTCGTGTGGGCGAGCGGTCGCGTGCCCAAGTCTCTGCTCGACGCCATCAAGAAAGCCGGCGGCGAACAGGTCGACACCAGCCCGGGTCGCAAGATCGCCGGCTGGGTCGACGAGCACCTACGGGCGGCCGGCCTCCGCCTCGACAAGGCGGCCACCGAGCGCCTGGTCGGCTGGCTGGGTGACGATCCCCAGCGGCTCGTTGGGCTGGTCGAGACGCTCCAGGGGAGCTACGCGCCCGGCAGCCGGCTCGGCGTCGCGGACATCGAGCCGTTCCTGGGCGAGGCCGGCGGCGTCCCCCCGTGGGAGCTGACCGACGCCATGGACCGGGGCGACATCCCCGAAGCGCTCGACAAGCTGCACCGCATGCTCGAGGGGGGCGGGCGGCACCCGCTGCAGGTCATGGCCACCCTCCACGGCCACTACGCTCGGATGCTGACGCTCGACGGCGCGCCGGTCCGCGGCGAGAAGGAGGCCGCGCAGCTGCTCGGGCTCAAGGGCTCGACGTTCCCGGCCCGCAAGGCGCTGGCGCAGGTGCGCAAGCTGGGCCACGACAAGATCGTCCGAGCCATGGACCTGCTGGCCGCGGCCGACCTCGACCTGCGCGGCGGCAAGGCGTGGCCCGAGCCCCTCGTGCTCGAGGTGCTGGTCGCCCGCCTCACCCGCCTCGCCCTCCGCTGAGACGTCGGCGGGACGACCCTGGCGAGGCCTCGGTGACCTCGCCGGAGACTGCGCGGGCGACGAGCGCCGACGAGCGCCGACCGAGTGTCGGCGGCGCCGGTCGGTCCGGCGACGCCGGCCACGTGCCGGTCGGTCCGGCGATGCCGGCGGGGTGCTGGCATCACCGGCGGGCGCCGGCGGAGTGCCGGTCGGTCCGGTGATGCCGGCGGGGTGCTGGCATCACCGGCGGGCGCCGGCCACGTGCCGGTCGGTCCGGCGATGCCGGCGGAGTGCCTGGTAGCACCGCCCATCGCCGGCAACGTACCGACGATGCCGGCACCACCGGCGGGCGCCGGCGTGCCGGCTCGTCCGCCGGCGGCAGGTCGGCCGCCGTCGGCGAGCCGCGGCGGGCTCAGGCCTCGGCGGCGACCTTGTTGAGCCGCTTCATCAGGCGGGACTTGCGCCGGGCCGCCTGGTTCTTGTGGATGATGCCCTTGGCCGCCGCCATGTCGAGCCGCTTGATCGCCATCCGAGCGCGCTCGTCGGCGTCGTCGGCACCGGTCTCGGCAGCGGCGACCGCCTTGCGCACCCGCGTCTTGAGCTCGGAGCGCACGGCCTTGTTGCGGACCCGGCGCGCCTCGTTCTGCCGGTTGCGCTTGATCTGGCTCTTGATGTTGGCCACGGGAAAACTCAGCTCCTGAACACGGGGGTAGACGGGACAGGCTAGCCCAGCGGCCCGGCCACCCACCACCGCTACGCTGCCCTGACCCCCCGGTAACCCGCTGCACCGCTCGTCGCCACGACCTCGTCGCCACGACCTCGCCACCACGACCTCGTCATCACGAGAAGGTCCCACCGAAGGCCACCGACACGATGGACCTGTCCCGCATCCGCAACGTCTCGATCATCGCCCACATCGACCACGGCAAGTCGACGCTGGCCGACCGCATCCTCGAGATCTGCGGCGCCGTCGACCCCCGCCAGATGCGCGAGCAGTACCTCGACTCGATGGATCTCGAGCGCGAGCGGGGGATCACGATCAAGCTCCAGTCGGTCCGGCTCGACTACGAGGGCCACGTGATCGACCTGATCGACACGCCGGGCCATGTCGACTTCGGCTACGAGGTGTCGCGGTCGCTGGCGGCGTGCGAGGGCGTGATCCTGCTGGTCGACGCGGCCCAGGGCATCGAGGCCCAGACGCTGGCCAACTGCTACCTGGCCCTGGAGCACGACCTCGAGATCGTGGCCGCGCTGAACAAGATCGACCTGCCGGCGGCCGAGCCCGACCGCTACGCCGAGGAGATCGAGAAGGTCCTCGGCATCCCGGCCGGCGAGATCCTCCGCATCAGCGCCAAGACGGGCGATGGCGTGCGCGACCTGCTCGATGCCGTGATCGAGCGGGTCCCGCCGCCGACGGGCGACCGCGACGCCCCGCTCCAGGCTCTGATCTTCGACTCGCACTACGACCCCTACCGGGGCGTGGTGTCGTCGG
Organism: Acidimicrobiales bacterium; assembly: GCA_036563805.1. GTDB lineage: Bacteria > Actinomycetota > Acidimicrobiia > Acidimicrobiales > VFJN01 > DATCLS01. Next base: position 47,379 of record DATCLS010000074.1, on the reverse strand, counting down.
TCCGGGTTCAGAACGGGGTCCTGAAGACTGGCAGCCGGCTGCGGTTCATGCAGGCGGGGACCGTCCACGAGGCCGACGAGGTGGGGGTCCGGCGGCCGGCCAACACGCCGGTCGACAGCCTCGGTCCGGGTGAGACCGGCTACCTCATCGCCGGCATCAAGGACGTGGCCGAGGCCCGCTCGGGCGAGACCGTCACCGAGGTGGCGCGGCCGGCAGCCGAGCCGCTCGCCGGCTACCAGGACCCCAAGCCGATGGTGTTCTGCGGCCTGTACCCGATCGACGGCGACGAGTTCTCCGACCTGCGCGAGGCGCTGGAGAAGCTGCGGCTCAACGACGCCAGCTTCACCTTCGAGCCCGAGACGTCGGGGGCGCTGGGCTTCGGGTTCCGATGCGGCTTCCTCGGCCTGCTGCACATGGAGATCGTCCGCGAGCGCCTCGAGCGCGAGTTCGACATCAGCCTCATCGCCACGGCCCCCTCGGTCGCCTACCGGGTCCACCGCACCGACGGCGAGGTCATCGAGGTCGACAACCCGACCGAGATGCCCCCGGCGGTCGAGATCGACTTCATCGAGGAGCCGTACCTGTCCTGCACGATCCTCACGCCCTCGACCTACACCGGCACGCTCATGGAGCTGTGCCAGCAGCGGCGGGGCGACATGACCCGGCTCGAGTACCTGTCGCCGGAGCGGATCGAGCTCGTCTACCGGCTACCGCTGGCCGAGGTGGTGCGCGACTTCTTCGACCAGCTCAAGTCCCGCACCCAGGGCTACGCCAGCCTCGACTACGAGCCGGCGGGCTACGAGCGGTCCGACCTGGTGCGGGTCGACGTCCTGCTCAACGGCGTGGCTGCCGACGCCTTCAGCGCCATCGTCCACAAGGACCGGGCCTATGAGTACGGGCGGCGCATGGCCGAGAAGCTGCGGGAGCTGATCCCGCGCCAGCTGTTCGACGTCCCGATCCAGGCCGCCATCGGGGGCCGGATCATCGCCCGCGAGACCGTGAAGGCCAAGCGGAAGGACGTGCTGGCCAAGTGCTACGGCGGCGACATCACCCGGAAGCGCAAGCTGCTCGAGCGCCAGAAGGAAGGCAAGAAGCGGATGAAGTCGATCGGCCGGGTCGAGGTGCCCCAGGAGGCGTTCATCTCCGCCCTCCGCCTCGATGATTGATCCGCCGACCCCCCATCCGACTCCGTGTGAAGCCTTAGCACTCGGTAGAATCGAGTGCTACCGAGGACCCCAGCGTGTACCACGCCGGGTGGCGAGGAGCGACGCACCGAGTGAACGGAGCGAGGGGCACCCCGACCATCGAGAGATGACGATGTTGGACGAGCGTAAGTCGGCCATCCTCCGAGCCGTAGTGGAGGAGTACATCGAGACGGCCCAGCCGGTCGGCTCGGCCCACGTCGCGCAGGCGGATGGCGTGGACGTCTCGTCTGCCACCGTCCGTAACGAGATGTCGATCCTCGAGGCCGAGGGCTTCCTCCGGCAGCCGCACACGTCGGCCGGCCGGGTCCCCACCGAGAAGGGCTATCGGTTCTTCGTCGACCACCTGCGCACGCCGACCCGCCTGCCGGGCAAGTCGGCCGAGGAGGTCAGGGCGTTCTTCGCCCGGGCCCACCTCGAGGTCGAGCAGATGCTGGCCGACACGAGCCGGCTCCTGTCCGACCTGACCAACCTCACGAGCGTCGTCGTCGCCCCCGGGCCGGTCGAGGCGACGGTCCTGTCGGCCCAGCTCGTGGTCCTCAGCACGACCGCGGCGTTGCTGGTCGTCGTGCTCAGCGACGGCACGGTCGAGAAGCACACGATCGAGATGCCCGAGAACACCGGCGAGGAGGTCGTCGCCGCCGCCAGCGTGCATCTCGCCTCCCACGTGGTCGGCCAGCGGCGCGAGCACCTGAACCCCGTCCCGGCCACGGGCTCCCCCGAGACCGACACGCTCGTGAAGCGGGCGTTCGACGCTCTCACCGAGCCGCCGCCCAGCGACGAGCAGCTCTATGTCGGTGGCACGTCCCGCATGGCCCAGGCGTTCGACGCCATCGAGACCGTGCGCGAGGTGCTCAGCATCCTCGAGCAGCAGTACGTCGTCGTCTCGCTGCTGCGCGACGTGCTCGACCGCGGCCTCCACGTCGCCATCGGCACCGAGACCGGCATGAAGCCCCTGTCCGAGTGCTCGGTCGTCGTCGCGCCCTACGAGGTCGAGGGTGAGCGGGCCGGCACGATCGGCGTGCTCGGCCCCACGCGCATGAACTATCCCCAAGCGCTGGCAGCGGTCGCCGTCGTGAGCAACCGGCTGTCCGCCCGACTGACCGAGGGTTGACGGGAGACACCGTGCCTGCCGATTACTACGAGCTGCTCGGCGTCGACCGCAACGCCAGCCAGGACGAGATCAAGCGCGCCTACCGCAAGCTCGCCCGTGAGCTCCATCCGGACACGGGCCACAACGACCCCGAGTCCGAGGCGCGTTTCAAGGAGGTCACCCGCGCCTACGAGGTGCTGCGCGACCCCGAGAAGCGGCGGCAGTACGACATGTTCGGGGCCGAGGCGGTGGGCGCCAACGGCAGCGGGGCCGCCGACCCGTTCGGCTTCGGCAACATCGGCGACGTCTTCGAGGCGTTCTTCGGGGGGAGCCCGTTCGGCACCCGCACCCGCGGCCCGTCCGGCCCGCCCCGGGGCGCCGACATCGAGGAGGTGGCCGAGCTCACCTTCGAGGAGGCCGTGTTCGGCTGCCAGAAGTCGGTCACGGTCCGCACGGCCGTGCCCTGCACGACGTGCCAGGCCACCGGCACCGCCTCGGGCACGGCGCCCGCCACCTGCCCCGAGTGCCGGGGAACGGGCCAGGTGCAGCGGGTCCGCCAGTCGCTGATCGGCCAGATGGTCACGTCGTCGCCGTGCCCCCGGTGTGGCGGGGCCGGCCAGGTCATCGCCGATCCCTGCCGCGACTGCCGCGGCGAGGGCCGGCGCATCGAGGACCGCACCTACACGGTCGACATCCCGGCCGGCGTCGACACTGGCGCCACGCTGCGCCTGTCGGGCCGGGGTGCGGTCGGGCCGCGCGGCGGGGCCGCCGGCGACCTGTACGTCCACCTGCGGGTGGCGCCGCACGACCGGTTCGAGCGCGACGGCGCCGACCTGCTCACCGAGCTGCGGGTGCCGTACACGCAGTGCGTCCTCGGGGCGACCGTGCCGTTCGACACGCTCGACGGCACCGAGGAGCTCGAGCTGCCGCCCGGCACGGCCTCGGGCACGGTGTTCCGCCTCCGGGGCAAGGGCGTGCCCCACCTCGAGCGCCGGTCGCGGGGCGATCTGCTCGTCACGGTCGTCGTCGACGTGCCCACCGACCTGACCGAGGAAGAAGAGCGACTGCTGCGCGAGTTCGCCGCATTGCGGGGCGAGGCGGTGGCCGAGCCGACCAACGGTCTGTTCACCAAGATCCGCTCCGCCTTCAAGTAGTCACCGGTGGCGGTTTCCCCCGTCACGGCGCGGGCGCATGCGTTCGTCGCCGATTTGTCGACACCGGTGTTGGATTCCGCAGACCACCATCACCTGAGCCGGGTCTTGCGGCTGCCGCCCGGCGCGCTGCTTACGGTCGGTGACGGTCACGGAAGGTGGCGGCCATGCGAGCTCGGGTCGGGGCCGGACCTGACGATCGCCGGCGACGTCGTCGCCGACCCCCGTCCCACGCCAGCGATCACGATCTGCTTCGCACTGGTCAAGGGCGAGCGACCCGAGCTCGTCGTCCAGAAGCTGACCGAGCTGGGCGTCGACCGCATCGTGCCCTTCGCCGCGGCCCGCTCCGTGGTGCGCTGGGACGCGGCCAAGGCGGCACGCCAGGTCGAGCGCCTGAACCAGATAGCCCGTCAGGCCGCCATGCAGTGCCGCCGGACGTGGCTCCCCGAGGTCGCCCCGCTGGTCGACTTCGCGGCGGTGGCGGCGCTGGACGGGGCGGCGCGCACGGACCTCGACGGCGACCCCCCGAGCCTCGACCTGCCCGTTCTGCTGGTCGGGCCCGAGGGCGGCTGGGACGACCGCGAGCGGGCGGCCGGCCTTCCCACCGTGCGGCTGGGACAGCACGTCCTCCGGGCCGAGACGGCGGCGATCACTGCAGGCGCGATTTTGACCGCCCTCCGTGCTCATTTGGTAGCAGGGGATAACCAACGTTCGCGACGCGGTGTGCAGGACAGACCGCACACGTCGTGATTGTTCAGCGCCCGTTTCAATGCGTAGAGTAGGCAAACGTCCCGCCTCGCGGTCTTTGGAGGTTGGGGACGGGGCTGGTTGCCGCTGGGGCGGCCAAGGAGGACACACAATGGAGACCGACCTCGAAGCCGAACGCGAGAGCGGATATGCGGCGAAGGTGGGCGCACGACTGCGCTCGATTCGGCGGCAGAAGCACCTGTCGCTGCAGGACGTCGAGGCATCGTCCGACCACGAGTTCAAAGCGTCTGTTCTCGGTGCGTACGAGCGTGGCGAACGGGCCATATCGGTCCCGCGCCTCCAGCGCCTGGCGCGGTTCTACCGGGTGCCCGTCGACCAGATGCTGCCGACCGACGAAGAGCTCGGCGGCCGGGGTTCCGGCGACGAACAGGTCGTCGACCTCACCGAGCGGCTGCGCGGCCCCCGCCGCGACGAGCGCCCGGTGACCATCGACCTCGGTGCGGTCGAGCAGCTCGGCGGGCAAGAAGGCGAGATGCTGGGGCGCTACCTGCGCATGATCCAGGTGCAGCGGGGTGACTACAATGGTCGGATGCTGACGATCCGGCGTGACGACCTGCGCGCCATCGCCTGCATCCTCGACTGCCATCCCGACCAGGTGCCGTCCAGGCTCGACAGCCTGGGCCTGTGCCTGGTCCGCTGACGCTGACCCGCAAACCACTCTCAGCTGGGGACGGAGCGACGCCGCCGTTCGGCGTCTACCTCCACGTGCCGTTCTGTGCGGCCCGGTGCGACTACTGCGCGTTCGCCACCTGGACCGACCGGCACGATCTGCAAGACGCGTACCTCGACGCGTGCCGCCGCGACGTCGAACGCCACGTCGCGGCCGGCATGCCGCCGGTCACGAGCGTCTTCGTCGGCGGCGGCACTCCGTCGCTCGTCCCGCCCCGGGCGCTGGCCGCCGTGCTGGACGCCCTGCCTCGGGCGCCCGGATGCGAGCTGACCGTCGAGTGCAACCCCGACACGGTCACCGCCGAGCTCGTCGAGGTGTACGCGGCGGCTGGCGTCAACCGCATCAGCCTCGGCGTCCAGTCGATGGTGGAGCACGTGCTCGTCGCCCTCGGGCGAACCCACGACCCGGCCAGCGTCGCTCGGGCCGTCGGGCTGATCCGGGCGGCGGGCATCCCGACGTTCAACGTCGACGTGATCTACGGGGCCGCGGGCGAGACCCTCGACGACTGGCGCCGGACGCTGGACGGGATCCTGGCCCTCGAGCCGCCGCACGTCAGCGCCTACGCCCTCACGGTCGAGCCCGGCACCCCGCTGGCCGACGACCCCGCCCGTCACCCGGACGACGACGACCAGGCCGCCAAGTACGAGCTGGCCACCGAGCGGCTCGCCGCCGCCGGGCTCGGGTGGTACGAGATCTCCAACTGGGCCCGGCCCGGGCACGAGTGCCGCCACAACCAGCTGTACTGGTCGATGGGGGAGTACCAGGCGTTCGGGTGCGCTGGGCACTCGCACCGCGACGGGCGGCGGTTCTGGAACGTGCGGACGCCGGAGCGCTACATCGACGCCATCGACGCCGGGCGTTCGCCGGTCGCCGCCGGCGAGCGGCTCGACGAGCCCGCCCGGCGGGTCGAGGCGCTGTCGCTGGCGCTGCGGACCAGCGCCGGGGTGCCGGTCGACGCCCTGTCCGCCGACGACCGGGCCGAGCTGGAGGGGCTGGTCGAGGAGCGGGACGAGCGGCTGGTGCTGACCGTGCGGGGGCGGCTGCTGGCCAACGAGGTGGCGGTGCGGTTGCGGTGGCGGGGTTGAGTCCGCCTGGCCCCGCGCCGGGCCGGGCCGGTGGCGGGGTCGGGTGTCGGCGGGCCGGGCGCCGGTGGCGGGGCGGGCCTTGGGTGCCGTTCGGGGCCGCCGTCGGCGGGTGCGGCGGCGGGTCGCTGCGGGTCGTGAGCCGGCGTTCGGCGGCGTGAATGGCGGGCAGCGCCCGGCTGTCGCGAAACTGCCGCCCGCCATGCCGTACCACCCCGTCGTCCAGGAGTGGGATGCCGACCTGCGGGCCGGCGATCCGCTGGGCTTTCCCGGCTATGACGACCAGCGCCGAGCGCTCCCGCACGAGTCCGTCCGGACCGGGCGGACGGAGCACTACGCCTTCATCGAGGGCCGGTTCGAGGTCATCGGCGGGTCCATGGGGGCGGCCGCCGGCGAGAAGGTCGTGCGGGCCTACCGGCGGGCGGTCGACCTCGGCCTGCCGATGGTCGTGGTCACCAAGACGGGCGGCGCCCGCGTGCAGGAGGGCATGATCGCCCTCGCCCAGCTGGCCCGCACCGCGTCGGCGGCGCAGCGCCACGCCGAGGCCGGGCTGCTGTCGCTCGCCGTGTACGGCTCGCCGACGACCGGCGGGGTGTTCGCCTCCTACGGGTCGCTCGTCGACCTGCGGGCCGCCCACCGCGAGGCGGTCATCGGCTTCGCCGGGCCCCGGGTCGCCGAGGGGACGCTGGGCCGATCGCTGCCCCCGGGGTCGCACACCGCCGAGGCGCTCTACGAGCAGGGCCTGATCGACGAGCTGGTCGACCCCGCCGGGGCGGCGGCCTGGGTGGAGGCCGCCCTGGGCCTGCGGGCCCGACCGCTGCCCACCCGTCCCCTCCCGGCCTACGACGACCCGGGCGGGGAGGGCGCCTGGGCCGAGGTGCTGCGGGCCCGGGCCCCGGGCCGGCCCTCGGGCGTGGACCGGGCCGCCCGGCTGTGCTCGTCGTGGGTCGAGCTGCGGGGCGCCGACCCGACCGTGCGGGCCGGCCTGGCCACCGTGGACGGCCGCCGCTGCGTCGTCGTCGCCACCGACCGCCACGCCAAGGACGGGCGGCCGACGCCCGCCGGCTTCCGCCTCGCCCGCCGGGCGGTCGCTCTGGCCGGCCGGCTCGGGCTGCCGGTCGTCACGCTGGTCGACACGCCGGGGGCCGACCCGTCCACCGACGCCGAGGCGGACGGCCTCGGACAGGAGATCGCAGCCACGTTCGCGGCGCTGGCGGCGTGCCCGACGCCGGTGGTGTCGGTGTGCGTGGGTGAGGGCGGCAGCGGGGGCGCGCTGGCGCTCAGCTACGCCGACCGGCTGCTGATGTGCGAGCACGCTGTGTTCTCGGTCATCGCCCCCGAGGGGGCGGCGGCGATCCTCGAGCGGGACGTGACCCGGGCGCCCCAGGTCGCCGAGGTGCTCAAGCTGACGTCGGCCGACATGCTCGAGCTCGGCATCGTCGACGGCGTCATCGCCGAGGGCCAGGACGCGCTCGACAACGCGGTGGCGGCCGCCCTCGAGGTGGCGGAGGTCGGGGAGCGGGAGCGACGCTTCGACGCCGCGACGGACCGCTGGTTGATCGGCTGACCCCGTGTCGGCCGCTGGTTTGCAGCCCGGTCGGGCCGGCGGCGGCGAGCCGGGCGGGTGGGGGTCGGTGCCGGCGTGTGTCGGCGCTGCGGGCGTTGGCCTCGGTCGGTGACGGTCCGGCGGGGCGGGAGCGGTCAGGCGGGCGGCGGCACGTGGAGGCGCTGGCCCGGTATCAGCAGGTCGGGGTTGGCGGGGTCGGGCAGGCGGTCGCGGTTGGCCTCAATGAGCCGAAGCCAGTAGCGGCCCACGGCCCGGTCGCTGGGCGGGCGGCCCTCCGCCCCGGCCAGCACCTCCGCGGCGATCGACCAGAACGAGTCGCCGGCCGCCACCGTCCACTCCCGGTTGGCGCCCTCGGCCCGGCCGGCGGCCTGGCCCGGCGCGTCCGGGTTCGCCTCGCCCGTGGGCGGGTCGGCGGCCTGGCCCGGCCCCGCCGGGTCGGTCCTGCCGGCCCGATGGTCCCCCGTCGCCCTCTGCCCGGCGTCGAGACGGTCCGGCCGGGCCGGGGTTACGGGCGCCAGGCCGGTCGGGTCCGTGCGCTGGCGGGTGGTCGCTGGCCGGTCGCTGGCGCCGGCCGGCGCCGCCGGGTCGACTCCGCCGGTCCGACGGTCGTCCGTGCGCGGGTCGGCGGCCTCGGGTCGGTCGCCGTTGGTCCGGTGGCCGTCTGTCGGCGGCTGGCCGGCGTCCGGCCGGCTCGGGCGTTCCGGGGTCGGGGGCGCCGGGTTGGCCTCGTCGGCGCGACGGTCGGTCGGCTCCGGCGACGGGCTCGATCCGTCAGGGGCCTGCCCGCCGGGCCGGTCCACCGGATCGCCGGTCGGGACGTTGGAGACCGGGCCCTCGCCGGTGGGCGGATCGGCGGGCCGGGCTGGCTGGCCGGCCGGTCGCGGGTCGGGCGACCGCGCGAGCTGGGTCATCGTGGCCACTGAGACGGAGCCCCGGCCGGGGAGCCGGGTCATGGTGGCCGTCTCCGGGGGCGGCGGGGCGGTCAGGAGCGTCATCGTGGCCGTCCGCGGCGGCCGCGCCGGGCCGCCCCCCGGGGCGCCGCCTGCCGGGCCCGGCTGGGGCTCGGCCGTGGCGATGGCGGCCGCCCCCGCCGGACTCGCCAGCAGGCGGGTCGGCAGGGGAGCGACGGCCAGGGCGGCGCCCGCCGCCAGCCCCACGCCGGCCGCCCGGGCCGCCACCCGCGGGACGAAGGCCGGGGTGATACGACCGACCAGGCGGACCAGACCCCGCCAGCCGGCGATGTCGGCCACGAGCGCCACGAGCGTCGCCGCCGCCAGGTACCAGGCGCCGGCCAGCGCGGCGAGCCGCACGACGGCCAGCGCCATGACGGTCGGGGAGGTCTGGTCGGCCCACGCCGTGAGCTCGTCGAGCGAGCCGAAGGGCACCGACAGCCGTCCGAACGTGTCCCCGTGCAGCAGCCGGAGCGTCACCGCCAGGAACGCCGACCAGGCGGCCAGCCGGGCGACCTGCACGCGGCGCGGGGCGCTCACCGGACGACCTCCACCATGACCTCGCCGCTCGCCCGCTGGACGACGAGCGTGTCGCAGCCGTCGGGTCTGCGCCGGGCGCGCAGGGCGGTGCCGCCGCCCACGGTGTCGAGGGCGTCGACGGTGACGGGCTCGCCGGCGGACGCCCAGCGGGGGAACACGAACACGTCGCCGGTGCCCGGGCGGAGGAGGGCGGGTGAGGCGGAGCCGTCGCAGTCCCAGTCGCCGACGGCGGCCACGTCACCGGGCTCGCCGAGCGACCAGCGGCGGCCACCGGCCTCGACGATCCGGCCCTCGACGCGGACGGGCTCGGGGCAGCCGTCGCCGTCGACGTCGGCGGCGGGCACGGAGGGGACCCGGCAGCCGTCCGGGCGGGCCGGACCGGCGGCCGCCGGGGTCGGCGGCGGGTCGTCGCCGGAACCGCTCCTGGTCGCCAGCGTTCCGCCGGCGACCAGGGTCAGGCCGACCACGCAGGCGGTGCCGACCCGCAGAGCGGTCGCCCGCCGGGCGTGCCGCCGCTGGGCCCGCCTGGCCGTGAAGGGCCCGGTTCCGCCCGGGCGCCCCTCGGGCGAGGCCGACCCGGCCTGGTGGCCCGGGCCGGGACGCCGGACCGGCCGTCTGCGGCCCCGCCGGCCGCCAACCTCGCGGGCCGCGCCCGGGCGGAACCGGGTCTCGCCCAGCCGGGGGAGCGGGCTCGGCCGCGTGAGGGTGCGGACGGGCGCGGTGACCGGCGGCAGGTCACCGCGCCCGTCGTCCAACCAGCTCAGCCCGTGAAGCTGGTGGAGGCTGGGCTCCGCCGCCGGGCCGCCCGCCGGCGGGCTCGACTCGGCCCCGCCGGCCGCCGTTGCGGCGTCGCCCTCGTCCTCGGTGCTCGATCCACGCCCACCGCCCCGCGACGTGCCCTCGTCCTGATCGAGGTCGTCGGCGTCGTCGTCCCGGTCCTGAACGCCCGTCCGCTCTGGGTGATCCGCTCGCCCGGTGTCGGCCTGGCCGGCGGGCGAGGAGGGGGCGGGGTCGGGCGGCGGAGCGGGGGTGTCCGCCCCGGGGCTGGCACCGGGCGCGGTGGGCGCGCCGGCGACAGCCCCGGGGTCGGCCGGCACCGACGCATCGGCCGGCGGGTCAGCGGCCGATGGCGGCGCATCGGGAGCCATGCCGCCGGCGGCGCACGCCGATGCCAGCGCCGGCGGCATGGCGATCTCGGCCCACACGTCGTCGCGCCCGACGTTCGGCACGACGACGTGGTGGGCTCGGCGGGCGGCGACCGCGGTGCGGGGAGCGGGCGCAGCCGGGTCGTCGCTCGGAGACGATGGCGCCGGGTCGCAGCTCGCCACGCCCGGCCGGGCCCCGCCGGCGCCGACCTCGTTGTCGGCACCGGCGAGGGCGACCTTGGCGCCATCGTCCGTAAGGCCGGCGTCGACGGCCTCGCTTGCGGTGCGGGTGTCGGCGTCTGCGTCGGCAGCGGCGGTGTCGGGGGCCTCGCTTGCGGTGCGGGCGTCGGCGTGTCCGTCGGCAGCGGCGGTCCCGGCGCCTCCGCCGGCGGCGCCCCGGTCGGGCCCGCCCGGACGGAAGACCACCACGTCGCCCGTGGGTGAGGACCTCCCACGGGCGAGCGGGCCGCCGACGCCCGTCTCGGCCGCGGGCGAGGGCAGACCGCCGCAGACCGGCGGCCCGCCCGTCGCCCGCGCCAGCCAGGCGCCGAGCCCGGCCGCGCCGTCGGAGACGGGCGTCGGCGTGGCCGGTGGGGGGAGCTCGGCGCCCGGCACCGCAGCCAGGATCGACCGGGCCAGCGCACGGGCCGAGGGCCGGCGCGTGGCCACGGGGTCGAGCGCCCGGGCCGCGATCTGGGACAGCGCCCGCCGGGGGCCGGCGCCCGCGCTGCGGGCCCAGCCCAGCCCGCTGCGGCGTTCGGCGCCGACGCGGGCGAGCAGGTGCTCGAGGAGCAGGCCGAGGGCGTGCACGTCGTCGGCCGGACCGCAATCACCCGGGTGCGACAGCCCGCACAGGCGCGGGCGCCCGTCCGCGCCGACCAGCACGTGTGTCGCATCGAGGCGGCCGTGGACCAGGCCGATCTCGTGCAGGTCGGCCACCGTGGTCGCGATCGCCGCCCCCAGGCCGGCGGCGTGGGCCAGCGAGCCGGTCCAGTGCGCCAGAGTGTCGCCGACGTACCGGGTGCGCAGCTCGAACGCCTCGCCGACGAAGCCCGCCCCGACCACCGTGACGACGCCGGGATGCCCGGCCCGGTGCAGGCGCTGCGCCTCGTGCTGCAGCCGGTCGACCGAGGCGGGGCCGGTGGCGGTCTTGATGGCGACCGGACCACCTGCCCCCAAGCCGAGGGTGACGTGCACGCTCATAGGTGCCAGCATGCTGAAAAGGAATGAAAGTTGTCAAGAGATACGAAGCACATTTTAGAGCAGCATGGGTCGCTGTGAGTGATCGAGCATCACGGTGAGGGGCTCGAGGCCGCGGAGGCGCTGGCCGTGGCGGTCACGACCGCACCGTCCGGGGCGCCCGGCATGACCCCGGCGAACACGTACTCGGCCTCGACGGCGAGGGTGACCTCGACGCCGGCGGCGGTGACCCGCACGACCGGGGCGGCGGCGAGGTCGGGGGCCAGCTCGCTGGCCGCCACGGTCCGGAGGACCACCCGACGGGCGGCGGCCGGGTCGAGGCGGAACGCACCCTCCCGGAGCGCCGCCGGGTCGGCGCCCGCCGTCGCCGCGTCGTTCGCAGCGGCCGCAGCCAGGTCGAGCGCCTGGCGCTTCCGCAGGTGGACCACGGACATGTCCACGGCGATCGACGCCAGGACCAGCACGATCAGGACACCGGCCGGCATGAGCACCAAGGAACTGCCCCGGCCGTCCCGACGGATCCGGGCAGGGCGGGGACCGGTCCCGCGGTGCCGCAAGCGACCGAGCGTCACCCGCACGACCGGGCCTCCCCGGGCACCCCGTCGCGGAACGGGTCGACCAGCTCGCTGTGGCTGCTCCGGACCTCGAAGGCGCTCCCGTACCCGCCGATCCACGGCAGCGTCAGCGCCGGCACCCTGTAGGTCGCCGTGAACGTCGCCCGGGCGCACCGGACGTAGGCGGGCCCGGACCGGCCCGGGGCCACCAGCCCGGTGAGCGCCACGCTCGCCCGGTCCGGGTCGCGGCCGTCGGCGACCAAGGCCTCGAGGCCGGTGACCACCGCCTCGGCCTCGGCGGCGCGGGCGCCGGCCGCGTCCACCACGGGCGCCTCGACGAACTGGCGGGTCGCCGCCCGGGCGGCGGCGTCGGTGGCCGACTTCGCCGCCACGACGGCGTAGGCGTTCGCCGCCAGCAGCGTGCCGACGACGAAGATCAGCAGCCCGAACGGGAGCGCCTCGATCCCGCCCATCAGGCCGCGGTCGTCCCGATCGCGGCCGCCACGGCCGCCCCGCACGGCGCCCTCATCGCGCCGGCGCACGCCGGCGCGCCCACCCCCAGCGGTGGTTCCCATGTCCCAGCCTCGTTGTGTCCGGTGGGCGCTCCGGGGGGCGCCCACGCTCGCCGTTCCCGGCGCGGGCCCGGAGGCCTAGTGGTCGCTCGCCTCCGAGCCCGTCCGGTCCCGCTCAGTGTGCCGCCCCGGCGCGGGCCCGCGCTCCGGCGACGGCTCGTGCTCGGGCCCCGCCGTCCCGTCGGGCGCCGGCGCCCCGTTCGAGGCGGGCGTCCCGGGCGCCACCGGCCCGGGCGCCACCGGCCCGGGCGCCACCCCCGGCGCCGCGGGCACGCCGGCCGCCCGCCCCGCACCGGCTCCCGGCACCCCCGACCCCTTTTCGCGATCCACCCGGCTGATCAGCACGCGGCCGATCCGTCGCCCCTGGATGCGCTGGGCCACGAGCCGCCAGTCGCCGACCACGACCGACTCGCCCTCGTAGGGCACGTGGCCCAGCTCGCGGTAGAGCAGGCCGCCGATCGTGTCCCAGTCGCCTTCGGGCAGGTCGGCGTGGAGCAGGTCGTTGACCTCGTCGAGCGGGGTCCGGGCGTGGACCCGCAGGTCACCGTTCGGCAGCGGCTCGATCAGCGGGTCCTCCACGTCGAACTCGTCGACGATCTCGCCCACCAGCTCCTCGATCAGGTCCTCGAGCGTGACCAGCCCGGCGGTCCCGCCGTACTCGTCGACGACGATGGCCATGTGGAACTGGTCGTGCTGCATCTCCCTGAGCAGCTCGGGCACCCGCTTGGTCTCGGGCACGAACCGCGGCTGGCGCAGCAGGGTGGACACCCGCTCGTTCTCTTTGCCGTCGCGGGCGGCCCGCATCAGGTCCTTGGCGTAGACGAGGCCGACGACGTCGTCGATGCCCTCGCCCCGCACGGGCAGGCGGCTGTAGCCGTTGAGCAGCACGACCTCCATGACGTCGGCCACCCGGAACGAGGCGTCGACGGTCACCATGTCGGGTCGCGGCACCATGACCTCGCGCACCACGGTGTCACCGAACTCGATGATCGACTCGATGAGCGCCCGCTCGTCGGCCTCGATCACGCCCTCCTCGACACCGAGGTCGGCCATGGCCAGGAAGTCCTCGGCGGACAGGTACGGCCCCTGCTCCACGCCCTTGCCGGGGACGATGACGTTGGCCAGGCCGATCAGCGCCCGCGACAGGAGCCGCACCGGGGGGAAGCGGGCCAGCAGCCGGGCGCTGGGCGCGATGACCAGGGCGGACCGCTCGGGCTCGCGGACCGCCCACGTCCGGGGGGCGGAGTCGGCCAGGACGAACACGAGGAGGGCGTCGAGCGTCACGCTCACCACCGCCCCCACGGGCCCGAAGGCGCCGGCGGCGGCCACCCCGACCAACGCCGCCTGGACGAGCAGGCAGATCAGCCCCACGACCCGCACAGCGCTGAGGTAGGCCCGGGGCTCGGCCACCAGGTCGGCCAGCGCTTGGCCGCCCCGCCGGCCCTCGTCGGCCAGCGCCTGGGCCCGGGAGCGGGTGATGCGGGTCAGCGCGGCGTCCGCGGCCGACAGGAACGCGCCCGCGACGACGAGCGCGCCTGCCACAACGAGGAGGACGGCGTCGCCGGCGGTCACGCTGGCCGCCCGGTCACGCTCGCCGCGGTCACGCTGGCCGTCCGGTCATGGTCGTCGTCGGTGGTGGAAGCGGTCGAGGAGGTCGCGCTCGCGCTCCTGCATGGCGGCCGCCTCCTTGGGCTCGGCGTGGTCGTGGCCGAGCACGTGGAGCACGCCGTGGACCACCAGCAGCGCGATCTCGTCGTCGTAGCTCCCGGCGTGCTCGGGGGCCTGGCGGCTGGCCACCGCCGGGCACACGACCACGTCGCCGAGCAGGAGCGGGAGCTCGCCGGGGTCGGGGTCGTCGCGGTCGGGACCCGCCGACCCCCCGTCCGGCCAGCGCCCGGACGTGCCGGGGTCGTCGAGCGGGAAGGCGAGCACGTCCGTCGGGCCGTCGGCGTCCATGAACCGGCGGTTGAGGTCGGCGATCGTCGGCTCGTCGACGAACAGGAGGGACAGCTCGGCCTCGCCCCGCACCCCCTCGGCGACGAGGACGTCGCGGGCCAGGTCGACCCAGCGGGCGACGTCGACGGGCTGATCGTCCTGCTCGTCCGCCCCGAACACCTGGACCTCGCCCTCGGGGCCGTGGCGGCGTGGGGGCCGGCTCGGCCGGGGGATGGGGGCGTCGTCGTTGGGCCGGGCCCCGTCGGGCAATGGCCCGGTCATCGCGGGTCGGCGCAGATCACGGTCATCGCGGCCTGGCCCCCTGGTCGCCGTTTCCCTGGTCGCCGGTACCCGGTGCGCCGTCGCCCGGGTCGCCGTTGGCGCGGCCGTCGCCGCCGTCGCGGCCCGACGGGCCGGCGTCGGCCCGCTCGGCGCGCTCGCCCCGCTCGGCGGCGGCGTCGGCCCGCTCGTAGGCGTCGACGATGTCCTGCACGATCCGGTGGCGCACGACGTCGCGCGACGTCAGGTGCACGAAGTCGAGCCCCTCGATCCCGCCCAGGATCCGCTCGAGCCCGGCCATGGCGCTGCGGCCCGACGGCAGGTCGACCTGCGTCATGTCCGCGGTGACGACCGCCTTCGACCCGAACCCGATGCGGGTCAGGAACATCTTCATCTGCTCGGGCGTCGTGTTCTGCGCCTCGTCGAGGATGATGAAGCTCTGATTGAGCGTGCGCCCCCGCATGAACGCCAGCGGGGCCACCTCGACCGTCCCCCGGTCGACGAGACGCTGGGCGCCCTCGGGCTCGACCATGTCGAACAGGGCGTCGTAGAGAGGGCGGAGGTAGGGGTCGATCTTGGCGGCCAGGTCGCCGGGCAGGAACCCGAGCCGCTCGCCGGCCTCCACCGCCGGTCGGGTGAGGATGATGCGGTCGACCCGCTTGGCCTGCAGGGCCTGGACGGCCATGGCGACCGCCAGCCACGACTTGCCCGTCCCCGCCGGGCCGATGCCGAACGTGATCACGTTGTCGCGGATGGCGTCGACGTACCGCTTCTGGCCCGCCGTCTTGGGGCGGACCGTGCGGCCCCGGGCGCTCCGCAACACCTCGTCGGTGAGGACCTCGGACGGGCGTTGATCGGCTCGCATCATCTCGATCGTGCGGGAGACGCTGGCCGGCTCGAGCCTCTGGCCCCGCTCGAGCAGCAGGACGAGCTCCTCGAAGAGCATCCCGACCCGCTCGGCCTCGTCGCCCGTGATGGCGATCTCGTTGCCCCGGACGTGGATCTCGACACCGCTGAAGGCCGCCTCGATCACTCGGAGCAGCTCGTCGCGGTGCCCGAGGAGGTCGGCCATCAGATGGTTGCCGGGGACGGAGATCTTGACCTGCGTGGTGGCCACGAGGCCATCAGACTACGCGAGCCGGCCGGGGATGCGGTGGGGGTGACGCGGCCGGCTGGCGGCCCCGGTTTCGGGGTCGGCGGGCGGCCGGGCGAGGGCCGGTCCCGGTCCCCATCGGGGGCCGCCATCTGAACCGGCCCTAACATGTGCCCGATGTCCATGCTGGGACACGTCGACGCCGTGGGCCACGACGGCGCGGACGCGTTCCGTCACGAGGCGTTCCTCCACGACGGTGACGCCGAGTTCCTCGCCGGGGCGGTCCCCTACATCCGGGAAGGGCTGGAGGCGGGCGACATCGTCCTGGTTCTCGTGACCGCCCCGAGGGTCGCCCTGCTGCGCCGCGAGCTGGGCTCCGACGCCGACCGGATCCACCTGGCCGACATGACCGCCATCGGACGCAACCCGACGCGGATCATCTCGGCCTGGGGCTCGCTGGTGGCCGAGCACGCGGTGGACGGTCGGCGGATCCGGGGCCTCGGTGAGCCCGTCTGGCCCGGGCGCAACGACGCCGAGCTGGTCGAGTGCAGCCACCACGAGGCGCTGCTCAACCTGGCCTTCGCCGACACGCCGGGGTTCCAGCTCCTGTGCCCCTACGACGTCGGCGCCCTCGACCCGGCCGTGGTCGGCGACGCCCAGCGCACCCACCCGACCTACCTGCGGGGCGGCACCCGGCGGACCAGCCCCACCTACCGGGGGTCGCACGCCGCGCACGCCGCCCTCGACGCCCCGCTGCCCGACCCGCCGGGCGAGCCGGTGGAGATCCCGATCGAGCCCGGCGCGCTCGCCGAGGTGCGCCACTTCGCCGCCAACCACGCCGCCGCCCGGGGCTTCGGCCGCCAGCGGGTCCAGGACGTCGTGCTCACCGTCAGCGAGCTGGCGACCAACACGGTCGTCCACGGCGGCGGGCACGGGCTGCTGCGGATCTGGCAGGAGGGCGACGCGCTCGTCCACGAGGTGCGCGACCCCGGTGTGATCCGCGAGCCGCTAGTCGGGCGGCGCCGGCCGACCCCGGGGCAGTTGGGCGGCCGGGGCCTGTGGCTGGTCAACGAGGTGTGCGACCTGGTGCAGCTGCGGTCGTCGGCCGCCGGCACCGTCGTGCGGGCGCACCTGCGGCCCCACCCGAACTGAGCCGCGCGACTGCGCTCGCCCCGACCGAGCCGGACGGCCACGCCGGGGGGCGGCCTCCCCGGGGCGTCCGCCGGGGCCGGGCTAACGTCCGGCCTCGTGGACGACCTGGGGCCCGAGCTGGAGCGCTGGGCCGCCGAGGCCCGGGTCGACGACGCCGCCCGCCAGCGCACCCACGAGCGCTGGCTGCGGCAGCAGGCCGAGGAGGAGGCCACTCTCGTCGGGGTCCTGTGCGACCTGGCGGAGCGGGGCACGCCGGTCGCCGTCCGGACGCGGGTCGGACGCCAGCACCGGGGAACCGTCGCAGCCGTCGGCGAGGACTTCGTGGCGGTCGCCGCCACCGCCTCCGGCTCCGGGCCGGGCCCGTTCGCCTACGTGGCGCTCGCCGCGGTGGCCTCGGTGCGGACCTCGCCGGGACGGGTGCCGCCGCCCACGGGCGACCGGGTGGTCCGGTCCCGCGGCCGGCTGGCGGACGTGTTGGCCGGGCTCGCCGCCGAGCGGGAACGGATACTGGTCGTTACGGCCGGCGCCGGCGACGCGGTCGCCGGGTCGCTGCGGGCCGTCGGCCGGGACGTGGCGGTCGTGCGCCTCGACGGGGCTGAGGCCGGCACGGCTTACGTCCCGCTGGAGGCCGTCGCCGAGGTCGTCGTCGGCGGGTGAGGGCTCGGCTGTGGTCGTCGCCCGGCTGAGGGGTCCCGGGCCCGCTCAGCTCGCCAGGGCGTGGACGGGCTCGGCGGCCCGCTCGGACTCCGGCTCCAGCCGGCGGACGATCATCAGGTCGGCGGTCCGGAAGCTGGCGATGCGCGTGCTCCACGAGTCGATCACGTCGCGCCCGTCGCCCCGGCGGAAGAAGGTGGTCATGGGGCCCTCCTGCTGGTAGGCGTCGGCCCCCTCCACCCTCTCGACCGAACGGTCACGGAGGATCACCTCGAAGGTCGGCATGGGATCACCGTACGACGGGGTGCCTGTGCGGGACGAGAGGTGCAACCCTGTGGATTTCGTTGGTTATCCACAGATCTTGCGCTCACGCGGTCAGATGGCCGCGATCCGGGCGCCGGCGGTGGCCAGCCACACCACCCCGGTGGCCCATCCCGCCCACCGGGGGATCGGGCGGGTGCCGGTCAGCAGGACGACCCACGACAGCACGCTGACGTCCACCAGGTGGCGGAGGTCGGAGGGGTCGCGCCAGATCGAGGCGGCCAGGCACGTCCCGGCGATGGTGGCGGCGGCGAGGGCGACGGCCGTGTACCGCAGGCGGGCCGGGACCGTGCCCGCGGCCCGGGCGGCCGCCACCACCAGCGCCACCGCGACGGCGAGCTGGAGCGGCGCCACGGCGTGGATGCGGCCCAGGTCGCCCCGGGCCCAGTCCACCAGCCCCGGGACGAGGGCGGTGAACGGCGGGACCAGGTTGGTCCCGCCCGCCGCGGCCAGCGGCAGCTCGCCCGTCGCCCGCCACAGGACGGCCTGCCAGGCGGCGAAGGCGACGGCGGGGAGGAGCCAGGGCAGGTCGTCCGCCCACCCGGGCGCGGTACGGGCGGGGGCACCCGCGCCGGCCGAGCTACCAGGTCCGCCGGGGCCGCCGAGCGTCGCGCCGGCCGGATCCTGCGACCCCGGCTCCGGGCCGGCGAGCGCCGCCCCGGCCGTGGCCGCTGTCGGCCGGGGCACCCAGGGCCAGCGGGTCCCGAGCCCGGCCCGGACCGCCAGGCGCCAGGCCGCGTACGCTCCCACCAGGAGCAGAGCCTGCTCGCGGCTGAGCACGGCCAGCGTCCACGCCCCGGTGGCGAGCAGGGGCCGGCGCGCGGCGAGCGCGGCGATGCCGCCCACCAGGCCGGCGACGGTCACGCACTCGGTCAGGTCGCGTCCGAGGGCCAGGACCAGGCCAGGGGCGGCGGCGACCGCCAGCCCGCCGAGCGGGTCGCGTCCCGCCCCGCCGGCCAGCCGGGCGGCGGCGTGGGCGACGACGCCCACGGCGGCGACGTTGACAGCCACGAGCGACCAGACGACCAGGTCGGCCCGCCCGCCGGCGGCCAGGTGCGCCACGGTCGGGTAGCCGATGCGCGGCGCCCGATAGGCGCTGTCGAAGGCGACTCCGTGGTGGCGATCGCGGCCCCACTCGGTCGGGTCGACCGCCAAGCGCCAGTAGAACTGGCCGTCGTAGCCGGCGGAGGGGAAGACGTGCAGGTGTCCGTCGGACGGCCGCCGGGCGGCCGGGTCGACGAACGTCTGACCGGCGACGACGAACCGGCTGATGTCACCGTCGGCGGCGACGGCCCAGCGCGCCGACACGAACGCCAGCGCCAGGACGGCGCCGGCGACGCCGACCTGCCAGGCGCGCAGCCGCACCGATGGACGCCGTCGACGAAGACTGGGTCAGAGCTCGTCGTCGCCGCGGCCGGCCGGCTCGGGATAGAGGTGCTCGAGCTCGCCGGGCTGGATGCGGGACTTGTTGATGAACTCGTCGACCTCGTGTGCCCGGAGTCGGATCACCCGCCCGAACCGGTAAGCGGGGAGCTCACCGTGGTCGATGAACCGATAAAGCGTGCGCGGGGTGATGCCGAGCCGGCGTGCCGCTTCTTGTGTCGAGAGCCACTCGGTCTCGTCTGGAGTCACGTTCCATAGCATACACCTTCCGTGCTCTTTGGGCCTCTTTCGGTCTAATTCTCACCCCTGGCTCCGGAGCACGTATGGTGTGGGGGCCACCGCGGGGTGGCATCGCTCGCAGCTGGGGGCTCGGGCCAGGCGGAAACCGACGCAACGCGAGGCGGGAAGGACGAACGGCCGTGGTGAACGGGCCGATGGCGATGACCCGATCGGCGACCGACGGGGTCGCGACGGAGGAGACGGACGCGGCTGACGCGCGGGCCGGGCCGGAGGGGCCGGCGCCGGCGCGGCGCCGGCGGGTCGAGCGGCTGCGCGAGCTGCCGAGCAGCCGGGCGATCGTCGGCGGGCTGCTGGTGGCCGTGGCGGGGGCAGGCACGTTGCTCGCCTGGCAGGAGGCGTCGGGGCGGCCGGCGCGCTCCTACGTGGTGGCCGCCCGGGCGATCGTCCCGGGCGAGACGCTCACGGCCGACGACGTGCGCCTGGCCGCCGTCGACCTGCCGGGCGGCGTGGCCGCGGCGGCGTTCCCCGACGCCGACGGCGTCGTCGACCGGGTGGCGCTCGGGCCGATCGGCGAGGGCGAGCTGATCCAGGCCGGCCAGCTGAGCGACCCGGGGGCGGGGCCGCCGACGGTCGAGGTGGCGCTGGCGCTGGAGCGCGACCGGGCCGTCGACGGCCGACTGCGCAGCGGCGACCTGGTCGACGTGTTCGCGACCTACGACGACCGGACCGAGGCGGTGGCCGAGCGGGTCCGGGTCGTCGGCGTCAGCGACGGCGGCGACGGGGCGTTCGCGGCGGGGGCGCAGATCACCGTCACGCTGGCGCTCACCGACGCCACCTGGCGGGCGCCCGTGATCCACGCCGCCCGGGTCGGCGAGGTGACGTTGGTGCGGAGCACCCACGGGCCCGAGCCGCCCGGCTCGGCGGGCTCGCCGCCGCCCGCGGCCGCGGACCGGGAGGCCGGCCTCCCCACGTCCCCGCCCAGCGTCGGTTCGCCCAGCACCCCCGGTGCGGCCCCGCCGCCGGGAGGCGACGGATGAGCCGGCCGCCTGCCGCTGACGTGGACGTGCCCGGGCCCGCCCGACCGGCGACCGCCGCCTCGCCGGCGGCGGCCTGGCGGGGAGCGAGGGGGGCGTGGCGCCGGGCGCCGATGCTGGGGGCCTCGGGTGACGCCGCTCCACGTGGGCGTCGGCGTCGTGGGTCGGCCGGTCCGGGCCGCGACCGTCCGGGCGGCGTGCCGGCCGCCGGCGGCTGGTCCACACGGACGGCTGGGCGGGACGACGGGTCCGGTCCGGCGTGCCAGCCCGGGCTGGCGGCGGGCGGTGGCTGCGCTCGGCGGGCCGTGGTTCGGCGGGCGAGGAGCGGAACGAGGCGGGGCGGCGGAAGGGAGGACGGAAGATGGCGGGGGACCGGTACGTGGTGCTGGGGTTGGCGCCGGCCAGGGCGGGGTGGTTCGCGGAGGTGGCCCGGTGGGCCACGTCGGGGGCCGTGCCGATCGACTTCGTGAAGCTGGTCGGGGTCGAGGAGGTGCGGACGCGCCTGCGCTCGGGCCGGCCGTTCTCGGCGCTGGTCGTCGACGGCGGGTCGCCGGGGCTCGACCGCGACCTCGTCGACCTGGCGGCGGCGCACCGCTGCGCCGTGCTGATCGTCGACGACCCGCGGAGCGGCCGGACCTGGGAGGAGCTCGGCGTCTCCATCGTGCTCCCGCCGACGTTCCACCGCGACCAGCTGCTCGACGCGCTGCGGGTGGGTGCCCGGCCGATCGCCCGCCGGGACGAGCCGCCGGCCCCGCTGGCGGCCGACGACCCGGCGGGCGACCGCCCGGGCTGGCGGGGGCGGCTGGTGGCCGTGACCGGGTCCGGCGGAGTGGGCCGGTCCACGCTGGCCATGGCCCTGGCCACCGGCCTGGCCGCCGACCCCCGCGACCGCGGCCTCGTCCTGCTGGCCGACCTGGCGCTGCACGCCCAGCAGGCGCTCCTCCACGACGCCGGCGACATCGTCCCCGGCGTGCTCGAGCTGGTCGAGGGCCACCGGGGCGCCCGGCTCTCGTCGGAGCGCATCCGCGAGCTGTGCTTCGTCGTTCCCGACCGGGGCTACGACCTCCTGCTCGGCCTGCGCCGCCACCGCGACTGGACGGCCCTGCGGCCCCGGGCCCTGGCGGCCGCGCTCGAGGGCCTGCGCCGTACCTACCGCCTCGTCGTGGCCGACGTCGACGCCGACCTGGAGGGCGAGGCCGAGTGCGGCTCGTTCGACGTCGAGGAGCGCAACGGGCTGGCCCGCCGGGTGGTGGCCGACGCCGATCTCGTCCTGGTGGTCGGCCAGCCCGGCCTGGCCGGCGTGCACGCCCAGCTCCGGGTGGTGCGCGACGTGCTCGACCGGGGCGTCGACTCCGCCCGTGTCGTGCCGGTGGTCAACCGGGCGCCCCGCAGCCCCCGGGCCCGGGCCGACGTGTCCGCCGCCCTGGCCGGGCTGGTGGCCGACGTCGCCCCGGCCGGGCTGGGCTCCACCCCGGTCTTCGTGCCCGAGCGGCGCCGGCTGGACGACCTCCTGCGCGGCGGCGAGCCGCCGCCCGCCCCTGTCGTCGGTCCGGTGACCGGGGCCGTCCGGGCGCTGCTCGACCGGCTGCGGCCGGTCCCGGTGGGGTCCGGTGGCGCGCCCGAGCCCGTGGCGGTCGTCCCCGGCTCGCTCGCCACATGGAGCGACGGCGGCGGCGAGTCCGCCGGCCCCGGCGACGCCGGCCGCCTCGGCGGGGACGGCTTCGGCGAGATGGAGGCGAGTTGAGCGCCGACGCCGGCCCCCGCCTGTCGCCGCTCGCCGAGATCGAGCGCGCCGTGCAGGAGCGGGCCAAGGGGATCTCGCTGGAGATGTCGGCCCCGGGCGGCGAGGCCAAGCTCAGGGCGCTGATCGAGGAGGAGGTCGAGCGGTGGAGCGACGACTTCCGCCGAGGCCGGCGCGCCTTCGACCTCGCCGACCCCGAGCTGGTCGTCGAGCGGGCGTTCCGCAACCTGGCCCGCTACGGCCCGCTCACGCCGCTGCTGGCCGACGACGACGTGTGGGAGATCATGATCAACAGCCCGGCGGCGGTGTTCGTGCGCCGGCACTCCGGGCCGTCGGGCTACCACGACGAGGTCTTCCACGACGACGACCACGTCGTCCGCACGATCACCAAGCTGCTGGACGATGCGTCGAGCGCCCACCGCAAGCTCGACCCGACCGAGGGCCTTCAGGACGCCCAGCTCGACGACGGGTCGCGGGTCCACATCGTCCACGGCGACGTCGCCCGGGGCGGGCACCTGCTCGTGAACATCCGGCGGTTCACCGGCATCCCGTTCACCCGGCTCGGCGAGCTGGTCGACCGGCACATGCTGACGGCGCAGGTGGCGGCGTTCCTGCGGGCGTGCGTGCGGGCCCGGCTCACGGTGGTGTTCGCCGGGCAGCCGGGGTCGGGCAAGACGACGCTGCTGTCGTGCACTGCAGCCGAGCTCGACCCGGCACTGCGGATCGTCATCGCCGAGGAGGTCTTCGAGGCCGACGTCCCCATGCCCAACGTCGCCCAGATGCAGACCCGGGCGGCCCGGGGCGACCGGCCGGCGGTCGACCTGCGGCGCCTGGTCGCCGGGTTCCTGCGCATGGCGCCGGACGTGGCCATCGTCGGCGAGGTCCGCGACCGTGAGGCGCTGCCGCTGCTGCTCACGCTGTCGTCGGGGGTGAGCGGGTTGACCACGATCCACGCCGGGTCGGCCCGCCAGGCCCTCAGCCGGCTGAGGTTCGTGTGCCAGCTGGCCGACGCCGCGGCGCGGCTGCCGCTGGCCGCGCTCAACGCCCTGGTCAGCGAGACCATCGACGTGGTGGTGCACTGCGCCCGCACGCCGGCCGGGCCCCGCGTGACCGAGGTCGTCGCGGTCGAGGACCTGGTGGGCGCCGGGGAGTCGGCCACCGCGTTCACCGTGACCGACGTGTTCCGCCGCCCGGGGCCCGACCAGCCCCTGGCCTGGACGGGCAACCTGCCCACCCGCGCCACGAGGGCCCTCGCCGAGACCGGCGTCGACCTCCGCCGCCTCCTGGCCGACGAGTCGGAGGTCGGGCGGTGATCGGGGTCGGGTTGGCGGTGTGCGCCGCGCTCGGGACGTACTACCTGTTCACGGCCGTCGCCCTGGGATGGCGGGGCGTCGGGCTGGGGCCGGCCCGGCCGGCGGCGGACCCGGCGCGCCGGAGCCCGGGGATCGGGGCCCGGGCGCGGGACTGGCTCGTCCAGGCCGGGCTCGACGTGTCGCCCGCCGAGTTCGCGCTGGTCATGGCCGTGGTGGCGGCGGGCGCCGCCGGTCTGGGGTGGGCGCTGTTCGGCGGGCCCCTCCCGGCCCTCGCGGCCGCCACCTGCGCGGCCGCCTCGCCCGTCGCCTCCTACCGGCGGCGCCGCCGGCAGCGCTGGGCCGTCGCCCACGAGGCGTGGCCACGCATCCTGGAGGAGGTCCGCCTCCGCACCGCCGGCCTCGGCCGCTCGATCCCCCAGGCCCTGTTCGAGGCGGGGCGGACTGCCCCCGAGCCGTTGCAGCCGGCGTTCGCTGCCGCCCACCGGGAGTGGCTGTTGTCCACCGACTTCGGGCGGACCGTCAGCGTCCTCAAGGCGGCGCTGGCCGACCCGACCGCCGACGCCGCCTGTGAGACCCTGCTCGTGGCCCACGAGGTCGGCGGCAGCGACCTCGACCGCCGGCTGGCCACCCTGATCGAGGACCGCCTCCTCGACGTCCAGGGCCGCAAGGACGCCCGCGCCCGCCAGGCCGGCGTCGTGTTCGCCCGGCGTTTCGTCCTGCTCGTGCCCATCGGCATGGCGCTGGTGGGCCTGACCGTCGGCACGGGCCGGGCCGCCTACGGCACGGCGTGGGGGCAGGCCATGGCCGTGGCCGGCGTGCTGACCGTCGCCGGGTGCTGGGCCTGGGCCGGGCGGCTGCTGCGGCTACCCGAGGAGCGGAGGGTGTTCCCGGAATGAGAGCGGACCGAGGTGGGGCGACCGCCGGACCGGTGGCTGGTTCGGGCGGCGGGGCGGGGCGTGGGGCGGTTGGTGGGCCCACGGGCGGACCGGTGACCGGGTCGAGCGGGCCCGGGACCAGCGGCGGGGCCGGCCGGTGAGGCTCCTCGTCGTCGGCGTGGCGGCCTGCTGGTTCGCCGGCGTGACGCTGCTGCTCGACCAGCTGCGCTGGTTCCGCCGGCGGCGCCTGCGCGACCGGCTGGCGCCCTACGTCCCCGGCGGGGCGGCCACCGGCCGCGGCGTCCGACCGGCCATCACCTCGTTCCGGCAGGTGATCGGACCGCTGGCCGCCGCGGTGGGCGAGCGGGTGGCCCGGGCCGTCGGGGTGGGCGAGCCACTGGCCGTGCGGCTGGAGCGGGTCCACTCGCCGCTCGACGCCACCGGGTTCCGGGTCCACCAGCTGGGGTGGGCGGCGCTCGGCCTGGCCGGCGGCGCGGCGATGGGTACGGCGCTGCCGCTGCCTGGCCCGCCGGCGCTGCTGTTCGTGGCGGGCGGGCCGCTGCTCGGCTTCCTGGTGGTCGAGCAGCGGCTGGCCGCGGCGTCCGACCGGTGGAAGCAGCGGATCGTCCTCGAGTTGCCCGTCGTGGCCGAGCAGCTGGGGATGCTGCTCGGGGCCGGGTACTCGCTCGGCGCCGCGCTGGGCCGCCTGGCGGACCGGGGCAAGGGTGCGTGCGGGCGCGACCTCGAGCGGGTGCGGGGTCGCATCCGCCAGGGCTTGAGCGAGGTCGAGGCGCTGCGGGAGTGGGCGGCGGTGGCCGACGTCCCCGCGCTCCACCGCCTGGTCGGCGTCCTGGCCCTCAACCGCCAGGCCGGCGACCTCGGCCGGCTGGTCAGCGAGGAGGCGCGGGCGGTGCGGCGGGACCTGCACCGCCAGCTCGTCGAGGCGATCGAGCGGCGGGCGCAGCAGGTGTGGATCCCGGTCACCGTGGCCGCGCTCGTCCCGGGCGTGATCTTCCTCGCCGTGCCGTTCGTCGAGGCGCTGCGGCTGTTCGCGGAGGCGTGATCGAAAGGAGAGACCATGAACCAGGACACGATCGACGGGGCTCGGCGCCATGCCGATCGGCGTGACGCCGGCCGGCAGCCCCGCGACAGGCGGTGCGACGACCGGGGCGAAGGCGTGATCTCCACGGCCATCGCCGTGCTCGTCCTGGCGGCGATCGGCGCCCTCATGTGGGTGGGCTTCCGGGCCATCTGGGAGGACACCGAGGCCAACACCCGTGACCGGGTGTCCGAGATCGGCAGGTGACGGATCGGGCGGTCGGGCACCCGGCCGCCGGGATCCGCCCGACTCGGACCGGCCCGGCCGGTCCCGACGCGACCGGGGCGCCGGCACCGTGTCGTCGCTGGCGGCCCTGACCGTCTTCCTGCTGTTCCTGCTGCTGGCCGTGCAGGTCCTGGTGGGGCTGTACGCCACCGCGACCCTGCGGGCCACGCTGCACGACGCCGCGGCCCGGGCGGCCAGCGGGGGCGCGGCGACGGGCCCGGCCGACCTGGAGCGGCTGGCCCGCGAGGCGGAGGGATCGCTGGGGGCCATGGGCGACCGGACCCGGATCGTGCTGCAGGTCGTCGACGTCGACGGCGACGGGGCCGGCGACACGGTGGTGGGCGAGGCCGTGGCGGTACCGCCGCGGGTGGTGCCCCGGTCGGTCGGCGGGATGGTCGGCTTCGAGCGGATCCGAGCCGCGGTGCGGGTGCGTGTCGAGAGGTTCCGCTGAAGGCCGTAGGGTCCGGGAGGTATGGAGGAGGTCGACCACGAGGACAGGCATGGCGACGACGTCGACGGCGACGCCCCCGACGTGGACGCCGGCGTGGCGGACGACGACCTGGACGCCGACGCCGCGCCCGGCGGCCCGGACAGGGACGCCGAGCCTCGCGGCGCCGACGACGGCGACGCCCAGCCGTTCCGCTCGGGCTTCGTGACGCTGGTCGGGCGGCCCAACGTCGGCAAGTCGACGCTGCTCAACCAGATCCTCGGCCACAAGGTCACGATCGTCTCCGACAAACCCCAGACCACCCGCCGCCGCATCCAGGGGGTGCTGAACCGGCCGGGCGTCCAGATCGTGTTCGTCGACACGCCGGGCATCCACAAGCCGCGGACCCCGCTGGGCGAGCGCCTCAACGACGAGGCGGCCGCCGGCCTTCGGGACGTCGATGTGGTGGTCATGATGATCGACGCCACCCGGCCGTTCGGGCGGGGGGACCGGTGGGTGGCGGGCCTCGTCCCGAAGGACGCCGTTCTCGTCGTCAACAAGGTCGACATCGCCAAGCGCGAGCAGGTGCTCCAGCAGCTGGCGGCGGCCGCCGAGCTGGACCTGTCGGAGTACTTCCCGGTGTCGGCCAAGACCGGCGACGGCGTCGGCGAGCTGGTCGAGCACCTGGTGTCGCGCATGCCCGAGGGCCCCCGGTACTACCCCGAGGACGTGGTCACCGACGTCCCGGAGGCGTTCTGGGTGGCCGAGCTGGTGCGGGAGCAGCTGCTCGCCGTCGTTCGCGACGAGCTGCCCCACTCGATCGCCACCCAGGTGACCGAGTGGGAGTGGCCATTCGTGCGGTGCGAGATCCTGGTCGAGCGCGAGTCGCAGAAGGGGATCGTGATCGGCCGCAAGGGCTCGGTGCTCAAGCAGGTGGGCACCGCGGTGCGGGAGCAGATGCCGAAGGGCGCCTACCTGGAGCTGCACGTGCGGGTCGACAAGAACTGGCAGCGCCGGGCACGGGCGCTCGACCGCCTCGGCCTCTAGGACCGGGGCCCTCGCCCCGGGTCACCCCGCGCCGCACAGCTCCCTGAGGAACCGCTCGACCTCGGCCCGGTCGCGGGTGCGCCGCATCTTGGGGAGCGTGGCGACGATCTTGGGCCCGTAGCGGGCGGTGGCCAGGCGGGGGTCGAGGATGGCGACCGCCCCGCGGTCGGAGGCGCTGCGTATCAGCCGGCCCGCGCCCTGGGCGAGGAGCGTGGCCGCCCGGGGGACGTCGATGGTGATGAAGGCGTGCTCGCCGGCCCGCTCGCGCCGGGCCTGCAGCAGCGGGTCGTCGGGGCGGGGGAACGGGAGCCGGTCGATCGTCACCAGCGACAGCGAGGGCCCCGGCACGTCGACCCCCTGCCAGTAGCTCATCGTGGCGAACAGGCAGGTCTCGGGCTCGCGGGCGAACCGGTCGATGAGGCGGGGCTTGGGCAGGTCGCCCTGGGCCAGGAGCGGGTAGGGGAGGCGGTCGCGCAGGGCCTCGACCGCCCGGTGCATGGCCTTGTAGCTGGTGAACAGCGCCAGCGTGCGCCCGCCGGCGGCCCGGATGAGGACGTCGAGCTCGTCGATGGCGGCGTCGGGCCAGCCGGGGTGCGTGGGCCGGGGCAGGCGGACCGCGCAGTAGAGCAGGCCGTTGCGCTGGTAGTCGAACGGGCTGCCGACGTCGACCAGCTCGTCGTTGCGCTGGGGCAGGCCGAGGTGGGGGCCGAAGCCGGGCGGCAGCGTGGCGCTGGTCAGCACCGCGGGCCGTTGCGACCACAGCCGGGCCCGGAGCAGGCCCGCCACGTCGATCGGCGCCAGCCGCAGCGCCGGGGCGTGCTCGGGTCCGGCCACCCACAGGACCTGGGTGTCGCTGGGCTGGGACACCGCTTCGAGCTCGTCCATGAGGCTGGTGGCAGCCTGGCGGGCCCGGATGGCCCGGGCGGTGACGTCGTCGGTGGCCTCGTCGGGGATGGCCCGGAGCGCGGTCTGGGCCTTGGCCACCCGCTCGCGGACCGCGGCCAGGGCGTCGGCCACGTCGTCGGGCAGCGGGGCGACCAGGCGCTCGTCGCGGTGGGGGGCGATGGCGCCCGTGAGGACGGAGGCCGCCTCGGCCACGCCGGTGATCGTGTCGCCCGCCTCGGCGAGCAGGCCGCGCAGCATGCGGGCGAGGTGGGCGAACCGGCCCGGACCGATCTCGATGCCGGACGTGGCCGAGATGACGTCCTCGGTGACGTGGGCCTCGTCGATGATGACGATCTCGTGGTCGGGGAGGATGGCACCGTCGCTGGCCAGGTCGAGCCCGTAGAGGTGGAGGTTGACGACCACGATGTCGGCCTCGGCCGCCCGGGCCCGGGCCGCCTCGGCGAAGCAGGCGTCGCCCCGGGGGCAGCGGCGGGCGCCCGGGCAGTCGCGGGAGGTGGTGCTGACCGCGGCCCACGTGGCCTCGCTGGGCTCGACGTCGAGGTCGGCCCGGTCGCCGGTGGTCGTGGTGGCCGCCCAGGCGACGATGCGCCGGAGCTCGTCGCGGTCGGCCCGGTCGGCGAAGCCGTCGAGGGCGAGCTGGCCGGACCCGCCCCCGCTGGCGCGGCCCCGGGACCGGCCGAGCGTCACGACCACGCCGTCGTCCCCGCTGCCGCTCTCGTCCTCGCCGTTGCTGGCGCCGGCCCGGTCGCCGTCGCGCTCACCGCCGGGGCCGTCGCCGACGGCGCTGCCGTGGCCGGCCCCGGCCGGATCCGCGGCGTCGCCGCCGTCCCCACCGCCGGCCGGCCGGAACGACCCGGTGGGCCGCCACCGGTCGGCGGCCCCGTCGGGGTCGACCTCGGCCAGCCGCTGGACGCACACGTAGTTGGACCGCCCTTTGAGGATCGCCCAGGTGAACGGCCGGTCGAGGTGCAGCTCCAGGAAGGGCAGGTCCTTGCTGGCCAGCTGGTCCTGCAGAGCCCGGGTGGCGGTGGCCACCACGACCCGGCGGCCGGACAGGATGGCGGGGACGAGGTAGCCGAGCGTCTTGCCGGTGCCGGTACCGGCCCGGACGACCAGGTGCCGGTCGGCGTCGATGGCCCGCGCCACCTCGGTGGCCATGGTCGCCTGTCCGGGCCGGGACTCGCCGCCGCCCGGCAGCGCCGCCACGACCCGGGCCAGCTGGGTGGCCACCTCGCGCTCGAGGTGGGGGGCCAGATCGGACGTCGGCACGACAGGCGACCGTAGCCCGGCGCCGTTCGGCGGCGGGGGAGCCCCGGCGTCGGTCGCGGCCATGGCCCGCTCCTTCCGGTCAGCCGACGGCGGTCAGCCGGGGATCGCCCGAGGCGGCGAGCCGGCGGACGTGCTCGACGGCGGCGTCCAGCCCGTCGAGCGCGCGCTCGACGGGCCCCTCGGGCGTCAGGAACGCGAAGACGACGTCGACCACCGGCTCGCCCGTCGTCTCGGCCACCGCCAGCGCGTAGGAGGCGCCCTGGATGCGGTAGCGGTCGACGAGAGGGTCGAGGTCGACCTCGACGCCCCCGGGCCCGGTCTTGTAGTCGACGACGACGAGGCCGTCGTCACGGCGATAGAGCAGGTCGACGTAGCCCTCGAGGACCCGCCCGCCCGGCAGCGGCATGCCGACGTACAGCTCGCGCCAGTGGGGCCGGCGGGCCGCCTCGGCCACGGACGGCGCGCGCAGGGCGGCCTCGACCAGCGCCCGGACGTGGTCGTCGTGGCCGGTGACGGCCTCGGCGGCCACCTGGGCGGCGACGGCCTCCGCCAAGCCCTCGCCGGTGGCGAGGTCGATCGTCTGGAGGACGCCGTGGACGGCCCGGCCGATCGCCGTCCCGTACCGGCCCTTCTGCCAGGCGGGCCGGTCGAGGTCGCGGGGCCGCTTGTGGAGGCCGGGGTCGTCGGCCGCGTCGGGGGTGCCGTCCTCGGTGAGGGCGGTGGCCGAGAGCGTGCGGGGACGGGCACTGACGGCCAGCGCGTGCTCGCGCTCGCGCCGCCACTCGTCGAACGGCGGGAGCCCATCGTCCTCGGCGGCATCGGCGGCGGCTCCGTTGGCGGCGGCACCGTCGGCGGCGCCCTCCTCGGCGTGCGCTCGGGCGTCCGCGGCCGCCGCCCCGCCGGCGCCGTCCGCTGCGCCCTCGTTGGCGCCCGCCGGCGTGCGCTCGGGCGGCCCGGGCTCGGCCTCGCCGGCGGGCTCGGCCCGGGGCGCGGGCGTGTCGGACGGGGCGGCGTCGGGCACCACGGGCAGGAGGTCGACGGCCGCGTCGGCGAGCAGCTCGGCGCTGGTGAGCCGCGCCGGGTCGTCGACCGGGTTCGCCCGCTCGGCCCGGTGCAGCGACACGACGAGGTGGTCGCGGGCCCGGGTGCACGCCACGTACAGGAGGCGGACCCGCTCGTCGTGCGACATCTGCTCGTCGACGGGCTTCCAGGCCTCGAACGCCTCGGACGTGACCTTCTTGCCGATGGTGATGATGCAGGGCTCGCCGGGCGGCCAGGCCACCTCGGCCTCGGCACGCCGCCGGTAGGGCCGGGTGGACAGGCCGGCGACGATCGTGATCGGGAACTGCAGGCCCTTGGCGGCGTGGATCGTCATGATCCGCACGGCGTCGTCATCCGTCTCGGGCAGGACCGCCTCGGCCACCCGGGCCCCGTCGCCGGTCTGCTGGCGCACCCACGCCAGGTATTGGCGGAGCGTGCCGTCGGTCGTCTCGGTCCACGCCCGGGCCTGGTCGATCACGAACCGGATGCGCCGCCACAGGTCGCGGGCCCGGCCCTCGGCCTCGCCGAGCTCGAGGACGCGGCGGTCGCGCACGACCCGGTCGATCAGCTCGCTGGGCGTGCGCCAGAGCCGGGCCTCGTGCAGCTCGCGCAGGTAGGCGAGCCCCCGGGTCACGGGGTGGTCGTCGGGCAGGCCGTCGGGTTGGGGGCGCGTGTAGTCGAAACGCCCGCCGTGGTGGTTGCGGAACGTGAACAGGTCGTCGTCGCCACAGGCGAACAGCGGCGAGCGCAGCGACGCCACGATCGTGAGCTGGTCGGTGGGGTCGTCGATGGCCCGCAGCGTGAGCAGCACGTCGCGGACGAGCCGGCTGGCGTAGACCAGCGAGGCGGACTCGGCCCGGTAGGCGATGCCGGCCGCCGCCAGCGCGTCCTCGAGGGCGGGGAGGACCGTGCGGGTCGGCACCAGGATCGTGATGTCGCCCGCCCGCGCCGGCTGCCAGTCGGGCCGGGTCCAATCGGGCGAGCGGTCGACCATCCAGCCCTCGCGCAGGGCCCGCTGGATGGTCGCGGCGACGTCGGCCGACTCGCGGGCCCGCAGCTCGGCCGCCCGCGGCCCGTCGGTGTGGGCGAGCCGGCCCATGACGCTGACCGGCGGGCCGCTGGGCGGGCCGCCCCGGGCGGCCACGAACGGCTCGTAGCTCGGCTGGGAAGGCAGGCCGGCGCGCTCGCCCGGCTGGATCAGCCGGCCGAAGACGTGGTTGACGGCCTCGATGATGGGGGCACCGGCCCGGTGGTTGGTGGTGAGCGCCAAGCGGCGCCCGTCGGCGCCGAACCGTTCGGCGGCCCGCAGGAACAGCGAGATGTCGGCCCGGCGGAACCGGTAGATGGACTGCTTGGGGTCGCCGACGAAGAACAGGTGCCCGGGCTTGGGATCGATCTCGTGCCACGGCTTGGACCCGGCGTCGGGGTCGGAGCTGGCGATGAGAACGGCCAGCTCGATCTGGATCGGGTCGGTGTCCTGGAACTCGTCGATCAGGAGGCGCCGGTAGCGCTCGTGCAGGGCCCGGCGGACCCGGGGCCCGGTCTCGGGGTTGCGCAGCGTCTGGCGGGCGAGGACCAGCAGGTCGTGGAACTCGAGCTGGCCGGCCGCCCGCCGCTCGGCCGCGGCGTCGAGCGTGAACCGGCGGAGCTCGACCGCCAGCCGGGTGACCGCGGCGAGCGCCACCTCGTTGCGGAGCGCCTCGCAGGCGGCGGTCAGGTCGTCGATGCGGGCGCGGAGCCCGGCCAGGTCGTGCCCGTCAGCCCACTTGGACTTGGCGCCGCGGTTGCTCGCCTTCTCCTTCGGTCGGCCGCCCTCGACGGCCAGCAGCGACAGGCGGGTGTACTCGTCGCTGGCGCTCCGGAGCCGGGCGCCCCAGTCGCGCAGCCGGGTGATCGTGTCGAAGAGGCGGTCGGTCTCGTCCTGGCAGTGCTCGCACTCGGCGCAGATGCCGTCGAGGTCGTCGAGCAGCGCGTCGAGCCGGGGCTCCCAGATCGGCGGCTCGGGGGCGTCGGCGGGGGCGTGGTCGACGGCCAGGTCCCAGTTCTCGTTGAAGGCGACGGCGATCATGCGCAGGGCGCTGGTGCGGACGCCGGCGGCCGTGGCCAGCAGCAGCGACCGCTCGACCGCCGGGTCGGCAAGCAGCTCGTCGACGAACGACGCCCAGCGGTCGTCGAACGCCACGGCCGAGGCCACCTCGTCGAGCACCTCGACCCGGGGCGGCAGCCCCGCTTCGATCGGGTGCTCGGTGAGGATGCGCTGGGCGAAGGCGTGCAGCGTGCCGATGGCGGCGCCGTCGAGGTCGTCGAGGGCCACGGCGCACCGCTCGGCGATCACCGCCTCGCCGGCGTCGAGCGCCCGCTGCCGCTCGGCGTCGAGCTGGCGGCGGACGCGGTCGCGCAGCTCGGCTGCCGCCTTCTCGGTGAACGTGATGGCGGCGATCTCGGCCAGCCGGACCTCGCCGGTCGTCACCAGGGCCACGATGCGCTCGACCAGCGCCCGGGTCTTGCCGGAGCCGGCGCCGGCCTCGACGAACAGCGTCTCGCCCAGCGAGGCGGCGATGCGCTCGCGCGCCGGGCGGTCGGGCCGCCCGGCCAGGGGGATGACCGTGGCCCGGCCGTCGGCGTCGCCCGCATGGCCGGCGTCGCCGGCGTCGGTGGGCGTGTCGGCGCCGGTCATCGGGCCGCCCCCTCGAGGACGACGGCCGGGGCGGGGGTGGGCTCGTCGTCGGGCCGGGGCTCGGCCAGCTGGGCGTAGGGAGCGACGAGGGGGTCGTCGCGCTTGCGCTCCCACGCCCGGCGAAGGTCGGTCACGCCCAGCCCGTCGGGGTCGCAGTACTCGCAGGTCACCCACGGGACGCCGGTGTCCTCCGGCCGGGCGGGGAACACCCCGTTCTCGATGCCGGTCACGATCGTCGTCAGCGTGGTACCGACCCGCTCAAGCACCGCGTCGTCGACCGCGTAGCCCTTGCGGGCGAAGCCCTCGCGGTCGGACACGAACCAGTACTCGGCCCGGACCGGCGCGTCGGGCCGCCCGTGGAACGCCCGGGCCGCCTGCCCGTAGACCGCCAGCTGGAGCCGCGTGCCCCGCTGGTCGGGGTCGTCGGGGCCGAGCGTGGCGTAGGGGCGGGAGCCGCCGGTCTTGTAGTCGAGGACGTGGAGGGTGCCGTCCTCGGCGACGTCCAGCCGGTCGACGGCCCCGCTGAAGCGGAGGACGCGGCCGTCGGCCAGGGCCATCTCGACCGGGCCGAGCTCGGCGCCGTCGCGCCCGAAGCGCAGCTCGGCGGCCAGCGGGCGGGTGCGTGTCTGGCGGCGCCGCCGGTCGTCCTCGCGCAGGAACCGGTCGACCAGGGCCATGATCTGGGCACGGTCGCGCCGCCAGAACACCGGCCTGCCCGTGAGGCCGCGCTGCTCGTAGTCGTCGGACACCTCGGCGGCCAGCGCGGCCATGGTGGCGTGGTCGTCGGCGCTCCAGGGCTCGCCGGGCCCCGGGCGCGCGTCGGGCGAACGGGCCAGCACGGCGCTGACGAACCGGTCGAGAACCTCGTGGACGAGCGAGCCGCGGTCGAGGGCGGTGATGGTCAGCTGGCGCTCGGGGTCGTCGACCGGCTCGACCCGTAGCAGGTGGCGGACGAAGTAGGCGAACGGGCAGATCGCCCACCCCTCGAGGCGGGTGGACGAGACCGTGGTCTCGGTGGGCGAGGGCACCCCGGCGCCGGCCAGGTTGCCGTCGAACCGGGTGAACGCCCGGCTGCGCCGGGCGGCGATCACCTCGGCGCCGGCCGCGGCGATCGGGTCGGGGGCCCGGGCGGGGCCGACCCGGAGCCGGTAGTCCTGCTCGGTGGCCGGGAACGGCGCGTGGGTGACGGCGTGGGCGAACGAGGGGACGTTGTCGAGCCAGTCGGCGTGCAGGGTGCCGAGCTCGTCGGCGGTCACGGGGGTGCCGTGCAGGGCCGAGGCGGCGGCCAGCAGCCAGCGCGACGCCACCCGCTCGTTGCTGACCCGCAGGTCGCCGCGGGGCGCGCACAGCAGGTGGCGCTCGGCGCCACCCAGGGCGGCCCACAGGTGGCGCTGGTCGCGGCCGATCCGGTCGCGGCGGAGCGGCAGCTCGCCCCCCGCCCACTTGCGCTCGCCGTCGGGCAGCAGCGAGTCGTCGCGGACCGGGCCGGGGAGCGTGCCCTCGGCCATGCCGAGCACGACCACGAGGTCGAGGTCGAGCCCGACCCCGAACGACAGGGGGGCGACGAGCACGCCCTCGCCCAGGCGGCCGACCCGGCCCAGGTCGGCGTCGAGCTCGAGCGTGAGGGTGCGGCGGAACACGTCGAGCGTCGGCGGAGCGTCGATGGCGTCGAGCGTGGCCAGGCGGTCGAGCGCGGCCTCGACGGCGTCGGCCGCCTTGACCTCGGCGGCCGGCCAGTGGGTGCGGTCGTCGCCGAGGAAGGGGGCGGCCAGGTCGCGGACCCAGTCGACCCGGGCCCGCCACGGCTGGGGGTCGGCCTCGGCGGTCGTGAGGGCGTCGATCAGCCCGAGGACGACCGCCCGGAGCTGCCGGGCGCTGGCCGCCTGGCGCCGCAGCGCGTTGGCGTAGCGGATCAGCGGCTCGGCGCCCAGCTCGTCGGGCCCGGTCTCGTCGAGGAGCCCGGGGTCGCCGCCGTCCTCGCCGGCGGCGCCGGGCCGCGGCTCGTCGGCCAGCCCCGGCTCGGCCGCTCCCCCCTCGGCGGGCGTCCCCGGCGCGGCGGGCGCACCCCCCTCGGCCGGCGCACCCGGCTCGTCCAGGGCGAGGGCGAGCTGGGTGGCGCCGAGTCCGTCGGCGCCCTCAGCGGGGGCCGCGGCGTCGGGGCCGGGCTCCGCCGCAGGATCGGGGTCGGGGGCCGTGGCGGCGGCGTGCGCTTCGACCTCTTGGGCCCGGAGGTCGAGGCCGTCGGCCAGCCGGCGGAGCAGCCCGTCCCAGTCGCCGCGCCCGGCGACCACGCCGGCCTCGCGGGTCAGCCGCTCCCACTGGCCGACGGGGGCCGGCCCGTCCGGGCCCCGCAGCGCGGACCGGGCCAGCAGGCCCATGACGTCGGATCGCCGGAAGTTGTGGTCGGGCAGCGCCAACAGGTCGAGCAGCAGGCGGCCGACGGCGCTCGCGGCCAGCGGGCGGACGGCGGTGCCGTTGCGGGCGATGCCCGCGGCCGCCAGGTGCTCGTGCACGAGGCGCCCGTAGGGCTCGGTCGAGCCGTACAGCACGGCGATGCGTCCCAGCGGCGTGCCCTGGCGCGTGGCCTCGACGATCGCCCGGACCGCGGCCCGGACCTCCTCGTCGGCGTCGGAGGCCGTGAGCACCCGCGTCCGCCCCGGGGCGACCGGGATGGCGCCCGGCGCACCACCGGGATCGCCCCCTCCTGCCGGCGGAACGCCCGGGCCGGGATCACCACCCGGACGCGCACCGCCGGGATCGGCTGGGGCCGGGCACCCGAGCCGGTCGAGCGAGCGCAGCACGCCGGCGTCGGCGGCGGGCGCGCCGGTCAGGGCGGCAACGACGGTCGTCGGCCGGCGGCCGGCCACCGCCCGCAGCAGCCGGGCCTGGCGCTGGTCGAGGTCCTGCACCAGGTAGACGACCACGTGGCCGAGCTCGTCGACCGGCGGACGGCCCGCCTCGGCGCCTTCGACCGCGGCGGCGACGAGGTCGCTCTCGTCGTACCAGCCCTCGGCGAGCGTGGCGCGTGCCTGCCGGTAGAGACGCACGACGTCGGCCGCCCGCCGCCCCGCCCGAGTCAGCGCCTCGAGTCCCGCCGGCGACACGTCGGACAGCTCGGCGAACGCCGACACCAGCGCGGTCTCGGTGGCCGGGTGCTCGGCCACCGGCGCGAACACGCCCGCGTCGCGGGCCAGGGCCCGTCGCAGCGCGGCGGCCACGACCGGAGTCGACACCGGGCGCCGCCCGGCGGCCGCCAGCTGGGGGGCGCCGAGCAGCTCGGCCAGTCGGTAGGGGGTGAGGAAAGACACGCCTGCCACGCCCCGGGGGCCCGGGCGCCCCGCACCCCCAGCGATGCCGTCACCGGCGCCCCCGCCCGTGCCGTAACCGGCGCCGCCCGCAGCGTCACCGTCCCCGCCGTCGCCGCTGTCGACCCCCGCGGCCAGCAGGCGCCGGGCGGTGACGCCGACGTGGTTGGAGGGCACGACGACGGTCACGGGGGCCAGCGGCTCGCCGCCCTTGGCGGCCGCGACGAGATCGCGCAGCGCACGCAACGCCGGGCGGCCGTAGCGGGTGGTGACGACCTCGATGGACACGGCCGCCAGGCTAGGCAGCCCCTGTGACACTCAAGGGCGACCGGCGGCGACCGGGCCGGTCGGCCTGGGGCGGCGCACCGGGCCACGTGCGGGCCCACGGGGCACCGCCCCACCGATGGATCGGGCCGGCCCGTGGCGGGCCGGCCCGACCGGGTCGATCACATACGTGTCGATCACATACGTATGGTGCGAGCTGTGTCCGGCGGCGGGTCAGACCGGCCGCTCGGGCTCCGGCTCCAGGCTGGCGGGCTCCCACACGTCGTCGGGCGCGAAGAGGTCGACGTCCGGGTTCTGAGCGCCGGGATCCTGGTGGTCGTCGACCACCAGATCGACCTCGCGCTCCTCGTCGGGTACCACGTCGTCGATTGGCACGGCATGCCTCCTCGTCGTCGTCCCGTGGCGTCACGCTCCTCGCCGCCAAGATCCTGCCCGGCGGCGTCCACCACGAACAACGCCGGACCGCTCGCGTCCCTTCCCGGCGCGACCGGGTCCAAGGTCCCGAAAACCGCCGCTCGACGGCCGCCGCTACGCCTCCGGGCCGGGGGCCTCGGTCGTCTCGGCCACCGCGCCGCCCCGGGTCGTCTCGACCGGGATCGCGCCCGCGATGTGGGGCACCTGGATGTCGACGGTCACGGTGCCGTGCCCGGCCTCGTAGCGGACGACGTTGACGGTGGCCGCGTAGACGACCAGGCGGGCCATGAGCAGCAGCCAGGCGAGGATGGCGAAGACCACGCCGATCGAGCCGTACAGGGCCGACGACGAGGCCACCAGCCGCGGCACGTACAGCCCGCCCACCAGCTTGAGCACCTCGAGCGCCACCGCCCCCAGCAGGGCGCCGGGGACGTGCGCCCGCCAGGGGACGGCGACGTTGGTCAGCGTGGAGAACATCCACAGCAGCAGGACCAGGTCGAGCCCGAACCCGACCAGGACCGCGGGCACGGCCGCCGGCCCGGGCAGCACCGCCAGGAGCGGGGCGAGCGCCAGCGTCCCGAGGAACAGCAGCCCGGCCCCGGCCAGCCAGGCGGCGCCGAACAGCCGGCTGGCGAGCCCTTTCCCGGTCACCTGCCAGGGGGCGTTGAGGGCGGCGTCGAGCGCGCCGACGACCCCGAGCCCCGCCCAGGCCAGGCCCGCCAGCCCGACCACCGTCGCCGCCCGGCGGCTGCCCTCGGCCGTGTGGATGGCGTCGAGGACCTGGTCGGCGGCCTCGCCCTCCAGCCCCATGTCCTCGACGACGCGTCCCGCGAAGTCGACGTCGCCGGCCGAGACGAAGCCCAGCACGGCGATGCCGACCAGCAGCAGCGGGAACAGCGACAGGAACCCGGCCAGGGCCAGCGACGCCGCCAGGGGACCGCCGCCGACGGCCGACACGCGCTGGTGCACCGCGACGGCCGGGGCCAGCCACGGGAACCGGCGGGCGAGGGCGTCGAGCATGGGGGCCTCCGGCAACGTCAATGGCCGGCCGCTGTGCGCCGGCCGACACCGCGTGCGATCCTGCTGCCCCCGCGCCTTACCCGTTAGCGGAGGTAGTTTGCCACGATGGTCCCCGACGGCATCGACCCCGAGCGCGTCCCCAGGCACATCGCGTGCGTGATGGACGGCAACGGCCGCTGGGCCCAGCGCCAGGGGCTGCCCCGTACCGCCGGGCACACGGCCGCCGAGGAGGCGCTCTTCGACACCGTCGAGGGGGCGATCGAGGCCGGGGTCGAGTGGCTGACCGTCTACGCGTTCTCGACCGAGAACTGGAAGCGGCCGCGCGACGAGGTCCGCTTCCTCATGAACTTCAACGAGTCGGTCCTGCTCAAGCGGCGAGACGAGCTGCACGAGCGGGGTGTGCGGGTGCGGTTCGTGGGCCGGCGCGACTGGCGGGTCCCGCGCCGGGTGCTGCGCCGCATCGACGAGGCCGTCGAGCTCACCCGCAACAACACCACGATGACGCTCGGCCTGGCCTTCAACTACGGGGGGCGGGCCGAGATCGTCGACGCGGTGCGCGAGCTGGTCCGCCAGGGCACGCCCGCCGACAAGATCACCGAGAAGACCCTGCGGGCCCACCTCTACGACCCCGAGATGCCCGACCCCGACCTGGTCGTGCGCACGTCGGGCGAGTACCGGGTGTCGAACTTCCTGCTGTGGGAGATCGCCTACAGCGAGCTGGTGTTCATGGACATCCTGTGGCCCGACTTCCGCCGCCAGCACCTGTTCGAGGCGATCCGCGAGTACCAGGGCCGCGACCGGCGGTACGGAGGCGTACCCTCGGCGTGAGGAACGCGCCATGTCGCTCTACCACGACCAGGGGGTCGTGCTCCGGACGCACAAGCTGGGCGAGGCCGACCGCATCGTCACGCTGCTGACCCGCGACCACGGCAAGGTCCGGGCCGTGGCCAAGGGCGTGCGCAAGACCAAGAGCCGGTTCGGCGCCCGGCTCGAGCCGGCCAGCCACGTCAAGCTGCTGCTCTACGAGGGGCGGGAGCTCGACATCGTCTCCCAGGCCGAGACGCTCGACCACTTCCGGGCCATCCGCGACGACTTCGACCTGCTGGCTCAGGCCATGTCCATGCTCGAGGCCGCCGACCAGCTGGCGCTCGAGCAGGAGAGCAGCCCCCGGCTCTACGACATGCTCGTCGGCGCCCTCCGGACCCTGGCCGAGCGGAAGTCGCCGCTGGTCGTGCCCGCCTTCTTCCTCAAGCTGCTGGCGCTGGAGGGGTTCCGGCCCCAGGTCGAGAGCTGCCTGGTGTGCGGGGACGAGGGGCCGCTCGTGGCCTGGGCCATCGAGGACGGCGGCCTGCGCTGCGCCGCCCACCGCCAGGGCGTGGCCGTGAGCGCCGAGGCCGTCGAGGTGCTGCAGGACGTCCTGGGCGGGCGGCTCGGAGCCGCGCTCGACCGGGCCCCGGGTCCGGTCGTCGCCGAGGTCGACCACCTGGCGATCAAGGCCCTGGAGCACCACCTCGAGCGCCGCCTGCGGTCGGTGGCGGCGCTGCACCGGAGCTGAGCGCCGGGGCTGCTCGAG
Source organism: Acidimicrobiales bacterium (assembly GCA_036563805.1). Lineage (GTDB taxonomy): Bacteria > Actinomycetota > Acidimicrobiia > Acidimicrobiales > VFJN01 > DATCLS01. Next base: position 7,577 of record DATCLS010000074.1, on the reverse strand, counting down.
CCAGGAGGCCGGCCCCGCCGGGGCACGGGACGCGTCGGGGTCGTGCCCGTCGAGCCGGGACCCGTCGAGCCGGGACCCGTCGGGCGGGGCCTACAGCGGCTTCCACTCCTGGGCGCGCTCGTCCCAGGCCAGCCACTTGCCGCGGCCCGGCTCCCAGACGATGTAGGTGCCGCGGGCGGCGTCCCACTGGGGGTTGTACGTCCCGGCGGCCTGCCCCTGGGTCTGGGCCTGGGGCTGCCCCTGGGTCTGGGCCTGGGGCTGCCCCTGGGTCTGGGCCTGGGGCTGCCCCTGGGACTGGGTCTGGGCCTGCCCCTGGGACTGGGCTTGGGGCTGAGGCTGGGTGGTGGCCGGCTGCTGGTCGGCCGGCGTCCCGGCGCCCGCGCCCGCCGCCGTGCCGGCGGGGGCGGCTTGGGCCTGGGGCGCCGGGGCGACCTGCGTGTCGTCGGCCTGCGGTCCCGGGGTGGCGCCCGCGGTGGTGGCTGGCTCGGGCGCAGCGTCGCCGGAGGGTTCGGGTTCCGGCGTGGTGGCCGCCTGCTCCGTCGCCGTCTGCCCGGTGTCGGGCGCGCCGGCGTCCCCGGCGCCCGGGGCCGGCTCCGGCGCGGGGGCGCTGGTGGCCGTCTCCGGCGCCGTCGCAGCGGGCTCGCCTGACGTCGGCTCGCCCGGCGCCGCGCCGGCGGCCGGTTCGGACGTGCCCGGCGCGGGCTCCGCGGCCCCCGCCCCCGTCGCCGGCGGCGCGGCGGCTGGCGGGGACTCGGCCGCTCCCGCCTCGGGCGCGGGCGTGGCGGCGGCCGCCTCGGGGCCCGCCGGGCTGGCACCGGCGGGCTCGGCCCCGGCTGGCTCCGGTGCGCCCGCTGCCGGCGGCGCTTGGGCCTCGCCAGGGACCGGGGCCACCGCCGTGCTGTCGGCGGGCGGCTCCGCGGGCGCCTCGGTGGCGGACGAGTCGGCGGGCGCCGGCTCGGCCGGCCGGTCCTCGGCAGGGGCGGGCGCGCCGAAGTTCATGTCCTCGTCCGCCGGCGGGGTGGGGGACGGAGCCGGCTGGGCCGGCTCGCCCGCGCCGGGCGGCGACCAGCCGCTCGGCGCCCCCAGGGCCCCGGACGCGCCCGGACCGGCCGGCGGCGTTCCGGGCTGGCCGGGGTAGGGCCCGGGCGCGGCGGGCGGTGGAGTCCCCCAGCCGCCCGTGCCGCCGGCGCCGGGCGTCCCCCAGGCGTCGCCCGAGCCGGGAGCCTGGCCCCAGCCGCCGCTGGGCGTGCCGGCGTAGCCCGGGGCGGGCGCCTGGGCGGCCTCGGGGGTGAGGCCCGGCACGGCGATGGGCCGGCCGGCGTCGGCCTTGCTGACGACGAACGTCTTGGCGGCCATGTCGCCGACCCGCCGGTGGCCGGTGGTCGTGAGCGCGGTGATGAAACCGACCAGCGGGAGGCACCAGGGCGCGGTGTCGATGATGAGCAGCAGCCAGCGGACCAGGGCCTTCAGCGGCCCGGGCGGGCGCCCGTCCTCGCCGACGGTGCGGATGCCGAGCAGCAGCTTGCCGGGCGTCCAGCCGCTGAGCCCCTGGAGCACGATCAGCAAGAGGATGCTCAGGCCCAGGCCGAGCAGCGAGCCCCAGGGGGAGATGTCGTCGGCGAAGTAGGCGCGGTCGCCGACCGTGAAGCACGCGTAGACGTCGCTGCGGTCCTGCACGGCGTCGCAGAACTCGCTCAGCGGCACACCGGTGTCGCCTTCCTCGATGTACTCGAAGTCCGCGGACATGACCAGCGACGCCGGGATGTAGATGACCAGCCCGTCGACGATGGCGGCCACCACGCGCCGGCCCACGACCGCGGTCGGGTCGCGTGTCACCGTGTTGTACTGGTACGCGCTCACCGCGTCGTTCTACCACTCGTGTCGGACGCGGCCGGCTCGTCCGGACGGGGTGCGGGGGCGGGTCGCCCGGGAATCCCCGCGCGAGGCTGTCACAGGCACCTCGTACACTCGACGGCCATGTCCACGGAGCCCGCAGTCGCCGAGAGCGAACTGTTCGACAAGGTCGTCAACCTGTGCAAGCGGCGGGGCTTCGTCTACCCCTCCGCCGAGATCTACGGCGGCTTCCGCTCGACCTACGACTACGGGCCGCCCGGCGTCCTCCTCCTGCGCAACGTCAAGGACGCCTGGTGGCGGTCGATGGTCCAGATGCGCACCGACGTCGTCGGGCTCGACGCCGCCATCCTGTCGCCCCCCGCGGTGTGGGAGGCGTCCGGTCACCTCGCCAACTTCACCGACCCGCTGGTCGACTGCCGCAACTGCCGCGAGCGGTTCCGGCTCGACAAGCTCGAGGACCCCGACCAGTGCCCGGCCTGCGGCAAGCGGGGCACGTTCACCGAGGCGCGGCAGTTCAACCTCATGTTCAAGACCCACGCCGGTCCGGTCGAGGGCGCCGGCCACGAGGTCTACCTGCGGCCCGAGACCGCGCAGGGCATGTTCGTCAACTTCCGCAACGTGCTCGAGACGTCGCGGAAGCGGCCCCCGTTCGGCATCGCCCAGATCGGCAAGTCGTTCCGCAACGAGATCACGCCGGGCAACTTCGTGTTCCGCACCCGCGAGTTCGAGCAGATGGAGCTCGAGTACTTCGTGCCCCCGGCCGAGGCCGACAAGTGGTACGAGTACTGGTGCGCGGAGCGCCTCCAGTGGTACCGCGACCTGGGCATCCCCGACGATCGCCTGCGCCTGCGGGCCCACGAGCCCGACGAGCTGTCGCACTACTCGTCGGCCACGTCCGACGTCGAGTACCTCTTCCCCTGGGGGTGGGACGAGCTCGAGGGCATCGCCAACCGCGGCGACTACGACCTCACCCAGCACGCCAAGCATTCGGGCGAGAAGCTCGAGTACTTCGACCAGGCGGCGGGCGAGCGTTACGTCCCGCACGTCATCGAGCCGGCCGCCGGGGCGACCCGCACCGCCATGGCCTTCCTCATGGCCGCCTACGACGAGGAGGTGGTCGAGCGCGAGGGGCAGGGCAAGGGCGAGACCCGGATCGTGCTGCGGTTCCACCCCCGCATCGCCCCCTACAAGGTGGCGGTCCTACCGCTGTCCAAGAAGCCCGAGCTGCAGGAGCCGGCCCGCGAGGTGCTCGGGCTGCTCCAGCCGCACTGGATGTGCGACTACGACGAGACGCAGGCCATCGGCCGCCGCTACCGCCGGCAGGACGAGCTCGGCACGCCGCTGTGCGTCACCGTCGACTTCGACACGCTCGAGGACCGGGCGGTGACCGTCCGGGATCGCGACTCGATGGCGCAGGATCGCGTCCCGATCGACCAGCTCGTCGACCACCTGCGGGCGAAGCTCGGCGACGCCTGAGCGGCGTCGCCCGGGCCATCGACCGTCATCGCTGACCATCGGCGACGGACCGGCGTCGCCCGCCCCGGGCTGCGGCCCGTGGGTATCGCCTGACTCGCCTGTCTATCGCCCGTCGGGCTGCGGGCCCTCGGCGTCGACCCCGGCCGACCCGGTTGGCCCGGTTGGTCGCCGTTGCGGGGCGTCGGCCCGGATCTCGCGGCGGGGCCGCGCCCGCAGGGCGAGCGCGTAGCCCCGCAGGACCTCGCTCGCCCCGAACAGCAGGCTGGCGCACGCCTCGAGCACGTCCTCCGGATAGTTGGCGTGGAGGGCCACGATGTCGTCCCGCATGCCGGCCAACACCTCGGCGATATCGGCCTGCCGGCCGGGTAGCAGGCGCACGATGACCCGCCTCCGGTCGGAGGGGTCGCGCTCCCGGCGCACCCAGCCCTTGGCCTCGAGCCGATCGACCACGCCCGTGATCGCTCCCGTGGTCAGCCCGGTCTGGGCGGCCAGCTCGCCGGCCGTCAGGGCGCGCGGCTCGGCGTCGAGCAGCAGGCCGACGCACTCCCAGTCGGTGGGGTGGAGGCCCAGATGCTCGGCGCAGGCGGCGTTCAGCATGCCGGAGGCCTTGCCGAGCTCCCGGCCGGCCCGGGCGAGCACGGTGGACAGGTCGACGCGGCGGTCGGAGGAAGACATCACGATCGGCAAGGGTCTCTTGAACTGAGAATCTCAGCGAATAAGGTATTTGTCAACGGGGTCGGCAAGGGCGCCGGCCCGCCCACGAGGGAGGTGTCCCTTGCTGCAGCGTCTCGCCCGCACCTGCTACCGGCGGCGCCGGTTGGTCCTGGCCGGCTGGGTGGTCGTGCTCATCGCCCTCGTCGGGCTCAACTCGTCGTTCGGCGGCAAGTTCCTGGACGAGTTCGAGCTGCCGGGGTCCGACAGCCAGGACGCGTTCGACCTGCTCGAGTCCCGGGGCTTCGAGACCCGGGCCGGGTTCGGTGGCCAGATCGTGTTCGAGGCCGACGACGTGCGCGACCCCGAGGTCCAGCAGGCGATGGAGGGCCTGTTCGACCAGGTCGCCGAGGTCACGGCGCCCAGCGAGGTGGCGAGCCCCTACACCGAGCAGGGGGCCCGTCAGATCAGCGAGGACGGCACGATCGCCTACGCCGAGGTCAACATGGGCGATCGCGACAGCGACCAGGTGCTCGAGGCGGGCAAGGAGGCCCGTGCCGTCGTCGAGGACGCGGACCTGCCCGCCGGGGTGCGGGTGGCGCTGGGAGGCGACGCCTTCGTCGAGGAGGTCGAGTTCTCCAGCGAGGTGGTCGGCTTCATCGCCGCCATCATCATCCTGCTCATCGCGTTCGGCTCGGTCCTGGCCATGGGGCTGCCGATCGTCACGGCCATCTTCGGCATCGTCACCGGCATCGCCATCGTCGGCCTCGTGGTCCACGTCCTCGACATGCCGAGCTTCTCCAACCAGGCCGTGGCCATGATCGGCATCGGCGTGGGCATCGACTACGCCCTGTTCATCGTCACCCGCTACCGCGAGGGCCTGCACGACGGGCTGGAGCCCGAGGGGGCCACCGTCCGGGCCATGGACACGGCGGGCCGGGCCGTCCTGTTCGCCGGGTGCACGGTGATCATCGCCGTCATGGGCCTGTTCACGCTCGGCCTGGCCATGATCCGGGGCCTGGCCGTCGGCGTGTCGATCGGCGTGCTGATGACGATGGTGGCCGCCGCCACCCTGCTGCCCGCGCTCCTCGGGTTCATCGGCACCAATATCGACCGGTTGGGCCTGCCCCACCGGGCCCGGCGTGAGGGCGCCGACCGCCGGTCGGTCGGCTACCGCTGGAGCCGGCTCATCCAGCGCCGGCCGTGGCCCGCGCTGATCGTCGGCGGGCTGGGCCTCGTGCTGCTGGCCATCCCGCTGTTCGGCATCCGGCTCGGCTTCGGCGACGCCGGCAACCGTCCGACGTCCGACACCACCCGCGAGGCCTACGACATGCTGTCCGAGGGCTTCGGGGCCGGCTTCAACGGGCCGTTCCTCCTGGCCGCCGACACGCCGGGCGGTGAGGCCGACATGGCGGCGCTCGAGCGGCTGACCGGCGCGCTCAACGAGACGCCGGGCGTGGCGTTCGCGACGCCGCCCCAGCCCAACGAGGCCGGCGACGCCGCCATCCTGCAGGTCTTCCCCGAGACGGCGCCCCAGGACGAAGCCACCGAGGAGCTCGTGCACCGAGTGCGCGACGACGTGGTCCCGCAGGCCGTCGAGGGCTCCACCGCCACCGTGTACGTCGGCGGCTCCACGCCGGCGGTCGTCGACTTCGCCGAGTACACGGCCGACCACCTGCCCTGGTTCATCGCCGCCGTGCTCGTGCTGTCGTTCATCCTGCTGATGGTCGTGTTCCGGTCGGTGCTCGTGCCGCTCAAGGCGGTGGTGATGAACCTGCTGTCGGTCGGCGCCGCCTACGGCGTGCTCGTCGCCGTGTTCCAGTGGGGGTGGGGCGGCTCGCTGATCGGAGCCGGGCGCGAGGGGCCGATCGAGGCCTGGATCCCGATGATGCTCTTCGCCGTCATCTTCGGCCTGTCGATGGACTACGAGGTGTTCCTGCTGTCCCGCATCCGCGAGGACTACGACCGCACCCGCGACAACGCCGAGGCCGTCGCCAACGGCCTGGCCGCCACCGCCCGGGTCATCACCGCGGCAGCGGCGATCATGTTCTTCGTCTTCATCAGCTTCGTGCTCGGCGGGGAGCGGTCGCTGAAGATGTTCGGCCTCGGCTTGGCCGTGGCGGTGCTGCTCGACGCCACCGTGGTCCGCATGGTGCTGGTGCCCTCCACGATGGAGCTGCTGGGCGACCGCAACTGGTGGCTGCCCGCGTGGCTGGACCGGGTCCTGCCCCAAATCCACATCGAGGCGCCGGAGGACGACAAAGCGGCCGTGCGGCCGGGGTCGGATGCGCCGGCCCGGACGGCGGGAGCGGCGGGGCCGCCAGCGGCGACGGACGAGAAGGTGTAGGCGCCGGCCTCGGCGGTTCGGCCTCGACGGTCCGGCGCCCCGGTCAGTCGGGGCGCCAGGAGCGGTCGCGCTTGCGCTGCGCCGTGCGGCGCTTGGCCTCCAACCGGCGCTCCCGGGCGCCCCGCGACGGGCGGGTGGGCCGACGGACCCGAGGGGCCTGCGCCGCCTCGTCGAGCAGCGCCGCTAGCCGGCCGCGGGCGATCGTGCGGTTGCGCCACTGCGAGCGCGACTCGTCCGCCCGGGCCCGCGCCGTGGCGCCGAGGCGGGACCGGACCCGGTCGGCCCCGGGGCCGTCCAGCGCCCCGAGGTCGGCGACGATCTCCACGGCCGTGGCGGTCACGTTGCGGTGCTGGCCACCCGGACCCGAGCCGCGGGCGAACCGTTCGTCGAGCGCCGACGCGGGCAGGCGCAGCCCGCGTCGGGTGGAGAGGTCGCCGTCGGCCACGGCCCCAGCCTGCACTTTGTATCGAAAGTCCGTCAAAGACTTCGTGCGGCCGTTCCGGGTGTGGTAAAAATCCGACGTTCCGTGCGGGGGCTGGGAGAACCGCCGGGGCGGAGGTTTCGCTGGTGCAGCGACTGGCCATCTTCGTGCTGGCCGCCCTCGTAGCGGTCGGCTGCGGCGGCGGTGACAACGGCCCGCCGGGCTCGACCCGGCTCCCGGGCTCGTCGACGACGACCGCCCCGACGACCTCGACCACCACGGTCGAATCCGCGGTCGAGGAGGCGTATCTCGCCTATTGGGAGATGGGCGAGCGCCTGCTTCAAGACCCTGACCCGGACGATCCGGAAATCCTTAGCCGTACTACCGGCAGGCTCCGAGCGGAGATGATCGAAAGCCTCACGACGCTCCGAGCGCAGGGCCGGAGAGTCCGCTATGGGCCACGCTACGGACACCACGTGTTATCCGTCAGCGTCGAGTCCGACGTCGCAGAAGTCGTCGATTGCCTGGTCGACGATGGCGAGGTGATTGACGTACGGACTGAGCGGCGCGTCAGCGGTGGCCTTCTCACGGTCCGTCACAGGACGACGATGGTGCGGGAGGCCGGTGCATGGAAGGCGAGTGAGGCCGCCCAGGACGGAACCTGGGAAGGGGTGTCGCGATGCGATGGATGACGGTCTCCGTAGCCATCGCCGGCTTGTTGCTCACGGCCGCACCGGCCGCCGCTCAGCCTGAACCGCCCCCGACCAGCGGATTCTGGTTCACCGAGGAGCCCGGGGCGGGGGTGTGGGGGATCGAGCGGACCGGCGG
>DATCLS010000047.1:0-15472 GCA_036563805.1 Acidimicrobiales bacterium | reverse complement strand
CGGCGGGGGCGGCGGGGCCGGATCGCCGGCTGCGGCGTCCCGGCCAGCAGTGAGTGGCCTGCCCGAGCGGCCGTCCGGCGGTGAGGGGGCGGAGGCGCCGGCCGGCGCCTCGGGGGCGGGCGAGACAGCTGGATCAGCGGGCCGAGCGCCGGGGCGGGACCCGGGCGCGCCGGGGGCGGGCGGAACAGTCGGGCCCGCCGGGGCCGCGGAGGGGCCGGACGGGTCGGCGGCGTCCGTGGTGGGTCGAGCGGTCGGCGCGGACGGCCCACCGGTGGCCGCGGCGCCATCGCCGGCGGCCCGTACGGCGGCAGCCGGAGGCGCCTCATCACGGGCAGCGGCAGATGCGCCAGAAGCGGCCGGTGCGCCGGCGGCGGGCGGGGCCGAGCCGTCACGGCCGGCGGGCGGCCCACCGGCTCCGCCGGGCGCGCCGGCGGCGGGCGGCACATCGGCCGCGGCTGGCGAGCCGTCACGGCCGGCGGGCGGCGCGGCGGCGGGACCGACCCCGTCCTTGGCGGCGGCAGATACCCCGGCGGCTGGTGTGCCCGTGGTGGTGGGGGCCCCACGGGCGGCAGACGTCCGATCTCGGCCGGCGGGCAGCGGCGTACCAGCCGCGGCGGGACCGACCCCGTCCTTGGCGGCGGCAGGCGCCCCGTCGGCGGCAGGCGTGCCGGCAGCGGCGCCGCTCGTGCCGGCGGCGGGCGCGCCGGCGGCGGGGCGCTCGCCGTCCGGACCGGGGGCGCCGGCGGTCGGGGGCGAGGCGTCCGGGGTGGTGAGCGCGGAGCCGTCCCGGCCCGCGTCGCCGTCCGGGCCGGACGGCCCGTCCGGCAGGAAGACCGGCATGGGCGCCTCGTCGAGCAGCCCGGCCATACGGGCGGCCGACAGCTCGGCCTCGAGCTCCTCGACGGTGGCCTCGGCCTCGTCCTGCACCCGCCGCATGGCCTGCTCGCTGGCCACCTTGGCCTCGGGCAGGGCGACGGTCAGCTCGGTGGTCGCCTCGTCGACGGTCCGCCGCACGACGGCGTACGCCGCCAGCAGCCGCTCGCGGGCGGCGTTGAGCCGCTCCAGCTGCTCGCGGGCGGTTCGGCGGCGGCGGGCCAGGTCGCGCAGCACCCGCTCCCGGGCTGCCTGGGCCTCGGCCACCAGGTGGCGGCCCTCCTCGCGGGCGGCCTCCCGGATCTGCTCGGCGTCGGCTTCCGCCTGCGCCCGGGCGGCCTCGCCCGCGGCGATCAGCCGATCGCGCTCGGCCTCGGCGGCCCGGCGGATCTCGGCGGCCGCCTCCTCCCCCTCCGCCCGCCGGCGGTCGAGCTCGCCCTCGGCCTGCCGGCGCAGCTCCTCAACGGCGGCCAGGATCTCCTCCTTGCGGGCGGCGGCGTCGGCCTCGGCCTCGGCGATCAGCGCCCGGGCGTCCTCGTGCCCCTGTTCGACCAGGCGGGCCGCCGACTCCTGCGCCTTGGTGCGGATGTCGGACGCCGCGGCCCGCGCCGTGTCGAGCACCCGCGCCGTCTCCTCGCCGACCAGCTCGACGAGCCGGTGCTGGTCGAGCTGGTCCAGATGCTCGGCCAGGTGCGCCCGGGCCTCGGCCTCCTCGGCGCGGGCGTTGGCGCGGGCCAGCTCGTCGGTGAGCCGGGCGACGACGGCCGCCACCTCCCCCAGGAACGCCCGCACCTCCTCCTGGTCGTAGCCCCGGCGCGCCGTGGAGAACGTCCGTTGGGCCACGCCCGTCGCGTCGAGGGGAGACTCGGGGGGCATCGGTCCGATGGTACGCCCGGACCTGGCCATCGCCGTCGTCCCTCGTCATCGGGCCGGCGCCGGGCGCACGGCGGTGTCGTCGCAGCGGTGGCGGAGCGCACACCGGAGGGCCCACCGGACGGCCCGGCGCCGGGGTCGCCGGCCGGCGCCGCCGGCCCCGGCGGCACTGACACGAAACCCCCCAGGACGGTCCCGGGTCGGTCCCGGATCGACCCCGGGCGTCAGTCCCCGCCCGAGCCCGTGCCGGCGGGCTCCCGCTCGCCCTCGCGCTCGGCCCCGGCGCCGCCCTCGGCCCCCACCTGCGGGAGGCGGTCGGCGTTGCCGCCCAGGTCGGCCAGGGCCTCCAGGGCGTCGTCGAGGTCGTCGACGGGGATGACCCGCACGTCGCCGGCGGTCCGCAGCGCGTCCTCGTAGTCGGCGCGGGGAACGATGAACACGTCGATCCCGGCCTCCCGGACGGCCGCCGCCTTCTGGGCCGTCCCGCCGATCGGGCCGACGTCGCCGTTGGGCAGGATCTCGCCGGTCACCGCCACCCGCTCCCCGCCGGTGAGCTCGCCGGGCGTGAGGTCGTCGAGGATGGCCAGCGTGAACGCCAGCCCGGCGGAGGGCCCACCCACGTCGCCGGTGTCGATCTCGATGTCGATCGGGAAGTCGTACTCGACGTCGCGGGGGTGGACCCGGACGCCCATGATCCCTCGGTTCGCGTCGTCGGGGGCCGCCGCCAGGGTCATGGTCTCGCGCCGCCGCTCGCCCTCCAGCGACTCGACCGTGACCGTGACGCGGTCGCCGGGGGCCTTGCCCTCCATGAGGCGGGGGAGGTCGTCGCGCTCGTCGATGCGCTCGCCGTCCACCGCCACGATCGTGTCGCCGACCTCGAGCTTGCCGTCGGCGGGGGCGTCGGGCTCGACCGCCACGACCGTCGACCCGGTGCTGCTCACGTGGACCTCGTAGCCCAGGCGCTCGAGCGCCACCTGGGTGGCGACCTGCTTGGAGTCGTCCATGAGCTGGAGGTTGAAGGTCCGGTTCTCGTCGGGGTCGCGGTCGCCGAGCACCTCGTCCTCGGGGTGGATGTCGACGTCGTCGTCGAGCCACCCCTGGATCAGCCCGAACAGCGTGGTCTGCCGCAGCGACACCGTCGTGTAGCCGATCGAGCCCTCCGACGGATACGTCTCGATGTCGCCGCTCACCGTCAGCAGCGGCTCGGTGTCGCGCACGCTGCCCGGCCGGAAGGCGTACCACGGCAGCGGCACCACGGCTGCGCTCACCACGAAGGCCACGGCGACGAGCGCCAGCAGTCCACCCCAGATGTGGCCGCGAGACCGGCGCCGCCGGGTGGCGGGCGGCGGAGCGGGCGGGGCCGAGGGAAGCGGCGGCGGTGTCGGCGGATCGGCCGTCGACGACGACTCGGTCGCCGGCGGGTCCGCCGTCGCCGCGTCGGCGGGCGGCGAGTCGCTCGGTGGCGCCTCGACACCTGGCGAATCGCTCGGTGGCGCGTCGGCCCTTGGCGAGCCGGTCGCCGACGAGCCGCCGGGAGGCGACCCGGTAGCCGACGAGCTGGTCGCCGACGAGCCGCCGAGAGGCGACCCGGTAGCCGCACCCGACTCGCCCGGCGACGAATCCCCTGGTGGAGAGGCCCCGTCGCCGTCCGGTGAGGACGAACCGGAGGACTCTGCGTCCCGCGTCCGGCCGGCCGCCTGCCCCTCAACCTCGACGTCCTTCGGCGTTACCATCCGGTGCGGCGTGTTCACAGTCGTGCTCTGCGTGGTGGTGGTCGGAGTCTGCGTCACGGCCGTCGCGGTCGAGATGCTCTCCGGTCCGGGCCCCCAGCCTGCCACGGACGGGGCCGATCCCCGCAGCGCGTGGGAGCCGTGGCGTTCCCTCGCGCTCCGGACCGGGGGCGCCATCATGGCCGCGACCCGGGCCACGGCACGGGCCGGACGACGGTGGGCCGCCGTCGCCCGGCGCCACGCGACCGCGGCCGCGATCGTGGCTCGCCGGGTCGGCCGGCGGGTCGGGACCCGGGCGGCGCGCCACGCCGTCGCCGCCGGTCGGACGATCCGGCGGGCCGCCCTGCGGGGACGGGCCGAGGCGCGGGCCGTCGGCGGCCGCACCGCGATGGTGACGGCGACGGCGGCCCGGATCGCCGGGCGGCGCATCGCGCACGGGACCGCCGTGGCGGCGCGCCGGGCCCGGCGCACGAGCGGGGTGTTCGCCCGCCGGGTCGGGCACGGCAGCGCGGTCGCCGGCCGCCGCATCGCCCACGGGACCGCCGTGGCCGCCCACGCGGTCGCGCACGCGAGCGGGGTCGCCGCCCGCCGCATCGCCCACGGCAGCGCCGCGACGGCCCACGCCGTTGCGCACGCCAGCCGGGTCACCGCCCGCCGGACCGCCCAGGCGAGCACCGTGGCCGGCCGCCGCATCGCCCACGGCAGCGCCGTAGCGGCCCACGCCGTTGCGCACGCCAGCCGGGTCACCGCCCGCCAGGTGGCCGAGGCCGGGCGCGCCGCCGGCCGGCACGCCCGGCGGGCCGGCAGGGCCGCCGCCCGCCGGGGACGGCAGGCCGGGCTGGCCGCCCACCGGCACGCCCGGGCGGCCGGTGCCGCTCTCGCCGACCGGGGGCGGCGCGTGCGCGCGGCGGCCGGACGCCGGACCGCCCGCCCCGCCGGACCGGTGGACCCGTACGGGCCGGCGTCCGGGGGCAACGGGGCCCTGCGGGACGCCGGGGCCGCCAGCGCTGCCGTCCCCGCGGCGAACGACCTGCGTCCGGACGTCGTGCGCCCCGGACTCGCCCGGCGCATGCTCGACACCCCCGGCGAGCGCCGCCGCCGACGGACGTCGCGGACGTCGCGTCCGTTGCCACCAGCGCCCGCGACCCGCGGCGCCCGGGAGGCCGCCGCGCGCACGGCGTCGCCGGTGGCCGGGCCTGACGCCCGCCGCCGCGAGCCCGTCGGCCGGCTCCACGGCCCGGCGGGCGGCACGGCCGGGCTGCTCGACCGTGGCGGCCCGACCGCCACGGGCGCGGCCGGGCCGGGAGGCGCCCCGGCCGGCAGGGTCGTGATCCCCGGCCCGGGCGGTGCGCCGCCCGCCGGCGACGACCCCACCGTGCCCTTCCCGACCGGCGACGAGACGACGGTCGCCCTGCCGTCCCCCGACGACACCACGGCCATCCTCCCGGACCCCGACGCACCGCCGGAGGGCACAGGGACGGCCACCGACCCGAACCCCGACGACACCACCCTCGTCGCCCGACCGGCTCCCGCACCCCCGGACCCCGACGCACCGCCGGGCGGCGGCACGGCGCCCCGCACGCAGGCCGACGAGGCGACGCACAGGGACGCGCCCCCGGCCGCTCGGCCGGACGACGCCAGGGCGGAGGACGACGAGCCCACGCTCACGGGAGCGGCGGTCGATGACACGACCGTCGCCACGACGGCGCCCGCCCGGCCGGGCGAAGCCGGCACGCGGGACGACAGCGGGACCTCAGCCCGGGCAGCCGGCAACGAGACGACGCTGGTCGGGACCCCGGCCGTCGCCGCTGCTCCCGACGAGGTCGGCTCGGCGACCGGGGCGGGCGGCAACGAAGCGACGCTCGCCGAGGCGGCCCCACCCGCCCGATCGGACGAGACCGGGGCAAACGGCGACGATGGCACGCTCGTAGAGACGGCCGATGCCGCGGACGCCGGCTCGGCGACCGGGGCGGACGGCGAGGCGACGCTCGCCGAAACGTCCGCCCCGGCCCGGCCGGACGACGCCGAGGGGACGCTGGTCGGGGCGGCGCCGGTGGAGCCGGACGGGAACGAGCTGCCCGCCGGCTACCGCGACCAGCGGCGCTGGCACCGGCGGGGACCGGTGCCCGCCCCGGTGCCGAGGCGGGTCCGGGTCAAGGCGGGCATCAAGCTGCTCGTGCTCGCCACGGTCCTGGGGTCCATCGGGGCGGCCGCCATCGTCGCCCTCGCCCTGGCTGTCGGCTCGGCGCTCGGCGGCTCCTGACGTGTCGGCGGCTCCTGACGTGTCGGCGGCTCCCGATGTGTCGGTGGCTCCTGACGTGCACGCGCCGGCCTCAGCCGGGGTTCGCCCGGCCGTAGACGGCGTGGAGCCAGACGTCGGCCAGCGTGTCGACCACCGTGCCGAGCCGGGCGCCCGGTTCGCCGCCGGGCGGGCCACCGTCCGAGCCCGACTCCCCCGCGGGCGGCCGCTCCAGCGCCAGCTGCGTGAACGCGTACCACTCCGTCATCGCCGTGAGGGCCTGCGCCAGCGCCACCGGCTCCACAGCCCGCACCAGGCCCCGCCCCTGCTGGGCCCGGACCTCGTCGGCCAGCCGGCGGACCGTCCGGCCCCGCAGTTCCAGCCACAGGTCCCGGATTGCCCGGGACTGCAGCATCCCCTCCAGCAGCGCCCGCCACAGCCCGGCCCGGCGGACGAAGCCGGCGGCGAACCGGCCGACGGCGGCGGCCAGCCGGTCGCGATCGGGCCCCGCCTCGAGGAACGTGTGGCTCCCGTCCTCGAGCTCGCCCACGATCACGATCTCGAGCAGGCGGCAGAACACGTCCTCCTTGTTCTCGAAGTACAGGTAGAAGGTGCCGTGCGCCGTGCGCGCCCGGGTCGTGATCGCCCGCACGGTCGTCGCCTGGTAGCCGTGGCGCTCGAAGACCTCGCCGGCCGCCGCCAGCAGCTGCCGGCGGGTCCTGTCCGCCTGCTGTTGGCGTCGGCGGCGCGGACGCCCGTCGTCAGGCCGTTCCGCCATAGGGCTGTGCTCTCCTGTCTTCCGCCCCGGCCCTCCCCAGCAACCGGACGCCCCGGCCGGCAGAGCGCTCCGGCGGTACAACAGTGAGCCGGAAGCTAGCGGACACCGTCACCCGACGACGCATCGCGGCCATCGCCGGTCACCGCGGCGACGCCGCCACCGCCCGGGCCTACCTGGACGATCCCGACCCGGCGGTGCGGGCCACCGCCATCGGCGCCCTGGTGCGCAGCGGGGCCGCCACCGGCGAGGACCTGCAGGCGGCGCTGGCCGACGAGTCGCCGGTCGTGCGGGCCCGGGCGGCCGAGCTGGCCGCCACCCGACCCGGCACCGACGCACCAGCCCTGCGGCCCCTGCTGGCCGACCCCGACGCCGCGGTCGTCGAGTCGGCCGCCTGGGCCAGCGGCGAGCGCCAGCCGCCCGAGCCGGCGATCGTGCCCGAGCTGGCCCGCCTGGCCCGCGACCACGACGACCCCCTGTGCCGGGAGGCGGCGGTGGCGGCGCTGGGGGCGATCGGTGACCCCGCCGGGCTGCCGGCCATCCTGGCCGCCACCCGGGACAAGCCGGCGATCCGGCGGCGGGCCGTGCTCGCCCTCGCCCCGTTCGACGGGCCCGAGGTGGAGGAGGCGCTGGCCCGGGCGCTGACCGACCGGGACTGGCAGGTCCGCCAAGCCGCCGAGGACGTCGGCCGCCTCTGACCGGCCTCGCGTGACTCGCCCCCGACCCGGGGCCCGTCCGCCGCCCTTGACGGGCGCGCGTTGCCTGACGCGACCGGGGGGCGGGCACCGATCCGCCGCCCCCGCCGCCGGTATCGTGACCCGATCCCCCAGGGACGGGCCAGGACGCGGTAGGTCAACGGGCGTGAGCGAGCACGGGCGGTGGGTGGCCCACAGCGACGACGAGCGAGCGGCCCCCCACCCTGGGGACGGCCCAGCGGCGAGCCCCCACCCCGGGGGCGGCCGCGCCGCCGCCCCCTACGCGGTCGAGCAGGTGTGGCCCCCGTGGTCCGAGCAGCTGGCCGCCGGCTGGGGCCGGGACTTCCACGACCAGCTCCTCGGCGACGAGCTGCGCATGCGCGCCTACCGCCTGGCCATCCGCGAGGCGGTGCGGCCCGGCGACGTGGTCGTCGCCCTCGGCACCGGGACCGGCGTGCTGGCCCGGTGGGCCCTCGAGGCCGGCGCCGCCCGGGTCTACGGCATCGAGCGCGACCCCGACCTGCTGGCCCGGGCCGCCGAGGCCGCGGCGACCGCTGGGCTGGCCGACCGGTTCGTCCCGGTGCCCGGCCTGTCGTTCGAAGTGGCGCTGCCCGAGCGGGCCGACGTCATCGTCTCCGAGATCCTCGGCAACCTGGTCGACAACGAGGACTGCTGCCGGATCCTCGACGACGCCGTGCGCCGGTTCCTGGCTCCGGGCGGGCGGCTCCTGCCCCGACGGGCCGAGCGCTACCTCGTGCCGGTCGAGGCCTGCGAGGCCCACGCTCAGGTGGCGGCGTCGACCCCGGCCGCCGGGCGCACCAACCCGTTCGACGCCTACTACGACGTCATCCTCCCTCGCCGCGGCTACCTGGCCTCGCCTCGCCTCGACCGGGCGTTCGGGTTCGTCGGCGACCCGGCGACGTACCGGTCGGAGCTGGTGTTCGCGGTCGACCGGCCGGGCACGTTCACCGGGTTCAAGGGCTGGTTCGTCGCCGACCTGTCGCGCACGGTCGTGCTCGACATCGCCGGCGACCGGATCGATGGCGGGCGGCCGGGCCGCACGTCGTCGGACAGCTGGAAGCACGCCTACTTGCCGGTCGAGCACCCGGTGGCGGTCGAGCCCCACGACCGGATCACGCTGTCGCTGTCCCGCTCGGCGCCCGAGGGCGACGGCGCCCCGGCGTCCGCCCGGTCGTACAGATGGGTGGGGACGGTGCGGCGGGGTGACGACGTCGTCGCCCGCTTCGGCCACCACACGTGAGCCGCGGGGAGTGAGTCACGAGGGCGTGCGCCTTGCGAGACGTGAGCCGAACGAGCCTGCCCCGGCGGCGGGCCCCGACCGACGAGGACGAGCCCCGGCTATTGCCCGGCCTGGAACACCACCTTGAGCGCCGCCGGCTCCTCGATGCAGCGGCCCGCGCCGAGCACGACGCACTCGAGCGCGCTCTCGACCAGGTGCACGTCGATGTCGCAATCGTTGGAGATGCGCTGGTCGAGGCCCGCCAGCATGCCGCCGCCGCCCACCAGGTGCATGCCCTGGGTGATGAGGTCGTGGGCCAGCTCGGGCGGCGCCAGGCCCAGGCAGGCGATGACCGAGTCGACGATCTCGCTGACGACCTCGTCGATGGCCTCGCGGATCTCGGCCGGCGTGAGGATCACGGTCTTGGGCAGGCCCGTGGACAGGTCGCGCCCCCGGACCTCGGCCTTGAGCTCGTCGCGGACGGGCCAGGCCGAGCCGATGGCGACCTTGATCTCCTCGGCCGTGCGCTCGCCCACCGCGATGCCGTACTCGCGCCGCACGTAGGCCTGGATGGCGGCGTCGATGTCGAAGCTCCCGACCCGCACCGCGTCGGAGCACACGACCCCGCCGAGCGAGATCAGGGCGGTCTCGCTGGTGCCGCCGCCGACGTCGATGACCAGGTTGGCGGTGGGCTCGTGGATGGGGAGCCCGCAGCCGATGGCGGCCGCCATGGGCTGCTCGATGAGGAAGGCGTCGGTGGCGCCCGCCCGCCGGGCCGCCTCGGCCACGGCCCGCCGCTCGACCTCGGTGATGGCCGACGGCACGCACACGACCACGCGGGGCCGGTTGAACCGCCCGACCTTCACCCGGTGCAGCAGCAGCCGGATCATCCGCTGCGTGACCTCGAAGTCGGTGATCGCCCCCTGGCGGAGGGGCCGCTCGGCGACGATCTCGCTCGGTGTGCGCCCGATCATCTGCCAGGCGTCGTGCCCCATGGCCAGCACCTCGCGGGTGCGGGTGTTCAGGGCGATGACGGTCGGCTCGTTGACGACGATGCCGCGTCCGCGCTCGTAGACGAGCGTGTTGGCCGTACCGAGGTCGATGGCGAGGTCGCGAGCCACCAGCGATCACACCCTTCGGGAGCGCGCCCGCCCGCGGTCGTCGTACCCGTTGGCCCGGGGCGCCAGAGCCTGCATCTCACGTCGGAAGTCGTCTATGCCCGAGTCGACGGACTCGGCTGTGCGGTTGCGGACGAGGACCACCATCGTTCCCACGATCGAGATCACCAACGCGATCAGCAGAAAGGTAATGGCGCTCACGACTCAGCCCGCTCCCAGGTCGACGATGTGCTGTGCTTCGAGCCCCCAGCTCTCTCCGCCGGACCACACCTCGCGCTTCCAGATGGGCACGGTGCGTTTGAGCGTGTCGATGCAGAACCGCGCCGCCTCGAAAGCGGCGGCCCGGTGCGGCGCCGACACCACGATCACGACGGCGCTCTCGCCGATCTCGAGTGGGCCGGTGCGGTGCAGCAGCACGACCCGGCCGATCTCGGGCCAGCGGGCCCGCGCCTCGTCGGCGACCATCCGCAACCGGGGGACGACCTGCTCGTCGTAGGCCTCGTACTCGAGCCGGCGAACGCCGGGACGGCCCTCGGCGTGGTCGCGGGCCGTCCCGGAGAACAGGACGAGCCCGCCGCAGTCGGGTCGCACGGCCCAGGCGACGGCCTCGGCGACGGGGAGGGGGGCGGGGGAAAGTCCGACCCACGTCTCCCCTTCGCTGGGCGGTGTGAGAGGGGGAGAGGGGTCCATCGGGCCTCATCGTACGCATCCTCCCGGCGATCTATGCGCCATCTGGCCAGGAAGTCGGGCACGGCGCCGGGCCGGGCCGGCGGGGGTCCCGCGGCCCGTGAACGAGGACCCAGATCTATCCTCCGCCGGGTGTCCTTCGACGACGACGCCGAGGGGGACGCGCCCGGGTTCCGCCGACCTCCCCACCCCGACGACCGGCTGTGGCGCCACCCCTCCGAGATGGGCGACCACGCGCTCGCTCCCCTCGGCGCGTCCCGCGAGGCCGACGCTGACCCGCCCGAGGAGGACGACGGTGGCCTGTGGCGCATCGCCGCCGCCGTGGCGCTCGGCGTGATCGTCGTCGTCGCCGGCCTGGCGGCGGTGGTCGTCGGCGGTCTCGGCGCCGGCGGCGGGTCTGGAGGCTCGACCGAGGCGTCCACCACCGGCCGCGCCGGGGTCGGGGGCCGGGGCGACGACGCCGCCCCGGTGGCTGCCGTGGAGGAGGTGGCGCCCTCGCTGGTGGGCCTGCCGGGCGGCTCGGGCGTGATCGTGAGCTCAGAGGGCCTGGTGCTGACGAGCGCGGCGCTCGTGGAGGGCGACGGGCCCGTGCGGGTGCGGCTGCCCAACGGCGTGACCGTCGACGCCCAGGTCGTGGGCACCGACCCGATGACCGGGCTCGGCGTGCTCGACCTGCCCGGCGACGATCACACGCCGGCGCCGCTGGCCGACGTGGCGGCGGCCGACGACAACGGACGCGGCGTCGCCGTCTACACGGTGGCCGTGACCGACGGGTCGGTGCAGCCGGAGGCGACCGCCGGGGCGATCGGCACCACCCGCAAGCTCGACGGCGCCGGCGGGCACGACCTCGAAGGCGTGCTGGAGGTCGAGGGCGACGCCACCGGCCCGTCCGCCCTCGGCGGCCCGGTCGTCGACGCCGAGGGCGCGGTGTTCGGCATCACGACCGCCCTCGGCGCCCAGCGGACGTCCTACCTGACCCCGATCGACGTGGGGCAGCGGGTGGCCGGCGACCTGGTCGAGACCGGCCGGGTCCGCCACAGCTGGCTGGGCGTCGAGGGGGCCGACCACGTCGAGGGCTCGGGGCTCCACGACCGCGCCGGCCAGGGCGCGGAGCTGGTGGCGGTCGAGCCGGGCGGGCCGGCGGCGGCCGCCGGCCTGCGGCCGGGCGACGTGGTGGTGGCGATCGACGGCCGGCCGGTCGACCGCATGTCCGACCTGGTGCGGTGGCTGCGGGCCCGGCCGCCCGGGCACCCGGCCGAGCTCGCGGTCGAGCGGGGCGGCGAGACCCTCGCCGTCACGGCCGTCCTCGGCGAGCGACCCGACTGATCCGCGGGGCCGGCCGGAGGTGTCGTGGCGCCGCGCTGGCGGGGCGTCCGCGCCGCCGCGAGCCGAGCCCGCGAAACTCTTGACTTAAAGTTGACTTGAGGTCCTACCTTCGCGGCACTTGCCCCACGCGGGGCGCGGACAGCCCGCTGGAGGTGCGACCGATGATCGAACCGTTCCGTATCGCCATCCCCCAGGCCGACCTCGACGACCTGGCCGACCGCCTCGCCCGCACCCGGTGGCCCAACGAGGTCGCCAACGCCGGGTGGGACTACGGCTTCCCGCTGGGCCGGCTGCAGGAGCTGGCCGAGCGCTGGCGCACCGCCTACGACTGGCGCCGCCACGAGGCCGAGCTCAACGAGCTGCCCCACTTCACCACCACCATCGAGGGCCAGATCGTCCACTTCGTCCACGTGCGAGCGCCCGACCCGGACGCCCTCCCCCTGGTCGTCACCCACGGCTGGCCCAGCTCGTTCGCGGACTTCCTCGACGTGATCGATCCGCTGGCCCGCGACTTCCACCTGGTCATCCCGTCGATCCCCGGCTACGCCTTCTCGGGGCCGACCCACGAGCGGGGCTGGGACGTCGTCCGGGTGGCCGGGGCGTGGGCCGAGCTGATGCGCCGCCTCGGCTACGAGCGCTACGGCGCCCAGGGCGGCGACTTCGGCTCGGGGATCTCGCTGGCGCTCGGCGCCCTGGAGCCCGAGCGGGTGGTCGGGGTGCACGTCAACTACCTGCCGACCAGGCCGGACCCCGACGCCGACGTCGAGCTGTCGGCCGAGGACGAGCGCCGGCTGGAGAAGGTCCGGCAGCTGATGGCCAACCGCCCGCCCTACCAGGCGCTCCAGGCCACCACCCCGCAGACGATCGGCTACGCCCTGACCGACTCACCGGTGGGCCAGCTGGCCTGGATCGCCGAGCGCTACGCCCAGTGGACCGACCCGCGGTCGGAGATCAGCGACGACCGGCTGCTCACCACCGTGTCGTTGTACTGGCTGACCGCCACCGCCGCCTCCTCGGCCCGGCTCCACCGCGAGGCGCCGCGGCGGACCCAGCCGTGCCCGGTGCCGGTCGGCGTGGCCGTGCTCCCCTACGACATCACGCTGTCGGTGCGGCCGCTGGCCGAGCGGCTCTACGACATCCGGCACTGGACGGAGTTCGAGCGCGGCGGCCACTTCGCGGCGATGGAGGTGCCGCGCCTGTTCGCGGCGGACGTCCGCGACTTCTTCCTCACGCTCCTCAAAGACGAGGACGCCGGCTGACCCGCCGGCTGCGACCCGACGTCAGCGGCGCAGGAAGCGGCGCACGAGGAAGCCGGCGCCCACCGCGGCGCCGGCCAACCCGGCGCCCGCCACGCCCAGCGCCAGCTCCTGCCGGCGGCGGGGGCTCATGGTCGCCCAGGGGCCGGCCTCGTGGGCCTCGACGCAGGCCTCCTCGTTGGAGACCCGGGCCGACCACCCCGCCGCCTTGAGCCGATCGTTGGCCACGACCCACGGGTGCAGCGTGTAGGGCACGAGCTCGGGCGGGGTGGGCCCGATGCCCCACCGGAACCCCCAGGACACGAGGCGCCCGGCCACCCGCTCGGGCAGCGGCACCTTGGGCGGGGCCCCGGTCAGCGACCGGACCTGGTCGCCGGGGATCGCCCCGTCGGGCGCCACGTTGAAGGCGCCGTCCAGGCGCCGACGGCGGGCCAGGTCGACCGCGGCGGCCAGGTCGTCGACGTGGAGGAACTGCACCGGCGGCTCGTCGGCGCTCTCGGGCACCGCCGGCCCCGGCCGGAGGGCGGCGGCCAGCCAGTCGGCCCCGCCCGGGGCGACCGTCCGCACCGGCCGCAGGACGGCGACCGTGGCGCCGGGATGGGCGTCGCGCCACTCGTCGGCCAGCCGCTCGATCTCGGCCCGCTCGGCCGCGAACGCGAAGCCGGCGTTGGGCCGGACCGTGGCCTCCTCGGTCAGCGGGACCGGGTTGTTGGCCCAGGCCCCGTACACGGTGGCGCTCGACATCAGGACCAGGTGCTGCACGCCGGCGCTACCCGCGGCGTCGAGGACCCGCCGGGCCACGTCGACGTCGTGGGTGGGCGCCACGGGCGAGGCGGGCACCGAGGTGGCCAGGTGGACGACGGCGTCGGCGTCCTCGACGTGGGTCTTGAGGTCGTCGGACGCCAGGTCGACGCGCCGGACCTCGACGCCCGGGGGCGTGCCCGGGACGCTGTGCCCGGCCAGCGACACGACCCGCTCCGCGTCACCGGCCCCGGCGGTCAGGTCGACCACCCGCTCACCGAGCGGCGACTCGACCCCCGTGATCACGACACACCCCATCCATCACCACCTTGCCTGGGATTCCCACCAGTAAACCGCAACCCCGGCCCGCCGCCCCCACCCGAACGCGGCCGGACCCTACCGATACCCGGCCGAGCCCGGGGGCCGATCCCCGGCCGAGCCCGCATGCGTCGAGCACAGCGGTAGCGTGCGGGTGGTGAGTGATCCCGGGTCCCCCAACCCGTTCGAAGGCTTTCCGCTGTTCGGCGACCTCGCCCGGCTGTTCGGCCAGGGAGGGCCGGGGGCCGGGGCGCCGTGGGAGGCGGCCCGCAACCTGGCCCTGGCGGTGGCGACCGACCAGAAGAGCGAGCCCAACGTCGACCCGCTCGAGCGCATGCAGCTCGAGCAGCTGGCCCGCGTCGCCGAGCTGCACGTGGCCAAGACCACCGGCCTGCCGACGACGGTGACGGGGCGGGGGCTGACGGTCCTGCCGGTCAACCGCGGCCAGTGGGCCCAGCGCACCCTCGAGGACTACCGGCCGCTGCTCGAGCAGCTGGCCACCTCGCTGGGCTCGGCCGAGGCGCTCGGCCCCGAGGACGACCCCACGGGGCTGGGGCCCGAGGACCAGTTCGCCGCCATGTTGGGCCCGATGATCAAGGCCATGCAGCCGATGATGGTGGCGATGACCTCGGGCTCGATGGTCGGCCACATGGCCCGGCGGTCGTTCGGCCAGTACGACCTGCCGATCCCTCGCCGCCCGTCCGACGAGCTGATGATCCTCGTGCCCAACCTCGACGAGTTCGGCACCGAGTGGAGCCTGCCCGCCGAGGACCTGCGGCTGTGGATCTGCGTGCACGAGATCGCCCACCACGCGGTGCTCGGGCAGTCCCACGTGCGGGGCCGGCTGGAGTCGCTGCTGACCCGGTACATCACGAGCTTCCGCAACGACCCCCGGGCGCTCGAGGACCAGCTGGGCGACATCGACCTGACCGGTGGGCCCGACGCCCTCGCCGGCCTCCAGAAGCTCATGGGCGAGCCCGGGGCGCTGCTGGGAGCCATCCAGTCGGACGAGCAGCGGGCCTTGCTCCCCCAGCTGGAGGCGACGGTGGCGGTGGTCGTCGGCGTCGTCGACTATGTGATGGACCAGGTCGGCAACAAGCTCATCACCAGCTACGGCATGCTCACCGAGGCGCTGCGGCGCCGCCGGGTCGAGACGTCGGAGGCCGACCGGTTCGTCGAGCGCCTGCTCGGCCTCGAGCTGACCCAGGCCACGTACGACAAGGGCGCCGCCTTCGTCGACGGGGTCATCGAGCGGGCGGGCCCCGAGGGCCTGGCCCGCCTGTGGGAGGGCGAGCGGATGCTGCCCAGCCCGCCCGAGGTCGAGGCCCCCGGCCTCTGGCTGGCCCGCATCGAGCTCCCCGACGACGACCCCGCCGTCGGGGCCGACGACGAGCCCGACGGCGGCGACACCTGACCGGGAAACCTCCAGACCGCGGCGACGCCTGACGGCCGCGGCTGGCCCGCCGCCACCGCGACCTCGGCCGCGCCCCGCGGCCCGGCCCGCGCTCGCCTACTGCAGGCGGGTGGGGTCGACCACCACCGACGACTCGTCGCGCCGTGCCGGCGGCGGGGGCGGCGGAGGCGGAGGAGGAGGCGGGGGT
>DATCLS010000046.1:0-13967 GCA_036563805.1 Acidimicrobiales bacterium | reverse complement strand
AACCCGCCACCTTCGACGCCTACCGCCGAGCCGGCGAAGCCCTCGGCATCAGCCACGTCGAAGCCAGCCCCCTGACCCGCTCCAGCTACCACGCCCGCCAAGCCGCCGGCAGCGCCACCGGCACCCACACCCCCGCACCGGGGGGTGGCCCATCGACCATTGAAAACAAGCGATTGCTTGGCTAAGGTCGGGCTGGCGCTGAGCGCCTGACGCCATCCGTCGACGCGCGAGGGGAAGTCGTGGGTGTTCATCAAGAGACCGACTACTCGTCGTTCACCTTCATAGACGTCGTTGTGGACGACGATGGGATCGCGGTCGCGACGTTGAACCGCCCGGACAAGCTCAACGCGGCCGACCGCGTCGGTCACGGCGAGTTCGCGAAGAGCTTGCGTGCCTTCGCGGCCGACGACCGCGTCAAGGTCGTGGTGCTGCGCGCTGCGGGCAAGGCGTTCTCGGTTGGCGGCAGCTGGGACTACGAGGAGGAGCTGTCGTCGGATCGGAACTCGCAGTGGCGGGTCCATCGCGAAGCCCGGGACCTCGTCTACGCGCATCTCGAGCTCGACAAGCCGGTGATCACCGCTCTCCAGGGCTACGCCTTCGGATCGGGCACCGCTTACGCTCTCCTCGCTGACTTCGTGATCGTCGAGCGGCATGTGAAGTTCGGTGATGGTCACGTCTTCGGTGGCATGCCGGCGGGCGACGGTGGGGTGCTCATCTGGCCGCTCTCGATCGGGATGATCCGCGCCAAGAAGTACTTGCTCACCGGCGACGTCATCGATGCGGTCGAGGCCGAGCGCATCGGTCTCGTCACCGAGGTCGTCGAGACCGGTGAGTCCTTCGACCGAGCGATGGCCCTGGCCCGTCGGCTCGCCGCCGGTCCGCAACGGGCGATGCGGTACACCAAGCGCGCCTTGAACCAGCAGCTGCGGCAGGCCGCGCTGACCTCGTTCGACATGTCGTTGAGCCTCGAGCTCGAGTCGATGTACTTCGGCGACGAGTTCGCCGAGTACCTCCGCGTTGCGTCGTCCGGGGAAGGCCTGATCGATCGTTCGTGGCAGTGGCGACCGCCCCCGGCCTGAAAGCGACCGTGGACCGCGTCACCCGAGCCCGATCACTCCGACCGGGGCGGCGTCTCGGCTGAGAGGTCGCCGACGGCCCGGGCGTAGGCGACGGACTCGGCGACGTGGAACGCCACCTCGCGGATCGTCCAGGCGTCGCCGTCGCGTCGGTCGAGGGTGGCGTCGTCGAGCGCGGAGAGGCGGACGCGCCAGATCTGGGACCAGCGCTCCAGCCGGCTGTGGCCCGCCGCCGCACGGGTGAGCCCCACAGCGCGCTCACCAGCCGGGTGATCGCCGCCACCGACGACGACCGCGACGAGGCTACGGGCCGGCGCGGTCGAGCCCGCCGCCCACCTCGACGTCGCCCCGCTGCTCGCCCACACGGCCCGGGGGCCCGGCGATCCGGGTGCGGCTGGAGGTGGGCGGCACCGCGTCGGTCGCCCTTCCGGTGGCCGGCGTCGACCTGGGGCCTCGACATCGGGCTCGTTGCGTGCCCCGCGCCGCCGCCCCCAGCTCGGCGACCGGCGGCGAGCTGTTCGTCGACTACCCGGAGGGCTGAGCAGTCCCGGGCGCGCGCCGGCCGGGGGCGCCATCGCCCCGACCGGCTGGCAGGATGGGCGCCTCGTGCCAACCGCTCCACCCTCGGGAGGATGACCGCCATGCGTTTCGGGCTCGACGTCGCACAGCAGCGCATGCCGTGGGACGAGGTGGTCAGCCGCGTCCGCTTCGCCGAGGACCTGGGCTTCGACGGCGCCTGGGGCTTCGACCACTTCCGGCCGATGTACGGCGAGGGGCCGGGCGAGGCGTTCGACGGGATGACGACGCTCGCCGCGCTGACGGGGGTGACCTCGCGCATCCGGCTCGGCCTGCTCGTGGCCGGCGTCACCTACCGGCACCCGTCGATCTTCGCCGCCCAGGCCGTCACGATCGACCACGCCTCGCACGGGCGCCTCGAGCTCTCGTTCGGCGCCGCGTGGTACGAGCCCGAGCACACCCAGCTCGGCGTGCCGTTCCCGCCCACCGGCGAGCGGTTCGACCTGCTCGAGGACGCCCTCGAGATCGCTACCCGCCTGTTCACGGGCGAGGTCGTGTCCTACGAGGGCAAGGTCGTGTCGCTCCAGGACGCCCAGATGCTCCCGGTGCCCGTGCAGCAGCCGCACCCGCCCATCTGGATCGGCGGCAGCGGCCCGCGCCGGACGCTGCCGCTCGTGGCCCGCTACGCGGACGTCTGGCACACCTGGGGCACGCCCGACTCGCTGCAGGACGCCAACCGGCGGCTCGACGAGCTGGCGGAACAGGCCGGGCGCGACCCGAAGGCGATCGTCCGGGCCAGCTCGCTGTCGCTCGACGACCTCGACAAGGCCCGCCGGCACGCCGAGAAGTGGCGGGAGGCCGGCTACGGCTACCTGGTCTGCGGCTGGCCCGGCGCCGGCCGCGCCCAGGTCGAGCGCTTCGCCCGCGAGATCATGCCCGACTTCCTGGACTAGCCGGCCGGGCGGGAGTGCGCAGATGAGCGACGCGATCGAGGTCGACGTCTGGTCGGACGTCGCGTGCCCGTGGTGCTACATCGGCAAGCGGCGGCTCGAGGCCGGCATCGCCGCTTTTCGGGCCGAGCGTCCTGCGGTCGAGGTCGACGTCGAGTACCACAGCTTCGAGCTCTCGCCCGAGACGCCCATCGACTTCGCCGGCAGCGAGATCGACTTCCTGCGCCGGTACAAGGGCGTCTCCGAGGACCAGGCCCGGGCGATGATCGCCCAGGTCACTGGCATCGCCGCCGAGGTGGGGCTGCGCTACGACTTCGACGCCCTCCAGCACGCCAACACGCGCAAGGCCCACGAGCTGATCCACTACGCGAAGGCCCGCGGCCGCCAGCTCGACGCCGTGGAGCGGTTGATGAGCGCCTACTTCGTCGAGGGCCGCCACGTCGGCCGCATCGACGGTCTGGCGGAGCTGGCGGCCGAGATCGGCCTCGATCGTGCCGACGTCCTGCGCTCGCTCGCCGCCGAGGAGTACCTGCCCGCCGTCCAGCGCGATCGGGCGCGGGCGGCCGACTACGGCATCACCGGCGTCCCGTTCCACGTCGTCGACGGCCGCTACGGGGTCTCCGGCGCCCAGCGCCCCGAGACGTTCACCGAGGTCCTCCGGAAGGTCGCAGACGAGCGTGCCGAGGTGGGGTCCTGAGGGGCGTCGCCCGGGGCGGCGCCGTGGTGGAGGAACCCGGGGATTCGTGCGACGCCCCGGCCGCCCGGGGCCCGGCTGTAGGCGGCGGGTTCACGTGCGGCTGTAGCTGGCGGGTGCATGTCCGGCTTTAGGCGGCGGGGTCACGTGCGGCGGGGTCACGTGCGGCTGTAGCTGGCGGGTTCACGTCCGGCCGAGCAGACGGCGGCGGAGCGCCGTCGGGGCGAGCGGCGGCGCCGGGCGGAGCGGCTCGTCGGTCACGACCTGGAAGAGGGCGCGGCGGTCGGTGCGGGCGCCCTTGCCGCTCGGCCCCCGGCCGAACAGGGCCAGCAGCACGGTGCGGAACCCGGTGGCCCGACACCACTCGTGGAAGGCCCGGGCCTCGGCCGGGTCCTCGCCGGCGAACTCGTCGAACAGCAGCAGGGTGCCGGGCCCGACCAGCGGTGTGAGCCAGTCGAGCGCGCAGCGGGTGGACGTGTACAGGTCGGCGTCGAAGTGGGCCAGGCTGACCCGTCCGACCTCGGCGGCGAGGCCGGGCGTGAGCGACGACTCGAAGAACCCCTCCACGATGCGCACGCCCCGCAGGGTCGGGACGCGGGTGGCGAACGTCCCGGCCGGGAGGTGCTCGTAGTCGTCGGGGAGCCCGGCGAACGAGTCGCAGGCGTAGATCCGCTTGCGGCGCTGGGCCCGGTCCCAGACGGCGGACCGCCACAGCTCGTCGCGGATCACCCGCACGGAGTCGCCCTTCCACACCCCGAACTCGACGATGTGGCCCGGGACGGGGCGGGCGAGTTGCACGGCCAGCTCGAGCACCTGGCTGCGCGACGGGTACGTGACGTGTCCGGCGAGCCCGGTCCAGTCGCCGTCGCGGCCCCAGCACCAGTCGAGGACGTCGCCGTCGTCGGGCGAGGCGGCGGCCGTCCCGGGTCCGACGTCGGCGCTCATCGCTCGGCTCCCGCGCCCGCCGGGCCAGCGGCCGGCCGGGGCCGTTCCCCCTCGGTGGTGCACCGGCGCATCCGCCGCACCGACGGGTGGTGGTCGCCCAGCGCCCGGTGCAGCGTGCACGCCTCGTCCCAGACAGCGAGGTCGCCCTCGGACCAGCGCCACCGCACCGAGCGGTGGGGATCCACGGCCACGTCGTGGAGGTGGGACAGCAGGACGTCGGACTCGTCCGGGTGCAGCTCCTCGATCCGGTCCAGGTACATGGGGCAGACGAACAGGACGGGCGCCCCCGTGTCCGGGTGGGCGCGGACGAGCGGGTGGCGGACCGGCGGGTGGGCCGCCTCGAACCGTCCGGCCAGCTCCGCCCCGTGCCGGTCGACGACCGTGCGGCGCAGCGTGGCGTCGACGCGGTGCCAGGCGGTGAGCGTCGCGCACAGCCGCTGGACGGGCGGCGACAGCGCGGCGTGGGCGGCCACCAGGCTGGTCCACAGCGTGTCGCCCCCGCTGGGCGGGATCTCCAGGGCCTGCAGTAGCCCGAACCGGGGCGGCGCCTCGAGCCAGCTGAGGTCGGTGTGCCAGGGGAACGCCGCGGGCGGGTGCTCGGGGGTGTCCTCGATCACCGTGACCGGCTGCTCGCGTCCGGTGAACCGCTGGAGCGGGTGCACCGTCAGGGGGCCGAAGCTCGTCGCCAGCTCCCGGAACCGCCGCTCGTCCCGGCCGAAGCCCCGGACGAACACGACGTGGTGGTCGCGGACGAGTCGCCGGAGCAGGGTCGGGCCGTCCGGCCCGGCGGCGGCGAGGTCGCCGGCGTCGACCGTGGCGCCGAGGGCGGGAGAGAGGCGCTGCGCCCGGAGGCTCGCAGGCGTCGGAGTCGGAGACGCCGGCGTCGTCGGGCCCGGCGCCGGCCGCAAACCGTCATCGAGGGCATGCGTGGACATGCCCGCACGTTCACCCACCGCCCCCGCCGCCGACATCGGCCGCAGGTGTCCTCTCTCCTCGTCCGAACGACCGACCCGCCTGCCGCCCGCTCCCCCTTTCGACCGATGGCGGCGACGGCGACGGCGCCGGGAGGGCCGAGGGCCGTGGGCTCGGGCCCGGTCCGGCCCGTCAGGAGGCGTAGGTCCAGTCCGGTCGCTTGTCGGCGATCCGCTCGTCGTAGACGGCGGTGCCGGCGCCGAGCTCGACGATCTTGGGCAGCGGGTAGCGGCGGCGCGCCGGCAGCGGGACGGCGTCGAGGTGGGCGACGAAGTCCTCGGGGAAGGCGCGCAGGATGCTGGCGACGACGGTCTGGAGCCCGACCGGTAGCGAGCAGCGGTTCTGGTCGGTGACCATGCGCAGGAGCCCGCCCAGCTCGGCGACGTCGCGGTCGCGGGCCGCGCCGCGCTCGAGGCGCTCGAGCGCATCGGCGATGCCGCCGCTGTGGAGCTTGCAGGCGCCGCACTGCCCGCACGACTCGACGTGCAGGAAACGGGCGAACGTGCGGGCCACCGCCACCATGTCGGCGGTGTCGTCGTAGACGATGAAGCCCGCGGAGCCGAGCCCGCTGCCGGCCGCCCGCAGGTCCTCGTAGGTGGTGGGGACGTCGAGGTCGTCGGTGGTCAGGACGCTGTTGCTCACGCCCGAGAAGACCGCCTTGATCCGGCGGCCGGGGCGGGGGCCGCCGCCGATCCGGCCGATCACGTCGCGCACGGTGGTGCCGAGCTCGAGCTCGGCGTACCCGGGATGGACGACGTCGCCGACGACGGTGAAGACCATCGTGCCGGGCGAGTCCCAGGTGCCGAGCGCCCGGTACCACTCGGCCCCGTGGGCGAGGACGGGCGGCACGGCGGCCAGGGTCTCGATGTTGTTGACGATGGTCGGGTTGGCGGCGTCGCCGCCCGCGCCCCCGCCGACGCCACCGCCATCGTGGGCGGACCAGCCCATCTGGGGCCCGGACGCGAAGAGGCCGTGGAGGTACGGGGGGTCGCGGCGGGGCAGCGGCTCCTCGCCCTCGACGACCTCCAGCAGAGCCTTCTCCTCGCCGAACAGGTAGGAGTCGGGCCCCAGGACAAGGCTGATGGGGACGTCGCCCGCGAGCCCGGCCGCCCGCGTCTCGGCCAGCGCCTGCCGGAGCCGGGCGATCTCGAGCGTGAACGTGGACTTGACGGCCAGGTACGCACGCTCGGCCCGGGCGACGAACGCGGCGATGGCCAGGCCCTCGATCACCTGGTAGGGGTTGTGCCGCAGGATCGCCCGGTCCTTGAACGTGCCAGGCTCGCCCTCGGCGCCGTTGGCCACGACGAACCGGGCTTCGTCGTCGCGGGCGTTGTCGAGGACGGACAGCCACTTCCGGCCGGTGCGGAACCCGGCGCCGCCCCGGCCCCGCAGCCCCGAGAGGCTCACCTCCTCGGCGGTGCGCCAGGGGCCGATCGCGGTGGCGGCGCGGAGGCCGGCGCCGCCACCCCGGGCTCGGAACTCGGCCAGGGAGCGGACGGGGGCGCCGTCCAGCAGGACGCGCGCGGGGAGAGGTGAGTCGACCATCGGGCCTCCAGGGGGTGTGGCCGTGCACCGGGGGATGCGCACGGCGCCGGCGGGGTCGCGGGGCGAGGGGGGCGCCGGGCGACCGGGATCCAGTGGGCTGGCCGTCAGCCAGCGGGCCCGGCGGGTCAGCGGATCGCGGGCTCGCGGGTGAGCAGGGTCGCGGCGTCGAGCCGTGCCAGCTTGTGGGGGTTGCTCACGGCGTAGATGCGGGTGATGCGCGCGCCGTCGGCGGCGAGGCTCGCCGCCACCTCGGCGCCGTCGGCCGTGAGGATGTGGACGGCGGGGGCGCCGTTGAGGAGCACCACGCGGACCTGCGTGTCGGGACGCGCCACGGCGGACCGGGACAGCATCTGCGCCACGCGCTCGCCGCCCGAGACGGGGCGCCGGAAGGCGGGCACGATGCCGCCGCCGTCGGACACCAGGACGACGTCGGGCGCGAGGACCTCGAGCAGGCGGTCCACGTCACCGCTCTGCAGCGCGGCGCGGAAACGTTCGACCGCCCGCTCCTGCTCGGCCCGGGTCACCTGCATGCGGGGCCGTCGGTCGGCGACGTGCTCGCGGGCTCGGTGGGCCACCTGGCGCACGGCCGCCGGCGACTTGCCGACCGCCTCGGCGATCTCGTCGTACGGGGTGTCGAACACCTCGCGCAGCACGAACACCGCCCGCTCGGTCGGGCCGAGCGTCTCGAGCACGGTCAGCATGGCGATCGACACGTTCTCGGCGAGCTCGACGTCCTCGGCGACGTCGGGGCTCGTGGCGAGCGGCTCGGGCAGCCACTCGCCGACGTAGTCCTCCCGGCGCCGGGACAGCGTGCGCAGCCGGTTGAGGGCCTGGCGGGTCACGATGCGGACCAGGTAGGCGCGGGGGTGCCGGACCTCGGCCTGGTCGACGGAAACCCACCGCAGCCACGACTCCTGGACGACGTCCTCGGCGTCCGACGCCGAGCCGAGCATCTCGTAGGCGACCGTGAACAGCAGGCCGCGGTGGCGAGCGAAGCCGTCGGTTTCCACGGGCTCAGCAAGCCACGCTCAGCCGGAGGCGGCCACGCGGCCGGGGCTGGGCTCCGCCAGCGGCAGCTCGCACACCTTCGAGAAGCCCTGTGAGGTGATGCCCAGCGCCAGATTCAGCCGCGCCGGCACGTTGGCGATGGCGACGACCGCGGTGAGCTCCAGCATCGCCGCCGGCCCCAGCGCGTCGAGCAGCCGGGCGAACAGCTCGTCGGACACGGTGGGCGGCGTCTGGCACATCGCCTCGGCGTAGGCCATCACGTCCCGCTCGAGCGGCGTGAACACGTCGGACTCACGCCACCGCGGCACCTCACGGACCTTGGTTTCGTCGACGTCGCGGTGGTGCGCCATGAAGTAACCGAGGTCCATGCAGAAGCTGCAGCCCACCAGCGCCGAGGCGGCCATGTCGGCGAGGGACTTCAAGCCCTCGTCGCACGCGTCCCATCCGTCGGTGCCCCGCATCAGCCCGAACACCACCGCGAACACGTCGGGGTTGTGCCCCATCACCTCGACGGATTCCGGCACCTCGCCGAACATCGCGCGGCTGATCTGCTTCACCTGGTCTCCGTAGGCGCCGCTGATCTCGGCCTTCGGGATTCGTAGTCCACTCGTCATGGCGACCTCCTCGGTCGGTCTGTGTCCGTTCGCCATGAAGACACCGGGCCGGACGCCGCTGTGACACCTCGGCGACACCCCGGCGGACGAGGGAGTGACCCGCCCGACCCACTGCTTGACAGCTCATAAACTTATCATACAAGATGACCTCGTGATCGGTGCGAGAGGGGAGCCATGACGGGGGGCGGCCTGGGGCGGGGCGATGACGGGTCCGGGGCCGGCGGGGCGGCTGGCGCCACGCCCGACGTCACGGCCGAGGTGACGCCCAGCCCCACGGGCGGGGTTGCGGACGACGGGCGGGCGGGGCTCGACGACTACCGGGCCCTGTACTCGTCGCTGGTCTCGGACGCCCTGGACGAGCTCGGCCGGTCCGACTGCGTGATGGCGCCGGGCCTCGCCCGGGTGGCGGGCGACGGCCTGACGCCGACGGTGGGCTGGGCCTACCCCATCGAGTATCGCTGCACGAACGAGTGGGTCGAGGTCGACCGGCTGCTCGAGTCGATCGACAGCGTCCCGCCGCACAGCGTGGTCGTCGTCGCCGGCGACGGCGACCCGGGCGCGGCGCTGTGGGGCGGCCTGTGCAGCGCGGGCGTGCTGCGCCGGCGGGGCGTGGGCGCCGTCGTCGACGGCGCCGTCCGCGACGTGCAGCAGATCGCGGAGCTCGGCTTCCCCGTCTACGCCTCCCACCGGTCGCCTCGCGACATCCGGAGCCGGGGCGAGGTCGTCGCCCACGGCCGGCCCGTGCGCTGCCGGGGGGTGCTCGTGCGCCCCGGGGACCTCGTCTTCGCCGACGCCAACGGCGTGGTCGTCGTGCCGTCGGAGCTGGAGGCGACGGTGCGGGCGGCCTGCCTGGATCGCATGCGGCGGGAGGCCGGCGCCACCGAGGCGCTCCGCGGCGGTACGGCGGCCCGGGACGTCTTCGACCGCTACCAGGTGTTCTAGGAGGCGCCGGTGCCCGCAGCCGCCCCCGACCCCGACCTCGACGGCGCCACGGCGATCGTGACCGGCGCCGCCTCCGGCATCGGCCGGGAGGTCGCTGGGCGCCTGGCGGCCGCCGGCGCCCGGGTGTTCGCCGCCGACCGCGTGCCGGCGGACGCCGACGGCACCGACGCCCTCCACCCCGGCGCCCTCTCGCCGGTCGTCGTCGACGTCTCACGGCCCGAGGACTTCTCCCGGCTCGTCGGGACGGTCGTCGCCGAGACCGGCCGCATCGACATCCTCTGCAACAACGCCGGCGTAGCGTCGACGACCGACGTCGTCGCCTGCTCGCCCGACGAGTGGGACGAGGTGTTCGCCGTCAACGTGCGCGGCGTCTTCCTCGGCATCAAGTACGCCGTGCCCCACATGCTCGATCAGGGCGGGGGCGTGATCGTGAACACGGCGTCGGCCGCCGGCCTGGTCGGCCTGCCCGACCGGGCGGCCTACTGCGCCAGCAAGGGGGCGGTGGTGGCGCTCACCCGGCAGGTGGCGATCCAATACGCCGGGAACGGCATCCGCTGCAACTGCGTCTGCCCCGGCACGGTCGACACGCCCTGGGTCGGGCGGCTGCTCGCGGACTCCCCGGAGCCGGACGCGCTGCGCAGGGCGTTGGAGGCCCGCCAGCCGATGGGCCGGCTGGCCACGCCGGCGGAAGTGGCCGGGGCGATCGTGTACCTGGCCTCGCCGGCGGCGTCGTTCGTCACCGGATCGGCCCTGGCGGTCGACGGTGGCCTGGTGGCGGGCTAGAGAACCCGAGCATGGCAGACTGAGGGGGACCAGCCGTGCGCGATGACGGACCCGATCGCACACCCGACGCACCTGGCGAGCGACGCGAACCCGACGGCGCACCCGGCGCCCGGGCCCACGTCGCCGTCGTCACCGGCGGGGCGATGGGAATCGGGCGGGCGTGCGCCGACCGGCTCGCCGCCGCCGGCCGGCCGGTGGCCGTGCTGGACGTCGACGAGGGCGCCCGCGCCGTGGTCGCCGACATCGAGCGGGCCGGGGGCCGCGCCGCCTTCGTTCCGGTCGATCTGGCCGACCGGGCGGCGGTCGAGGCGGCGGTGGCCGACGCCCGGCACCGCCTCGGCCCGATCGGCGTCCTGGTCCACTGCGCGGTGGCGTTCGAGCAGGGCGACGCGCTGAGCGTGACGCCGACGGGCTGGGACATGACGCTGGAGGTGGCGCTCACGTCCGCGTGGGTGCTGACGCGGGGTGTGCTGCCGGACATGGTCGAGGGTGGCGGCGGGTCCATCGTCTACCTGTCGTCGACTCAGGCGCTGCGGGCAGCGCCCGCCGCCACGGCCTACGGTACGGTCAAGTCGGCTCTGCTCGGCCTGAGCCGCCAGGTGGCCACGGACTTCGGGCCGCACAACGTGCGCGCCAACGCGGTCCTGCCGGGGGCTATCGCCACCCGGCTCGTGCCGGACGAGACGCGAACGTGGTTTCCCGCCACCGTGCCTCTCCGCCGGCTGGGCCGCCCCGAGGAGGTGGCGGCGCTGGTCGCGTTCCTGGCGTCGGACGAGGCGTCGTACGTGACCGGCTCGACTTTCGTGGTCGACGGCGGCTGGAGCGCCACCGCCTGGACCGACGCCAGTATCCCGGCCGACGCCGCCATCCCGATCGGCGCACCAGCGGCGGCAGCCACCACCCCACCGGCCGCAGCCCCGTCCGTGGGGGTCGAGCGTTGAAGATCACCGACGTCACCACGGCCGTGGTCGAGGCCAACTTCGACTACGTCTTCGTGCGCGTCCACACCGACGAGGGCGTCCACGGCACGGGTGAGTGCTTCTTCGCTCCCGGCATCACCGCCGTGGTCCGCGACTTCGGTCGGGTCCTGGTTGGCACCGATCCCACGAGCGTGAACGCCGCACTCGCCCGCCTCATCGCGCTTGCCTCGTGCTTCGGCGGGCCGCGCGGGGCGGGCATGGCGTACAACGCGGTGTCCGGCATCGACGCCGCGCTGTGGGACCTCAACGGCAAGCTGCTCGGGCAGCCGCTCGTCCGGCTGCTCGGCGGCGCGGTCCGCGACGAGGTCGACGTCTACCTGGACCTCCACGCCGGCGCCGGCCTCGCCTCGCTTGACCGGTCGATGCGGTACCGAACCCCGGCCTGGGCGAGCCGCTCCGGGCGGACCGAAGTGGGGGCCTTCTACTTCGAGGCGGAAGACGACGGCGCGCGCGGGGTCGACGCCATGGTCGAGCGCGGCCGGGAGGCCCTCGCCGCCGGCTTCCGGACCGTGAAGTTCGACCTCGACGTGTTCGCCGAGGAGCGGGTGGCCGGCGACCGGGCGCTGTCCCGCGCCGACGTCGACCGCATCCGCGACCAGGCGGCGGCGCTGCGGGACGGGCTCGGCGACGCGGCCGAGATCGCCTTCGACTGCCACTGGCGCTTCGACGTGCCGTCCGCCCTCCGGGTCGCGGAGGCCGTGGCGCCGATGTCTCCGGCCTGGCTCGAGGACCCGACGCCGCCCGATCCGGCCAGCCTTGCCGCAGTGGGCCGCCACGGCGCCGTCCCGGTCGCCACCGGCGAGAACACCTACCTGCTGGAGGGCTTCATCGATCTGATCGACGCCGGTGCGGCCTCGATCCTGCAGCCGGACGTACAGAAGGTCGGCGGGATCACCGAGGCGGTGCGGGTCGTGACGCTGGCCGCCAAGCGGTTCCTGCCGGTCGCCCCGCACTGCATCGCCAGCCCCCTCGGATTCCTGGCGGCCGCCCACGTGTGCGCGGCGGCCACGAACGTCGCCTGCCTCGAGTTCCATGGGAGCGACGTGCCGTTCTGGGGCGAGCTCGTCGACGCGCCCGAGCCGATCATCCGCGATGGCAAGATCCGCCTGCCCACCCGTCCGGGGGTGGGGGTCGAGCTCAACGAGGACGTCGTGCGGGCCCACGCGCTCCCCGGCGAGCCTGTGTTCGAGGAGGGCCCGCGCTCGTGACGGCGAAGATGGTCAAGCGGTTCACCGCCGAGCCCGTGGCGGAGGTGGGGGCGACGCTGGGCGAGGGCCCCCGCTGGGACCCGCGCGCCGGGCGGCTCGTCTGGGTCGACATCACCGGGCGCGCCGTCCATCTGTTCGACCCCGAGCGGGGGGCCGACGCCGCCTACCCGGTGCCCTGGATGGTGGGTGCGGCCCTGCCGCGGGCCTCGGGCGGCTACGCCCTGGCGGTCGAGGGCGGCGTGGTGGCGTGGACCCCGGGGGCCGAGCCGGAGCCGCTGGTCAGGCTGGAGGCGGGCGCGGACCGGCGGGCCAACGACGCCGCCTGCGACCCGCAGGGCCGGCTGCTGATGGACACCGTGCCGCTCCACGACGCGGCCGCCCCCGCGGGGCGCCTCTACCGCATCGACCCCAGCCACGAGGCCACGGTCCTCCTCGACGGTCTTGGGCTGCCGAACGGCCTCGACTGGTCGCCCGACGGCCGGACCCTGTACTTCACGGACTCGGGTACGGGGCGGGTGGACGCCTACCCGTACGACCCCGACGCCGGGACGCTCGGCCGTCCCCGCCCGGCCGTAGCGCCCGAGGCTGGGATCCCCGACGGGCACACCGTGGACGCCGAGGGGAACCTGTGGGTTGCGCTGTGGTCGGCGGGCGAGGTCGGCTGCTTCGGCCCCGACGGCCGGCGACTGGCCACGGTCACCGTGCCGGTGCCGACGGTGACGTCCTGCGGCTTCGGCAGGGCCGACCTGTCCACGCTGTTCGTCACGACGATGGCCCACCCGGAGCCCGGCCAGCCCAACGCGGCGGCGGGCACGCTGTTCGCCTGTGCCGTCGGCGTCCCCGGACGGGCCCCGGCGGCGTACGCCGGCTAGGAGCGCGGGGCGTGCGGTCGCTGCTCGACGAGACGACCGTGGGCCCGTACTTGATCGGCCGTAACGTGATCCCGCCGGGACCGGTACGGGCCCGCACCCTGGCGGGCGGCGTGTCCAACGTGGTGCTGCTGGTCGAGGCGGGCGGCACGTGGGGCGACGAGTCGGGCCGCACCCGGGTGGTGCTCAAGCAGGCGCGCGATCGCCTGCGGGTGGCGGACGACTGGCGGGCCGACCCGGCGCGGGCGCAGAGCGAGGCGGCGGCCCTGCGGGTACTCCACGCTCTCGACCCGGACACCGTGCCCGCCGTGCTCGACGACGACCCGGTGGCACGGACGCTCACGGTCGCGGCCGCGCCGCCCACGTGGGTGACCTGGAAGGACCGCCTGCTGGCCGGCGACGCGGACCCCGCGGTCGCCGGCCGACTCGGCGCCGTGCTCCGGCGCTGGCATACCGCCACCGGCGGGGACCGGCCGCTCCCCGAGCCGCTGGAGGGGACCGACGGCTTCCGCCAGCTCCGGCTCGACCCCTACTTCGGAACCGCGGCTCGCCGCCGCCCCGATCTCGCCCCCGCCGTCGAGCGGCGGGTCGCCGAGCTGGCCGCCCGCCGCACCTGCCTCGTCTCGGGCGACCTCTCGCCCAAGAACGTGCTCGTCGGCGACGGGGACCTCTGGGTCGTCGACCTGGAGGTGGCCCACCGCGGTGATCCCGCGTTCGACGTCGCCTTCCTGGTCACACACCTACTCCTCAAGGCCGTCCACCTCGCCGGGCAAACGCAGCAGGCCGAGCACGGCGGGGACCGCCCGGCGGCGGACGGCCTCCGGCGTTGCCTCCGCGCCTTCGTCGACGCCTACGGCCCGGGATC
>DATCLS010000016.1:0-133698 GCA_036563805.1 Acidimicrobiales bacterium | reverse complement strand
GGTCACGACATGCTCAAGCAAGGGGACCCCGCGCCGGACTTCACGCTGCTCGACCAGAACGAGGAGCCGTTCCAGCTGGCCAAGGCGCGCGGCCGCAAGGTGCTCGTGTACTTCTACCCCAAGGCCGACACGCCGGGCTGCACGACCCAGGCGTGCGGGCTGCGCGACGTGCTGGGCGAGATCGGCGACACGACCGTGGTCGGCATCAGCCCCGACAAGCCGGCGAAGCAGAAGAAGTTCGACGACAAGTACAACCTCGGCTTCCCGCTGCTCTCCGACGAGGACCACGCGGTGGCCGAGGCCTACGGCGCCTGGGGCGAGAAGTCGATGTACGGCAAGAAGTACTTCGGTGTGATCCGCTCGGCGTTCCTTGTCGACGAGGAGGGCAACCTGGCCGAGGTGTGGCCCAAGATCAGCCCCAAGGACACGCCGAAGAAGCTGCTCGCCGCCCTGGGCAAGTAGGTCCGGGGAGCACGGCGAGGCCGAGCAGCACGAGG
Organism: Acidimicrobiales bacterium; assembly: GCA_036563805.1. Classification (GTDB taxonomy): domain Bacteria; phylum Actinomycetota; class Acidimicrobiia; order Acidimicrobiales; family VFJN01; genus DATCLS01. The sequence goes on along the minus strand of DATCLS010000016.1, from coordinate 133,201 downwards.
AGCAGGGCGATCTCACGTCCGGCGGGCCCGTGGCGTTGTCCCTGGTGGTGAAGCTCCCGCCGTTCCAGGTTCTGCTCGACGAGCACGCCGCCGACCTGCACCGGTTCCTCGTGGCCGCGGTCGGCCCCCACGACGGGGCCGACTGCTTCCAGGAGACCGTCGTCGCCGCCCTGCGCGCCTACCCGAGCCTGCGCAACGCCGACAACCTGCGGGGCTGGCTCTTCACGATCGCCCACCGGAAGGTCATCGACCTGGCCCGCCGCAACGCCCGCCACGCCGTCCCGGTGGCCGACCCGCCCGAGGCCGGCCACGAGGACCGCGACGCCAGCGGCGACGACGACCTGTGGGCGGCGGTGCGCCGCCTGCCCCCCAAGCAACGCTCGGCGGTCGTCCAGCGCTTCCTGCTCGACCGACCGTACGCCGAGGTCGCCGCCACGCTCGGGTGCAGCGAGGACGCCGCCCGCCAGAACGTGCGGGCGGGGCTGCAGAGGCTACGAGAGGAGGTGCCGGCATGAACCGACCCGAGGACTCGTTCGACCACGCCGAGCTCGGGCGGGACCCCGCCCGCACCGACGGCACCGCCCCCGAGGACCGCACCGACGACGTCGACGACCTGGCCCGCACCAACGGGCTCGCCGCCCACCTGGCCGCCGGCCCCCGCGCCGATCGCGCCGAGCTCGACCGCCTGGTGGCCGCCGCCATCGCCCGGGCCGACGCCGACGACCTGGTCGACGTCGCCTGGACCGTCACCGACACGCCCATCGGGCCCCTCACCCTGTCCGCCACGCCGGTGGGCGTCGTCCGCATCGCCTTCGGCGACGAGGACGACGTGCTCGACGAGCTGGCCACCCAGGTCTCGCCCCGGGTGGTCCACCTGCCCTCCCGGCTCGACGACCTGCGCCGCCAGCTCGACGAGTACTTCGCCGGGCGGCGCGACCGGTTCGAGGTGCCGCTCGACAAGCGGCTGGTGAAGGGCTTCCGGGCCCGGGCCCTGGAGGCGCTCGCCGCCCACGTCGGCTACGGCCAGACCGCCAGCTACCGGGAAGTCGCCGAGCTCGTCGGCAACCCCGGCGCCACCCGGGCCGTGGGGACCGCCATGGCCACCAACCCCATCCCCATCGTCGTGCCCTGCCACCGGGTGGTGCGGTCGGGCGGCGCCCTCGGCAACTACGGCGGCGGCCCGGAGATCAAGGCCTGGCTGCTGCGCCTGGAGGGGGCGAGCATCCTGCTCTGACCGGCGCCGGCCCGAACAGACGGCCCACCGGTCAGGTCGATCACCGCCCGGCCGCTCACCGCTCGCCGGCCAGCCCCAGCTCCCGCTCCGACCGCTCGAGCATCCGTTGCCGCACCACGGCGAGGGCCGCGGCGACGGCGCCGAAGACGGCCACGAGGATCGCTGTCCGACGCATGTCCCAACGGTAAACTCAATCGGCCTGCCCGGATGATGGAACTGGCAGACATGAATCCCTCAAAAGGATTTGCCCGTAAGGGCGTGCGGGTTCGAATCCCGCTCCGGGCACGGGCTGGGGTCAGGGCCGGGCGCTGGCGGCGAGGCGCCGCGAGCGAAGCGGCCGGCGGCCACCGCCGCACGCCCCGGCCCCGGGCGCACGGCGAGGCGCCCGGGCCCTAGCGCGCCATCGCCAGCGCCACCCGCGCCAGCAGAGGAGAGGCGAGCGCCTCCTCCAGGGGCAGCGGCAGCGCCAGCGACCAATTGGGCCGCTCGAGCGTGGTGCCCGGCAGGTTGGGCCGCTCGGGCACGGCCAGCCCGTCCTCCAGCGTGGCCGCCACGAGAGCGCTGGGGCTGGCCGCCAGGCGGGCGTGGACGTCGACGATGACGTCCTCGACCCCGGAGGTCTCCGGTGTCCGCCCGGTGAGGTCGGTCAGCCGGCGGCGCAGCGCCTCCATGGCCGTGTAGTCGGGCTCGATGCCGGCCGCCCGCTGGTCCTCGTCGTCGGCCCCGGTCCACGCCCCGGCGATCGTCGGGAGGTCGTGGGTGGTGACCGCAGCCAGCGCCTGGCGGGGGTAGTGCTCGGGCGGGTCGGGGTCGAACCACGCCAGCCGGTACGACAGGACGCCGGCGGCGGCCAGCGCCTGCCGGACCTCGGGCTCGACGGTCCCCAGGTCCTCGCCGACCACGATCGCCCCGGCCCGCACGCTCTCCACCGCCAGCACGGCCAGCAGCTCGTCGCCCCGGTAGCGGACGTAGGCGCCCTCGGCCGGCCCGCCGCCCGGCGGGATCCAGAACAGCCGGAACAGCCCCATGACGTGGTCGATGCGCACGCCCCCGGCGCCGGTCACGCCGGCGGCCCCGCCCTCACCGTCACCGCCCTCACCGTCACCGCCCTGCACGCTGGCCCGCATGGCCGCCCGCCACAGCGAGGCGAGCGGTTCGTAGGCCGCGGCCCGCAGCTTCCACGGCACGAACGGCGGCAGCCCCCAGTCCTGCCCGAAGCGGTTGAAGGCGTCGGGCGGCGCCCCGACGCGCACGCCGGGGGCGAGGAGGTCCTGGTGGATCCAGGCGTCGGCGCCGTCCGGGTCGACGCCGACCGCCAGGTCGGTGAGCAGCGGCAGCGCCTGCCCGCCCCGGCGGAGCTGCTCGTCGAGCAGGAACTGCAGCCATGCCCAGAACCCGACCCGCTCGGCCCGGTCGGCGGCGAACGCCGCCACCTGCGGCCTCGCCGGGTGCCGGTGCTCTGCCGGCCACGACCGCCAGCCGGTGCCGTGGTGCTCGGCCAGGGCGCAGAACCGGGCATAGACCTCCAGCTCCTCGCCCTGCTCGGCCCGCCACCGCTCGAAGCGCTCGTCCGGCCCGAGGTTGACCCAGAGCCGGTTGAGCGCCCGGCGTTTGAGCGCCCACACCCGGTCACGGTCGAGCGTGCGGGAGGCGTTGAGCTGCCGGGCCTCGGCGGCCACCGCGGCGACGTCGGGGTCGCCGGCGGCCCCGGGCACGTCCTCGATCGACAGGTAGAGCGGGTTCAGCCACCGGCGGCTGGACGGGAAGTAGGGGCTCGGCTCGACCCGGTCGAGCGGCAGCGGCGCGTGCAGGGGGTTGAGCGCCACCATCCCCGCCCCGCGGTCGCGGGCCCACTCGGTGATGGCGGCCAGGTCGGCGGCGTCGCCGATGCCCCAGCTGCCCCGCGACCGGCAGCTGTGGAGCTGCACCGCCAGGACCCAAGTCCGCAGGTCGGCCGGGAGGTGGCAGCGCCCGGGCGTGACGATCAGGCGGGTGACCGGCCCGCCGTCGTGGGGGGCGAGGTCGTGGTAGCCGATCGGGAGGTCGGGCGGGAGGCCGGCGATGTCGGGCAGCTCGGTGCCGTCCTCCAGGGTCAGGTCGCACCGGTCGATGAGGGGCTCGGCCGCGCCGGTCGGGACCACCCACAGCGGCCGAGGCTCGAGGGGCTCCTCCCGGTCCTCGGCCCCCATGGCCGCCCGGAGGACGGCCGCCGTGTCGGGGGACGTCGCGTGCCAGTTGCCGTGGACGTCGACGTACCCGTCGTCGAGTCCCCAGGGATCGGTGGCCATAGCGGGGGGCACGCTATCGCCGCACGACCACGGCAGCGGCACTGCAGCGGCCGGCACCGGCACCGCACCGGTCGGCCCGCCGGCCCGGCGGCGGGGTTGGCTGGCCCCCGTGAACGGTGGTGTCGTCGCGTCACCTGGCTGCGGTTCCCCGAGCTGCGGGTCGGGTCCCTGACCCAGACCTCCACCCGCCTCGGGCCCGACCGGTGGCGCTACGCCAGCCCCGGCTTCGAGGCGGAGCTGACCGTCGACCCGGGCGGCTACGTGCTCCGCTACGGCGACCCGTGGTGGGCGGTGGCCCACACGCGGGCCTGGCGGCGGAGCGGGCCGAGCGGGTTCGGCGGCCTAGACCCCGCCCGCCGGCTCGGGCTCCGGCTCCCGGCCCGCCCGAGCCGCCCGGCCCAGCCGTGGCCCCCGCCCCGCTCCCGGCGCGCCGGCCGGCCGCCGCCGGTTCACGGCCGCGATCCCGGCCACGGTGATCAGGCCGCCCACCACGATCCGCCACTCGAACGGCTCGTCCAGCACGACGATGCCGACCACGACCGCCACCACCGGCACCAGGTAGGTGCTGAGCGAGGCCTTGGTCGGCCCCAGGTCGGCGATGATCCCGTAGTTGATGACGTAGGCCACGCCGGTGCCCAGACAGCCGAGGAGCACGATCGACGCCATCCGGGTGGCCGTCAGGTCGAGGCCACCGGCGGCGGTGGTGGCCACCGCCACGGGCAGCAGGAGCACGGTGCCGGCCGTGAGCTGCCCGGTCGCCGCCACCAGCGGCGGCATGCCGGTCAGGTGCCGGCGCATGTACACGAAGGCGACGCCGTAGCCGGCTCCCGCCATCGCCGCGGCCAGCGAGGCCACGGCCGAGGAGCCGTGGAGATCGGAGGCGCCCAGCCCGGCCGCCACGGCCACGCCCGTGATGCCGACCGCCAGGCCGGCCAGCTGGACGGGCCGCAGCCGCTCGGACAGCGCCACCGCCGCGCACAGCGCCGTGAACAGCGGGGTCGAGGCGTTGAGCACGGAGGTGAGGGCGGAGGTGATGTGCAGCTCGGCCCAGGCCAGCAGCGTGAACGGCACGATGTTCCCGGCCACGGCCACGACGGCGAAGTGGCGCAGGGACGTCCGGTCGCCCGGCACCCGCAGGCCCCGTCGGTGGACGACCGCCCACAGCGCGAGCGCCCCGAGGGCGATGCGGGCCCAGGCGATGGTGGCCGGCGTGATGCCCTCGCCCGCCACCTTGATGAACAGGAACGACCAGCCCCAGATCGCGGACAGGACGGCCAGGCGCAGCATGGCCGGCAGTCAACCAGGGGCCGCCGCCGAAACCACGGGAGATCGACCGGAAACCGCCCGGATCTCGAACGGACCGTCCCGCCGTCCCGCGGCCGTGGCACCGAACACACCTACAATCGCCTCATGCCCAAGTCGTTGGTCGAGCGGCGGCTCCGCCAGGTCGCCGGACGGCTGCGGCAGTTGCGTGAGGAGCTGGAGGTCAGCACGGAGCAGCTCACGCACCTGGCCGACGCCGCGGACGATGCCCGTCTGCGGGCGTTGGTGTCGGAGACGCCGGTCTCCGACCGTGACCACCGTGATGCCGAGCGTCACGCCGAGGCCATGCGCCGCCACCAGCAGTCGGTCCGCGAGGAGATCGTCCGCCTCGAGGCCGAGCAAGACGAGCTGCTGGACCGGCTTCTGGCAGAGTCACGCTAGCGACGGTATAGACAGTCACCCCCGCCGCTGCCGGACGACGGACAACCGGGACTCCGCTCCATCAACGAAGATCGAAAGGAACCGCTCTTGGCCACCCGTGTCGTGATCGCCGAGGACGAAGCCATCATCCGCCTCGACCTCAAGGAGACCCTGCAGGAGGAGGGGTACGAGGTCGTCGGCGAGACCGGTCGCGGCGACGAGGCCGTCCAGCTCGTGCGCGACCTCGAGCCCGACCTCGCCATCCTCGACATCAAGATGCCGGGGATGGACGGCCTGGCCGCCGCCCGCGAGATCGCCGGCGAGCGCCGGGCCGCGGTGCTCATCCTCACCGCCTTCAGCCAGCGCGACCTCATCGAGCAGGCCCGCGACGCCGGCGCGCTGGCGTACCTGGTCAAGCCGTTCGAGCGCAGCGAGCTCATCCCCGCGGTCGAGGTGGCGCTCGGCCGGTTCAAGGAGATGAAGGCGCTGGCCGACCAGACCGCCACGCTCGAGGAGCAGCTCGAGACCCGCAAGATCGTCGACCGCGCCAAGGGCAAGCTCATGGACGAGCACGGGCTGGCCGAGCACCAGGCCTTCTCGTTCATCCAGAAGCGGGCCATGGGTGAGCGCATCACGATGCGCAAGGTGGCCGAGCGGGTCATCGCGGGCGAAGTCCGCCCGGGCTCCTGAGCGCCAGCTCCGGCGCGGGCGACGCCACCGACGACCGAGCCGACACACGGGCAACCGACACACGAGAGGCGAGGCGCATGGCCGAGGACGATCCCCTTCTCTTGATCGACGGGAACTCCCTCACCTATCGCGCCTTCTTCGCCCTCCCCACCGACCTGTCCACGGCCTCGGGGCAGGTCACCAACGCCGTTTTCGGCTTCACGTCGATGCTCATCAACCTCATGCGCGACCACGGGTCGAGCAGGGTGGCGGTGGCGTTCGACCGGCCGGAGCCGACGTTCCGTCACGAGCGGGTCGAGACCTACAAGGCCAACCGCGACGCCGCGCCCGACATCCTGCGCCAGCAGATCGGGCTGGTCCGCCAGGTGGTCGAGACCCTGGGCATCCGCATCCTCGAGATGCCGGGCTACGAGGCCGACGACATCATCGCCACGCTCGCCACCCGGTGCCGCGACGCCGGGCGCGACGTGCTGGTGGTGACCGGCGACCGCGACACCTACCAGCTCGTCGAGGACCCGCACGTCAAGGTGCTCTACAACCGCCGCGGCGTGTCCGACTACGTGCTGTACGACGAGGCCGGCATCGAGGAGCGCACCGGCGTGCCGCCCCGCCTGTACGTGCCCTACGCCGCGCTCCGGGGCGACACGTCCGACAACCTCCCCGGCGTGCCCGGGGTGGGCGAGAAGACGGCGGCCAAGCTGGTCAACGCCCACGGCGGGCTCGACGGCATCTTCGAGCACCTGGACGAGCTGACGCCCAAGCTCCGGGCCAACCTGGCCGAGCACGAGCAGCAGGCCCGCACCAACGCCGAGGTCATGGTGCTGGTGCGCGACGCCCCGGTCGACGTGACCCTCGACGAGCTCGTCCGCCAGCCCGCCGACCTCGACGAGGTGCGGCGGCTGTTCGACTTCCTCGAGTTCCACAGCCTGACCGAGCGCCTGTCCGAGGCCATCGGCGAGGACGTCGGCCCCGCCGGCCCGCCGCGGGATGTGATCGAAGCAGAGGTCACCACCGTCGAGGCGCCCGCCGATGCCGTGGCCCTGCTCGAGCGCCTCCGCACCGCCGAGTCCGACTCCCCCCTGGCGCTGGCCGCGGCGTGGACCGGCGGCGAGGGCCGGTCGCCGCTCGAGGGCGTGGCTCTCGTGACCGACGCCGCGGCCGGCGAGGTGGCCTGGCTGCCGGCGGCCCTGCTCGACGACGAGTCGGTTCGGGGCGCGCTGCGGGCCCTGGTGGCGCCGCCCGACAAGGGCGGTCGGCCGATCGCCACCCACCAGGCCAAGGAGCTGATGCGGTCGCTGCTGGCGCTCGACATCGACGTGCGGTGCCTGGCGCTCGACACGGCGATCGCCGCCTACCTGCTCGACCCGGCCCAGGCCAGCTACGTCCTCGAGGACATCCTCCAGCGCTACGCCCAGGCCGAGCTGCCGTCCGAGGGGGCGGCGGCCGAGGGCCAGCTCGACCTCGAGGGCACGGGCGTCACGGCCGCCCAACAGACGGCCCGCCACGCCCTGGCCGTCGACCGGCTGGTGGGGCCGCTGTCCGAGGCGCTCCACCACCACCAGCTGAGCCGGCTGTTCGACGAGATCGAGATCCCGCTCGTGCGGGTCCTGGCCCGCATGGAGCACACCGGCGTCGGCGTCAACCGCGAGGAGCTCCAGCGCCTGCGCGACCGCATGACCGCCCAGGTCGAGGAGCTGCGCCAGCAGATCTACGAGGACGCCGGCTTCGAGTTCAACGTCAACTCGACCCCCAAGCTGCGCGAGATCCTGTTCGACCAGCTCGGGCTCACGCCCCAGAAGAAGACGAAGACCGGCTACTCGACCGACGCCTCGTCGCTCGAGAAGCTGCGGGGCCAGCACCCGATCATCGAGCATCTGCTGGCCTACCGCGAGGTCGAGAAGCTCCGCTCGACCTACGGCGACGGCCTGCTCAACGAGGTCGGGCCCGACGGGCGCATCCACGCCACGTTCAACCAGACGGTGGCCCGCACCGGCCGGCTGTCGTCCGACCAGCCCAACCTGCACAACATCCCGGTGCGCACCGAGCTGGGGCGCGAGTTCCGGCGGGCGTTCGTCCCCGCCCCGGGCTGCGAGCTGCTGGTCGCCGACTACAACCAGATCGAGCTGCGCTGCATCGCCCATCTGGCCGAGGACCCGGGCCTGATCGCCAGCTTCGCCTCCAAGCGCGACATCCACACCGAGACTGCGGCCCGGATCTTCGGGGTCGAGCCGTCCGAGGTGACCATCGACCAGCGGTCGAAGGCCAAGATGGTCTCCTACGGCCTGGCCTACGGCATGGAGGCCTACGGCCTCGGCCAGCGCCTCAACATCTCCACCGAGGAGGCCGCCCTCATCCTCGCCGCCTACTTCGAGGCGTTCCCGGCGGTGAAGGAGTACATGGACCGCACGGTGGCCGAAGCCCGCGAGCGGGGCTACACCGAGACGCTGTTCGGCCGCCGGCGCCAGATCCCCGAGCTGGCGTCGCCCAACTTCCGCATCCGGCAGGCCGGCGAGCGTCAGGCCATGAACGCAGGCATCCAGGGGCTGGCGGCCGACATCTTCAAGGTGGCGCTCGTGCGCATCGAGACCGCCCTCGAGGACGCCGGCTTGAAGAGCCGGCTCATCCTCCAGGTCCACGACGAGGTGCTGCTCGACGTGCCGCCCGACGAGCACGACGAGGCGGCCAAGCTGGTGATCGACGCCATGACCGGCGCCGCCGAGCTGCGGGTGCCGCTCGACGTCAACCTCGCCTTCGGGCCCACCTGGGCCGACGCCAAGGGCTGAGGCGCCGGGCGCCGACCGGGCTCACGGCCGGCGGGCGGGCCGCGCCGCCGTACATCCCGCGCCCGGTCACGCTCAGGCCGTCGGCGTCAGCCGAGCGTGGCCAGCGCCTCGTCGATCGGCGTGTCGCCGGCCAGCAGCTCGACCGTCCGCCCCACCAGGTGGCCGCCGGTCACAACCGCGGCCAGCACGGCGGCGACGTCGTCGCGGGGGACCGGCCCGCGGTGGCCCAGCTCCTCGGTCAGCAGCACCCGGCCCGTGCCGGGCTCGTCGGTCAGCGAGCCGGGCCGCACGATCGTGTAGGCGAGCCCACTGGTCGTCAGGGCGGCGTCGGCGTCGGCTTTGGCCCGCAGGTACGGGCCCATCGGCCCCTGGCCCTTCTCGGGCTCGTGGGCGCCGATCGACGACACCATCACGTAGCGCGACACGCCCGCCGACCGGCAGGCGTCGATGAGCTTGACCGCCCCGCCGTAGTCGACCGTCCGCTTCCGCTCGGGGCCGCTGCCCGGGCCGGCACCGGCCGCGAACACGACGGCGTCGGCCCCCTGGACCGCCTCGGTCAGGTCGCTCACCGCCTCGAGGTCGCACAGCACCGGCTCGCCGCCGGCGTCGACCACGTCGGCGGCGTGGAGCTGGTTGCGGATGAGGGCCCGGGCCCGGTGCCCGTCGGCCGCGAGCAGGCGCTCCAGCCGTAGCGCGACCTTGCCGTGGCCTCCGGCGATGACGACGTCCATTCCTCCATGGTGGCGGACCCGTGCCACGATCGGGCCGATGCCCGCCCCCGAGCCCCCCGCCGCCCCCCATTGGTTCGAGCCCGTGGCCGACCACCTGGGATCGGCCTACCTGCGCTACTCGTTCACCAAGGGCACCGAGCAGGAGGTCGAGGCCCTGGCCGCCGCGCTCGACCTGCGGCCCGGCCAGCGCCTGCTGGACGTCGGCTGCGGGCCCGGCCGCCATGCCCACGCCTTCGCCCGCCGGGGCGTCGAGGTCGTGGGCGTCGACATCAGCGAGCGCTTCGTCGAGCTGGCCCGGGCCGCGGCCCCGCCGGGCGCCACGTTCGTCCGGGCCGACGCCCGGGAGCTGGACTTCGACGCCGAGTTCGACGCCGCCATCTCGCTGTGCCAGGGGGCCTTCGGGCTGGCCGGCGGGCCGGGCGCCCCGCTCGACGCCGACGGCGACGTGCTGGCCGGCATCGCCCGGGCCCTGCGGCCGGGCGGGGTGGCGGCGGTCTCGGCCTTCTCGGCCTACTTCCAGGTGCGGTGGCTGGAGGACCGGGACACGTTCGACGCCGAGGCCGGCGTCAACCACGAGCGCACGGCCGTCCGCGACGAGTCCGGCGCCGAGACCGAGGTCGACCTGTGGACGACCTGCTTCACGCCCCGCGAGCTGCGCCTGCTGGCGGCCGCTGCCGGGCTGCGGGTCCGGGCGATCTGGTCGGTGACGCCAGGCGCCTACGCCCCGGCGCCGCCGACCATCGACACGCCCGAGTTCCTGCTGCTCGCCGAGCGGCCGGCCTGACGACCGACGCCAGCCGGCCCGACGCGGCCGGGCTGTGGGCAGCCGGCCCGACGGCAGTCGACCTGACGGCCGCCGGCCGAGCGGCCGGCCGCCGCCCGGCGGCCCGGGTCGGCCAGCCGACCGCTAGTCGTCCTTCTGCGACCAGCCCCAGACCTCGACGTCGATGCCCCGGGGCGTCGGCGTGACGAGCCCGACCAGGCGGTCGTCGCCGACCGCGGCCACGGCCCGCATCTCGTAGTCGAGCCGGCTGGCCAGCTCGGGCTGCGAGCTGGGCTCCCACTCGTCGCCGTCGCGCAGCCACACCATCGGCGTGATGGCGTTGGCGCTGCGCCAGGCCGCGCCGACGACGACCGTCCGGCCCTCGGGGCTCACGGCCGCGCCGGTCAGGCTCAGGTCCGGCCAGCCGTCGTCGGGCCGGGCCTCGACCACGCCCTCGGAGGTGACCCGGTCCCCGGAGATCCGCTGGACGGTGGCCTCGGGGCCGCTCCGGGGCACGTCGTCGTTGCGGGGCGTCCGGGCGCCCAACCACGACACGAGCATCTCCCCGGGCTCCAGGGGGCCGAGCAGGGTGGCCGAGCCGGCGTCGGCGGGCAGGTCGCCCTCGAGACGCTGCCACTCCCGGCCGTCGCTCGAGGCCCACAGGTGGGCGCCGCCCTCGCGGTCGACGCCGGCCATCACGAACCGCTGGCCGTCGGACGCCAGGTCGGTCGTGACCAGGTCCTCGCCGCCCTCGAGCTCGAGGGCCTGCGCGCTCCACTCGCCGGGGGCGGCCCGGGCCGCGGTGCCCGGACCCGACCCGCCCGCCGTGCCGGTGTCGGCCGCGATGTCGGGCGCGGCGTTCCGCCAGGCGACGACCCGCCCGTCGGCGACCCCGGTGACCAGGTTCACGCCGCCGACGCGGGCGGCCTCGATGCGGGCCGGCACGCCCATGCCCTCCTCGGGCGGCGCCAGCCGCTGGGGTCGGGGCGCCTGCGGCCCCGACAGCCAGGCCAGCACAGCGGTGTTCTCGCCGTGGGCGACCTCGCGGCCGACGGCCACCGCCACCCATCCCTCCCGGGCGTCGGTGGCCACCGCCACCGGGATCACCACGGGATCCTGGGGCATGGCCACCTCGATCTGCGAGGCGCTCAGGGCGTCGGTCGATGTCCAGTAGGCCAGCGTGTCGGTGCTGCCGCGGGCCCGCGTGAACCACGAGAGGCCGGTCGGGCCGGTGGACACGGCCACCCGGTCGTACTCGACGACGTCCTGGTGGCCCCAGACTTCGACCCGCTCCCAGCCCTGCAGCTCGGCGAACTGCGGCTCGCTCTCCGAGCAGGCCGTGGCCGCCGAGAGCGTCAACACGACGACGCTCAGCAGGCCGGCGGCCGCCTTTCGCACGGATCTCACGCTCTGCGAGCGCGACGGCTCTCCATGTATGGTCCCCAGACGCGGCGGCATGGGGGCCATTCTGTAGTCGGTCCGGTCGCCCCCATGCGACGCGGTCGGCGGCGGGGTCCGTAGCCGTTCCTCGCGCGGGGCTGCTACCCTCGCCAGACGCGCCGTGCAGGCGCGCTCCCGTGGCACCGTCGCCACCGGCCACTCCGTGGTCACCGTACGGCGACCGCCACCCGACATCCGCCCCCGAAGAAAGCCGAAATTCGTTCGTGTCCGACGTCCAGACCACCGATACCAACGCTTCCGACTCTGCGGCCGACGGCGACGCCGCTGACGACTACACGCCACGCGAGATCGTCGTCGACGACCTCGGTGGCAGCTTCGCCGACGCGATCGATGCCACCCTCGTCACCGTCGAGGACGGCGCGATCGTGACCGGGACGGTGGTCCGGGTCGACCGCGACGAGGTCCTCCTCGACATCGGTTACAAGTCCGAGGGGGTCATCCCCAGCCGAGAGCTGTCGATCCGCAACGACGTCGACCCCAGCGAGGTCGTGTCGGTTGGCGACGACATCGAGGCCCTCGTCCTCACCAAGGAGGACAAGGACGGCCGCCTCGTCCTGTCCAAGAAGCGGGCCCAGTACGAGCGCGCCTGGGGTGACATCGAGCGCATCAAGGAGGAGGACGGGGTCGTCTCCGGCCCGGTCATCGAGGTCGTCAAGGGCGGCCTGATCCTGGACATCGGCCTCCGTGGCTTCCTCCCGGCCTCGCTGGTCGAGCTGCGCCGCGTGCGCGACCTCCAGCCGTACGTCGGCAAGACGCTCGAGGCGAAGATCATCGAGCTCGACAAGAACCGCAACAACGTCGTCCTGTCCCGCCGGGCCTGGCTGGAGGAGACGCAGCGTGAGCAGCGCGAAGACTTCCTCGCCAACCTGAAGCCGGGCGAGGTCCGCAAGGGCGTCGTGTCCAGCGTCGTCAACTTCGGCGCCTTCGTCGACCTCGGCGGGATGGACGGCCTCATCCACGTCAGCGAGCTGTCGTGGAAGCACGTCGACCACCCCGGCTCGGTCGTCCAGGTGGGCGACGAGGTCGAGGTTCAGGTGCTCGACGTCGACCTCGACCGCGAGCGCATCAGCCTGTCGCTCAAGGCCACCCAGCAGGACCCGTGGCAGGAGTTCGCCACCAGCCACCGGGTCGGCGAGCTGGTGTACGGCCGGGTCACCAAGCTGGTGCCGTTCGGTGCGTTCGTCCAGGTGGGCGACGGCATCGAGGGCCTGGTCCACATCTCCGAGATGTCGGCCCACCACGTCGACCTGCCCGAGCAGGTGGTCACGCCGGGCGAGGAGCTCTGGGTCAAGATCATCGACCTCGACCTCCAGCGGCGGCGCATCAGCCTGTCGATCAAGCAGGCCGCCGAGGGCGGCATCGTCGCCGCCGAGTACCAGGAGCACTTCGGCGAGCACGCCTACGACGACGAGGGCAACTACATCGGCCCCTCGGTCGAGCACTCGCCCGAGGCCGACGAGGCCTGGGCCGAGTACTACGCCGAGTCCGGCGAGGCCCCGGCCGAGGACGTCGCCGTCGAGGGCGAGGGCGCCGGCGAGACCGAGCAGTAGGGCCCGTCAGATCCGAGACCGGTGCGCCGGCCCGCGCAGGGCCGGCGCACCGCCGCGTCCGGGGCCCTCTCCGGGGGCCCGGACGAATCGGTGACCGAAGCAGTCCGCCGCTAACGTCCCGCGCATGGTGGTCGTGGGGTTGACCGGGGGCATCGGGTCGGGAAAGTCGACCGTCGCCGCGCTGCTGGCCGAGCGGGGCGCCGTGGTGGTCGACGCCGACGCGGTGACCCGTGAGCTGCAGCGGTCGGGCACGCCCGTGTTCCAGGCCATGGTCGAGCGGTTCGGGCCCGGCATCGTGGGTCCCGACGGCGAGCTCGACCGGGCCAAGGTGGCCGACATCGTCTTCAACGACCCCGAGGCGCTGGCCGACCTGAACGCCATCGTCCACCCGGCCGTCGGGGCGGAGATCGCCCGGCGCCTGCAGGAGCTGGCCGGCACCGACCAGGTGGTCGTGCTCGACGTGCCCCTGATGGTCGAGTCGAAGCGCGGCTACCCGATGGCGGGGCTGCTCGTGGTCGACGTCGACCCCGAGATCGCGGTCCGTCGCCTCGTCGAGCACCGGGGCATGCGCGAGCCCGACGTCCGGGCCCGCATGGCCAAGCAGGCCAGCCGGGAGGAGCGCCTGGCCCGCGCCGACCGGGTCATCGACAACTCGGGGACCCCCGACGACCTGCGTCGCCAGGTGGACGACGCCTGGCGCTGGATCCAGACCCTTTCGCCGGTCCCCGGCTAGCCCGTGGCGTCGGGCCGGCGGAGGCCTGGCCGGTGCGGGCCGGCCGGCGTGGCGGGGCCGGGCGGCGGGCGGTGGCGGCGGCCCGCCAGGCGGCGACGGCCAGGATGGCGACGCCGGCCAACGCCCCCGCCTCCACCCCGTCCACGAACCCCTGGTGGGCGAGGCCCCGTAGCGCCTCGCCGGCGGTGCCGCCGAGCCGGTCGGCCACCTGCTCGGCCGCCCCCAGCGTCTCCCGGGCCTCGACCAGGACCGACGGGTCGAGGCCCGCGCCGGCGAACGCGCGCCGGTACACATAGGCGGCGATGCTGCCCAGGACGGCGGTGCCGAGCGCGATGCCGGCCTCGTTGGCGGTCTCGGACATCGAGGCGCCGGCCCCTGCCTTGGCCGGCGGGATGGCCCCCAGGATCCCGTCGATGGACACGGTCATGGCCACCGACACGCCGGCGTTTACCAGCAGCAGGCCGGTGACGGCGGCGAACGGCTCGCCGGCCGCCGGGACCTGGGACATGACCGCGAAACCGCCGGCCGCCGTCACCATCCCGGCGGCGATGACGGCGAAGGCGCCCAACCGCCGGGCCAGCCCGGGGGCGGCCAGCGAGGTGACCATCCCGGCGGTGACAGCGGGCAGCATGTGGACGGCGACCCGGACGGGGGAGAGGCCGAGCACCAGCTGGAGGTACTGGGTGGCGAAGTACAGCCCGCCGGCCAGCCCCATGCAGGCGACGACCTGGCCGGTGATGGCGGTCCGGAAGGCACGCACCCGGAACAGCTCGACGTCGATCATCGGCGATTCGAGCCGCCGCTGGCGGCGGACGAAGGCGACGCCGGCCACGACCCCGCCGGCCAGGCCCAGCGCCACGTCGCCGCCCCAACCGTGCTCGGCCAGCTTCTTCACGCCGTACACGGCGGGGAGCATGGTGGCGATCGACAGCGCCGAGCTGGCCACGTCGAACCGGCCGGGCGCCTCGTCGCGCGACTCGGGCACCAGCGCCATCCCCAGCGGCACCACGAGCAGCGGCACCGGCGCCGCCACCAGGAACACCGACCCCCACCAGTAGTGCTCGAGCAGCAGGCCGCCGATGAGGGGGCCCACCGCGCTGCCCACCGAGAACGTCGTCGCCCACACCGCCACGGCCAGCTGGCGGCGCCGGGCGTCGGGGAACACGTTGCGGATCAGCGCCAGCGTGGCGGGGAGCAGCGTGGCGCCGGCCACCCCCAGCACGGCCCGGGCCCCGATCAGCCCGGGCGCCGACGTGGCGAACGCGGCGACGACCGACGCCACCCCGAAGGCCGACGTGCCGATCAGCAGCAGGCGCAGCCGGCCGATCCGGTCGCCGAGCGTGCCCATCGTGACGAGTAGGCCGGCGACGACGAACGAGTAGACGTCGACGATCCACAGCAGCTGCGAGCTGGTCGGCTCGAGGTCGGCGCTGAGGCTGGGCACCGCCAGACCCAGGATGGTGTTGTCCATCGAGATCAGCAGCACCGGCAGCACGAGCACGGCCAGCGCCAGCCACTGGCGGTGCGGGGCCAGCGCGGGCGAGGGGATCCCGTCGGCGGCCCGCGGCATCCCGCCACCGTACCGGGAGGCCGTCAGCTGACGGCCTGTCAGGGGGTGGTCAGGAGGCCGCGGGGGCGGCCGGGGTGGCGCCTCCGGCCCGCTCCGCCGGCTGGTCCCCCTCGGGCGGCGCAGCCCGCTCGGCCTGCTCGGCCAGGCGCCGGCGCACCTCCCGCCAGGAGATGGGCAGGTCACCGGCCCGGGCCGTCCAGAACACGAAGGAGGACGGCTCCATGCGGGGCCGGATCGCCGCCGCGTCGGCCCGGTGGGGGTCGCTGCGGTTGAACCGGTACAGGCGATCAAGGTCGGTCCAGGCCGAGACGGTCCAGAACGTCTTGCGGGTCAGTTGGGCCTCGAGGGCGTAGCCGACCAGGCCCTCGGCCCGGGCCAGCTGGCGCCTGATGCGGCGCGTGGCGGCCAGGAACCCGGGGACGTGGCGATAGCGGCGCAGGGGCAGCCGCGAGGCCATGACCGTGATCTCGGTGTCGGGCGGGACCGACTCGATCTCGGCCCAGGGGAGCTTGGGCATGGGGACCACCTTCCAGGTCTCGGCGTCGGTGCTTCGGGACTCGCGGGTCCCGGATCGGGATCCTGAATCTAGACAGTGGCAAGATACGGCCGGTGCCGGATCTTGTCAACGTCAAGATTCGGACGCTACGGTGGCGCCGTGGCCAAGGCGGCGTACCACCACGGCAACCTGCGGCGCGAGCTGCTCGACGCGGCCCTGGCCGTCATCGCCGAGCGGGGGCCCAGCGCGCTGAGCCTGCGCGAGCTGGCCGGTCGCGCCGGCGTGTCGCACGCCGCCCCGGCCCACCACTTTGGCGACAAGGCCGGGCTGCTCACGGCCGTGGCGGCCGAGGGCTACGAGCTGCTGGCGGCCGAGCTCGAGGCCGCCACCCGGGCGGGCGGCGACTTCCTGGCGGCCGGGCTGGCCTACGTGCGGTTCGCCACCGACCACCCGGCCCACTTCCAGGTCATGTTCCAGCCCACGCTGTACCGGGCCGACGACCCGGCCGTGCGGGCGGCCGAGGCCCGGGCCGCCGCCGTCCTCTACGGCACCGCCGGCGCCCTGGCGGCCGGTGCGACGGGGGAGGGGAGCGGCGCCGCCGCCGGCGACCCCGGCGACCCCGGCGGGCTCGACGACGCCCGCCGCGTGGGCGTGGCCGGCTGGTGCCTCGTGCACGGCCTCGCCACGCTGTGGCTGGCCGGCAACCTGTCCGACCTGGGCGACGACCCCGTCGAGCTGGCCAGGTCGGTGGCGTCGATCGCCTTCGGGGGCGGTGCCGCCGGCGGTGCCCGCGACGACGTGCGCAACGGGGGCGGCGCCGGGGCCCCGGCCCGTTGACTGTCACAGGCCGCCGATAGATTCGGTCAGCGATGGCGCCCGCGACCTCCACCCCCGCCGCCGTGCGGCCGTTCCGCATGGTCTCCAACTACGAGCCGGCCGGCGACCAGCCGCGCGCCATCGAGGCGCTGAGCGCCGGCATCGCCAACGGCGAGCGCTATCAGACGCTGCTCGGCATCACCGGCTCGGGCAAGAGCGCCACCATCGCGTGGACGATCGAGCGGGTCCAGAAGCCGACCCTGATCATCGCCCCCAACAAGTCGCTGGCCGCCCAGCTGGCCAACGAGTTCCGCGAGTTCTTCCCCGACAACCGGGTCGAGTACTTCGTCAGCTACTACGACTACTACCAGCCCGAGGCCTACATCGCCTCGACCGATACCTACATCGAGAAAGACTCGTCGATCAACGACGAGATCGACCGGCTGCGCCACTCGGCGACGGCCGCGCTCCTCACCCGCCGCGACGTGATCGTCGTGGCGTCGGTGTCGTGCATCTACGGCTTGGGCTCCCCCGAGGAGTACCGCGAGAACGTCCTGTTCAACCTCGTCGGCGACGAGATCGACCAGCGGGCGTTCCTCCGCAAGCTCGTCGACATGCAGTACGAGCGCAACGACATGAACCTCTCCCGGGGCAAGTTCCGGGTCCGGGGCGACACGATCGAGGTCCACCCGGCGTACGAGGAGACGATCCTGCGCATCGAGCTGTTCGGCGACGAGATCGAGCGCATCAGCGAGATCGACCCGGTGACCGGCGAGCGGA
The DNA here is from genome assembly GCA_036563805.1 of Acidimicrobiales bacterium. GTDB lineage: Bacteria > Actinomycetota > Acidimicrobiia > Acidimicrobiales > VFJN01 > DATCLS01. The sequence goes on along the minus strand of DATCLS010000016.1, from coordinate 115,623 downwards.
TCCGCGACCTCGACGACCTGTGGATCTACCCGGCCACCCACTACGTCACGGGCCCCGAGCGCATGCGCCAGGCCATCGCCCGCATCGAGGCCGAGCTGGCCGAGCGGCTCGCCTACTTCGAGCGCGAGGGCAAGCTGCTCGAGGCCCAGCGCCTCCGCATGCGCACCCAGTACGACCTCGAGATGATGCAAGAGGTCGGCTACTGCAACGGCATCGAGAACTACTCTGCGCCGATCGACGGGCGGGCTCCGGGCGAGGCCCCCCACACGCTGCTCGACTTCTTCCCCGACGACTACCTGGTGGTGATCGACGAGAGCCACCAGGCCGTGCCCCAGCTCCACGGGCAGTACGAGGGCGACCGCAGCCGCAAGCTCGAGCTGATCGAGCACGGGTTTCGGCTGCCCTCGGCGGCCGACAACCGCCCGCTCCGCTTCGAGGAGTTCATCGAGCGGGTCAACCAGGTGATCTTTTTGTCGGCCACGCCGGGGCCCTACGAGCTCGAGGTCTCGTCCCAGGTGGTCGAGCAGGTCGTGCGGCCGACCGGCCTCGTCGACCCCGAGGTCCTCATCCGGCCGACCAAGGGCCAGATCGACGACCTGCTCACCGAGATCAACGCCCGCATCGAGCGCGACCAGCGGGTGCTGGTCACGACGCTGACCAAGAAGATGGCCGAGGACCTGACCGACTACCTGGTCGAGCAGGGCCTCCGGGTGCGGTACCTGCACTCCAACATCGACACCATCGAGCGCATCGAGATCCTGCGGGCGCTGCGGCTGGGCGAGTTCGACGTGCTGGTCGGCATCAACCTGCTGCGTGAGGGCCTCGACCTGCCCGAGGTGTCGCTGGTCGCCATCCTCGACGCCGACAAGGAGGGCTTCCTCCGCAGCGAGACGTCGCTGATCCAGACGATCGGCCGGGCGGCCCGCAACGTCGAGGGCCAGGTGATCATGTACGCCGACACGGTCACCGACTCGATGCGCCGAGCCATCGGCGAGACCCAGCGCCGCCGCCAGCTGCAGATGGCGTACAACGCCGAGCACGGCATCAACCCCCAGACGATCCGCAAGGCCGTGACCGACATCCTCGCCCAGATCCGGCCGGAGGAGGGGGCGCCGGTGCCCGGCGCCGGCAAGCGCAAGGGGCGGCCCGGTGCGGCCCAACGGCTGCGCGACGAGCTGGCCGACCTGCCGCCCACCGAGCTGCCGCGGCTCATCCAGACGCTCGAGGAGGAGATGCACCAGGCGGCGGCCGAGCTCCGGTTCGAGTACGCGGCTCGGCTCCGCGACGAGGTCAACGAGCTCAAACGCGAGCTCCGCGAGGCCGGCGTCTGACCGCCGCCGACCCGCCACGGGGTGTCGCGACAGGTTCTCTTAACGCGCTCGTCTGTTTGAAGCCACCTTCGTTACGCCAAAATGCGCCGGGGCCAACACGGCGTAACAGGAGACATCGGCGTCTGGGGAGATAACCCGTCCGTCGTCGTCGTGATCGCCCGTCGCCCGGGCTGGCCCCCCCGTAACCGTCTATCAGGAGGGTTGAGGTGAGCAACGTCCGGTACGACGAGTTGGCTGTGGCCGAGGATTACGACCAGGTGCGCGACCGGCGCAAGGACGCGCAGCAGGTCTGGTGCGACCGGGCCACGGCCTACCTGGCCGTACCTGCGCCGGGTCCGATCGTCGACGTCGGCGCCGGCACGGGCATCTGGTCCCGGGCGCTCGCCGAGACGTTCAAGACGAAGGTGCAGGCGGTCGAGCCCCACGCGGGCATGCGCACGCGGGCCGAGCAGGCCCACCCGCATCCCGACGTCGAGTACCTGGCCGGCACGGCCGAGGCCCTTCCGTTGCCCGACGAGTCGGCCGCGGCCGCCTGGCTGTCGACCACGATCCACCAGTGGCCCGACCTCGACGCCGGCGCCCGTGAGCTGCGGCGCGTGCTCGAGCCGGGCGCCCCGGTGATGATCCGCAGCGGCTACCCGGGCCGCCAGGACGAGATCGAGCTGTTCCACCTGTTCCCGAGCGCCATGAAGGTGGCCGAGACCTGGCCGCGGCTCGGCCGGGTCATCACCGCCTTCGAAGAGGCCGGCTTCACGTTCGAGGCGATCGAGCGGGTGCGCGAGCCCACGTTCGACTCCTACGACGAGATGCTCGAGCTCATGCCGCTCATGCGGCGCAGCGACACCGCCCTCGTCGACATGAACGACGAGGAGTGGGAGAAGGGCCTGGCCGCCATCGAGCGGGCGCGGGCGGCCGGGGAGAAGCCCTGGCCCCTGGGCATGGACCTGGTCGTCTTCCGGTGATCGCCAGGCCGCCGCCCGGTGCCCGCCGGCTGGCCAACCGGCCGGCGCGGCGCCGGCGCGGCGGCCGCCCCCCGGGCCTGTCACAGCGCGGGGGTAGAGGTCGCACATGGGATTCCCGCGTGACCTCCACCCCCGACGCCCGTCCCCCTTCTGCCGTCCCCGTCCACCCCGTCGCTCCTGCATAGCGAACATGCGTTCCTCGTGTTGGCGCCGGCGGTAGCCTGACACGCTGTGGCCGACTCGCTGATCATCCGCGGCGCTCGCGAGCACAACCTCCGCAACGTCAACCTCGAGCTGCCGCGCGACAAGCTCATCGTCTTCACGGGCCTGTCCGGGTCGGGCAAGTCGTCGCTCGCCTTCGACACGATCTACGCCGAGGGCCAGCGGCGCTACGTCGAGTCGCTGTCGGCCTACGCCCGCCAGTTCCTGGGCCAGATGGACAAGCCCGATGTCGACTTCATCGAGGGCCTGTCCCCGGCCATCTCCATCGACCAGAAGAGCGCGTCCCGCAACCCGCGCTCGACCGTCGGCACGATCACCGAGGTCTACGACTACCTCCGGCTCCTGTTCGCCCGCATCGGCGTGCCCCACTGCCCCGAGTGCGGTGCCGAGGTCACGCGCCAGACGCCCCAGCAGATCGTCGACCGGATCATGGAGCTGCCCGACGGCACGCGGTTCCAGGTGCTGGCCCCGGTCGTGCGGGGGCGCAAGGGCACGTACGAGACCCTGCTGGCCGACCTGTCGGCCCAGGGGTTCACCCGGGCCCGGGTCGATGGCGAGGTCCGCGAGACGTCCGAGAAGATCGAGCTGGCCCGGTACGAGCAGCACACGATCGAGGTGATCGTCGACCGCCTGGTGCGGCGCGACGGCATCGAGCGGCGGCTGACCGACTCGCTCGAGACCGCGCTGCGGCTGGCCGACGGCGTGGCCGAGGTCCAGATCGTGCCCCGCAACGGCGGGCCCCAGCAGATCCCGGGGCCCGACGAGGGCGCCGGGGCCGCCGGCTCCGAGGAGCCCGAGACGCTCACGTTCTCCCAGCACCTGGCCTGCCCGAACGGCCACGGGTCGTTCGACGAGCTGGCGCCCCGCAACTTCTCGTTCAACTCGCCCTACGGCGCCTGCGAGACGTGCGACGGCCTCGGCACCCGCTACGAGGTCGACCCCGAGCTGGTCGTGCCCGACCCCGACAAGTCGCTCGAGGAGGGGGCGATCGCGCCCTGGGCGACTGGCCACCAGCGGTACTTCCAGCGGCTGGTGGCGGCCGTGGCCGACGAGCTCGACATCGACGTGCACCGGCCGTTCCGCGACCTGTCGCCCAAGCACCGCAAGGCGATCCTCTACGGCACGGGCGTCGGCCGGGTCTGGGTCAAGTTCAAGAACCGCTACGGGCGGACGCGGACCTATCACGCCAACTACGAGGGCGTGATCCCCTACCTGCAGCGGCGCCACAGCGAGGCCGAGTCTGACAGCGCCCGCGAGCAGGTCGAGGGCTACATGCGCGAGGTGCCGTGCCCGGCCTGCGGCGGCGCCCGCCTCAAGCCGCTCACGCTGGCCGTCACGATCAACGGCCACTCGATCGCCGACATCTGCAACATGTCGATCGCCGAGTCGGCGAAGACGCTGATGAACCTCCAGCTGTCCGAGCGCGAGCGGCTCATCGCCGAGCGGGTGATCAAGGAGATCAACGCCCGCATGGGCTTCCTGCTCGACGTCGGGCTCGACTACCTCACGCTGTCGCGGTCGGCGGGCACGCTGGCCGGCGGCGAGGCCCAGCGCATCCGGCTGGCCTCCCAGATCGGCTCCGGTCTGGTCGGCGTGCTCTACGTGCTCGACGAGCCGTCGATCGGGCTCCACCAGCGCGACAACCACCGGCTGATCGAGACGCTGGTGCGGCTGCGCGAGCTGGGCAACACCGTGCTGGTCGTCGAGCACGACGAGGACACGATCAAGGTCGCCGACCACGTGGTCGACATCGGCCCCGGCGCCGGCGAGCACGGCGGCGAGATCGTGCACTCGGGCACGGTCAAGCAGCTGATGCGGAACAAGCGGTCGCTGACCGGCCAGTACCTGGCGGGCAAGAAGAAGATCCCCGTGCCCGCCAAGCGGCGGCCGCCGGGCGACAAGAAGCTGACGATCCGGGGCGCCCGGCAGAACAACCTGAAGAACATCGACGTCGAGATCCCGCTCGGATGCTTCGTGGCGGTGACCGGCGTGTCGGGCTCGGGCAAGTCGACCCTGGTCAACGACATCCTCTACCGGGCGCTGATGCAGAAGGTCTACAAGTCGAAGACCCCGCCCGGGCTCCACACCGACGTCGACGGCGTCGAGCACCTCGACAAGGTCATCGACATCGACCAGTCGCCCATCGGCCGCACGCCCCGGTCCAACCCGGCCACCTACACCGGGGTGTTCGACCACATCCGCAAGCTGTTCGCCGCCACCCACGAGGCCAAGGTGCGGGGCTACCTGCCCGGCCGGTTCAGCTTCAACGTGAGCGGCGGGCGGTGCGAGGCGTGCGCCGGCGACGGCACGATCAAGATCGAGATGCACTTCCTGCCGGACGTCTACGTCCCGTGCGAGGTGTGCAAGGGCGCCCGCTACAACCGCGACACCCTCGACATCACGTTCAAGGACCGCAACATCGCCGAAGTCCTGAACATGAGCTGCGAGGAGGCGCTCGAGTTCTTCGCCAACCAGCCGGCCATCGCCCGCCACATGCGCACGCTGGTCGACGTGGGGCTGGGGTACGTGCGGCTCGGGCAGCCGGCCACCACGCTGTCGGGCGGCGAGGCCCAGCGGGTCAAGCTGTCGGCCGAGCTGGCCAAGCGCTCGACCGGCCACACGATCTACATCCTCGACGAGCCCACGACCGGCCTGCACTTCGAGGACATCCGCAAGCTGCTGGCGGTGCTGTCCCGCCTGGTCGATCAGGGCAACACCGTGCTCGTCATCGAGCACAACCTCGACGTCATCAAGACCGCCGACTGGATCATCGACCTCGGCCCCGAGGGCGGCAGCGGTGGCGGCACGGTCGTGGCCGCCGGCACGCCCGAGCACGTGGCCACCGTCCCCGCCAGCTGGACGGGCAAGTTCCTCGCCCCGCTCCTGGGCGTCGACACCCCCTCCTGACGTCCTGCGGGCCGCCCCGCGGCGCAGGTCTCCACCGCCGGATACTCTTGACTCCGTCAAATAAATAGTGGATGGAGTCAACGATGACCGACGAGGTGGCCCAGGTCCGGGCGTTCAACCGCTTCTACACCCGGCTCATCGGCGTGCTGGGGGAGGGCATCGCCGACAGCCCGTACTCGTTGGCCGAGGCCCGCGTCCTGTACGAGCTGGCGCAGGAGCCGGCGACCGAGGTGGTCGCCCTGCGCGAGCGCCTGCAGCTCGACGCCGGCTACCTCAGCCGCATCGTCGGCCGCTTCGAGCGCGACGGCCTGGTCGAGCGCGAGCGGTCGGAGCGCGACGGCCGGAAGGTCGTGCTGCGCCTGACCGACGCCGGCCGCCGCGTGTTCGGCCAGCTCGACCGCCAGGCGGCCGCCGAGATCGAGACGCTCCTGCGCGGCCTCGACGGGCCGACCCGCAAGCGGCTGGTGGGCGCCATGCGCACCATCCAGCACCTGTTCGCCGGCGGGGCGCCGGTCAAGAGCTACGTGCTGCGACCGCCCGAGCCCGGCGATCTCGGCTGGCTGGTCGAGCGCCACGGCAGCCTGTACGCCGCCGAGCACGGCTGGAACGCCGAGTTCGAGCACTGGGTGGCCGTGACCGTCGCCGACTACGTGCGCGACCGCGACCCCGCCCGCGAGGCCGTGTGGATCGCCGAGGTCGACGGCCAGCGGGCCGGCTGCATCGGCTGCGTGCGCGAGGACGACGAGACGGCCCGGCTGCGCTGGCTGCTCGTCGAGCCCGCGGCCCGGGGGGCCGGCATCGGCGGCCGGCTGGTCGACGAGTGCCTGCGGTTCGCCCGCCGCGCCGGCTACCGCCGCATCACGCTGTGGACCTACGACGTGCTGGCCGACGCCCGCCGCTTGTACGAGCGGGCCGGCTTCAGGCTCGACGAGGCCCGGCCGGAGCGGGCCTTCGGTCACGACCTGGTCCAGCAGAACTGGTCCCGCGACCTGTGACGCGATGACGGCCGGGCCGACGGGCCCCGCCGATCTCCTAGCCCGGCTCGCCGGGCGGCTCCCAGTCCTCGGGGGCCAGCTCGAACCCGTCGAACGTGAAGGCGGGGGAGACGGTGCAGCCGGCCAGCGTCCACGCCCCGAGCGGCTCGGCCGCCTGCCAGGCGTGGGCCGGCACGATGGCCTGCGGCACCTGACCGACCGCCAGGTCGCGCCCGAGCGTGACCTCACGGGTCGGCCCCTCGCCCGTGTGGATGCTGAGCCGGAGCGGCCCGCCGGCGTAGAAGTGCCAGATCTCGGTGGCGTCGACCCGGTGCCAGTGCGACCGCTGCCCGGCCGCCAGCAGGTAGTAGATGGCGGTGCCGGAGCCGCGGCCGCCGTCGGTCGGCGTGTCCCGCCAGGTCTCGGTGTACCAGCCGCCCTCGGGATGGGGCTCCAGGCCCAGGTGCTCGACGATGGCATCGACGATGTCGGTCACCGCCCTAGTGTGGCCGGCCGCCACCCGGCCCCTGGACTACCAGGTAACCGGGCGAATCGCGCGAGGCTGGAGACTTCGTACCCGAAGGGAGATCCACGACATGCTCGGCCTTCCGCCCGAGGTCACCGCTTGCCTTTTCGACCTCGACGGGGTCCTGACCCGCACCGCCACGCTCCACGCCAAGGCCTGGAAGGAGATGTTCGACGCCTTCCTCGAGGCTCGCGCCCGCCAGACCGGCGAGCCGTTCGTGCCGTTTGCCAGCGAGGACTACGACCGGTACGTCGACGGGCGGCCTCGGCTGGCCGGCACCCGCAGCTTCCTCGAGTCGCGGGGGATCGAGCTGCCCGAGGGCGATCCGTCCGACCCGCCGGACGCGCTCACCGTCCACGGGCTGAGCAACCGCAAGAACCAGCGCGTGCTCGAGCTGTTGGCCGAGGGCGAGATCGAGACCTACGAGGGATCGATCGAGTACGTGCGGCGAGCGCGCCAGGCCGGCCTGCGGACGGCCGTCGTGTCGTCGAGCGCCAACACGGCCCAGGTGCTGGCGTCGGTGGGCATCGCCGACCTGTTCGAGGCCCGCATCGACGGCGTCGTGGCGGCCGAGCGTGGCCTCACCGGCAAGCCGGCCCCTGATACCTTCCTCGCCGGCGCGGAGGCGCTGGGGGTCACGCCCGACCAGGCGGCGGTCTTCGAGGACGCGCTGGCGGGTGTCGAAGCCGGGCGGGCGGGCAAGTTCGCCCTGGTCGTGGGCGTCGACCGCGTCGGCCAGGCCGACGCCCTGAAGGAGCACGGGGCCGACATCGTCGTCAAAGACCTGAGCGAGCTGTTGGAGGAGCCGTGACCGAAGCCGTCAAGGTGGGCAAGGTGGGCAAGCCCACCTACACCGTCGAGCCGTGGTGCGTGCGTGAGCGCGACCTCGACCTCGACGCGCTGGCGCGCTCGGAGTCGATCTTCGCCCTGTCGAACGGGCACATCGGGCTGCGAGGCAACCTCGACGAGGGCGACCCCCACGGCCTGCCCGGCACCTACCTGAACTCGGTCTACGAGCTGCGGCCGCTGCCGTACGCCGAGGCCGGCTACGGCTACCCCGAGTCCGGGCAGACGGTCATCAACGTGACCAACGGCAAGTTGTTCCGGCTGCTGGTCGACGACGAGCCGTTCGACGTCCGCTACGGCACGGTCGAGGCCCACGAGCGCACGCTCGACCTCCGGGCCGGCACATTGCACCGCGAGGTCCAGTGGCTGTCGCCGGCCCACGACCGGGTCAAGATCCGCTCCACCCGGCTCGTGTCGCTCACCCACCGGGCCGTGGCCGCCTTCTGCTACGAGGTCGAGGCGGTCGACGAGCCCCTGCGCATCGTCGTCCAGTCGGAGCTGGTCGCCAACGAGGACCTGCCCCCGCAGAGCAAGGACCCCCGGGCGGCCGCCGCCCTGGAGAACCCGCTGGTCAGCGAGGAGTACGCCGTCAACGGCACCAAGGCCGTCCTCGTGCACCACACGCGCCACAGCGGGCTGCGCATCGCCGCGGGCATGGACCACGTCATCGAGGGGCCCGAGAACCTCGAGACCGAGATGACGGGCTCGCCCGACGTCTGCCGGCTCACGCTGGCCTGCCAGCTCAAGGTCGGCCAGAAGCTGCGGATCGTGAAGTTCCTGGCCTACGGGTGGTCGAGCCAGCGCACCCGCCCGGCACTCCACGACCAGGTCGTGGCCGCGCTGGCCTCGGCCAAGCTGGCCGGGTGGGACGCGCTGCTCAACGAGCAGCGCTGCTACCTCGACGAGTTCTGGGCCGGCGCCGACGTCGAGGTCGAGGGCGACGCCGAGGTCCAGCAAGCGGTGCGGTTCGGCCTGTTCCACATCCTCCAGTCGGCGGCCCGGGCCGAGCGCCGCCCCATCCCGGCCAAGGGCCTGACCGGCACCGGCTACGACGGCCACACGTTCTGGGACACCGAGACGTTCGTCCTGCCCGTCCTCATCTACACCCACGCCGAGGCGGCCGCCGACGTGCTGCGCTGGCGCCAGCTCACGCTGCCCCAGGCGCTCGACCGGGCCCGCGAGCTCAACCTCGACGGCGTGGCGTTCCCGTGGCGCACGCTGCGGGGGCAGGAGTCGTCGGGCTACTGGCCGGCGGGCACCGCCGCCTTCCACATCAACGCCGACATCGCGGACGCCGTGGTCCGCTACCTCGACGCCACCGACGACAAGCAGTTCGAGCGCGAGACCGGCGTCGAGCTGCTGGTGCAGACCGCCCGGCTGTGGCGCAGCCTCGGCCACCACGACGCCGACGGCCGGTTCCGCATCGACGGCGTGACCGGGCCCGACGAGTACAGCGCCATCGTTGACAACAACGTCTACACCAACCTGATGGCGCAGCAGAACCTGAGCGCAGCGGCCGAGGTCGCCGGCCGCAACCTCGACGTCAGCGAGCGGCTCGGCGTGACCACCGAGGAGATGGCGTCGTGGCGCGACGCTGCCAAGGCCATGGTCATCCCCTACGACGAGCGGCTCGGCGTCCACCCCCAGGGCGAGGGGTTCACCGACCACGCCCGGTGGGACTTCGAGCGGACGCGGTCCGACCAGTACCCGCTGTTGCTCAACTTCCCGTACTTCGACCTGTACCGAAAACAGGTGGTGAAGCAGGCCGACCTCGTGCTCGCCCTGCACCTGCGGGGCGACGCCTTCACCTTCGAGGAGAAGGCCCGCAACTTCGCCTACTACGAGGCGCTCACCGTGCGCGACTCGTCGCTGTCGGCCGCCACCCAGGCGGTGGTGGCCGCGGAGCTGGGCCACCTCGAGCTGGCGCACGACTACCTGGGCGAGGCCGCGCTCATGGACCTGCGTGACCTGGCCCGCAACACCAAGGACGGGCTGCACATGGCCTCGCTGGCCGGCGCCTGGATGGCGTTGGTCGAGGGGTTCGGCGGCATGCGGGCCCGCAACCGCCGGATCTCGTTCGCGCCCCGGCTGCCCAGCGGCATCAGCCGGCTGCGGTTCCGGGTCCGCTACCGCAACCGGCGGATCGTGGTCACCACCGACCACGACCAGACCACCTACGTGCTGGCCGAGGGGCCACCCATCACGATCACCCACCACGGCGAGGAGCTCGAGCTGAATGGCGAGCCGGTGACCCGGCCCAACCCGCCGGCGCCCGAGCTGCCGCGGCCGACCCAGCCGCCCGGCCGGGCGCCCGCCCGGCGGGGTGCGCACCTCAACTCGTTCATCTGAGGTCGTTCCATTCGACCGCCGTCCGGCGGCGGCACCCCGCGCCAGGTTGCGGGCCGGCCCGCTCGGCGCCGGCCGGCCCGCCCCCGATCCGCTGCGCGGCGCCCGACGGGGCCGCTACGTGATGTCGAGCATCCGCTGGAGGGCGACGCGCGCCCACTCGGCGGTCTCGGGGTCGACCTCGATCCGGTTCACGACCCGGCCGGCGACCAGCTCCTCGAGCACCCAGGCCAGGTGGGGCTCGTCGATGCGGTTCATGGTCGAGCACGGGCAGACCAGCGGGTCGAGCGACACGACGGTCTTGTCCGGGTGCTCCTGGGCCAGGCGGTTCACCAGGTGGATCTCGGTGCCGACCGCGATGGTGGCGCCCGCCGGGGCCTCGCCCAGCGCCCGGATGATGTAGTCGGTCGAGCCGACCTGGTCGGCCAGCTTCACCGTCTCGTGCGGGCACTCGGGGTGGACGACCACGATGCCGTCGGGGTGCTCGGCCCGGAAGGCCTCGATGTGCTCGGGTCGGAACCGCTGGTGGATGGAGCAGTGCCCCTTCCACAGCAGGAACGTGGCGTCCTTGCAGTCGGCCTCGGTGAGCCCGCCCAGGTCGCGGCGCGGGTCCCACACCCGCATGTCGGCCAGGTCGTAACCCATGGCGACGCCGGTGTTGCGGCCCAGGTGCTGGTCGGGGAAGAACAGGACCTTGTCGCCCCGCCCCGGCCCGCGGCCCTCGGCCCCCAGGGCCCACTCCAGGACCGCCCGGGCGTTGGTCGAGGTGCACACGGCGCCGCCGTGGCGGCCGACGAACGCCTTGATGGCGGCCGAGCTGTTCATGTACGTGATCGGCACCACGCGGTCGACGTCGACGATGGCGCCGAGGGCCTCCCAGGCCTCCTCCACCTCGTCGAGGTCGGCCATGTCGGCCATCGAGCACCCGGCGTTGAGGTCGGGCAGGATCACGGTCTGGTGGTCGCCGGTCAGGATGTCCGCCGACTCCGCCATGAAGTGCACGCCGCAGAACACGATCAGCTCGGCATCGGGCCGTTGCTGGGCGAGCACCGACAGCCGGAACGAGTCGCCGCGGGCATCGGCCCACCGGATGATCTCGTCGCGCTGGTAGTGGTGGCCGAGGATGAACAGGCGGTCGCCGAGCGCCGCCTTGGCCTCGCCGATCCACGTTTCGAGGTCGTCCGCGGACGCCCCCGTGTACCGCTCGGCGAGCGGGGTCTGGAGCCGAAGCATCTTGTGAACCTCCCCGAGGGTGACTCCGGTTTGTGGACGGTGGGGACAGCCCGGTCGCCTCACCCACGGGGATGTCGTCCCCGGAGTCAGATATGCAGCCGGAGTTCCGGGCCGGCTTGCCGGAGAGTCTACGGACCCGCCGGGATTTCGCGACGTCCTTGGGAAACGTTCTTGTCATCGCCCGGAAACTCGACATCGGCCAGGCCCCGGAGGACGACGGCGAGGCCCCGCCGGAACTCCTGATCGGGCGGGATGGCCCGGGCGTGGGCGGCGGTGTCGGCCAGCACCGGGAAGCGGTCGCGGGGGAGTGCGGCCAACGCCTCGGTCCCGGCGCCGGACAGGGGCCCGAAGTGCTCGACCTGCACGGCCCCGACCACGTAGCTGAGGACGGTCCGGAAGGCGATCGCCCGCTCGGTGCCGGCGAAGCCGCCGTCGGCCAGGGCGGCCAGCACCGCCTCGCCCCAGCGGACCGAGGCCTCGGTGGTGTGGCGGCGGGTGAGCAGCAGCGGAACCACGGCCGGATGGGCCGTGATGGCGGCCCAGGCGCGCTGGGCCAGCTCGGCCACCCGCGCCTCCCAGGGCCCGGCCGACACGTCGGTGTCGACGGCCTCGAGGACGAGGTCGACGACGAGGTCCTCCAGCTGCTCGCGCCCCTCCACGTAGCGGTACAGCGACATGGCCCCCATACCGAGCTCGGCCGCCACCGCCCGCATGGACAGGGCCTCGAGGCCGCCGCGCTCCACGACCGCCAGCGCCGCGGCCGCCACGGCGACGGGGGTCAAAGACTTCGGGCGGGGCACGGGGTTGAGAGTACAGCGTATGCCTATAGGCTGCCGAACATGGGCGTACGACGTACGCCAACGACCCGAGGAGGAGCCCATGCAGGTGCCCGCGCGGCAGCTGGAGGCGGTGACCGGCGAGCCGGTCACGATGCCGGACCCCGACCACCTCGTCCACCTGCAGTTCCGGCGGTTCGCCGGCTGTCCGGTGTGCAACCTGCACCTCCGGTCGGTCGCGCGCCGCCACGAGGAGATCGCGGCCGCCGGCGTCCGCGAGGTGGTGGTGTTCCACTCGACGGCCGACGACCTGCGGCCCCACGTCGCCCACCTGCCGTTCCCGGTGGTGGCCGACCCCCGCAAGCGGCTGTACCGGGAGTTCGGGGTCGAGTCGTCGCCCCGGGCCGTCCTCGACCCCCGCGCCTGGCCGGCCATCGTCAAGGGCGTGGCGCGCAGTCTGGGGGAGATGGTGCGCGAGCGCCGGCCGCTGCCCCGGCCCGGGGGCGACCGCCTGGGCCTGCCCGGCGACTTCCTCGTGGCGCCGGACGGCCGGGTCGTCGCGGCCAAGCGCGGCGTCCACGCCGACGACCAGTGGTCCGTCGACGAGCTGCTGGCGCACGCCGCCGCGGCCAGCCGAGACGCGGGCGTGGCTCCGGCCTGAGCTGTCACATCGGGTCGGTACCCTCGGGGCCGTGGTGCAGCGCCCGCCGACCGGCACGATCCCCGAGGCCCCCGGCTCCTACCAGTTCAAGGACGCCGAGGGCCGGGTCATCTACGTCGGCAAGGCCGCCAACCTGCGGGCGCGGCTGTCCAACTACTTCGTCGACCCCCGCAGCCTGCCGGCCCGCACCGCGGCCATGGTCAACAGCGCCGAGACCGTCGAGTGGATCCAGGTCCGCAACGAGGTCGAGGCGCTCATGCTCGAGTACAGCCTCATCAAGCAGCACCGGCCCCGGTTCAACATCCGGCTGCGCGACGACAAGAGCTACCCGTTCCTGGCCGTCACGGTGGAGGACGAGTGGCCGCGGCCCACGGTCATGCGGGGCCGCAAGCGCAAGGGCGTCCGCTACTTCGGCCCCTACGGCCACGCCTACGCCATCCGCGAGACGCTCGACCTGCTGTTGCGCACGTTCCCGCTGCGCACCTGCTCCGACAACAAGTTCCGCCGCCACCAGCGCCTCGGCCGGCCCTGCCTGCTGTTCCACATCGAGAAGTGCTCGGGCCCGTGCGTGGGCGAGGTCGACAAGGAGACCTACGACCGGCTCACCCGCGAGCTCCTCGACTTCCTCGACGGCGACACCGACACGATCGTCGACCGCCTCGAGGGCCAGATGCGCGAGGCCGCCGACAACCTCGAGTACGAGCGGGCGGCCCGCATCCGCGACCGGCTGGCCAGCGTGCGCAAGGCCATCGAGCGTCAGCAGATGGTGGCCGACCGCAACGAGGACCTCGACGTGATCGGCATCGCCGAGGACGACCTCGAGGCCGCCGTCCAGGTCTTCTACGTGCGCAAGGGCCGGGTGGTGGGCCGCAAGGGGTTCGTGGTCGACAAGGTGGAGGACCTGGGGCCCGGCGAGCTGGTCGGCAACATCCTCGAGGAGCTGTACGACGATCCACCGCTCGGCATCCCCCGCACGATCCTGGTGCCGACCGAGCCGTCCGACGGCGACCTGTACTGCGAGTGGCTGTCCCACCTGCGGGGCAGCCGGGTCGAGGTGCGGGTGCCGCGGCGGGGCGCCAAGCGCGAGCTGCACGAGACCGTCACCCGCAACGCCAGCGAGGAGTTCGCCCGCCACCGGCTGCGGCGGGCCAGCGACCACAACGCCCGGGCCAAGGCGCTCAACGAGCTGCAGGAGGCCCTCGGGCTGCCAGACGCCCCGCTGCGCATCGAGTGCTACGACATGAGCCACATCCAGGGCACCGACTACGTGGGCTCGATGGTGGTGATGGAGGACGGGCTGCCCCGCAAGTCCGACTACCGGAGGTTCAAGGTCCGGTCGGTGCCCGGCAACGACGACTTCGCGGCGATGGAGGAGGTCCTCACCCGCCGCCTGTCGGCCTACATCGACGAGCGGGCGCTGCCGGTCAGCGAGCGGTCGGGCAAGTTCTCGTACCCGCCCCAGCTGCTGCTGGTCGACGGCGGCAAGGGCCAGCTCAACGTCGCCGTGCGCGTGCTCGAGGATCTGGGCCTCGACGAGGAGATCCCGGTGGCGGCGCTGGCCAAGCGGTTCGAGGAGGTCTACCTTCCGGATCGGTCCGACCCCGTGCGGCTGCCCCGGGGGTCCGAGGCGCTCTATCTACTCCAACGGATCCGCGACGAGTCCCACCGGTTCGCCGTCAGCTACCACCGGCAGCTGCGCGGCAAGCGGATGACCAAGTCGGTGCTCGACGACATCCCCGGCCTGGGGCCCGCCCGCAAGAAGCGCCTGACCAAGGAGCTGGGCGGCGTCGCCGGCGTGAAGCGGGCGTCGCTGGAGGAGCTGAAGGCGCTGTCGTGGCTGCCCGACGACGTGGCCGTCGCCGTGTACGCCAAGGTCCACGGCCCGGCCGTCGCCTCGTCGACGGGACGCTCCGGGCGCTCGGCCGGCTCGGCGGGGCGCCGGTGAGCGGCCGGGCGGGGTCGTCCGGCCCCGGCGAGCGGGCACCCGGCACCGGCGCCGACGCGGCCGGCCCCGGCGCACCAGGCGACCCGGGCGACTTCGGCGTCTGGGAGACGCACGCCGCCTGGTGGCAGGCCGAGTTCACCGAGGGCGCCGACGTCGAGTACGAGGAGCAGATCCTGCCGCTGGCCGCCGACGAGCTGGCCGGCGCCCGCCGCGTCCTCGACCTGGGCTGCGGCGAGGGCCAGATCGCCCGCTTGGCCGTGGCCAAGGCCGGCGCCGAGCGGGTGGTCGGGCTCGACCCGGCGGCCGCCCAGCTGGCCACGGCCGCCCGCCGGGGCGGCGGCCCCGGCTACGTGCGGGGCCGGGCCGAGCGCCTGCCGTTCCCGGCCGCCGCCTTCGACGCCGTGGTCACGTGCCTGGTGCTCGAGCACCTGACCGACCTCGACGCCGCCCTCGACGAGGTGGCCCGGGTGCTGGCGCCCGGCGGCCGGTTCGTGCTGTTCACCAACCACCCGCTGTTCCAGACCCCGGGCAGCGGCTGGATCGACGACCAGATCCTCGACCCACCCGAGCAGTACTGGCGGGTCGGGCCCTACCTGCCCGAGTCGGTGACCCACGAGGAGGTCGACGCCGGCGTCCGCCTGCCGTTCTTCCACCGGCCGCTGAGCCGCTACGTCAACGCGCTGGCCGCCCGGGGCCTGCTCGTCACCCGCATGGAGGAGCCGGCGCCCCCACCCGGCTTCCTGGCCCGGGCGCCCGAGTACGCGGGCGCCGCCAGCATCCCCCGCCTCCTGCTGCTGCGGAGCGAGAAGCTCCGCTGACTCCGCTGACCCGGCGCCGCCCCGCAGGGGCGGCCGGAGATCGACGGGGCGGGAATCGACAGGGGGGACCGCCCGTACAATTGTGGTGGTCGTGAGCGAGTTCGTGGTCATCACCGGCCTGTCGGGCGCAGGGCGCAGCATGGCCGCTGACGACCTCGAAGACCTGGGCTGGTTCGTCATCGACAACCTGCCGCCCGAGCTCGTGCCCAAGGTCGCCGAGCTGGCCCAGACGCCGGGCTCGTCGATCGGGCGGGTCGCCCTGGTCGTCGGCACCGGGGCCTACCAGGACGAGATCCTGCCGATGCTGAGCTGGCTGCGGTCGTCCGCCAGCCGGGTCCGCATCCTGTTCCTCGAGGCGTCGACCGACACGCTGGTCCGCCGGTACGAGTCGTCCCGCCGCCGCCACCCGCTGTCCAGCGGGCCCGAGTCCGAGCACCTGGCCGCAGCGATCGAGCGCGAGCGCGAGCTGCTCGAGCCGGTCAAGGCCGAGGCCGACGTGGTGGTCGACACGAGCGACCTCAACGTCCACGAGCTGCGCAACCGCATCGTGACCCTGTTCGGCGACGCGGAGCGGGCGTCGCCCATGCAGATCACGGTGCTCTCGTTCGGCTACAAGCACGGGCTGCCGCTCGACGCCGACCTGGTCCTCGACTGCCGCTTCCTGCCCAACCCGCACTGGGTCGACGAGCTGCGCCCGCTGACGGGCCTCGACCCCGCGGTGCGGGACTACGTTCTGGAGCAGCCGGCGGCCACGGAGTTCCTCGACCACCTCGAGGCTCTCGCCGGTGAACTGCTGCCCGCCTACGTGGCCGAGGGCAAGGCGTACCTCACCATCGCCTTCGGCTGCACCGGCGGTCGGCATCGCTCGGTGGCGATCGCCGAGGAGGTGGCTCGGCGGCTCCGGCGGCGCGGGTACGCCCCCGGGGTGCTCCACCGGGACGTCGAGAAGTGACGTACCCGGCCACCACCGGTGGCCGGCGAGGGGACGAGCGCATGGCAACAGAGGCTGGGTCGGCGGACCCCGACAAGCTGCACGTGGTGGCGGTGGGGGGCGGCCACGGGCTGGCCGCCACCATCCGGGCCGCCCGCCGCTACGCCCGCCGGGTGACCGCCGTCGTGTCGACGGCCGACGACGGCGGCTCGACCGGCCGCCTGCGCAGCGGCATGCCGCTGCCCGCCCCCGGCGATCTGCGCCATTGCCTGGTGGCGATGGCGTCGGGCGCCGACCGGCCACCCGGGCCGCTGGCCGAGGCGCTGGAGTACCGGTTCGCCGGCACCGACGTCGAGGGCCACGCCCTGGGCAACCTGCTGCTCGCCGCCCTGACCTCGGTGACCGGCGACTTCGTCGCCGCCGTCGACGAGGCCGCCCGCCTGCTCGGCCTCGACCCTGACGAGGCCCGGGTCCTCCCGGCCACGGCCGAGCCCGTCGAGCTGCGGGCCCGCACCCGCGACGGCGGGCGCGAGGTCGTGGGCCAGGTGGCCGTGTCGCACACCGCCGGCATCGACCGGGTCCGGGTGGTGCCGGAGCGGCCACCGGCTCCGCCTGACGCCATCGAGGCCCTGCGCGACGCCGACCAGATCGTGCTCGGCCCCGGCTCGCTGTACACGTCGGTGCTGGCCGCCGCGGTCGTGGACGACGTCCGCCAAGCGCTGGCCGAGGCCCGGGGCCAGCGGGTGTACGTGTGCAACCTGCGGGCCGAGGCGAGCGAGACGCGGGGCTACGACGTGGCCGCCCACGTCGCCGCGCTCAACCGCCACGGCATCGAGCCCGACGTCGTCGTGGTCCAGCCGGGGGCGTTGCCGCTGGGCGACGTGAAGGCGCGGGTGGTCGAGGCCGACGTCGCCCGGCCCCACGGTCTGGCGCACGACAGCGAGCGTTTGGCGGCCACGTTGGGAGCACTGGCCCAGGCACCCCGCTCTGGGCTGTCATAGTGGCCGGGTCCGTCCAGCGTGCAGGCTGAGATGCACACTGACCGGGACATTCGCGACAACGTTCGTGACACGATCCGCCGACAACGAGAGTAGAGAGAGGGCCATTCCGAGATGACCATCCGCGTGGGGATCAACGGCTTCGGCCGCATCGGCCGCAACTTCTTCCGGGCGGCCAAGAAGGCCGGCGCCGACATCGACTTCGTCGCGGTCAACGACCTCGGCTCGGTCGACACCATGGCCCACCTGCTCAAGTACGACTCGGTGCTGGGCCGTCTCGACAACGAGATCCAGGTGGGTGACGACGGCATCAAGATCGACGGCGACACCCTGAAGGTGCTGGCCGTCCGCGACCCCAAGGAGCTGCCGTGGGGCGACCTCGGCGTCGACGTCGTCGTCGAGTCGACCGGCATCTTCACCAGCCGCGACAAGGCGGCCGCCCACCTCGAGGCCGGCGCCCCCTACGTGGTCGTGTCGGCGCCGTCGTCGGGGGCCGACGCCACGTTCGTGGTCGGCATCAACGAGGACACGTTCGATCCCGAGAAGCACAAGGTCGTGTCCAACGCCTCGTGCACGACCAACTGCTTCGTCCCGATGGTCCAGGTCCTCGACCAGGCGTTCGGCCTCGAGCGGGGCCTGATGACGACCGTGCACGCCTACACCGGCGACCAGATGCTGGTCGACGGCCCCCACAAGGACCTGCGCCGGGCCCGCAGCGCGGCCATCAACATCATCCCGACCAGCACGGGTGCCGCCCGGGCCACCGGCCTCGTGCTCCAGTCGATGCAGGGCAAGCTCGACGGCCAGGCGCTGCGCGTGCCGGTGCCGGACGGCTCGCTCACCGACTTCACCGGCATCCTCAGCCGCGAGGTGACGGTCGACGAGGTCAACGAGGCCTTCCGGGCTGCGTCCGAGTCGGGCCGCTTGGCCGCGGTCCTCGACTACTCCGAAGCGCCGCTGGTCTCCAGCGACATCGTCGGCTCGCCGGCCTCCTGCACCTTCGACTCCCAGCTCACCCAGGTGAGCGGCAACCTGGTCAAGGTGTTCGGCTGGTACGACAACGAGTGGGGCTACTCCAACCGCCTGGTCGACATCGTCCAGGTGGTGGGCGCAGCCAACCAGTCCTGACGCGGCCACGATGACCGGCGTTCCCACGCTGGAGGACCTGCCTCCCCTCGACGGGAGGCGGGTCCTCGTCCGCGCCGACTTCAACGTCCCGCTCCGCGACGGCGAGATCACCGACGACCTGCGCATCCGCGCCGCGCTGCCGACCCTGGAATGGCTGCGCGGGCAGGGGGCGCAGGTGGTGGCCGCCACCCACCTGGGCCGGCCCAAGGGCAAGCCCGACCCCCGCTACTCGGTCGAACCGGTCCGCAAGCGGCTGGCGGAGCTGGCCCCGGGCGTCGAGCTGCTCGAGAACCTGCGGTTCGACCCGGGGGAGGAGAGCAACGACCCGGCCTTCGTGGCCCGCCTGGTCGAGGGCTTCGACGCCTACGTGAACGACGCCTTCGGCGCCTCGCACCGGGCCCACGCCTCGATCGTCGGCCCGCCGCGGACGCTCCCGTCGGCCGCCGGCCGGCTGCTGGCCCGCGAGGTCGAGGTCCTGTCGGGCCTGCGCACGAACCCGAAGCGGCCGTTCGTCGCCGTGCTCGGCGGGTCGAAGGTGAGCGACAAGCTCAAGGTCATCGAGGCGCTGCTCGACGTCGCCGACCAGCTGCTCATCGGCGGCGGGATGTGCTTCACGTTCCTCGCCGCCCAGGGCAACGCGGTCGGCGCCAGCCTCCTCGAGGACGACATGGTCGACGTGTGCCGCGGCCTGCTCGAGCGGGCCGGCGGGCGGATCGTCCTGCCCTCCGACGTGACCGCCCTCGGGCCGGGCGGCGAGCTGATGAAGCCCGAGGCCGGGGGAGAGGTGCGCCAGGTCGGCACGTCGGTGCCCGACGGTTGGATGGGCGTCGACGTCGGCCCGGGCACGGCCGCCGACTTCGGCGACCGCATCGCCGAGGCCCGCACGGTGTTCTGGAACGGGCCCATGGGTGTGTTCGAGGACCCGCGGTTCGAGGCCGGGACCCGGGCCGTCGCCCAGGCGGTGGCCGACGCCCCGGGCTTCACCGTCGTGGGCGGCGGCGACAGCGCGGCGGCGCTGGCCCAGTTCGGCCTCGACGAGGGGGTCGACCACGTGTCTACCGGCGGCGGCGCGTCGCTGGAGCTGCTGGAGCAGGGCGACCTGCCGGGCCTGGCCGCGCTGCGGCAGGCCCCGAACGCGCCGGGCCGCGAGGGGTGAGGGAGAGCGAGCGATGAGCGACCGCAAGCCGCTGATCAGCGGCAACTGGAAGATGAACCTCAACCACTTCGAGGCCACGTCGCTGGTCCAGAAGCTGGTGTACGAGCTCACGGCCGAGGACTACGCGGCCACCGACGTCTCCATCCACCCGCCGTTCACCGACATCCGCACGGTCCAGACTTACTTCCTGGGCGAGAAGGACCCGGTCCCGCTGCTGATCGGCGCACAGAACTGCCACTGGGAGGAGAAGGGGGCGTTCACGGGCGAGGTGTCGCCGGCCATGCTGGCCAAGCTCGACGTCGCCTACGTGATCGCCGGCCACTCCGAGCGCCGCGAGCTGTTCGGCGAGACCGACGAGGTGGTCAACCGCAAGGTCAAGGCCATCCTCCAGTGGGGGATGACGCCGATCCTGTGCGTCGGCGAGACGTTGGAGGAGCGCGAGTCCGGCGCCACCGAGGACAAGGTGACCGGCCAGGTCCAGGCCGGGTTCACCGGGCTGAGCCCCGAGCAGGTGGCCGGCTCCGTCATCGCCTACGAGCCGATCTGGGCGATCGGCACGGGCCGGACGGCCACGCCCGACGATGCCCAGGCCGTCTGCGCCCGGATCCGGGCGGTGGTGGCCGACAGCTTCGGTAGCGACGCGGCGGCGGCCGTGCGCATCCAGTACGGCGGCTCGGTCAAGCCCGAGAACACGGCCGACCTCATGGTCCAGCCTGACATCGACGGCGCGCTGGTGGGCGGCGCCAGCCTCGAGGCCGAGTCGTTCACCAGCATCATCCGCTACCGCGACCGCCTCTGACGGGCGGGCGCGGCCCGCATCCGTGCGGCCCGCGCCCGTGACGCGGTCTTGACGGGCGGCCGCGGCCGGTCCTGGCCGCGGCCGCCCGGTCGGTCAGTCCGACGGCGCCGGCTCGGGCTCGTCCGGGGCCAGGTCGGTGTGGGCGCCGGTGCGGAGGTGGCAGGCGGCCAGGTGGCTCGGGTCGTGGTCCGGGCCGAGCAGCTGGGGTACCTCCACGTCGCACACCCCGCTGACCGCGATCGGGCACCGGGTGTGGAACGGGCAGCCGGCCGGTGGGTCGAGCGGGCTGGGCGGGTCGCCCTCGAGCCGGGTGCGGCGACGGGGCCGGTCGGGGTCGGCCACCGGCACGGCCGACAGCAGCGCCTGCGTGTAGGGGTGCTGGGGGTCGTCGAACACCTGGTCGCGGGTGCCGATCTCGACGATCCGCCCCAGGTACATGACGGCCACCCGGTCGCACAGGTGCTCGACCACCGCCAGGTCGTGGGCCACCAGCAGCAGCGTGAGGTCGAAGCGGGCCTGGAGGTCGCGCAGCAGGTTGAGGACCTGCGACTGGATCGACACGTCCAGCGCCGACACGGGCTCGTCCGCCACCAGGAACCGCGGCCGAACGGCCAGGGCCCGGGCGATGCCGATGCGCTGGCGCTGGCCGCCGGAGAACTGATGGGGGTAGCGGCGGGCGTGGTAGGGCTCCAGCCCCACCAGCTCGAGCATCTCCTCCACCCGGGAGCGGCGCTCGGCCGGCCGCACGCCGTGGGCCCGCAGCCCCTCGGCGATCGAGTCGCCGACGGTGGTGCGGGGATCGAGCGACGAGTAGGGGTCCTGGAACACGATCTGCATCTGGCGCCGCAGCGCCTTGAGCTGCCGGCCCCGGGCGGCGTGGACGTCCACGCCGTCGAACGTGACGGTGCCGCCGTCGGCGGGCAGCAGGCCGAGCAGCGTGCGACCGAGGGTGGACTTGCCGGAGCCGGACTCGCCGACGAGGCCGAGCACCTCGCCGGCCCGGATGTCGAGGTCGACGCCGTCCACGGCCCGGACCGAGGCCGTGGCCTTGGCGAACGCCCCGGCCCGGACATCGAACGTCTTGACCAGGCCACGGACCGAGACCAGCGGGGCGGCATCGGCCTCCGGCGCCAGGTCGCCGGCCGCAGCGGCGGCCGGCCCGGCGGTCCGCTCGGCGTCGGTGCGCTCGGCCCCGGCCGGCTCGGCCGCAGGCCGCTCGGAGGCGGCCGGCCCGGCGTCGGTTGACCCGGCGTCGGCGGGCTGGGACTCGGTCGACTCGCTCACGGCGTCCCGGGGCTCGCTCATCGCCGCCCCACCGTGACCGGGACCTCGGTCTCCGGCTCCACCGCGTCGCTGTGGAGGAAGCAGCGGACCTTGTGGCCGGGCGCCACCTCGACGAGCGCCGGCAGCTCCTCGGTGCACCGGGTCAGCCCGTGCTCCTCGCGCGCCGCGCACCGGGGGGCGAACCGGCAGCCGGGCGGCAGGTCGATGAGGCTGGGGACCCGCCCGGGGATGACCTCCAGCCGCTCGGTCCGCTGGCCGATCACCGGCAGCGAGCGGATCAGCCCCAGCGTGTAGGGGTGCCGGGCGTCGCGGAACAGCGTGCGGCGGTCGGTCTCCTCGACGACCTGGCCGGCGTACATGACCGCCACCCGGTCGCACATCTCGGCCACGATCCCGAGGTCGTGGGTGATGAGGATCAGGCTCATCCCCATGTCGGCCTGGAGGTCGCGCATGAGGTCGAGGATCTGGGCCTGGATGGTGACGTCGAGGGCGGTGGTCGGCTCGTCGGCGATCAGCAGCCGGGGGTTGGCGGCCAGCGCCATGGCGATCATCACCCGCTGGGCCTGCCCGCCGGAGATCTGGTGGGGGTAGGCCCGCGCCCGGTTGCGGGCGTCGCCGATCCCCACCTTGGTGAGCATCTCGACGGCCCGCTCCCAGCCCTCCGACCGCGTGAGGCCGCCGTGCGCCTCGTACACCTCGGCGATCTGGAAGCCGATGCGGTAGGCCGGGTTCAGCGACGACCGGGGCTGCTGGAAGACCATGCCGATGCGGCTGCCCCGCAGCTCGCGCATGGCGTCGTCGGAGGCGGCGGTGAGATCCTCGCCGTCGAACGTGATCGTGCCGTCCACGATCCGACCCGGGGCGTCGACCAGCCGTAGGACCGACAGGGCGGTCACGCTCTTGCCCGAGCCCGACTCGCCGACCAGGCCCAGCACCTCGCCGGGGCCGACGGACAGGTCGACGCCGTCGACCGCCTTCACGACGCCGTCGGCGGTGAAGAACCAGGTGCGCAGGCCGCGGATGTCGAGCAGGGGGTCGGTCATCGGTTGAGCCTCGGGTCGAGGGCGTCGCGCAGCCCGTCGCCGATCAGGTTGAAGGCCAGGACGTTCAGCATGATCATCACGCCCGGGTAGAAGACCAGGTGGGGGGACGTGAACAGCTGGTTGCGCTCCAGCGCCAGCATCCGGCCCCACTCGGCCTGGTCGGGGTCGCCGCCGAGGCCGACGAACGACAGCGCCGCCAGCTCGAGCACGGCGGTGGCGATCCCCAGCGTCGCCTGGACGACGAGGGGGGTGAGCGAGTTGGGCAGCACCCGGTGGAGCACGATGCGGGCGTTCGACACGCCGAGCGCCCGGTCGGCGGCCACGAAGTCCTGCTCGCGGACCGACAGCACCCGGGACCGCACCACCCGGGCGTACACCGGGATGGTCACGATCGACACGGCGATGATGGCGTTGAACAGGCCGGGGCCGCGGGCGGTGACGATGGCGATGGCCAGCAGCAGGGCCGGGAAGGCGAGGAACACGTCCATCGCCCGCATGACCACGTTGTCGAACCGCCCGCCCACGTAACCGGCGGCCAGGCCGAGCGCGGTGCCGACCACCACGGCGAACGAGACGGCCACGGCGCCGGCCAGGAGCGAGATGCGGGCGCCGTAGAGGATGCGGCTGAACACGTCGCGCCCGTTGCCGTCGAGGCCCATGAGGTGCTGGGGCTCCGAGCTCGGGCACGAGAACCCGTTAGCGTGCAGGAAGTTCTCGAGCTGCTCGAGCACCGGCACGTTCGGGATCCAGTCGACGTTCACGTGGATGCAGGGCTCGGCCCGAGGCCGCAGGCCCTCCGACTCGATGAGCACCTCGCGCTCCCCGTACGGGGCGATGATCGGGGCGAACACCGCCAGCAGCACCAGCACGGCCAGGATGGCCAGGCCCACCGCCGCCGAGCGCTTGCGCCGCAGGTCGCGGAAGGCGTCGCGCCACAGGCCCCGCTCGCGGTGCTCGCGCTCGGTCGCCGGGGCCTCGGCGGCCTGGATCTCGGAGAGCGGGATCTCCTCGAACGTCATCCCACCCGGACCTCCGGGTCGAGGTAGGCGTACACGATGTCGGTCACGAGGTTGATGAGGACGAAGGCGACCGCGACCGCCAGCGTGAAGCCCTGGACCACGAAGTAGTCGCGGCCGGTGATGGCGTCGAACAGCGTCTTGCCGACG
This sequence comes from Acidimicrobiales bacterium, assembly GCA_036563805.1. Classification (GTDB taxonomy): domain Bacteria; phylum Actinomycetota; class Acidimicrobiia; order Acidimicrobiales; family VFJN01; genus DATCLS01. Next base: position 91,571 of record DATCLS010000016.1, on the reverse strand, counting down.
CCGGTGAGGTTGAAGATGGTCTCGGTGAGGATGGCGCCGCCGATCAGCGTGCCCAGCGACAGGCCCATGACCGTGACCACGGGCAGCAGCGAGTTGCGCAGGGCGTGGCGCACGATCACGACCCGCTCCCGCAGGCCCTTGGCCCGGGCCGTCCGCACGTAGTCGAGGCCGAGCACGTCGAGCAGGCTGGACCGGGTCATGCGGGCGATGACCGCCATCGGGATCGTGGCCAGCGCCACCGCCGGCAGGATCAGGTGCTGGAGGGCGTCGACGAAGATGTCCCAGCGCCAGATCAGCACGGCGTTGAGCAGGTCGATGTTGGCGAGGAACTCCAGCACGGTGTTCTCGCGCAGGCCCCAGGCCTCGTAGAACGGCTCGGGGATGGTCCCGGCGGTGAGCTGGCCCGAGGCCGGCAGGCCGAGCGGCGTGTCGTTGAGCTCGCGGGCGAACACGTACTGGAGGATCAGCCCCAGCACGAACACCGGGATCGACACGCCGACGTTGGCGCCGACGATCGTGGCCACGTCGGTCTTGCTGTTGCGCCGGGAGCCGGCCAGCACGCCGAGCGGCACCCCGACGACCACGGCGATCAGCAGGGCGGCGGCCGACAGCTGGAGCGTGACCGGCAGCCGCTCGGTGAGCAGGTCGGTGACCGGCCGGCGGAGCCGCACCGACTCACCGAGGTCGCCGGTGAAGACGTCGCCGACGTACGTGCCGAGCTGGACGAGGATCGGGTCGTCGAAGCCGTAGCGCTCGTTGAACTGGGCGCAGGCGGTGGGGTTGGCCCGCTCCTGGAGGGCGGCCTGGCAGGGATCGCCGGGGATGACGCGGGCGATGACGAACGTGACCACCAGGATCCCGAACAGGACCGGGATCGAGCTGAGCAGGCGGCGGACGATGAAGCGCAGCATCAGGACATCGACGGTCGGGGGCCGGGCCGCCCTCCCGGCCCCCGGTCAACGACGGTCAGCCGCCGACGGGCTCCGCCGGCGGGTTGAGGAACCCGCCCATCAGGGCCTCGAAGTAGGTGAACGTGCCGTCGCGGCCGGTGTGCCGCGGGTCGGCCGCGTCCCACTGGACCCGGTAGCTCTCGACGACGTCGTTGGCGTCGAGCGGCGTGCCGTCGTGGAACGTGACGCCTTCCCGGAGGCGGAACGTCCACTCGGTGAGGTCCTCGTTGGGCTCGGGCAGCTCGGCGGCCAGCGCGGGCTCGACCTCGACGCCGCCAACCTCGTAGGCGAGCAGCGACTCGTTGATCTGCTCGCAGACCCGCAGCGCCTCGCCGTCGGTCTCGTCGGCGCAGTACAGACCCGAGGGCTCGCCGCTCTGCATGAACACGATCTGGTCGCGCTCGACCGACATGGACGCGAACCGCTCGTTGGACAGCGGGCTGGCGTGGGCGCCCTCGACGTCGGCCCGGAACGCCACGGCCGAGCCGCCGTACGCGATCGGCAGCGCCTGGGCGTGCTCCATCAGCAGGTCGTTGGCCTGGGCGTACAGCTCGTTGCGGGTCTCCTCGTCGGTGGTCGACGCCGCCTCGGCCAGGACCTCGTGGAGGTCCTCGAAGCCGGTGCCGAACTGGGGCGTCGCCCCCGGCCCGAAGTGGAAGTCCCAGAAGTTGGTGGGATCCGGGAAGTCGGCGTTCCAGCCCAGGAGGTGGAGGCCGAGGTTGCCGGTGTTGGAGTTGTCGATGAACGCCCCCGACTCCTGCTCGTCGAGCTGGACCCGGATGCCGACCTGGGCCAGCTGGTCGCGGATGTCGCTCGCCACCTGGGCAGGCTGGGGCAGGTACGGCCGCGACTCGTTCCGGTAGCTGAGCGGGCCGAGGTCGACCCCGTCCTCGTAGCCGGCCTCGGCGAGCAGCTGGCGAGCCCGGTCGGGGTCGTAGGTGTAGGACTCGGCGCCCTCCTCGTAGCCGGGGATGCCCGGCGGGAGGAACTGGTCGGCCACCTGCGAGCCCTCGGGGTAGAAGTTCTCGACGATGCGCTCGCGGTCGATGGCGTAGCCCACGGCCTGGCGGAGCGTCTCGTCGTTGAGCGGCGGGTCCTCGACGTCGACGTTGAAGCCCAGGTAGAAGACGTTCAGGGGCTCGCGCTCGATGAGCTGCAGGTCGGAGTTGCTCTCGACCGCCTCGAAGTCCTCGCTGCCGACGTTGTCGATGCCGTCGACCGAGCCGGACTCGAGCTCGACGAGGCGCTGCGCCGGCTCCTGGCTCCAGCGGAACACCAGGGTCGGGACCGCCGCCGGCTCGCCCCAGTAGTCCTCGTTGCGGGTGAGGACGATCTGGTTGCCCTGCTCCCAGGCCTCGAGCCGGTAGGGGCCGGTGCCGATCGGGTTGTCGATCGGGGAGCCGTCGGTCTCGTCGAGGTGCTCGGACGGATGGATGCCGAGCGCCGAGAACGCCACCTTGGACGGGAAGGCGACGTCGGGCTCGCACAGCGTGAAGCGCACGGTCAGCTCGTCGACCGCCTCGATGGCGGCCAGGTTGCCCGTGTACTCCTCGGTGCCGCAGGCCGCGCTCTCGTCGTAGGCCAGCGGCTCGAAGTCCCCGCCGGCGCCGCCCCCGCCGCCGCCGCTGTCGTCGTCGTCGCCGCTGCACGCGGCGGCTACGAGGCTGGCGGCCACCACCGCGGCCAACCAGGCCCGTTGCGGTCTTCTCATCGGTATCCCCCGTTCTCGCGGCGTTGCCGTCGCCGTCACCGTAACGAGGCCGGACGACGCGATCCCGTCACCTGGTAGCGGCGATCGCCGCCGATTCTTGCATCAGATCGCCCGACCATGTGGCGATCTGTCGTACGAAGAGCGTGTGAACCATCGCCCACGCTCCGCTGACGCAGGGGTGACATGGGCTTGGTACGCCGTTCGTGCAGTTGAACCCGCCCCGGCGCGGGACGCCTGGCACACTCGTGTCCAGCAGGTTTGCTCCTGCTGGCGTCCTGTCGCGGGCGGGCACGAACGAGCGGGGGGTGCAGGTCGCGTGACGATTCTGTTTCAGACTGGTGGAATTGACCGGCCGGACAGGACATTTGGGCCAGACGCGCGCCCGAAATCGGGTTGACAGCGATCGATTCTGTTATCGTCCGCCCCGGCTCACTCAGGGGCGTGCGCTGCTCGCCGAGGGTGTGGCCACCGATCACAGGGAGGAGTCCGTCGCCGCCCGGCGGCGGTCCGGGCTCCGGGCGAGTCCCTCCCCGGTCGCAGAGACCATCATCAGAGGAGGTTCAAGTGAGACGACAGCGCAAGGGCCTCAAGCTCCTTGCCCTCATCTTCGGGCTCGCGCTCGTCGCCGCCGCCTGCGGTGGCGACGACGACGATGGGGCCGGGGACGAGACCGCCGAGCAACCGGAAGGCCCTACCGGAGGCACGCTCATTGACCTCCAGAACTTCGCCCAGGGCGAGGTCGACCACATCGACCCCGCGCTGGCGTCGACGTTCCAGGGTGCCCAGATCCCGGTGCTGCTGTACGACGGCCTCACCGAGTTCGACTACAGCGGCGACGTCCCCGAGCTGATGCCGCAGGTCGCCGAGTCCTGGGAGACCGACGACGGCCAGACCTGGACCTTCACCATCAGGGAGGGCCAGGAGTTCTCCGACGGCACGCCGGTGCTGCCCAGCTCGTTCGTCCGCGGCTTCGAACGGGCGCTGTCGCCGGACATGGCGTCCGAGATCAGCTACCACCTCCTGCCGATCGAGGGCGCGCAGGAGTACCTCGACGGTGAGGCCGACGAGATCTCCGGCGTCACCGCCGACGACGAGAACCTGACGCTCACGATGGAGCTGACCGCGCCGCTCTACGACTGGCCGGCCATCGTCAGCCACCCGGTCTTCTCGCCGATCCCCGAGGCCGCCGACGAGCTCGACGACCAGACCGATTGGGAGCAGGGGATCATGATCGGCAACGGCCCCTTCAAGATGGAGGAGCCGTGGCAGCACGAGGAGCGGATCAGCCTCGTGCGCAACGAGAACTGGAACGGCGGCATCTACGGCGAGGGCACCCAGGCCCGGCTCGACGGGATCGACTTCATCATCTCGTCCGACGTCGACTCCGCCTACAGCGACTTCGAGGCCGGAAACGGCCACACGGCGCTGATCCCGCCCGGCCGCTTCCAGGAGGCGATCGACAACTACCCGAACGCCACCCCGCCCAACATGGCCGCCTACTTCTTCGGCGTGAACATGGAGTCGCAGCTGGGCGGTGACGAGAACCTCAAGCTCCGCCAGGCGATCTCGCTGGCCATCGACCGCGACGCCATCAACGAGCAGGTGTACGACGGGGCTCGGCGCAACGCCACCGGCATCACGCCGCCCGAGGTGCCCGGCTACGAGGACGGCCTCTGCGAGGTCTGCGAATATGACCCCGAGCAGGCCGAGCAGCTGGTGCAGGAGTGGCAGGACGAGGGTGGCGAGCTCGATCACCCGATCCGCATCAACTTCAACACCGACTCGGGTCACGAGGATGTGGTCGCCATCGTCCAGCAGAACCTGCAGGACATCGGGCTCGAGGCCGAGCTCGACCCCCGCGACCCGACCAACTACTTCACCGAGATGCGCCAGGGCGACTGCGAGCTCTGCCGTCTGGGCTGGATCTGGGACTATCCCGTCTACGACAGCCCGATCTTCGCCGAGTTCCACAGCGCGTCGATCGACGGCGACAACATCGCCCGGCTCAACGACCCCGAGGTCGACGAGCTGATCGACACGGCCCGCGCCACCGAGGACGAGGAGGAGCGGCTCGAGCTCTACCGCGAGGCCGAGCGGCTGGCCCTCGAGCAGGTGGCGGCCGTCCCGATCAACTGGTACACGGGTCAGGTCGTCTACACCGAGGACGTCGACAACGTCGTCATGACGCCCATCCAGTTCATCCTCTACGAGCAGGTGACGCTCTCGGAGTGACGCACACGGACACGACGTGACGGAGCCGGCCCGGGGCGCGGGAGCGCCCCGGGCCCCGGGCCGGCCGTTGCCATCCCGCCTGATCTCAGAAGCACCGAGGCCTCCGCCGCATGGCCAGTTTCATCATCCGACGGCTGCTCCTCGCGGTCCCCGTGGTGTGGGGGGCGCTGACGCTGCTGTTCATCCTGTTCTTCGTCGTCCCCGGCGACCCGGCCGAGCTGCTGGCGGGCGGGGCCTCCGGCCGGAGCGTCCCCGAGGCGACGCTGCGGGCGGTCGAGGAGCGGTTCGACCTCGACGAGCCGTTCATCGTCCAGTACGGCCACTACTGGGGCCGGGTGCTCACCGGCGACCTCGGCGAGTCGTACGCCACCCGGCGGCCGGTGAGCGACATCCTCGGCGAGACGCTGCCCAACAGCCTGCGCCTCGCCTTCTGGGCGATCATCATCGAGACCGTCATCGGCATCACGGCCGGGGTCGTGTCCGCCGTCAAGCGGTACTCGTTGATCGACTCGTTCACCACCGTGGTCACCGCGCTGTTCAGCGCGCTCCCGGTGTTCGTGTTCGGGTTCCTGCTGCAACAGGCGTTCGGCGTGTTCCCCAACCAGCACGACTGGCCCGACTGGTCGCGCCTCCGGGTGCAGGGGACGCCCGACGACTGGTTCCTGTTCGTGTTCCCCACCGGCGACGGCTGGCGCTTCCTCGTGCTGCCGGCGATCGCCCTGGCCTCGGTCACCACCGCGCTCGTCACCCGCATGATGCGCACGACCATGATCGAGGTGAGCCGGGCCGACTACATGCGGACCGCGGTGGCCAAGGGCCTCACCGACCGCCAGGTCGTGTTCCGCCACGGCCTGCGCAACGCGCTGATCCCGGTCGTGACCCTCATCGGCCTCGACCTGGCCAACATGATCGGCGCCGCCATCCTCACCGAGACCGTGTTCAGCTGGAACGGCATGGGCTCTCGCATCGCGGACTCGATCGGGCGGCGGGACGCGCCCGTGGTGCTGGGCCTGACGATGGTGCTCGTCATCGCCTACGTCGTCATCAACCTCATCGTCGATTTGAGCTACGGCTACTTCGATCCCCGGGTGCGCGTCGGCAGGGAGGCGAAGTAATGGCAGTCCAGACCCCCGATCCCACTCTGTCGCCCAGCGAGCCGGCGCTGGCGCCGGGCACCGAGGGCGACGAGATCGTCGCCCGCACCACCCAGGCGGCCGACATCTGGCGGCGCTTTCGACGCAACCGCCTGGCCATGATCGGCCTGGTGATCCTCGTGATCATCGCCCTGGCGGCCATCTTCGCCGAGCTCATCACCGGCTACCCGCCCGGCAAGGTCGACACCAACGCCGGCAACCTGCGGCCCTTCAGCAAGGGCCACATCCTCGGCACCGACCGGCTGGGCCGCGACCTCTACACCGACGTCGTGTTCGGCGCCCGGGTCTCGTTCCGGATCGGCATCATCGCCGGCCTCATCGCCGGCACGGTGGGCACGTTCTTCGGCGCGCTGGCGGGCTTCTACGGCCGGGCCATCGACACGTTCGTCATGCGCTTCACCGACATCCTGTTGGCGCTGCCCTACCTGCTGATCGCTCTCGCCATCATCGTCGTCATCGGCCCGGGCGAGGGCACGGTCATGCTGGTGCTCGGCTTCCTGGGGTGGATGCCGATCGCCCGCATCCTGCGGGGGACGATCCTGCAGGTGAAGGAGAGCGAGTACGTCGAGGCGGCCCGGGCGCTGGGGTTCAGCAACGCCCGCATCATCGTCCGCCACATCCTCCCCAACGCCATCCAGCCGGTGATCGTCTACACGACCCTGTTCATCGGATCGGCCGTCATCACCGAGGCCGCGCTGTCGTTCCTCGGCGTCGGCGTCCAGCGGCCGACGCCGGCCTGGGGGCTGATGGTGGCCGAGGGCCGCCGGTCCCTCGCCACCTACCCCCACATGCTGTTCGTCCCGGGCACGGCCCTGGCCATCATGGTCATCGCCGCCCTGTTCGTCGGCGACGGGCTCCGCGACGCCCTCGACCCCAAGCTGAAGTGAGCGCCATGGCCGATCCCGTTCCCGCCCCCGCGTCGAGCCCGGCCGCCGGTTCGGCCACGGCCGCGGCGGTGGCCGACGACACGCTGCTGTCGGTGCGCGACCTGCGGGCCTACTTCGACACCGACGACGGCGTGGTCAAGGCGGTCGACGGCGTCTCGTTCGACGTCCGGCGCGGCGAGGTGTTCGCCATCGTCGGCGAGTCGGGCTCGGGCAAGTCGGTGACCGCGATGACCGTCCTCGGGCTCCAGCCCACCGTGCGGATCGAGAGCGGCGAGATCCTCTGGAAGGGCACCGACCTGCTCACGATGCCCGAGGACCAGCGGCGCCGGATCCGGGGCAACGAGATCGCGATGATCTTCCAGGACCCGCTGACGGCCCTGAACCCCGTGCACACGGTCGGGCGCCAGATCGGCGAGATGGCCCGCATCCACGAGGGCCTCAGCAAGTCCGAGGCGCACAAGCGGGCCGTCGAGATGCTCGATCTGGTCGGCATCCCCGAGCCGGCCAAGCGGGCCAAGATGTACCCCCACGAGTTCTCCGGGGGCATGCGCCAGCGGGCGATGATCGCCATGGCGATCACCTGCAAGCCCGACCTGCTCATCGCCGACGAGCCCACGACCGCCCTCGACGTCACCGTCCAGGCCCAGGTGCTCGAGGTGCTGCTCGACATCAAGGACGAGATCAACTCGGCGATCGTGCTGATCACCCACGACCTCGGCGTCGTGGCGGGCCTGGCCAACCGCGTGATGGTCATGTACGCCGGCCGCCAGGTCGAGGCCGGCACGACCGACGAGATCTTCTACGAGACCCGCCACCCCTACACGTTGGGCCTGCTGGCCAGCCTGCCCCGGCTCGACGACTCCGGTGACGAGCCCCTGCTGCCGATCGTCGGCTCGCCGCCGTCGCTCATCCGTGTGCCGCCGGGGTGCGCGTTCCATCCCCGGTGCCGGTTCGGCCGGGTGCCGGGCCTGTGCGACAGCGAGGTGCCGGCCCTGCGGCTGGTGGCCGGCGATGCCCACCTGTCCGCCTGCCACTATGCCGAGGAGCTGGCCGGCGTGGGCGTCGACGATTTGCGCGACCGGGTGGTCGACGTGGCGTCGGAGCAGGAGCTGCTCGGCGCCGTGGCGGCCGAGCAGGAGGCCGTGGGCGAGCTGGCGGTCGGCGACGACGCCCCGCCCGCCGGCGAGACGGCGGCGGCCGCGCCCGGCCGGGCCGCCGACGTGGCGGTGGCGGATGTGGCCGTGGCCGAGGCGCCCGCCGATGCGCCGGCGGAGGCGGCGCCGGCCGATGCCGAGGCGCCGGCCGTGGCGGAGGGGCCCGCCGATGCCGACCGGAACGCCGACGGGAGCGGCGCCGACGGTGGTGACGGCGGGGGCGCGGACGGGAGCGCCGGCGACGGGGACGCGGACGGGACGGCGGGCGGAAACGGGGGAGCGACGTCGTGACGACCGAGACCGCCGTCGACACCGCGGCGACGACCAAGACCGACACCCCGCTCCTCGAGGCGAAGGGCCTGGTCAAGGACTTCCCGATCCGGGGCGGCATCCTCCAGCGGCCCGTCGGCTACGTGTCCGCCGTGGCCGGCGTCGACATCACGGTGAACCGCGGCGAGACGCTCGGCCTGGTGGGCGAGTCGGGCTGCGGCAAGTCGACCACCGGGCGCCTGCTGCTCAACCTGATCACCCCGACGGCCGGGTCCGTCGTGTTCGACGGCCAGGACATCGGCCGGCTGCGGGGCAAGGAGCTGGCCCGGATGCGGCGCCGCTTCCAGATCGTCTTCCAGGACCCGTACGCCTCGCTCAACCCCCGCATGACCGTGGGCGCCGCCCTGGCCGAGCCGCTGAAGGTCCATTTCGGCTGGTCCCGGAGCCAGATCGACGACCGCGTCCGCGAGCTGCTGCGCACGGTCGGCCTGGCGCCCGAGCACGCCAACCGGTTCCCCCACGAGTTCTCGGGGGGCCAGCGCCAGCGGGTCGGCGTGGCCCGGGCCCTGGCGCTCGAGCCCGACATGATCGTGCTCGACGAGCCGGTCTCGGCGCTCGACGTGTCGATCCAGGCCGGCGTCGTGAACCTGCTGTGCCACCTCCAGGACGAGCTCGGGCTGGCGTACGTGTTCATCGCCCACGACCTGTCGGTGGTGCGCCACATCTCCGACCGGGTGGCGGTCATGTACCTCGGCAAGATCGTCGAGACCGGGCCCCGCGACGCCATCTACGACCGCCCCGGGCACCCCTACACGCAGGCGCTGCTGTCGGCCATCCCGCTGCCCGACCCCGAGCGCGAGCGCCGGCGGGAGCGGATCATCCTCACCGGCGACGTGCCGAGCCCGGCCGACCCGCCGTCGGGCTGCCGGTTCCGGACCCGGTGCTGGCACCGAGCCAAGCTGGAAGAGAGCGGCGTGGACACGTCGGTGTGCGCCGAGGAGGAGCCCCTGCTCCAGATCCGGCCCAAGAGCGAGATCGAGCACCCCGTGGCCTGCCACTTCGCCCGGCTGCGCGAGGTCGTGTAGGCGGGCGCGGTCGTCTAGCCTGGTCCGCCGTGCTCACCGCGATCACCGCTGCCATCAACGTCGCGTCGTCGCTGATCCTCATCATCCTCGTGCTGCTACACAGCGGCAAGGGCGGCGGCCTGTCCGACATGTTCGGCGGCGGCATCGGCGCCAGCGCCATGGGGTCGACGGTCATGGAGCGCAACCTCGACCGCCTCACGGTCGCGGTGGCGCTCGTCTGGGCGTTCACCGTCGTGGCGCTGTCGCTCATGCTGGGCTGAGGGGCCGGCCGGCGCAGCTCCGGCACGGCCTCTGGCTCTGCACTCTTCGGCGCAACTCTCCCGATCCGGGCCGTTCGCTCCTAGCCTGGGGGCCGATGAGGGACCTTCTCGACGACCTCGACGCCTGGCGGGACGCCGGCCTGAAGGTTGCGGTCGCCCGCGTGGTCGACCTCGACGGGTCCGGGCCCCGGGGCCCCGGCGCCGCCATGGCGGTCAACGAGCGGGGCGAGGTCGTCGGCTCGGTGTCGGGCGGGTGCGTCGAGGGGGCGGTCGTGACCGAGGCGCTCGAGGTGCTCGAGACGGGCGAGCGCAAGGTCGTGTCGTTCGGCTACAGCGACGACGAGGCGTTCGCGGTCGGGCTGACCTGCGGCGGGACCATCCATCTGTTCGTCGAGCCGCTCGACTGGTGAGCGGCGCCCGGTGAGCCTCTACGACGAGCTGGCGGCCGCGGTGCGGTCCGGGGCGCCCGTGGCGCTGGCGACGGTCATCGACGGCCCGGGCGTCGGGTCCAAGGCGCTGGTGCGGCCGGGCTCGCCGCTGTCGGGCTCGCTGGGCGACCCCGACCTCGACCGGGTCGTCGAGCGCGACGCCCTCGGCGAGCTGGCGGCCGGCACGAGCGGCGTGCGCCACTACGGCCCCCACGGCGAGGCCCGGGAGGCCACCGTGGCCGTGTTCATCGAGAGCTTCGCCCCGCCGCCCCGCATGCTCGTGTTCGGCGCCGTCGACTTCACGCGGGCGCTGGTCAAGGTGGCCAAGGTGCTCGGCTACCACGTGACCGTGTGCGATGCCCGCGAGGTGTTCGCCACCCGCAAGCGGTTCCCCGAGGCCGACGAGGTCGTCGTCGAGTGGCCCGACCGGCTGCTCGGGCGGGTGGGCCCCGAGCTGACCCGGCGCGACGCCGTGTGCGTGCTGACCCACGACGCCAAGTTCGACGTGCCGGCCCTCGTCTCCGCGCTCGAGACCGACGCCGGGTACATCGGCGCCATGGGCAGCCGGCGCACGCACGCCGACCGGGTGGTGCGCCTGAAGGAGGCGCTGGCCGCCACCGGGTCGCTGAGTGAGGACGAGGTGGCGGCGCGGCTCGAGCGCATCCGAGCGCCGATCGGGCTCGACATCGGCGCCCGCACCCCGGAGGAGACCGCCATCTCGATCTGCGCCGAGATCATCGCCGACCGGACGGGGCGGAGCTCGGACGTCCGGCCGCTGCGGGCGACGTCCGGGCCGATCCACCGGCCGATGCCCTCGGGGGCGGGGTCGCCTGGGCGGTCGTCCGAGGCGGCGCCGGCGTCGTGAGGGGGCGCACGACGATCGATTTGGTGGCGGGCGGGCCGCCGGCCCACGATGCCGGCCGAACTGCGCGGGCGCCTGGTCAATGGGGAGTGCCGAGGTGGCGATAGCAGCGATCGTGCTGGCGGCCGGTGGGGGGTCGCGGTTCACGAAGTCGGGGGGGAAGGGCCACAAGCTCCTGGCGCCCTTCCTGGGGCGCACGGTGGCCGAGTGGTCGATCGAGCACGCGGCCACCGCCGGGCTCGACGCCACGTACGTGGTCGTGGGGGCGACGGACGTGAACCTGCCCCCGGGCGTGGGCGTGGTCCGCATCGTGCGGAACGACCGCTGGCAGGACGGGCTCGCCTCGTCGCTGCAGGCCGGCCTGCGGGCGGCCCGCCGCGACGGCTACGGCACGATCGTCGTCGGCCTCGCCGACCAGCCGCTCGTCCCGGCCGAGGCCTGGCGCCGCGTGGCCCGCACCTCGGCGCCGATCGCCGTGGCCACCTACAACGGCGTCCGGGGCAACCCGGTGCGCCTGTCCGGGCCCGTGTGGCCGCTGTTGCCCCGCACGGGCGACGAGGGCGCCCGCAAGGTCATGCGCCGCCGGCCCGACATCGTCGTCGAGGTCCCCTGCCCGGGGTCGCCGACCGACATCGACACGGTCGAGGACCTGGGGGAGGAGGGCGGCCAGCACCCCGAGTCGTCGGCGGGCTGAGCGGCCGGGCCGGGGGCCGGTGCCGGGCCTGGGCGTCGGCCTCGCCCCCGTGGGTCGCAGCAGCCACGGTGTGGCGGGCCCTCGAGGGGGGCACGGTAGGCACCACCCGTGATTGGGCGGGTGCTCCGGCTGCGCTACAGTGACAGCTCGCTTCGGGGCCACCCCGGAGCCACGTCGGAGTGGCGGAATTGGCAGACGCGCCAGGTTGAGGGCCTGGTGCCCTTAATTGGGCGTGGGGGTTCAAGTCCCCCCTCCGACACAAGATCCCCTCTCCGGGCGGGGGTGGCACCCGGATGGTGCAGGGCGGCGGGGGTTCGTTCGTGCGTCGGCGCGTCGGCGACGACCTGCTCCGCCATCTCGGAGCGGCCGCCGGGCAGCTGACCGGGCGGGCGCCACGCCCGCTGGTGGGGGGCGCCCGGCCGGCGAGCAGGCGGGTCACGGCCGCCGCCGTGGCGTCACGGCCAGGGTCGCCAGGACGAGGCGAGCGGCACCAGCAGGTCGGTGGCGCCGACGTGGTCGTAGGCGTCGGCGTCGACGAGGGCGCCGAGCGCCCCGGCGGGTGAGGCTCGACGCTCGGCCGCGGCGACGGCGCGCCCGGCTACGACGACAGCGACGTCACCCCGCCCGGCAGGGCGACGACCGCGTCGCGGCCCCGGGAGTTCGCGGCCCGGACCAGCCGGCCGGCCAGGACGTCGTGGTACAGGGCGAGGTGGTCGGCCACCATGCGGTCGGCCGAGAACCGGGCCTCGGCCGCCTTCCGGCAGGCGCGGCGGTCGATGCCGGCCGACCAACTGACGGCGGCGACGGCCTGCTCGAGGGTGGCGGCGAGGAAGCCGGTCGTGCCGTGGTCGACGATCTCGGGGGCGGCGCCCCGCGGGCTGGTGATGACCGGGGTCCCGCTGGCCAGGGCCTCGACCATGACCAGCCCGAACGGCTCGTCCCACTGGATCGGGTTGAGGAGCGCCCGGGCGCTGCGCAGCAGCTCGAGGGCGGCGGGGCGGTCGAGCTCGCCGGCGTACTCGATGGGGCCGCCCAGCAGGGGCTTGATCTGGGCGTCGAAGTAGTCGCGCTCGGCGCGGCTCCGCATCTTGGCGGCGATGACGAGCGGGGCGTCCGCCCGGCGGGCGATCTCGATGGCCTCCCGGACGCCCTTGCTGGGGTCCATGCGCCCGACGAAGGCGAGGTGGTCGCCGCCGGGCCCGACGGGGATGCCGTCGAGGTCGAGGCCGTGGTGGATGACCCGGGCGACCGGCACGTCCCGGGCGGTGGTGGCGTGGTGGTGGGAGATGGCGATGACCGGGACCCGCCCGTCGAGGGCCCGGTAGATCGCCCGCATGTCGTCGCTGAACAGGGTGTGGTTGGTGGTGACGACGGGGAGCGACGTGCGGCGGGCGCCGTAGAGCGGCCCGGCCGTGGTGTGGTCGTGGACGACGTCGGCGCCGCTGACCTGTTCGTAGGCGTGGAGGACGTGGCGGAGCTCGACGGCGACGTCGCCCATGTCGGCGGTCCGGGCCCGGGGGTGGGTCCAGGTGCGCTCGACCGGGCAGGTGCTGTCGCCGGTGGTGGCCAGCACCACGTCGTGTCCGGCGGCGGCCAGGCCGCGCGCGAGGGTGTCGATCACGAGCTCCGTTCCGCCGTAGGCGGGCGGAGGGACGGAGATCCACGGAGGTGCGACCAAGACGATCCGCATGGGCCGAAATGTTTACCTGGCGCTCCCGAGGGAAAAGGGGCCAAGGTCAGAGGCCCGAGGTGGCCTTCGACCCGTGAGTTCGTGACCTTCGGCCCTGGACACGGCGGCCTCTGTCGGCGATCCGCCGCCCTCGGCCGCGCGGCGGCTTCCAGCCGGTACGGTCACGCGCGGGCGGACACCTCGGTCGAAGATCGAAGGAGGCGTCAGAGGAGCGGATCGCTGACCGTGAGCACCGTGAGCACTCCGTGGACGTACTCGGGTCCGGTGGCCGGGCCGACGCCGGGCGACGGTGCGGTGACGCTGGTCGAGGGCCAGACGTTCTGCCTGTCCGGCCGCAGCGGAGACATCGGCGACGAGCCCGCCCACGGGCTGTTCGCGCTGGACACCCGCGTGCTGTCCCGCTGGGAGCTGCGGATCGACGGGCAGCGGCTCGAACCCCTGGCCGTGTCGGTCGCCTCGCCGTTCGAAGCCACCTTCGTCGGCCGCGGCCACCCGTGGCCCGACCAGGCCGACGCCGAGCTGGTCGTGTTCCGGCACCGCAACCTGCACGACGGCATGCGCGAGCGGATCGTCGTGCGCAACTACGGCCTGGAGCCGTGCCGGGTGGTCGTGGAGCTGACCTGCGACGCGGACTTCGCCGACCTGTTCGAGGTCAAGGAGGGCCGGGAGCCCCGGCCGGGCCCGCGCCGGATCGAGACGGGCGACCACCACCTCACCATCACCACCGCCGCCAGCGCGGGCCGGAGCATCGGGACGAGCGTCGGCTTCGCCGACGGCGCCGGGTCCGACGCTGGGCGGGTGACCTGGGCGTTCACGCTCGCCCCCCGGCAGGCGCACGAGCTGTCCGTGGACGTGCAGGTCCGGCTCGGCGACCTCGACGTCCCGCCGGCCGCCCGGCCCGAGGCCCCCGGCGACGGCTCGCTGCCGGCCGAGCGGCTCGAGTCGTGGCTCGCCCGCGCGCCGGAGATCGAGACCGACTCGCCGGAGCTGCGCGACGCCTTCGCCCAGGCGACCCGCGACCTGGGGGCGCTGCGCATCTTCCCGCCCGAGGGCCCGGACCTGCCGGTGATCGCCGCCGGCGCGCCCTGGTTCATGGCGCTGTTCGGGCGCGACTCGCTCATCACGGCCTGGATGAGCCTGCTGGTCACGCCCGAGCTGGCCACCGGTGTGCTCGCCACGCTGGCCCGCTTCCAGGGGACCGACGTCGACCCGGCCACGGAGGAGGAGCCGGGCAAGATCCTGCACGAGGTCCGCTTCGGCTCGCCGGCGACGCTGCCCGGGGGCCGCGGGCACATCTACTACGGCTCGATCGACGCCACGCCGCTGTTCGTGATGCTGCTCGGCGAGCTGGTGCGCTGGGGGCTGGCCGGCGAGCTGCTCGCCGAGCTCCTCCCGCACGCGGACGCCGCCCTGGGCTGGATCGACACCCACGGCGACCGTGACGGCGACGGCTACGTGGAATACCAGCGGGCCACGTCGCGCGGGCTGGCCAACCAGGGCTGGAAGGACTCGGGAGACGCCATCCGCTTCGCCGACGGGCGCCTGGCCCGGACCCCGGTGGCGCTCTGCGAGGTCCAGGGCTACGTCTACGCCGCCTACCTGGCCCGGGCCGACATCGCCCGGGCGGTCGGCGACGGCACCGCCGAGGCCACCTACCGGGAGCGGGCCCGCCGGCTGAAGGAGGCGTTCAACCGCGACTTCTGGCTGCCCGACCGGGGCTGGTTCGCCCTCGGCCTCGACGCCGACAAGCGCCCCATCGACTCGCTGGCCAGCAACATGGGCCACTGTCTGTGGACCGGCATCGTCGACGACGACAAGGCCGCCGCCGTCGCCCGCCACCTCGCCGGGCCCGAGCTGAACAGCGGCTGGGGCGTGCGCACCCTGGCGGCGTCGATGCCCGCCTACAACCCGGTGTCGTACCACCGCGGGTCGGTCTGGCCCCACGACACGGCCCTGAGCGCGGCCGGCCTGATGCGCTACGGGTTCGTCGCCGAGGCCCACCGGCTGATCGACGGGCTGCTGGGCGTGGCCGGCGCCACCGGCGGCCGGCTACCCGAGCTGTTCGCCGGCTTCGCCCGCGACGAGCTGCCGACCCCCGTCGCCTACCCGACCTCCTGCTCGCCCCAGGCGTGGGCGGCCGCCGCACCGCTGCTCATCGCCCGCACGCTCCTGCGCCTCGACCCCGACGTCCCGCAGAACCGCCTGCGGGTGGCCCCCGCGCTCCCGCCCGACGTCGGGCGGCTGCGGCTCGACGGCGTGCGGGTGGCCGGCCGGCGGCTGACCATCGAGGCGGCCGGTGGGCGGTGCGAGGTCGCCGGCGCCGGCCCGCTCGAGGTCGAGACGGGGCGGCCGGGCGGCGCCGCGGGCGGCTGACCCCGACCGGGGGTCACCGGCGCAGGCTGGCGACGTGGTCGGCCCACGAGCCGGCGGCGGCGTCGCGGGGGCTCAGCCCGGTGACCGGCAGGGGCCAGTCGATCGCCAGGTCGGGGTCGTCGTAGCGGACGGCACGGTCCTCGGTAGGGTCGTGCTCGGTGTCGATGCGGTAGCAGACGTCGGCCACGTCGCTCAGCACCTGGAACCCGTGGAGCAGGCCGGAAGGGATGTAGACGTGCCAGAAGCGCTCGTCGTCGAGCCGGAAGGCCTCGTGACGGCCGAACGTCGGCGACCCTGGGCGGGCGTCCACGACCACGTCGTGCACCGCGCCCCGGGCGCACCGCACGAGCTTGGCCTCGCCGCGCCCGGCCCGGGTGTGGAGCCCGCGGAGCGTGCCCCGGCCCGAGCGCGACTGCGAGTCCTGCACGAACGTCGCCGGCTCCAGGCCGTGGGTGGCCGCCGCCGCGGCATCGAACGTACGCGTGAAGAAGCCCCGGTCGTCGCGGTGGGGCGTGGGGACGAACACGAGCACGCCGGCCAGCGACGTCGTCCGCACCTGCATAGCGCCATCCTGGCAGCTCCGGGCCGGGCGGACGACCGGTGACCGGGGTCCCCGCCTGCCGGTGGTGCCGGGGCACCGGCGGCGAGATCGTGTTGGACCTCGGCGACCAGCCGGCCGCGGACCACTTCCCAGCGGCCGACGAGCCGGGGCCCGATCCCACCTACCCCCTGCAGATGTGGCTCTGCGCCGGCTGCGGCCTGGCCCAGCTGCTCGTCGATCCCACCGTGCCCGAGGAGCCGCGGGGCGCCGAGCCCGCCGCGCTCGTCCAGCAGGCCGCCGACGCGGTCGAGCGGGTGGCGGCGGCGGGCTGGCTACCGGCCGGGGCCCGGGCCGCCGAGTACGGCAGCCCCCACGGCGGCTCGTGGCTCGGGCTGCTGGCCGAGCGGGGCCTGGACGTGGTCGCCGACGGTGAGCCGGCCGACGTGGTGCTCGACTGCTTCGGGCTCATGCACAGCTCCGACCAGGCGGCGGCGCTGGGGGAGCGGGCGGCCCGGGTCGCCCCCGGCGGCGTGCTGTTGGTGCAGTACCACTCGCTGGCGACGATCCTGCGGCGGGGGCAGTGGAACTCCCTGCGCCACGGCCACTACGCGTACTACTCGACCCCGGTGCTGGCCCGCATGCTGGCCGAGGTCGGCTTCGTCGCCCGCCAGGCCTGGCGCTTCGACCTCTACGGGGGCACGCTCCTGCTGGTCGCCACCCGGGGCGAGGGCCCGGGCGGCGGCGCGGCCGGGCTCGGCGCCGCGCCCGCGGCCCCCGGGGTCGACGGCCTGATCGCCGAGGAAACCGCGGCGGGGGTCGAGGACGCCGCCCGCCTGCGCGACCTGGAGGCCGATGCGGCGGCCCGGGCCGAGGCCCTGCACGGCTGGCTGGTCGAGCAGAAGGCGGCGGGGCGCCGCGTGGTCGGCTACGGGGCGGCCTCCCGGGCGGTGGCGCTGCTGTGCCGCGCCGGCGTCGACCGCCGCCTCCTCCCCGCCGTCGCCGACGCCTCGCCGGCCAAGCACGGGCGCCGCATGCCGGCGACGGACATCCCGGTCGTGGCGCCGAGCCGCCTGCTGGCGGCGCGCCCGGAGCGGGTGGCGCTGTTCCTGCCGGATTTGCTGCCCGAGCTTCGGGCCAGCTGGCCCGAGGTCGAGGCCGCGGGCGGGCGCTGGGTCGACGTCGAGGCCCTCAGGCCTCCCGCCTGACGGCCTCCCCGCCGCCGAACACCAGGTCCCCCCGCGCCTCGGTGCCGTCGTCGAACCGCGCGACGACGCGCTCGGGCATGGGGGCGAGGTCGGACGCCCGTACGAAGTCCCGGATCGACGAGCCGGTGCAGGCGACGTCCACGTCGGGGGCGCGCCGCCCGGCCTCGATGTCGCCGACGTGCACGGTCCGGAAGTCGATCGAGAACCGGGTGCGGCCCGAGTGGTTGGGGACGCTCGAGTGGAGGTGCTGCCCCGAGAACTCGATCAGCCCGCCGACCGGGGTGACGAAGACGAGCGGGTCCCGGAGGTCGAGGTCGCCCGTCGGGCGGGGGAGCGGCCGGTCGTCGCCGCCGACCTGGGAGGCCGCGGCCGCCCGGTGCTTGCTGTTCCACTCGTAGTAGTTGTACGAGGCGGACGTGTTGGGCACCGGGGTGGCGAAGTACTCGGGGTGGAAGGCCATCGCGTTGCCCGCTTCGATCGGATAGACGGCCATCCAGAAGTTCAGCTGGCTCAGCGGCGCCGAGTACCAGGTGTCGCGATGGGGGTGCCAGGCGTAGGCGATGCCTGACGTCAGGTAGCCCCCCGAGGTCGACGTGCGCAGCCGGGGCACGTCGACGTAGGTCTGCTCGAGGTCGCACCCCCGCTGCTCGAGGACGGCGCGCAGCAGCTCCTTCGAGCGGGGATGGTGGATGAAGCGGGGCTTGAGGTCCGCGAGGATCTCGACGTAGCGCTCGACCGGCACGTGGTCCTGCGCGGTCTCGGGGTCGAGGCCGTCGAACGCCTCCTCGATGAGATGGCGGGCGAACCCGCAGAACGCCTGCGTCGCCGCGTCCGGGGCCGTCAGGAAGATGTCGCCCCGGTAGGCCGCCGCCCGGCGCTCGTCGTCGCCGAACGCCGCATCGTGATGGACACTGGTCATGCCGCCCGCCTTCCCTTGCCGCCGCTCGCCAGCATGCCGGAGGGCACGCAGGGTGGCAAGGGGTGGCAAGCTGGCGTCGGCGCTCCGGCGGCGGGCGCGGGCGGACGATCAGCGACGAGCAGAGGACGGCGGACATGCGGGCAGGGGCGCAAGCACGGTCCGGGAGCGCGCTGGTGACGGGCGCGAGCGGCTTCATCGGGCGGGCGCTCGCCCGGCGGCTCGTCGCCGACGGCTGGGCGACGGTGTGCACGGCCCGCCGCGCCGCCGACGACGTGGTCCCCGGCGCCACGTGGGTGGCGGGCGACCTGAGCGAGCGGTCCTTCGCGGAGCGACTCGTGGCGGAGGTGCGGCCGGCGGTCGTCTTCCACCTGGCCGGCGAGGTGACCGGCGCCCGGTCCCTCGCCGCGGTGCACCCCACCCTGGCGAGCAACCTGGTGGCGAGCGTGAACGTGTTGGCGGCGGCGACGGAGGCCGGGTGCGGCCGCGTGGTGCTGATCGGCTCCGGCGACGAGCCGGGACCCGACGGCACGCCCTGCTCGCCCTACGCCGCCGCCAAGTGGGCGGTCGGCGGCTACGCCCGCATGTTCCGCTCGCTGTACGGCACGCCGGTGACCACGGCCCGACCGTTCATGGTGTACGGCCCGGACCAGCCCGACACGTCCAAGGTCGTGCCCTACACGATCACGTCGTTGCTGCGCGGCGAGGCGCCCGTGCTGTCGAGCGGCCGGCGGCTGTGCGACTGGGTGTACATCGACGACGTCGTGGACGCGCTGCTCGCCGTGGCCGAGGCGCCGGCCGCGCTCGGGCGCGTCGTCGACGTCGGCTCGGGCCGGCTCCTCCCCGTGCGCCACGTCGTCGAGACGATCGCCGCCCTCGTCGGCGGGGACGTCGAGCCGCGCTTCGGCGGCCGGGCCGACCGGCCGGGCGAGACCGAGGCGGTGGCCGACCTGGCCGCCACCGCCCGCGCCTGCGGCTGGGTCCCCACGACCGACCTGGCCGAGGGCCTGGCGCGGACGCTCGCCTGGTACTCGTGACGCCCTGGCGGGCTCGGGCGCGGCGGGCGGCACCGGCCCCGGTGGCCGGCCCCGGCGGCGGCCCCGCCCAGCCTTCAGCGACGCCTCAGCTCTCCTTCAGGGCCGCTTCAAGCCGCCCGGCGACACTGGCCGCACCGGATGACGACAAAAGGGCGGCACATGGTGGTTTCAGCTCCTCCGCGCTCGAGCACGACGCGCGCCGACGCCGGCGCGACCGACCCGGGCGGCGGGCCGTGTCGGTTCTGCGGCGAGGAGCTGCGGCACGTGTTCGTCGACCTCGGCATGTCGCCGCTGTGCGAGAGCTACGTCGAGGCCGACCGCCGCGACGCGATGGAGGCGTTCTACCCGCTGCGGGTCCACGTCTGCGAGGGCTGCTTCTTGGTCCAACTGCAGGAGTACGTGGCGCCGGGCGACATCTTCACCGAGTACGCCTACTTCTCGTCCTACTCGGACAGCTGGCTGGCGCACTGCCGTGACTACGTCGACGCCATCACCGAGCGTCTGCGGCTCACGCCCGACAGCCTGGTCGTCGAGCTGGCCAGCAACGACGGCTACCTGCTCCAGTGGTTCGTCGGCAAGGGCATCCCCGTCCTCGGCATCGAGCCCGCCCTCAACGTGGCCGAGGTGGCCGAGGAGAAGGGCGTGCCCACGCTCACCGAGTTCTTCGGCGCCGAGGTGGCCGCGCGGCTCGCCAGCGAGGGCGTGCAGGCCGACCTGGTCATCGGCAACAACGTCCTCGCCCAGGTGCCGGACCTGAACGACTTCGTGGCGGGCGTCGCCATCCTCCTCGCCCCCACGGGCGTGGTCACGATGGAGTTCCCCCACCTGCAGCGGCTCGTGGAGGGCAACCAGCTCGACACGATCTACCACGAGCACTTCTCCTACTTCTCGTTCCTGACGGTCGAGCGGGTCTTCGCCGCCCACGGGCTGCGCATCTTCGACGTCGACGAGCTGTGGACCCACGGGGGCTCGCTGCGGATCTACGCCGGTCGGGCCGCCGACGCCCCGCCGGAGTCGGCCGCCGTGGTCGGCCTGCGGGCCCGGGAGCTCGAGGCCGGCTACGCGGACATCGCCGCCTACTCGGCGTTCGAGAGGCGGGCCCGGGAGACCAAGCGGCAGCTGCTCGAGTACCTCATCGCGGCCAAGCGGGCGGGCAAGACCGTGGTCGGCTACGGCGCCCCGGGCAAGGGCAACACGCTGCTCAACTACTGCGGGATCCGCACCGACTTCCTCGACTTCACGGTCGATCGCAATCCGTACAAGCAGGGCAGGTTCCTGCCGGGCACCCACATCCCCATCCACGCCCCCGAGAGGATCGCCGAGGTCGAGCCCGACGTGATCCTGATCCTGCCCTGGAACGTCAAGGACGAGATCATCGAGCAGCTCGCCTACACGCGGGCCTGGGGCGCGGAGCTCGTGGTCCCGATCCCCGAGGTCACGGTCCACTGAGGGCGGGGCGGCGGGCCAGGGAGGCGGGCGAGCCATGAAGGTCGTGCTGTTCTGCGGCGGGCTCGGGATGCGCATGCGGGAGTACTCCGAGACCATCCCCAAGCCCATGGTGCCGATCGGCTACCGGCCGATCCTGTGGCACCTGATGCGCTACTACGCCGCCTTCGGGCACACGGACTTCGTCCTGTGCCTGGGCCACCGCGGCGACTTCATCAAGGAGTACTTCCTCGACTACAAGGAATGGCTCTCGAACGACGTGGTGCTGTCGGGCGGCGGCCGCGACGTCGAGCTGCTGTCCCGCGACATCGACGACTGGCGCATCACGTTCGTCGACACGGGGACGCACGCCAGCATCGGCGAGCGGCTCCGGCGGGTGCGGCCCCACCTCGAGGGCGAGGACGTGTTCCTCGCCAACTACAGCGACGGGCTGAGCGACGTGCCCCTCGACCGGGTGGTGGACGACTTCCGCGCCCGCGGCGGCATCGTCTCGTTCGTGTCGGCCAGGCCCAGCCACAGCTTCCACGTGGTGGCCGCGGCCGACGACGGCACGGTCAAGGCGATCGAGGACGTGACCACGGCCGGCGTCTGGATCAACGCCGGGTTCTTCGTGATGAGCAGCCGGATCTTCGACTTCCTGCGGCCGGGCGAAGAGCTGGTCGAGGAGCCGTTCCAGCGGCTCATCGACATCTCGGCGCTGACCACGTACCGGCACGACGGGTTCTTCGTGCCCATGGACACGTTCAAGGACCGACAGGTCCTCGAGGACCTCCACAGCCGGGGCGACCCGCCCTGGGCGGTCTGGCGGGCCCGGGCGGGGGCCGCGTGATGCGCTCGCTGCGGCTGACCGAGCCGGCCGACGACGCGCTGGACGTCCTGTGCCTCGGGGCCCACTGCGACGACATCGAGATCGGGTGCGGCGGCACGGTCCTGCGCCTCGTCGAGCGCTTCCCGGACGCCCGGTTCCACTGGGTCGTGCTCGCCTCGAGCGCCGAGCGGGCGGCCGAGGGGCAGCGGGCGGCCGAGCACTTCCTGGCGGGCGCCGGCAAGCAGGACGTGCGCATCGAGCGCTTCCGGGAGAGCTACTTCCCGTGGACCGGCGCCGCCCTCAAGGACTACTTCGAGGAGCTCAAGGCCGACGTGGACCCCGACCTGATCTTCACCCACCACCGCCACGACCGGCACCAGGACCACCGCGTGGTGGCCGAGCTGACCTGGAACACGTGGCGTGACCACCTGATCCTCGAGTACGAGATCCCGAAGTACGACGGCGACCTCGGCTCCCCGAACGTCTTCGTCGCCCTCGACGAGGCCACGGCCCGGCGCAAGGTCGAGGGCATCCTGACGCACTTCCCCAGCCAGCGCGACCGGGCGTGGTTCGACGCGGACACGTTCCGCGCCCTGCTGCGGCTGCGCGGCATGGAGGCCAACGCGCCCGACCGGTGGGCCGAGGGTTTCTACGGCTCGAAGGTGGTGGTGGACCGATGAAGGTGCTGGTGACCGGACACCGGGGGTACATCGGCTCGGTCCTGGTTCCGCTGCTGGTCGAGTCGGGACACGAGGTGGCGGGGCTCGACACGGGCCTGTACGAGGCGTGCGGCTTCGGTGATCGCCGGTCAGAGCTCACCGGCTCCAGGCTCGACATCCGGGACGTCGGGCCCCGCCATCTCGATGGCTTCGAGGCCGTCGTCCACCTGGCCGCGCTGTCGAACGACCCGGTCGGCGACCTCGACCCGCAGCTCACCTACGACATCAACCACGTCGCCTCGGTGCGGCTGGCGCGGGCGGCCCGGGCCGCGGGCGTCGAGCGGTTCCTGTTCGCCTCGTCGTGCAGCCTCTACGGCGCCGGCGACGCCCGGGCGCCGCTCACTGAGGGCGCGGCGTTCAACCCCCTGACGCCGTACGGCGAGTCGAAGATCCTCGTCGAGCGGGACGTCCGCTCGCTGGCGACCGCCAGCTTCAGCCCGGTCTTCCTCCGCAACGCCACCGCGTACGGCGTCTCGCCGTCGTTGCGGGTCGACATCATGGTGAACAACCTCGTCGGCTACGCGGTCACGACGGGCGAGGTGCTGATCACGAGCGACGGGTCGCCGTGGCGGCCGCTCGTGCACGTCGAGGACATCTGCCGGGCGGTGCTCGCCAGCCTCGAGGCCGACCGCCAGCGCACGCACAACCAGGCGTTCAACGTGGGGCTGACCGAGGAGAACTTCCGCGTGCGCGAGGTGGCGGAGATGGTCGAGTCCGTCACCGGCAGCCGGGTGGAGCTCGCCGCCGGGGCGAGCGCCGACGCCCGCGACTACCGGGTCGACTTCGGCAAGATCCGGCGGGCCCTGCCCGAGCTCCGGCCCCGGTGGACGGTCCGCAAGGGGATCGAGGAGCTGTACGAGGCCTACCTGCGCTACGGCATGACCGCGGACCAGTTCCTCGGCGGCCGCTTCACGCGCCTGGCCGAGATCCAGCGCCTCCAGGCGGCGGGCCGCCTCGACGACCGGCTGCGGTGGACGGGCGGCCACGATGGCTGACGCCACCATGGCTGACACCGCCGTGCGGGTGCGGACCTCCGGCACCGGCGGGCGCCTCGGCCTCCGCGTCGGCGAGCTGGTCGAGGTCCGCAGCGCCGAAGAGATCCTGGCCACGCTGGACGAGCGGGGCGAGCTCGACGCGCTGCCGTTCATGCCCGAGATGCTCCAGCACTGCGGCCGGCGGTTCACCGTGCACAAGGTCGCCACCAAGCTGTGCGACACGGTCACGGGCACCGGCATGCGACGGATGCGCGACGCCGTCCACCTGGCGGGCGTCCGCTGCGACGGCGAGGCGCACGGGGGCTGCCAGACCGCCTGCCTCCTCTACTGGAAGGAGGCGTGGCTCCGGCGCGTCGGGCCCGGTCGCGACGGCGGCGCCGACGGGGCCGCCGCCCCGCCGCCGGGCGCGGGACCGGCGCAGCTGACCGAGGCCGACCTGCGGCTCCGGACCCGCCAGCCGTCGGCGAACGGCACGGAGCTGTTCTCGTGCCAGGCGACCGAGCTGCTCCGGGCCGCCCCCGAGCGGCTGCCGCTCCGCGACGTCGGCCAGTACGTGCGGGACGTCCGCACCGGCAACGCCGGCGTGGCCGCGGTGGTGCGGGCCGTCCTGGTCGGCCTGTTCAACCGGCTCCAGAGCCTCAGCACACGGTTCCTGCCCCGCCGGCTGTGGTTCCGCGGGGGCCTGCGGTGGCGCTTCGTCTCCGGGGCGCTCACCCGGACGCCGACGGGACGCACCGATCTGCAGCCCGGCGAGCTCGTGCGCATCAAGCCGCAGGCCGAGATCATGGCGACGCTCGACACCCGCCTCCGCAACCGGGGGCTGGGCTTCGAGGAGGAGATGGCGCGGCACTGCGGCCGCGAGGCGCGGGTCCTCCGGCGCGTCGAGCGCTGCATCGACGAGCGCACCGGTCGCCTCCTCGAGATGCAAAACCCCTGCATCGTGCTCGAGGGCGTCGTCTGCGAGGGCGCCTACAACGCCCGTTGCCCCCGCGGCATCTACTCGTTCTGGCGGGAGATCTGGCTCGAGCGCGTCGAGCAGCCGGGCGGGCCCGCGTGACGGGCGCGACGCCGCTGGTGTCGGTCGGCCTGGCCGTGCGCAACGGCGAGCGACACGTGGCCGAGGCCGTGCGCTCGGTCCTGAACCAGGACCACGCCCGGCTCGAGCTCGTGATCTCCGACAACGCCTCGGACGACGGCACCGAGGAGATCTGCTGCGACCTGGCCCGCGCCGACGCTCGCGTCCGCTACCACCGGCAGCCACGCGACATCGGCCTGGTGCAGAACTTCGAGGCGGTGCTGCGCCGGGCCCGCGGCGCCTACTTCACGTGGATCGGCGACGACGACGGGCTGGCCCCCGGCTACGTGGCGCGCTGCGTCGAGGCCCTCGACGAGGACCGCGACCTGCTCCTCGTGACGACCGAGCAGGCCTACGTCGGCTCGGACGGGACCGTCGAGACCGCCGGCTCCGACGTGCCGGCGCTGCGGTCGGACCGTCCGGTCGAGCGGTTCGCCGAGCTGCTGCGGCTGCTCAACGAAAGCCACCTGCTGCTCGACCCCCTCTACGGGATGATGCGCCGCGAGCCGGTCGCCCGCCTCCCGCGACCCGTGATGGTGTTCGAGGACCAGGTCTTCGCCGCTCGGCTCGCGCTCGCCGGCCGGTTCGGCCACGTCCCCGAGGTCCTCGCCTACCGGCGCGTCAAGCCGTTCCCTCGCCTGCCCGCGACCGCTCGCCGCCTCGGTGTCCCCGCCTGGCGGGCCCACGTGGCGACCGCGCTCCAGTGCCGCGAGCTGCTGGTCGCGGTGCGGGAGGCGGACCTCGACCCCAGCGAGCGCCGGCGGGCCCGGGCCGCGGTCGCCCGCCTGTACCTGCGCCGCACGCGCCGGACCGCGGCGCGCCGGGGCCGCAAGCTGGCCGGCCTCGCGGCGCACGCCCTGGCGCGGCCGCCCGTCCCCGCATCGACGGCCCCGCCGCTGAGCCCGTGACCACCTCGATCGGGCGGGCGGCGCGCGCGGGGCTCATCTGGAGCCTCGTCGCGGCCGTCTCGACGCGCTTCGGCAGCCTGGCCCTCGGCATGGTCCTGGCCCGGCTGCTCACGCCCGAGGACTTCGGGTTGTACGCCGTCGCCCTGAGCGCCCTGCACTTCGTCATGCACGTGAACGACATGGGGCTCATCGCCGCCACCGTGCAGTGGCGGGGCCGCCTCGAGGACATGGCCCCGACGGCCACGACGCTCGCTCTGGCGTTCAGCGTGGTGATCTACGGCCTCTTCTGGGTGCTGGCACCGGCGTTCGCCGGGCTCGCCGGCAGCCCCGACGCCGCGCCGGTGCTGCGGGTGCTGACGCTGGTGATGCTCGTCGACGGCGTGACGGCCGTGCGCGCCGCCTCGCTGCTCCGGTCGTTCCGGCAGCGCCGCATCACCACGGCCAACGTCCTGGGCCTGGCCGCCAACGCGGCGGTGGCCATCGCGCTGGCGGCGGGCGGTGCCGGCGCCCTCAGCTTCGCCGTCGGACAGGTGGTGGGGTCGGTCGTGATCGGTGCGTTCGTCCTCTGGTCGGCGCGCCTGCCGTGGCGGCTCGGCCTCGACCGGGCCGTCGCCCGGCGCCTCTTGCGGTTCGGCGTGCCCCTGGCGCTGGCCCTGGGGGTGGAGGCGATCCTCCTCAACGCCGACTACATCGTGGTCGGCCGGATCGCCGGCGGGACCGCCCTCGGCTTCTACCTCCTCGCCTTCAACATCTCGGGCTGGGCGCCCGCCGTGCTGGGGACCGCGATCCGCTGGGTGTCCGTCCCGAGCTTCTCCCGCCTGTCGGAGGAGGAGGGGGCCTTGGTGCCGGCCGTCCACCGGTCGGTCGTCCTGCTCGTCACCGGCGTGCTACCGATCGGGTTCCTCACCGCCGTCCTCGGCGGCCCCCTGATCGCGGTGCTCTACGGGGCGGAGTGGGCGCCGGCCGGTGCGGTGCTGCGCGTCCTCATCGTCCTCGGCGTGGTCCGGATGCTCACCCAGCTCGCCATCGACGTCCTGACCGGCGCCGGGGCGACCCGGGCGGCCCTCTGGCTCAACCTGGTCTGGGTCGCCGTCCTGGTCCCGGCGCTCGTGATCGGCACCCGGTCCGGGGGGATCGAGGGAACGGCGGTCGCCCAGGCCCTGGTGGCGGTCCTGGTCGCCGCGCCGCTGGCCGTGGCCGCGCTCCGGCACCTCGGCGTGCCGCTCCGGCCCATCGCCGCCGACCTCGTCCGCCCGCTCGCGGCGGCGGGCGTCGCCGCGGCGTGTTGCCTCCTCGTCGCCCGCCTCGCCGTGGGGTCGGACGCGGTCCAGCTCGTGGCGGCGGGCGGCGTCGGCCTTCTCGCCTACGCCGCCCTCGCCGCGCCGCCCGACCTGCGGCGGCGCTGGATCCGGGAGGCCGCGGGGCGGGTCCCGTGGCGCATCCTTCGGCACATCCCCCAGCGCATCCCGCGGCCCGGCGGCCGCCGTGCCACCGGCGCCGGGGGCGCCGGCCGGTCCGTTCGGGCGCCACGACCCACGACGACACCCGGGAGGGTGGTCATGAAGGAGCCAGTCGTCCTCTCGAGCCCGGCGTCGGCGGGCGCGCCGCCGAGCGCGCCGCCCGCCGTCACGATGGACCTGCTCTCCCTGGTGCGGATGGTCGTGCGCCAGTGGCGGGTGACGATGGTCGGCGGGCTGTTGACGCTCGCCGGGCTCGTCGGCGTCGTCCAGCTGTCGTCCCCGACCTACGAGGCCACGGGGTCGACCGTCCTCCTGAGCCCGCCCGAGGCCCCGGTGCCCGAGGCGCGGCCCGGCGAGCCCGTGGCGCCCCCCTCGGTCGGGCAGAACCCGTTCGCCCGCTACGGCGACCTCTCCATCGTCGCCGACATCCTCGTGCGGGTCCTGGACGGCAACACGGTGCGGACCGAGTTCGAGGCGCGGGGCGTGACCGACTACGAGGTCTCCGCGAACACCATCGAGCGCGGTCCCGTGGTCGACGTGACCGGGCAGGGGCCGACGCCGGAGGTGGCGATCCGGTCGGCGGAGACCGTGCTCGCCGAGATGGACTCGACCCTGGCGGAGCTCCAGGCGGCCGAAGGCGCCGACCCCGCCTACTTCGTCACGAGCGCGCCGCTGGAGCCGCCGTCGACGGCCACGGCGCGGTACGGCAGCACCATCCGGGCGGCCATCGCGGTGGTCGCCGTCGGCGGGCTGGCCACGCTCGGGCTCGGCGTCCTGGCCGAGGTCCTCGCTCGGCGCCGGGCGGCGACTCCGGGGGCGGCTCGGGCGGCGACCGTGGCGGCGGCGATGCCGCCGACCGTGGCGGCGCCGGCGGCATCGGACCCCGCGCCGGGCGCCGGCGGGACGGGCGCCGCTGGTGTCGCCGGCAACGGGACCGGCAACGGACACGGCGGGGGTGCGGCCGCACCCCGGGGCGCGCCGGCCGACGCCCGCCGGGGCGCGGGCGCGTCGGCGGAGGGCAACCGGGCGGCGTGGCCGGCCGTCGACCGGAGCGCATGACGGTCGGGGCGCCCGCCGGCCGCGAGCGCGCCCCGATCGCGGGCGCGAGCGCAGGCGGCGTCGCGGTCGCGTCCGCCGGCGGCCGGCGGGGCCCGGTCCGGATCATCCAGACCTACGCAGTCCTCATGGTCCTGGTCCCGCCGACCCACATCATCGGCCCCCTTGGCGCCATCGGAACGCCGGCGACCGTGGTCGCGCTGCTCGCCCTCCTGCTGTGGGGGGTGGCGGTGCTCACACCGGGTGAGCTGGCGCGGACCGTGGTCCCCGTGCGGGTCGTGATGGGGCTGCTGGTGGGCACGGTCTCGCTGGGGTACGCGGTGTTGCACGTGCGCGCCGTGCCCGGGGTCGAGCTGCTGAGCTCCGACCGGGCGCTCCTCCAGGTGCTGTCGTGGGCCGGCGTGGCCCTGCTGGCGGCCGAGGGCCTGCGCGACCGGGACGAGGTCACGCGGGTGCTGCGCACGCTGGTCGCCGCGGTGGCGGTCATGGCCGTGATCGGGTTCCTGCAGTTCCGCTCGGGCGTCGACCTCGCCGTGCTGGCGAACCGCATCCCGGGCCTGACCGAGAACAACGAGCTCGTCTCGATCCAGGACCGTGAGGGCTTCCGGCGACCGGCCGGAACCGCAACGCACCCGATCGAGTTCGGGTGCGTCATCGCCATGACGCTGCCGCTGGCGCTGCACCTGGCCGGCTTCGACGTCGCCCGGTCGGCGGCCCGCCGGTGGCTGCCGGTGGCGGCGATCGCCATCGGGATCCCGGCCGCCGTGTCGCGCTCCGCGGTCCTCGCCGCCGCCGTCGCCGCCGTCGTGGTCTTCGCCGGGTTGGACCGGAGGCTGTGGCCGCGCGCCCTGGGGGCGGGCGCCACCTTCGTCGTCCTGGTCTACGCCACGACGCCGGGGCTGCTCGGCACGCTGCGGGACCTGTTCGTCTACGCCGAGTCGGACCGGAGCATCGCCTACCGCACGAGCGACTACGAGGTCGTCGGCGAGTACGTGCGGTCCTCCCCGCTGCTCGGCCACGGGCCGGGGACGTACATCCCGGAGTCGTACCTGGCCATCCTCGACAACCAGTACCTCATGTCGGTCGTCGAGCTCGGGCTCGTCGGCCTGGCGGTCGTGGTCGTCTACCTCCTGGCGACGGCGTTCCTCGGCCGGGGCGCCCGCCATCGGTCCCGGGCGCCCGCCGACCGCGACCTCGGCCAGGCGCTGGCGGCCACGAGCCTGGCCGGCGCGGCGGCGGCGTTCACGTTCGACGGCTTCTCCTTCCTGATGTACGCCGGCCTGATCCCCCTGGGGCTGGGCGTCGGCGGCGCGCAATGGGCGCTGGCGCGCACGGCGGGCGGCGAGCCCGGGGGGCCGCGCCAGATCCCGGCGCCGTGGGCGTGACCCGGCGTCCGACCCGGCGCCTGTCCCGGTGCGGCGGCGCCGGCGGGCTCGCCCGCGCCGCGGCGTTCGCGGTCGTCGCCTCCTCGGTCGCAGCGGCCTGCGCGGGCGGTGAGGACCGGACGCAGGAGGCGCCGCGCCCGACGGCGCGCCCGACGGCGGGACCGACCGAGCTGCCGGCGGGCGTGCGGCTCCGGGAGCCCGACGGCTCCTACCCGGCCGGCCTGCCCGACGACGAGGCGTTCTTCCCCCTCGGCGTCTGGTTCGAGACGGTCGTCGACGAGGCCGACCTCGCACGGGACCGCTCGTTCGGCCTGAACCTGTACGTCGCCCTCGCCGCGGAGGAGCGGACCCCGCTCGACGCCATCGAGGCCCGCGGTATGCACCTCCTGGTGCAGGCCGACGAGTGGCTGGGCGACCCGCGCGCCGGCCACCCCGCCATCGACGGCTGGGTCGTCTACGACGAGGCCGACCTCACGTACCGGCCCGGCTGGGACGACTGGAGCGGGTCGCCGGGCTGGAACACGTGCGAGCCGATCCAGGACGCGGGCGGCCGGTGCGGCTACACGGTCATGGAGCACTTCAGCGACCGGGTGCCCGACGGCGCGCTGCGGTACGCCAACTACGGGCTCGACGTCCTCGAGCTCGAATCCGACGCCGAGGCCCGCGGCTTCGTCAACGGCGCGTTCCAGGACGTCGTGTCGGCGGACCACTACCTGTTCACCCACCCGGACACCGCCGACCACGAACGCCGGGGGGCGTCCTACGGCGCCGTCGTGGACCGCATGCGGGCGCTCGACGGGCACGATCGCCGGCGGCAACCGGTGTGGGCCTTCGTCGAGCTCGGGCACCCCTTCACAGACGAGTCGGCCCCGACGATCACGGCGGATCAGGTGCGCTCGGCCGTGTGGCATTCGATCATCGCCGGGGCCCGCGGCATCGTGTACTTCAACCACAGCTTCGGTGGGCCCTGCCCCACGTTCAGCGTGTTGCGCGAGGGCTGCGACCCCGAGATGACCCCGGCCGTCACCGAGCTCAACGCGCAGCTCACCGAGCTGGCGCCGGTCCTCAACGCCCCGTTCGCCGACGGCTACGTCACGGCCGACGGGCCGGCCGCGGTGACCGCCAAGCGGGGGCCGGACGGGGCCTGGTACGTGTTCGCCGGCGCCACCACGCGGGGCGCGGCGGGCGGCGACGTGACGTTCACCGTGGCCACCGGCTCGGAGGTCGAGGTCCTGTACGAGGACCGCGAGCTGGCGGTGACGGACGGCCGGTTCGTGGACACGTTCGTCGACGGGGACGCCGTCCACGTCTACCGCGTGCGGTGAGCCGGCCCGTGGGTCGGCCGGTGGGTCAGCCCGTGGGCCGGCCCGTGGGTCACCGCGGCACGAGGCGGTCGGCGCAGGCCAGCTCGGCGGGGCGGGCGCTCGGCCTGACGAGCGCGTGCGCCGCAGCCCACGCCGCCCGGCTGCCCAGCAGCCCGCGCGTCACCTCGTTGCCCAGGACCGCGGCGAAGAAGGCGGCGCTCGCCAGCCCGGCGTGGCGGCGGCGGAAGTAGCGGACCCGGTTCACGGCCAGCATGCTCCGCAGCCGCGGCGAGGTCATGCTCTCGCCTCCCGTGTGCACGACCGCGGCCGTCGGCTCGTAGACGACGCGGAAGCCGGCCCGGCGGGCCCGGTCCGCGAAGTCGGTCTCCTCCGAGTAGAGGAAGAACGACTCGTCCCACGGCCCGGCGGCGTCGAGGCAGGCCCGGGTGACGAGCAGCGCGGCGCCGGTCGCCCAGTCGACGTCGTGGCGGCGGCGGTAGGCGCGGTCGTCGCCGACCGTCTCCGACAGGCGGGGGGACCGGCCCGCCAGGCGGCCCCCCAGCACGGCGGTGCCCAGCGCCCGACCGACCGTGGGCTCCCGCCGCAGCGATCGGTACACGGCGCCCGTGGGCGTCCGGATCTGGGGGACGACGATCCCCACGCCCCGGTCGCCGGCGACCGCCAGCAGCCGCCCGACGCTCCCCGGGCGCAGGACGAGGTCGGGGTTCAGGACCAGCACCGCCGGCGTGCCGCCCAGTCGGGCCAGCCCGACGTTGATGGCGGCCGCGTACCCGCGGTTGTCGGTCCGGGCCACGACCTCGACCCCGCCGTGCCGGCGCAGCCGGGCGACGGTGCCGTCGGTCGAGTCGTTGTCGACGACCACCACCCGGGCCCGCAGGCCCGCCAGGGCGTCGCCGAGCGAGGCCAGCAGCGGGTCGAGGTGCGCGGCGCTGTCGTGGGTGACGACGACGACCCCGAGGTCGAGCGCCGGGCGGGCGGCCGGTGGGGCCGTGGCCGGGGTCGTGGCCGGAGTGGTCGTCGGGGCCGTGGCCGGTCGGGTCGTCGTCGCCACAGGGGTCACGGCCCCACGTCGGCCGGATGGGGGGCCGGATGGGGGAGCGCAGAGGGAGAGCCGGCCGACGCCGGGGCGGCCGGCGCCGGCCGGGCCAGGGCCCGAAGGCCCCGGCGAACGAGAGCGGGCACGGTGTCGATCAGCACGGCCAGGTCCATGGCGATCGACCAGTTGTCGACGTAGAACAGGTCGAGGCGGCGGTACTCCTCGAAGGACGCCTTGTGGTTGGCCTCGACCTGCCAGAGCCCGGTCACGCCGGGCTTGACGAGGTGCCGCCGCAGGAGCTCGTCGTCGAACTCGGCCGCCTCCGCCGGGAGGGCCGGCCGGGGCCCGACCATGCTCATGCGGCCGGTGAGGACGCAGACGAGCTGGGGGAGCTCGTCGATGGCCGTGGACCGCAGCACGGCGCCGATCGGCGTCACCCGCGGGTCGCTGGAGACCTTGAACAGGGGACCGTGCCGCTCGTTGCGGTCCCGCAGCTCGGCCAGC
The DNA here is from genome assembly GCA_036563805.1 of Acidimicrobiales bacterium. GTDB lineage: Bacteria > Actinomycetota > Acidimicrobiia > Acidimicrobiales > VFJN01 > DATCLS01. Next base: position 59,405 of record DATCLS010000016.1, on the reverse strand, counting down.
CGCGCCTCGGCGTCGACCTCCATCGTGCGCAGCTTCACGACCGTGAACGGCGCGCCCGCCCGGCCGACGCGGACCTGCCGGAACAGCACCGGCCCCCGGTCGTGGAGCTTGATCAGCAGGGCCGCCACCGCGACGACCGGCGCTGCGACCACCAGCAGGATGGCGGCCACCACGACGTCGAGCACCCGCTTGCCGGCCCGCTGCAGGGCCGAGTGGCCCGGGGGGCGCACCAGCGCGAGCGGCTCGTGGGCCACGGAAAGGGACTGGAGGCGGGCGTCGGAGACGCCGGACAGCCCGCTCGAGAGGTAGACGGGGATGGCGGCCGCGCACAGGCCGTCGACGAGGTCGTTGACGACCGGGCCGTCCAGCCCGTTGACCGCCAGCAGGACGCCGGCGGCGGCCGTGGCGCGCACGGCGTCGCCGGCGCGCTCCAGGCCGCCGGCCCAGGGGGTCTCCGTGCCGCCGCCGTTCGTGCCACCCTCGGTCGTGCCGCTCCCGGCGGCCGGCGGGCGGTCGCCCACGATGGCGGTCGGGCGGAACCCTGCCTCCGGGTTGAGGCGGAGGTGCTCGACGAGCGCTGCGGTCGCGGCGGCGGAGCCGGCCACCACGACCGCGGTCGACAGGTCGCCCCGGGCCCGCCGGGCGGTGAGCCACACGTCGAAGAGGTACCGGGCGAGCGTGGTCAGCGCGAGCGCGGCCGCCACCGACGCGACCACCTGCTCGGGCACGACGTCGCCGAGGAGGGCCTGGCCGACCAGAACGACCATCGCCGCCGCCCCGATGCTCCGGACGAGCCGGCCGAGAGCGCCGGACCGCGTCACCGGGACCGGGAGCCGGTAGAGCCCGAGGAACCAGGCGCAGGCGAGGGTCGCCGCCACGCCGACGGCGACGGTGGCCAGGCCGACTCCCGGGCCGATGTCCGGGCCGATGTCCTGGCCGGCGGGGGCGGTCTCGGTGCCGGCGACGAGCCGGCCGACCGACCAGCCGGCCAGCAGCGCCACGACGTCCACGACGATCAACCGCCGCCGGACGGTGGACGGTCCCCGGCGCGGCGCTGCGGCCGGTACGCACGCGACCCCCGTCGGGAGCGGGGCCCACGGGTCGTCCCGGGCCCCGTCGCGCCGTCGATCTCCGCCTGACTCGCGCAGGGAAAGCAACCGTGCCGCTCCTGTCCGCCCTGGCCGCCCGCCGCGGCTGGCTCCTCGGCTCCCACTCTCTCCCGGGGGTCTGAAGGCGCCCTGAAGTCGCACTGAGGGTTGCCTGAACCCTCGGCGACCGGCCGGCGGCGCCCCGGGCGTCGGGTCGGACGGGGGTCAGGCGCTGGCCCGCACGTCGCTCCCGGCGTCGTCCGTCACTGGGCGCAGGGCGTAGCCCGCCCCCCGCACCGTGTGGATGATCCGGGGCCCGGCCGCCTCCAGCTTCCGGCGCAACGCCGACACGTGCACCTCGACGAGGTTCACGCTGTGCTCGTCGAACCCCCACACGATGGTGAGCAGCTGCCGCTTGGACAGCACGAGGCCGCGGTTGCGGCAGAACGCCACGAGCAGGTCGAACTCGATGGCGGTCAGCTCGATCGGCCGGCCGCGGCGCGCGACCGTGCGGGCCCCCTCGTCGACCACGAGGTCGCCCAGCTCGACGACGGCGCGATGGTTCCCGTGCCGGCGGAGCAGGGCCGTGACCTTGCAGGCGAGCTCGGACAGGAGGAACGGCTTCGCCATCGCCACGTCGGCCCCGGCCCGCAGGGCGGTCAGCTGGTCCTCCAGCTCCGACGACCCGCTCAGCACGACGAGTGGGGTGTCGGTGACCATCCGCACGCGGTCGACGACCGGCTGCTCGCCGACGCCCTCGCTCTCGACGTCGACGACCAGCAGTTGGGGTCGGAACCCCGGGAGCCGCCGTTCGGCCGAGCTCCACGATGCCGCCCGCTCCACACTCCTGTCGTCGTCGCGCAAGGCATGCACGACCGCGTCAGCTACGTAGTCGTCATCGCTGACGACCATGACCCGCGCAGGGTTGACCATGTGTCCGCCCGTCCTTTTGCCGCCCAAACGAGCCAACCAGCCGGCTCGTTTTTTCGTTCGCCCTGCGACCGGAGGCGATGTCCTGCAACGTCCTCCGGTAGCGCCAGAACGCTACAGGTAGGCAAGCATAGGTCCGACCTGCTGGTCAACAACCACTCTGCGTTGGTTGACATCACCGTCAGATCCATGAACGGAGTGGTTCGGGTCCGTGAAGGTTCCGTCCGAATTCACAAAATGCGGTGCGTCGCCTGAAGAAAACGGCCGCGGACTTCAGGCGCGCCTCAGCCGGCCGTAAGCCCGCCTTCAAGGTGTGTGCCCACCATCGTCCTTTGACACACCGGGTGCTCCTCGGTGTGGCGAGCGGAAGGTGGGCGAATGGTGCGAGGCGGGCGAACGGCGCAAGGCGGCGGGTCGGGCACCTCGACGATGGGACCGGCGCCCGGCGCGCCCGAGGTGCGTTCGGTTCGCCCGGACGGGCTCGACCGCGCCCCCGTCCCGCGCGTCGGCTCCGTCGTGATCCCCGCCCGCGACGAGGCGGCGGTGATCGGCCGGGGCCTCGACCGGCTGCTCCGGTCGCTCGGCCGCGACGTCGAGGTGGTCGTCGTCTGCAACGGGTGCGCCGACGACACCGCGGCTGTCGCCCGGCGCCGCGGCCGGGCGGTCACGGTGATCGAGGTCGACGTCGCCTCGAAGGAGCGGGCGCTGCGCACGGCCGACCACCGGGCCACCGTCTTCCCCCGCGTGTACCTCGACGCCGACGTGCTCGTGAGCGGGACGGCCGTCCGCGCCGTGCTCGCGCACCTCGCCGGCCCCGGCGCCCTGGCGGCGCGGCCGCCGCTCGTGTACGACACCTCGGCCAGCTCGTGGCCCGTCCGCCGGTTCTACCGAGCCCGGGCGGAGCTGCCCTCGGTGATGGGGCGCCTGTGGGGCGCCGGGTTCTACGCCCTGTCGGCGGCGGCGCGCCGCCGGTTCGACGAGTTCCCCCTCGGGCTCGCGGACGACCTCTTCGTCGACCGGCTGTTCCGGACCGACGAGATCGCGCTGGTGGACACGGAGCCGGTCGTTGTGGTGGCGCCGGCGACGCTGGCCGGGCTCCTGGCGACGTTCCGCCGGACGTTCCGTCGCAACCGGGCGCTCGACCGGGAGCCCGCTCATGGGCTCGCCGCTGCTCAGCCGGCCGGATCGGTGGAGCGGGCCGGGCGGACCGCCGCGTGCGACCGGCCGGGCACGCGGGCCACGGTCCGTGAGCTCGTGCGGCTGGCCTGCCGGGGCCCGGACCGGTTCGCCGACGCCGCGGTCTACGCGGGTGTCGTGGCCGCGGCCCGGGTCCTCGCCCGCCGGCACCCGCCCGGATCACGGGTCTGGGAACGCGACGAGACGTCACGGCGATGAGCGCGCTGACCACGCTCGCGACGGCCCCGCCGCGGCCGCCCACCCGCCGGCTGTTCGGCCTCGACTTCATCGACGACGTCGGCGTCGAGGCGACGGTCGAGCGGGTCCTCGGGCCGCAGGCAGGCGACGGCCGGGAGCCCATCGTGTTCACGCCGAACGTCGACATCCTCGTCCACCTGGGCGACCTCGAGCCGCGGGGCGCCGCCCGGCGCCTGCGCAACGCCCGCTACGTCCTCCCGGACGGGCAACCGATCGTCTGGGCCAGCCGCCTCCTCGACCGGCCCCTACGGGCCCGGCTGCCCGGGAGCGACCTCGTGCCCCCGCTGTGGCGCCGCATCGTGGCCGACGGCCGCCGGGCGCTGGTCGTGGCCTCGTGCGAGGACGTGACGGCGGCGCTGCGGGCCGAGCACCCGACCCTCGCGGCCTACGTGCCGCCGGTCTTCGACCCGGGTGACCCGGACGCCTTGGCCGCGGTCGTCGGCGCCACAGCCCGGCTCCTCGACCGGGCGGAGCCGGAGTTCGTGTTCCTCGGCGTCTCGTTTGCGAAGGCGCACGCCCTGGCCTTCGCCCTCATCGACCACCTGCGGCGGGAGGGGCGTCCGCTGCCGGTGTTCCTGCTCATCGGCGGCTCGTTCGACATGTACGTCGGGCGGACGCCGCGCGCCCCGGTGTGGATGCAACGGGTCGGGGCGGAGTGGTTCCACCGCTTCCTGCTCGAGCCGCGCCGCCTGTTCCGGCGGTACTTCGTCGAGGACGTGCGGTTCCTGGCGGTCCTGGCCCGGGAGGTCCGCGCGACGCGCACGGCCCGCCCGGCGTCCATCGCGCCAGGCCCGGCGCGCGGCCCTCGGCGCCGGCCGCGGTGGCTGCCCGGGGCGGTCCCGTCGGACTAGCGGACCCGTCGACCGCTCGACGGGAACCAGCCGGCGAGAGTCGAGGATCGCCCCCCGGCTCAGCGCCTGGCTCGGTGCACCCGGGCGAGGACATCGTGGACGGCGGCGGCGACCGGCTCGGGGCGGTCGACGGGCACGAACGTGGAGGCGTCGGGCACCTCGTCGAGCCGGGCGCCGGGGAAGGCGGCCGCCAGCCGCCGCCCGAGCGCCGGCCGCGCTCTACATCGCCCGGGCGGACGACCCGGCGGCCGCCCGGGCCGACATGGACGTCGTCCTCCGCCGCCTCGCCGCCGCGCTGACGGCCCCGCCCTGACCGGCGGCACGGCCGACCGCCCGGCGGGCCGCCGGTCAGGCGGTGGTCGGGTGCTCGATGCGGGCGTCGCTGCCGGGGAAGAACAGCACCGGGTGGGGGCTGTCGTCCCACTGGACGAGGTAGGGCGGCCCGCCGTCGCGGCCCCGCACCTCGAGCACCCGGCCCGTGCGGCGGGGGTGCCCCTGGCGGCGGCCTTCCACGACGAGCGTGTCGCCGACGGATGCGTGCATGCTCGTACCTCCGTGTCGTCGGGGCCGGCCGGTGGGGGACCGGCGTGTTCGGGACCGGCCGGATCGGACCGGTCAGTGGGCCATCGCCGCCAGCCAGAAGTCCCGCAGCTCGGCGGGCAGGACGGCGGCGACGTCGAAGGCCTCCTCGGGGACCAGCTCGCGCAGGGCACCGAGGATCGATTCGATCACGTGCTCGGCCTGCTCGGGCGGCAGGGGGTCGGTGGCGGGGGCCAGGTCGGCGACGAGCTGGCGCACGGTCCGCACCCGGCCGGCGTGGGCGCCCCGCCGGGCGGGCGGGGTGCACAGGGCCCGCACGTCGGCGGGCAGGTGCGAGGCCAGCTGGTCGAGCTCGTCACCGGGCACGCGGTCGGCCAGGAAGCCGAGCACGGCCCGCACGGCCCGCGGCGCCACGTCGGCCGGCGCCCCGGCGCCGTAGGCGGCCTCGACCAGTCGCTCGTAGGCGGGGGAGGGCGCCGGACGGGCCCCACCCCCGGACGGCCGGGCCTCGGCGGGGATGGGGGTCACGTGCAGGTAGGACTCGACGCCCCGGACGCCCGAGACCCGGTGGACGGCCCGCTCGACGCGGCGGGCGTCGCGGGCGGACGGCACCGTACCGTGCAGGAGGGCGACGGGCCCCTCCGCGGTGGCCTCGACCGTGACGTGGATCCGGGGGATGTCGAGACGCTTCTCCAGCGGGCCGAGCGACGACCGGATCCGATCGGCGAGCACCGTCCCGGGGACGTCGGGGTCGGGGTGCCGGCGGGCGAGCCGGTAGCCGAGGCCCCGGACCCGGCCCCGCCAGTAGCGCAGCCGTCGCTCGGCCCGGGTCGCAGCCCGGTCGAGGGGCCGCCGGGCCGGCTCGGGGAGGAACAGCCACGCCAGCCACGAGACCGTGACGGCCAACAGGGCGAGCCCGGACAGGCGGGCGACGCGGGCTACGCGGGACGCGCCAGCTCCGCCGGACGCACCGAGCGTGTCGGGCACCCGGGCGGCGCCCATCAGGACGCCCCCTGGGCGGCGGGCGCCGGCTCGGGCTCGGTGGCCCCGTCCCCGGCGGGCCCGTCCCCCGCAGCCCCGGCATCCGCCGTGTCCGGCAGGTCCTCCCACCGTGCGGCCAGGCGCTCGGCCACGGCCGGCAGGGTCGTGTACTCCATCTCGTCGTGGGGGAGCCGGTGGGGCTCGAAGGGCCCGTGGCGCCGGAAGTAGTCCATGGCCTCGTTGGCCTGCTGGCGGGCCCGGTCGAAGGCCGGGTCGGCGAACATGTCCCGTCGGCCGACGAGGCGCTGGTTCTGGACCTGGTACCCGAGGCACACCACCCGGGGCGGCCCGTCGAACCGGGTCGGGTGGGCGTCGTCGAGCCCGACCGGCATGAGCGGGGCGTGGTGCGAGCCGCGCATGGCCCCGGCCACGGCGTGGGGGAAGGCGAACGGCTCGAGCACCTCGCCCACGGCCGGGAACCCGGACTGGCAGCGGACGATCATGACCGGGTCGTCCTTGCCGACGTACCGGCCGGCGATCAGCGACAGGCGCTGCGGGCTGGTGGCGGCCGCCACCTCGCCGAGCGCCTTGGACCGCACCGACTTGACCACGTAGCGGGCCGGGGCGCCGATGAACAGCAGCAGGTCGTAGATCTCGGCCGGGCAGTCCAGCCAGAGGGCCTTGTGCTCCCGGAGGTCGTAGACCTCGAAGCTGAACCCGGCGTGCATCTTGGGGTCGATGACCAGCCCGGCGGTGTTGAAGGGGTCGGCGAAGATCCGGTAGAGCGGCAGGTTCCAGGCGCCGGGCTCGGTCTTGTCGGCCAGGAAGCACAGGACCGGCTCGGAGGGCCGGACCGTGAAGCTGGCCTCGGCGTAGCCGGGCCCGAGGCCGCGGAGGTTGCCGCTGAAGGCATCCGCCAACAGGTCCTGGCCGGCGCCGTAGAGGCCGAGCTCGCGGGCGATGTCGGTGGTGGCTCGGAACGTGTCCCAGGCGAAGCGGTGGATCGCCTCGTCCTCCTCGCCGCGGTCGTGCAGGAGGATCAGCGACGTGTCGTCGCCGCAGGCGGCGACGTCCCCGTCCAGGATCAGGCCCCCCTCGATGGCGTCGCGGACGTGCTGGTGGGCGCAGTCGACCATCCGGGGATGCACCGACGAGTGGCCCACCATCCCGCCGGTGTCGGCCTTGATGATGCTCAGCGTGACCATGCGATCACCTCCGGGTCGGGTCCGTCACCGGCCAGCGTCGTGCGGCGCGCCCGCCCGGCGGCAGGGTCGAAGGTCCCAGCGACCGGTGCCGACGGTCCACGCATGGCGTCGATGCCGGGCCGTCGGCGCTCGACCGTCGGCACGGGCCCGCCGGCGTGGTCCCGGGGGCCGGGGCGGTGCCACCCGTGGCACCCTGGTGCGCGATGGGAGGTGAGCGCGGACACCGGGCCGTCGCCCACACGGCGGACGTCATCCTCGAGGCGTGGGCGCCCGACCTGCCCGGCTGCCTGGAGGAGGCCGTGGCAGCGCTGGCGGAGGTCTACGCCCGCCCGGCGGCGTCCGCCGAGGGCGCCGAGGACGCCGAGCCGGCCGAGGGTCCCGCCCCGGTCGGGCGCCCGGTGCGGATCCCCCCGGGGCTGCCGGAGACGCAGCTCGTGGACCTCCTGGACGAGGTGCTGTTCGCGCTGGACACCGAGGTGGACGTGCCGGTCGCCGCCGAGGTCCGGGTGACGGACGGCGGCGCGCTCGACGCGGTGCTGCGGCTGGCGCCCCGCGACCGGGTGGAGCCCGCCGGCGCGGTTCCGAAGGCGATCTCGCGGTCGGAGCTGGCGGTGCGCCAGACCCCCGAGGGGGTGTCGTGCCGCTTCCTGGTCGACGTCTGACCCCGACCGGGTCCCGCCCGAGGTCCCCGCCCGGTCAGCCCTTCACGACCCCGATAGGGACGAGGCGCGCCACCCGACGGGCGAGGCCGACGCGCTCGACGGTCGCCACCACCTCGTCCACGTCCTTGTAGGAGAGCGGCGCCTCCTCGGCCAGCCCCCGGTTGGAGGCGGCGCGCACGGCCACGCCGGCCGCCTCGAGCTCGCGGCGCAGCGCCGGGCCCCGGACCTGGCGGCGGGCGGCGGTGCGGCTCATCGTCCGGCCGGCGCCGTGGCAGGTGGAGTGGAACGCGGTGTTGGTGACGGTGCCGGCCAGCACGTACGACGCCGTGCCCATCGAGCCGGGGACCAGCACGGGCTGGCCGACCTCGGCCAGGTCGGCGGGGAGGTCGGGGTGGTGCGGCGGGAGGGCCCGGGTGGCGCCCTTGCGGTGCACGCACAGCAGGCGGCGGGCGCCGTCGACCTCGTGGTACTCGAGCTTGGCGAGGTTGTGGGACACGTCGTAGACCAGCTCGAGGTCGCCGACCCCGGCAGCGGCGAACGCCCGGCGGGCGGCGACGGCCAGCATGTGCCGGTTGGCCCGGCCGTAGTTGGCGGCCGCGGCCATGGCGGCCAGGTAGGCCTCGCCCTCCGGGGACCGGACCGGCACGCAGGCGAGCTGCGGGTCGGGGACCCGGACGCCGTAGCGGGCCATGGCCGCCTCCATCTGCCGGACGTGGTCGGTGCACACCTGGTGGCCGAGCCCCCGCGACCCGGAGTGGATCATCACGCACACCTGGCCGGCCTCCAGGCCGAGCGCGGCGGCGATGGCGGGGTCGTCGACCCGGTCGACCGCCTGGAGCTCGAGGAAGTGGTTGCCCGAGCCCAGGCTCCCGAGCTGGCGCAGGCCGCGGGCCAGGGCCCGGTCGCTGACCGCGGCGGGGTCGGCGCCGACCAGCATGCCGCCGTCCTCGCAGCGGGCGAGGTCGTGCTCGGTCCCGAAGCCCCGGTCGACGGCCTCGACCGCGCCCCGGGTGAGGACCCGGCGCAGCTCGGCGTCGTCGCGCACGTCCCACACCGCGCCCCGCCCCATGCCCTTGGGGACGCGGCGGTCGAGCGCGTCCATGAGGCGGGCCCGGTTCGGCTCCAGCTCGTCGCGGCGGACCTCGCTGCGCAGGAGCCGGACCCCACAGGAGATGTCGAAGCCCACGCCGCCCGGCGAGATCACGCCGCCCTCCTCGACGTCGGTGGCGGCCACCCCGCCGATCGGGAACCCGTAGCCCCAGTGCACGTCGGGCATGGCGTAGGAGGCGCCCACGATGCCCGGGAGGGTGGCCACGTTGGCCACCTGGTCGAGCGACCGGTCGCCGGCGATGTCGGGCAGCAGCTCGCGGGACGCGAACACGACGCCCGGCACGCGCATATCGCCGGTGCGGTCGATGCGCCAGCGCCAGGGCGCCTCCTCGACGAGCTCAGCGACGCTCAGGGATGCCATCGGTGCGGTCAGCCTCCGGTACCGGTCACGACTCTGTGACTGCTCGGACTCCTCGCTGACATCGTCCCATCGTCCGCCACGACCAGCGTGCCGGGGAGGGCCCGGGGTCCCAACCCCGCCTGCCGCTCGCCGGCGCCGCTCCAGCCGCGCCGGTCCGGCCGGCGGCGCGCCGCCACCGCTCAGGTGGGCGACTCGCCGGCGGCGGGAAGCGGCACGGCGAGCGCCGGGATGGCGACGTCGTGGACGATGCGGGCGGCGTGGCTGCCGAGGACCATGCGGGGCAGGCCCTGGCGGGGGCGGGAGCCCAGCACGACGAGGGCGGCGGTGCGGTCGAGCTCGGGGACGAGGCCCTCCCGCACGCTGACCGGGTCGTAGATCACCCGGCCCTCGACCGCCACGCCGGCCTCGGCCCCGGCTTTGGCCGCCCGGGCCGCGAGCTCGTCGACGTAGCGCTCGGGGTCGGCGGGCCCGTGGGCCCGGCGCTCGGCGCCCGCCCGCTCGTAGGGCCGGGGCGCGGGCTCCGCCACCGTGGCGATCACGAGCGGGCGGGCCAGCCGGCCGGCCCAGCCGAGGGCGACCGGGACGAGGTGGTCGTCGCGGGCGGTCCCGTCGACCGCGACCACGACGGGGGCGTCGGTGGCGTCGACCGGCCGGGCGTGCGGGCCGGCCAGCAGCACCGGCCGGCGGCTGCGGTGCAGGAGCGCGGCCGCCACCGACCCGAGCAGCGCGGCGCTGCGGTCCCGGCCGTGGGTGGCGATGCAGGCGACCCGGTCGGGCGCCCCGGCGACCGCGTCGGCCAGCGCCCGGGCCACGTCGTCGCCGCGCAGCACGTCCCAGCTGGTGGCCCGGTGGCGGTGGGCGACGGCGTCGAGGTAGCGGATCGCCGCCTCGGCGGCCTCGTCGTCCCGGGCGGGCACGACCTCGACCACCTGGACGTCGGCCGCGAGCGCGCCGGCGGCCCACCGGGCCACGGGCAGCGCCCGCTCGGCGAACGGAGACCCGTCGAGCGGCACGACGAGGCGGGCGATGGCGACGGCCTCGGCGCCGAACGGCGCCAGGGCGGACGCCAGCCGATCGGACCCGGACCCGGAAGCGGAGCGACCATCCATACCGCCATCGTCGGCGGGGCGCGCCCGGGTTCCCAGTGGCGAAAGTCCCATCGGGCGGGGCCGGACGGACACCCCTCCCTCGGGGCTCGGCCGGGAGGCTGGCCGGGTCCCGTCGTTGTCGCCGGGGCGACCAGCTCGGGGCCGCCCGTCCCCGGCGGATCGGGACCAAAGTCCCTGCCGGCCGGTGGCCTGCGTGGCGGATGGTCAGGCAATGAGGCTCAGACACCTCCGGCGTTCCCGCCACGTCGCAGCCCTGCCCACCCGGGTGGCCCTGAACCGGCCCGCGCAGGGGCGGCCGGCGCACGCCGCCGGCCACGAGAAGGAGCGGTGCCTCATGCCCATGGACGCCTACGTCCGCGACGGGACGGTGGTCGTGCACATCGACCTCCTCGACGCCGACCCGGCGACGGTGGCCGTCGACCTCGACGGTGACGTGCTCACCGTGACGGCGGAGCGCCCGTCGGGGCCCGCCGGCGGGCGGGAGCGTGCCCTCTGGCAGCGCCTGTCGGTCGGCCGTCCCGTCGACCGCGCGCAGGCCCGGGCCCGGCTCGCCGACGGCGTCCTCACCGTCACGCTCCCCCTGGCCGCCGCGCGCCCGGCCGACGCCCTCCGCGAGGTCTCCTGACCCGGCCGCCGCACGCCCGGCCGACGCCCGCGACGCAGGCGTCAGGCGGCCCCGGTCAGGCGCCAGAGGTGGGGCTCGGCGCGCCCGCCGGCCCCGGGGCCTCCTGCACCGGACCCGTCGCCAACCGCCATCCTTCCCTGCTGGGCAGGCTCCGCACGGTCAGGGATGCGGCCGCGCCGACCGCTGTCCCGCGCCCGGTCGGACCTTGGGGCGTCGCCGGGGGAGCGGCGCCGATTCGTATAAATTCAATCCGACGTCGAGGTCGGTTTCTCGGTAGGGTGGGCGCAGGTGCCGGGCGGGGGGTCCGGCGCCGACCTGCGAGGGGGGCCAGGCGATGTCGGGTTCGTTCGGGTGGCGTCGGCGGCCGGCCGGAAGGCTGCTGGCCGTGGGCACGGTGGTGGCGCTGGTGCTGGCCGCGGGGTGCGGGGACGGCGATGATGGCGACGGCGGAGGCACCGCCGACGGCGGGGCGTCGGGCGCCGAGGGCGCGGTGACGATCGACCTCGGCCCGACGGACGAGGCGAGCGGGGAGTCGGTCCGGATCGGCTTCATCAGCGACGGGCGGAACGCCACGACCGACCAGTCCGTCGACTTCGACGTGGCCGACGCCACCGTCGCCTACCTGAACACCCACCGGGGCGGGATCGCCGGTCGCCCCATCGAGATCGTGCCCTGCGAGGCGCAGCTCGACCCCGCCGTCGCCACCGACTGCGCCAACCGGATGGTCGAGGAGGACGTCGTCGCCGTCGTGGTGGGGACCACCGCCGAGGTCGAGCAGGTGTGGGAGCCGCTGCACCAGGCTGGCGTCCCGGCGATGTTCTTCGCCGCCCAGGGCGACGCGGTGCTCGCAGATGCCGAGACGACGTTCGGGCTCGGCGACCCGACCGCGTCGACGGTCGGCGTGCCGATCAGCGTCGCCGAGGCCAACGACGTCGACAAGGTCACGGTGGTCGTCATCGACGTCCCGCCGGCGGTCGCCCCCTACGAGAGCGTCGGCGCGGCCCAGTTCGAGGAGGCGGGCATCGACCTCGAGATCGTGGCGATCCCGCCGGGGACGGCGGACATGACGGCCCAGCTCACGCCCATCCTCAACGCCGATCCCGGCGTGGTGCACGTGCTCGGCAACGACGCCTTCTGCATCGCCGCCTTCCAGGCGATGGAGACGGTCGGGTTCGACGGCCCGGTCACGTCGATCCCGCAGTGCATCACCGACGCCACCCGCGACGCGGTGCCGGGCGCCCAGCTCGAGGGCATCACCGTCGGCGCCTCCTCCCCGGTGGACGCCAACGACGAGTCCGACGCCCTGTACCGGACCGTGATGGCGGAGTTCGGCGACGGGATCGACACGAGCCGGGCCACCGGCCACGGCGCCTTCACCGCCATCGCCGGTTTGGACGCCGCACTCGAGGAGCTGACCGGCGAGGTCACGCGGGAGACCGTCCTGGCGGCGATCAGGAGCATGCCCGAGACCGAGCTACCCAACGGCGGCGGCCTCACGTTCCGATGCAGCGGCGACCTCGTGCCCGGCTACCCGGCGGCCTGCGTGCGCGGCACGCTCGTCACGACGCTGGACGCCGAGGGCCGGCCGACGACCTACGAGGCCAGGCAGGGCTGACGCCCGCCCGCCGCCGCCCACCCGCCCGCGCCGGTCCACCGATCCACCGCTCCCGGCGGGCAGGGGTCAGCAGCAGGTCGGGGTGACGGAGGGGGAGGGGACGGGCGACAGCGCCGCGGGGCCGGCGAGCTGGCGCTCGGCCTGGACGGTGTTGCGGCTCCGGGTCACGACCAGCTCGCCGTCGATCATGACCCCGGCGATGCCGGGGATGTCGCCGTAGGCCAGGGCGTCGTGGGCGGTGGGCCCGGCCGTGCAGCCCCGGGGCGCGTCGAGGACGACCAGGTCGGCGCACCGGCCCGGCGCCAGCGTGCCCTGCCCGTCGAGCCCGAAGCAGGCGGCGTTGTTGCCGGAGGCGAGCGCCCAGGCGACGGCGGGGTCGAGGCCGCCCAGCGACGACAGCTCGGCGATCGTCTTGAGCACGGCGAGCGGCATGACCCCGGTGCCCGTCGGCGTGTCGCTGGCGAGGACGACCCGGTGGAGCTGGTCGGCCGCCACGGCCGCCTCCAAGATCACCAGCGCCGAGCGGAGGTTGCCGGCCTGCACCAGCTGCAGCGCCATGTCGGTGTCGGTCACCAGGCAGCGGACGTCGTCGTCGCTCAGCGCGGTGGTGCCGCCGTTGACGTGGCCGCACACGTCGGGGCGGATGGCGAGGAGGTGCTCGCCGAGGATCGGCCGGGACCCGGGCAGCGACGCGCCGCCGCAGTGGGCCATCACGGTCAGGCCGGCGTCCTGGGCGGCCCGGACCGGGGCCACGTAGTCGTGGGGGTCGACCACGGCGCCGAAGCCGACCTTGGCGAAGCGGACCCCGTCCCGGCGGAGCCCGGCGAAGTCGTCGGGCCCCAGCCCGGGCTCGACGACGACCGTGCCGGCGTGGACCTTCATCCCGCCGGGCCGGAAGCCCGCGAACAGGTGGGCGGCGGTCACCGCCAGAGCCTTGACCGCCACCGGCTCGTGGCTGCGGCCGGGGGCGTGGATCTCGCCCGGCGACACCACGCTGGTGATGCCGCCGTGCACGTAGCTGTCGAGGAAGTCGACGGTCTTCTGGCGGGGCGTGTAGTCGCCGAGGACCACGTGGCAGTGGGAGTCGATGAGCCCGGCGGCCACGGTCATGCCGCCGACATCGACGACACGGGCGGCGTCCGGCGGCGCGTCGGGGGAGGTCGACAGCTCGGCGATGCGGCCATCGTCGATGATCAGGGTCCGCACGTCGGTCCGCCGGGGCTCGGCCAGGTCGCCGGTGAACAGGTCGCCGATCCCCACCAGCGCGGTCCGGGCGCCGGTCCCCGCTGCGCCGGCCCTGGTCCCTCCGGCCTCGCCGCCCCCGCTCACGGCCCCGCCGACCCCAGCACCCCCGCCGCCCCCGCTCACGGCTCCACCTCGTCCGCGCTGAGCCCCCCGAGCCGGGCGTTGAGCCGACCCCGGTTGGCGACGGCGACCACGACCACCACCTCGTCGGGCCCGGGCGCGTCGGGCACCGCCACCGTGACCGCGTCGTAGTGGGAGCGGACCCAGATCTCGTGGCGGTGGGCGAGCGGCACGTCGAGGACGGCACCGGGCCCGCCCCGCTTGGTGACCGACGGGATCCAGGCACGGCCGCCGCCGATCGCCTCCCGCAGGGCGTCGCCGAACGTCGAGGTCAGCCAGGCGACGGCGTGCTCCTGCTCGCCGGCCGTGCCGACGATCGCGCCCTTGCCGTAGCTGGCCACCGGCCCGTCGAGCGCGTCGCAGGCCAGGCCGCCGAGGTGGGCGCCGACCTCCGCCGAGGCGGCGACCACGGCGCCGAGGTCGTCCTGGAACGGGCGGCCGGCGTAGGGGTTGGCGAGAACCGCGGCGGCCGCCACCCGGACGAGTGGGGCCCCGTCGGCCTCCCGCCCGTCCGCGCGGACCTCCTCGCGGAGGACGACCACCTTGCGGGGCGCCGTCGAGACCGCGCCCCGCACCGGCACCGGCGACACGTCGGCGCTCATCGCCAGGACGACCCTGCGTCGATCATCACGAGCTGCTCCTCCGTCATCTCGCGGATGGCGTAGCGGGGTCCCTCGCGGGTGTTCCCCGAGTCCTTGACCCCGCCGTAGGGCTGGCTGTCGACCCGGAACGTGGGGACCTCGTTGACGAGGACCGTGCCGAACTCGAGGGCCTGCACCGCCCGCAACGCCCGGTCGATCGACGGCGTGAACACGCCCGCCTGCAGGCCGAACGGGCTGGCGTTCGACCGGGCCACGGCCTCGTCGAGGTCGGCCACGCCGGCGACGGCGACCACGGGCCCGAACACCTCGCGGCAGGACAGCGGGTGGTCGTCGGGCACGCCGGTGACGACCGTGGGCCGGAGGTGCCCGCCCTCGAGCCCGCCGCCGGTCAGCACGGTGGCGCCAGCCGCGGTGGCGCTCTCGATCCACGACACGATGCGGTCCTGCTCGCGGCGGGAGATGACCGACGACAGGTCGGCCTCCTCGTCGAGCGGGTGGCCCACCCGCAGCGCCGCCACCCGGTCCACCAACCGGGCGAGGAAGTCGTCGAGGTGGCGCTCGTGGACGTAGACGCGCTGGACCGACACGCAGGACTGGCCGGCGTGCGTGAACCCGGCGACCGCCGCCCGGTCCGCCGCGGCGGCCCAGTCGCCGCCCTCGTCGACGATCAGCGGGGCGTTCGACCCGAGCTCCAGCGCGACGCGCTTGCGGGGCGCCCGGGCGGCGATCGCCCACCCGACCGTGTCGCTGCCGGTGAAGCTCACGAACCGGACCGGCTCGGCGTCGACGAGCGCCGCCCCGACCTCGGCACCGCCCGGTAGGACCTGGACCCAGCCGGGCGGGAGGCCGGCGTCCTCGAGCAGCCGGGCCAGCAGGATGGCGGACAGCGGGGTGGCCGGCGCCGGCTTGACCACCACCGGGCACCCGGCGGCGACCGCGGGACCGACCTTGTGGGCCACCAGGTTGAGCGGGAAATTGAACGGCGTGATCGCCGCCACCGGCCCGACGGGCCGGCGCCGCGTGAACGCCAGCTTCCCGGCGCCGGTCGGCGTGGCGTCGAGCGGGACGACCTCGCCGGCCAGCTGGCGGGCCTCGGCGGCCGAGAGCGTGAGCGTCTCCACCGCCCGGTCGGCCTCGCCCCGGGCGGTGCGGATCGGCTTGGCGGCCTCCAGGGCGATGAGACGGGCCGCCTCCTCGCGGTGGGCGGCCAGGCGGCGGGCGGCCTCGTCGAGCACGGCGGCCCGCTCGTGGAGCGGCAACGGGGCGGCGGCCAGGGCCGCGGCCGTCTCGACGGCCCGCGCCGCGTCATCGGGGCCCAGCTCCGGCACCTCGGCCACCCGGGCGTCGTCGTAGGGGCAGCGGACCGTGCTCGTCGCGCCGGGCCCGGTCGTCCAGCCGCACCCGAGGGGGACGGCGACGGTCCCGGACAGGTCGAGGACCGGCGCGGCGCCAGCGCCGCCAGCCGCAGCCCCAGCCCTGCCGTCGCTCACGGCAGCCTCCCCGCTCACAGCATCATCCCGATGCTGGCGGCCGTGCGGGACAGGTGCTCCGCCAGCACCGACGTCGTGGACAGATGCTCCTCCAGCTCGGGGCCGGAGATGGCGATGGCGCCGACCGGCCGGCCGGAGCGGCCCCGCACGACGGCCGCGATGGCCGAGATGCCGGGCCGCCGCTCGTTGGACGACAGCGCGATGCCGCCGCTGGCCCGGATGTCGGCGAGCACGGGCGCCAGCTCGGCGGCCCGCTCGGCGCCGACGAGCGCGACCACCTCGTCGTCGTCGTAGTAGGCGAGCATGGCCCGGCCGTTGGCGCTGCGGTCGATCGGCAGCCGGGTGCCGACGTCGAGGATCGAGTCGAGCGGCGTCTCCGGCGTCCAGATCCGGTCGATGAGCACGGCGTCGGCCCCCACCGGTACGGCCACGCCGACCACCCACGGGTGCCCGGCGACCGCCCGGATCTGGAGGTCGACGGCGAACGGCAGCACCGCCCGCCGGATGGCCAGGCGGTCGAGGTAGGCGTTGCCGAGCAGCAGCAGCCGGGGGCCGAGGCGGTAGGCGCCGTCGCCCTCCTCGAGGAAGCCGAGCTGGGCGAGCGTGCGCGCCTGGCGGTGGGCGACGGTCCGATCGAGGCCCGTGGCCTGGGCGATCTGCCGGACGGTGAGCGGCTCGACCGTGGCGGCCACCGCGTCCAGCACGTCCGCCGCCCGCTGGACGGATTGGACGGAGGACTTGTCTGCGTCGCCCCGACGGTCGCCCTGACGGCGGGGGCGGGGCGGCTCAACCGCCTCCGGTCGATTTTCCACCTTGACACCTCCAGCCATGCCCGTTCATTATCCCGCTGCAACAGGCAGTGCGCAATGCACAGCATATGTGCGACTATCGCACAAACTTGCTACACCCAGCACAGCGCACACAGCACCCAGCACACCAGCTCCCGCACACCACCCAAGACCGCCGGATGTGTCCATGGCTTCTGCGTTCGCCAGCTTCACCGTCAGCAGGGGACCCTGTACGTTCCAGCTCCGCACCGCCGGCAGCGGTCCGCCGCTCTGGTACCTCCACGACGAGACCTCGGCCGCGCCCGGGGCGCTGGCGGGCCAGCTCGCCGAGCGGTTCCAGGTCTTCGCGCCGGTGGTGCCCGGCTTCGGCGACAGCGAGCGACCGGAGTGGGTCGAGACCAGCGAGGACGTGGCCCACGTGCTCCTCGACCTCGTCGACGCGGTCACGCCCGACGGCCCGCTGACGCTCGTCGGCCCGTCGATCGGCGGGTGGATCGCCGCCGAGCTGGCGATCCTGCTCGGCCGCCGGGTGGCCGCCGCCGTGCTGGTGGCCCCGGCCGGGCTGTACGTGCCGGAGGAGCCGCCGGCCGACCACTGGTTCATGCACGACGCCGATCGCGACCGCACGCTGTTCGCCGATCCCGCCAACAAGCCCGAGATCACGCCCGACGAGGCCTACGCCAACGACTCGATGGCGGCCCGCCTCGGGTGGAACCCCCGCCTGGCCAGCAAGCGGCTGGGCCACAAGCTCCACCGCATCACGGCCCCGACGCTGGTCGTGTGGGGGGCCGAGGACCGGCTCCTGCCGCCCTCCTACGCCCAGCGCTGGGTCGACCTGCTCGGCAACGGCACCGCCGAGATCGTCCCCGGCGGCGCCCACTTCCTGGGCATCGAGCAGTGCGACGTCGTCGCCGCTGCGGCCCGGGGGTTCCTCGACCGTCACGTCGCAACGCTCCCGGAGGCCGTGCGATGAGGATCGCCATGTTCCACCTGATGCCGTGGCCCTACCTGCCCGAGGACTTCGAGCAGCGGGAGCCGTCGGCCTGGGTGACCTACTCGAACGCCAACTTCGACCCCGAGCGGGGCCAGGAGCTGTACGAGCGCTACATCTCCGAGCTGGTCTACGCCGAGGAGCTCGGGTTCGACGCGGTGAGCGTCAACGAGCACCACCAGACCGCCTACGGGCTCATGCCGGCGCCGAACCTGATCGCCATGGCGCTGATCCAGCGGACCCAGCGGGTGCAGATCGCCATCATCGGCAACGCCATCGCCCTGCGCGACCACCCGCTCCGGGTGGCGGAGGAGGTGGCGATGCTCGACGTCATGAGCGGCGGGCGGATCGTGTCCGGCATCGTCCGCGGCATCGGCGCCGAGTACCACTCGGCGTCCCTCAACCCGGTCCACTCCGAGGAGCGGTTCCGCGAGGCGCACGACCTCATCGTCGCGGCCTGGACCCGGCCGGGCCCGTTCGCCTGGCACGGCAAGCACTACGACTTCTCCTACGTCAACCCCTGGCCGCGGCCGATGCAGAAGCCACACCCGCCGCTCTGGGTGCCGACGCAGGGCAGCGGCTCGACCGTGGTCTGGGCGGCCGAGCGGCGCCACCCGGTGGCCCAGACGGCGGCCCCGGTGGCCAACCTGGCCCGGACCATGGACCAG
Source organism: Acidimicrobiales bacterium (assembly GCA_036563805.1). GTDB lineage: Bacteria > Actinomycetota > Acidimicrobiia > Acidimicrobiales > VFJN01 > DATCLS01. The sequence goes on along the minus strand of DATCLS010000016.1, from coordinate 40,990 downwards.
TACTGGAAGGCGGCGCGGTCGTTCGGGTATGAGCCGCACCCCCACCAGCTCGGTTGGTCCCCGCCCATCTACGTGGGCAAGGACGACGAGACCGCCATGGAGGAGTTCGCCCCCCACGTGCGCTACCTGTACGAGAAGTCGCGACACCGGCCGCCGGCCGCGTTCTTCCCGCCCGGGTACCTGTCGGCCAGCTCGTGGAAGGGCGTCATGGCCGCCCGGGGGTCGCTGGGGCGCGAGCACCCCAGCCCCGAGGAGTACAACGCCCGCGGCGAGATCGTCGTGGGCGGCCCCAAGACCGTCCTGCGCCGCCTGCAGGAGGTCATCGACGCCACCGGCATCGGGACCCTCCTCCCGATGCTGCACACCGGCACGATGACCCACGAGCAGACCATCGCCAACATGGAGCGGTTCGCCGAGCACGTGATGCCGGCGCTGGCCGACTACCTGCCCAGCGCCCCGCCCCGGCCCGAGCTGCTCGAGTCCGGGAAGGTGGCGTCGTGAGCGCCGCCCGGTCCGAGGTCCGGGTGTTCGGCCTGGACACGAGCTACCTCGAGGCCGGCGACGCTGACGCCCCGCCGGTCGTGCTGCTCCACGACGGCGCCTTCGGCTCCGACGCCGAGACCTGCTGGTCGCCGGTGATCGACGCCTTCGCCGAGCGCTACCGGGTCATCGCCCCCGACCTGCTCGGGCACGGGGGCACGGCCAAGGTCGCGTTCTTCGACCGCGACCCGATGACCCAGCGCATCGACCATGTGCGGGCCCTGTGCGAGACCCTCGAGCTGGACCGCCCCGCCTTCGTCGGCAGCTCCTTCGGCGGCGGCATGGTCCTGCGGGGGGCCGCCAGCGGCTCGCTCCCCATGCGGTGCGGCGTCAGCATCTGCGGGCCGGGCGGCATCCACATGAAGCCCGCCGAGTTCGCCCGCCTCCAGGCCTACGAGCCCACGCCGGAGTGGGCCCGGATGGTGGCCGAGCTGATGGTCGCCCAGCCCGCCGACGAGGTCGTCGAGGACCGCTACCAGCGGAGCCTGGCGCCCGGGCACTACGAGGCGCTGGCCGCCGCGCGCCTCCAGCACCCGGCCCGCGCCGGCCAGGAGGCACCCGACTGGCGTCCCGCTTACCGGGAGGCGCTCGGGCGCGTGACCGTGCCGCTGCTGCTGGTCGCCGGGTCCGACGACGTGCTGCTCGAGCCCGGCTGGGCCGAGCAGATGGCGGAGCTGATCCCCAACGGGCGCGCCGTGGTCGTCGACGGCGCCCGCCACCAGCCCCACCTCGACCACACCGAGGAGACCCTGGCCGCGGTGCTGGCCTTCCTCGACGAGGCGGTGGGCGCCGAGACGGTCGTCGACGAGACGGGAGGCGCGGGGTCGTGACCGTGCTGCACGACGTGTCCCACCCGGTGTGGGCGGGGATGCCCAAGATCCCGGTGCTGCCCGAGGTGGGCGTCGACCCGGTCACCTCCATCGACGCCGGGCAGCCGCTGAACATCTCGCTGTTGCACCTGGCCACCCACGCCGGCACCCACATCGACGCCCCGCGCCACGCCCTGGCCGACGGGGCGACCATCGACGAGGTCCCCGTCGACCGGTTCGTCAGCCCCGGCGTGGTCGTCGCCGTGAACCGGGGGCCGGGGGAGGAGATCCCGGTCGAGGACGTGGCGGCGGCCGACGTCCGCCGCGGCGACGTGGTGCTGCTCAGCACCGGCTGGGCCCGCCACTTCGAGGCGCCCGAGTACAACGACCACCCCTATCCGTCGGTGGCGCTGGCCGAGTGGCTGGTCGAGACCGGCGTCAACATGCTGGGCGTCGACTGCATCACCGTCGACGCCCCGGTCGAGCGCCGCGGCCCGGGCTTCGACTACCCGGTGCACCGGACCCTGCTCGGATCCGGCGTGCTGATCATCGAGAACCTCGCGGACCTGGCGCCGTTCGCCGGCCAGCGGGTCGTCGTCCACGCCGCACCGCTGGCGGTCCGGGCCGGCGACGCCGGGCACGCCCGAGTGCTGCTGGAGGTGACGGCGTGAGCGCCACGGACCTGCGGACGGGCCTGATCGTGGCCGCCCTCACCCCGTTCCGGCGGGGCACGACCACGGTCGACGAGGACCGCTTCGACGCCGAGCTCGACTTCATCGCTCGGCACCGGCCCGTGGCCGTGGCCGTCGCCGGCGTCGAGGTGCAGGAGTACCACGTCCTCACCGCGGATCAGCGAGTGGACCTGGTCAAGCGGGCGGCCGAGCGGCTGGGCGACGTGCCGGTGGTCGCAGGCGTCTCGGCCGTCAGCGTCGACCAGGCGTGCCACCTGGCCGAGCGCATGGCCGCCGTCGGCGCCGGCTACGTGCTGGCCGTGGCCGGGCCCAAGCCCTGGGGCGCGGCGCCGACGACCGGCGAGCTCCTGGCCTGGTACCACGCGCTGGCCGACGTGAGCCCCGTGCCGGTCTTCGTCTACTGCAACCCGCGCACCGGGGTGGACCCGTCGGTCGACGCCATCGCCGAGGTCGCCGCCCACCCCAACGTGGCGGCCATGAAGGAGACGTCGCGCGACGTCATCAAGGTCCTGCGGCTGTGCCAGGAGGTCGAGCAGGCCGGCCTGGCCCGCGTGTACACCAACATGGAGTCGATCCAGACCACGCTGGCGGCCGGTGGCAGCGGGGCGATGATGCCGCCGCCGGCGCTGGCCATCGCCACCGCCCTGGTGGCGGCGATCGAGGCCGGCGACGACGCCGAGACCCGCCGCCTCCAGTCGTTCTTCGGTCGCTTCCCGTCGGCGTGGATGCGCCTGGGCCTCGGCCCGGCGTGCAAGGCGGCGATGGGGATCGTCGGCTGCGACGTCGGCGACCCCGTCCACCCGTACGACGCGCTCGGCGCCGACGAGGTGGCGTCGCTGCGGGAGTACCTCGCGGGCTGGGGGTTGGCCGCCGGGGAGCCGGCGGCACAGGTCGGATGACAGTCAGGACAGAGCACGAGGGGGATACGTGATGAAACGCGGATTCCGGCGGGCGATCACCGCGGGGCTGGTGCCGCTGCTGGCGCTGGCCGCCGCCTGCACCGAGGACGAGCCCAGCGGCACGACGGGTGGCGGCGACGGCGAGGAGGCCACCGGTCCCGTCGAGATGCTGGTGATCTTCCCGGAGACCGGCCCGCTCGCCGCGGTGGCGGCCGAGACCGCCAGCGCCACGACCGCCGCGGTCGAGGAGCTCTGGAACGAGGAGCACCCGGACCGGCCCGTGTCGATGCGGATCTGCAACGACGAGGGCAACCCCGAGCGGTCGGTGAGCTGCGTCAACCGCTACGTCGACGAGGTCGACATCGTGAACGGCCCGCACTTCGGGGCCATGTTCCAAGCGGCCGCCCCGGTGGCCGACGGCCGGACGTTCATGACCACGGCCACGCCGCACGGGTTCCCCGAACCGGACTCGACGATCTTCCAGGCCATCCCCACCGCCGAGGTGGCCATGGAGGCCGCGGTCGCCTACATGGGCGAGCAGGACTGGGCCCGCGTCGGGCTGCTGACCAGCTCCGACACGACCGGCGAGGCCGCCCGCGACGCGGCCCTCGAGGTCGCCGAGGAGCACGGCATCGAGTTCGTCGATCAGCAGTTCGACCCGTCGGCCACCGAGCTGACGCCCCAGGTGAGCGCGATCGCCTCCGCCGATGTCGACGCCGTGTTCATCTGGTCGTCCGGCTCCCAGGTCGTGACCGCGCTGCGGGCCCTCAAGAACGCCGACCTCGACGTGCCCACGTTCCTCAACTTCTCGTCGATGTCGCTGTCGCTCATGGATCTGGCCGGCGACAGCGTGCCCAGCGAGCTGCTGTTCACGGGCTCCCTGGCGTTCACCCCGGACCAGATCGACGACCCCGGGCGGCGCGAGCTCGTCGAGCGGTTCAGCGAGCTGTACGAGGAGGAGGCCGGCCACATTCCCGACTGGAGCGGCTTCTCGATCGCGGACTCCCAGCTGGTGGCGCTGAACGCCGCCCTGGGCGGGTCGACGCCCGACGAGATGGCGGCCCACCTCGAGAGCGGCGTGGAGATCCCGGGCTTGCACACCGTGTTCTCCTACGGCGAGGACGACCACCTGGGCCTGCCGGACGAGAACCCGATCCGGATCATGCGCTGGAACGGGTCGGGCTGGGACCCCGCCTGAGCCGCCGATGAGCGACCTGCTGACCGTCGCCTGGGCGGGCCTGACGGTGGGGGCGAGCTACGCGCTCGTCGCCCTCGGCATCGTCATCGCCCAGCGGGTGACCCGGGTGGTCAACCTGGCCCAGGGCGAGTTCTCCGTCCTGGGCGGCTTCACCACCGCCACGCTGACGGCCGCCGGGTGGCCGGTCGCCTTGGCCCTCGTGCCGGCGGCCGCCCTCGGCGGCGCCCTGGCCGCGGTCCAGGAGTGGGCGCTGCTGCGCCGCCTGCGGGACGCCACCGGCCCGATCCTGCTGTTGACGACGGTGGCGCTCGCGGTCACGTTCCAGGGCGCCGAGGTGCTGCTGTGGGGGCGGGACCCCCGGACCGGGCCGGTGCTGGTCTCGGGGGACCCCGTCGTCCTCGGCGGCCTCCGGATGTCCCGCCAGTCGCTCGCGCTGGTGGCGCTAGCCGTGGTGCTGACGCTGGTGGCCCACGCGGTCATCGACCGGTCGGCCACCGGCAAGGCCATGTCCGCCGTGGCCGAGGACCCGGACGCCGCCCGGATGACCGGGATCGACGTCTACCGCCTGCGGCTGCTCGGGCTCGTGCTGGCCGGCACGATCGGCGGGCTGGCCGGGGCGGTGGCCCTGCCGCTGTTCCTGGTCGACTTCTCCCGGGGCCTGGCGCTCAGCCTCAAGGGCTTCGTGGCCGCGGTGCTGGGCGGCAGCTCCGTGGGCGGGGCGCTGGCCGGCGGCCTGGCCCTCGGCGTGATCGAGGCGCTGACCGTCCGGTACGTCTCCGACCTGTTCAGCGACGTGGCCACGTCGCTCGTGCTGATCGCCGTCGTGCTCGCCGGGCCCTACGTCGGCCGGGTCCGGGCGATGGTGGGGGCATGAGCGCCCGGCACCGGTGGGCGGCGGCGATCGCCCTGGCCGCCGTGCTCGCGTGGCCGCTCCAGGCCAGCTCGTTCTGGCTCGGGCTGTCGCTGACCGTCACCACGTACGCGATCGCCGCCGTCGGGCTCGACCTCGTCTACGGCTACGGCGGCATGCTCTCGCTGGGCCACGCCGCCTTCTTCGGCATCGGGGCCTACACCGTGGCCATCGGGAGCCGGGAGACCGAGCTGCCCGGCGTCGTCCTGCTGGCCGGGGCGTGCCTGCTGGCCGCCGTCGGGGCGCTGGTGGTCGGCCTCGTGGCGCTGCGGACCACCGGCTACTACTTCTCGCTGCTCACGCTGGCCGCCGCCCTCATCGTGGCGTCGGTCATCAAGGGCGTGGACTGGACGGGCGGACCGTCCGGCGTCGGCGGCGTCGACCGTAACCTGCTCGGCACCGGCGAGCTGACCGTGGCCTCCATGTACGTCATCGCCGTGGCGGCGGTGCTGGGCGGTATCGGGTTCGTCCGCTCGCTGCGGCGGTCCCGGCAGGGGCGCGCCCTCGCCGCGCTGCGCGTCAACCCCGCCCTGGCGGCCGCCGTCGGCGTCGACGTGCTCCGCCTGAAGCTCGGGACGTTCGTGCTCGGGTGCGCCTTCACAGGGCTGGGCGGCGGCCTGTTCGCCCAGTCCCTTGCCTACGTGTCGCCGGAGTTCGTGGGCCTCACGCAGTCCATCCAGTTCCTCGTCATGGTCGTCATCGGGGGTATGGCCACGGGGTGGGGCGCGCTCGCCGGCGCCGTCGTCGTGCGGGGCATCCCCGAGGCGGTCCAGTCGCTGCGGGACTGGCAGCTGCTGGCGCTCGGCCTGCTCACGCTCGTCGTGCTCGTCCGGTTCCGCCTCGGCGTGGTCGGGACCGTCGAGGCCTGGGTCCGTCGCCGGGCGGCGTCGGTGTCCGCCGGGCCGACCGCCGCCCGCCCAGGCCCGGCGGTCCCGACCACGCCGGCCGTCGGGTCCGACGAGGTCGCCGGCGACGGCTCGGGGGCCGCGGCCGCCGACGCCGGGGCGGCCCCCGCCGACGGGCCGTGGGAGCGGCCGGCGGCCGGGTCCGCCCCGCTGCTCGACGTGTCCGGCCTCGAGCGCCGGTTCGGCGGGGTGACCGCCCTGTCCGGCGTCGACCTCCAGGTCACGCCCGGCCAGATCCACGCCCTCATCGGCCCGAACGGCGCCGGCAAGACCACGTTCATCAACCTGGTCACCGGCGTCGACCGGCCCACCGCCGGGCGCATCAGGTGGCGGGACCGCGACATCACCCGCGAGCCCCCGCACCGCCGGGCCCGGCTCGGCATGGCCCGGACGTTCCAGCTGGTGGCGCTGTGCCCCGAGCTGACCGTGGCCGAGAACCTGGCGCTCGGCGCCTACCACCGCACCCGGACGGGCGTGCTCCGGGGCGGCACCCGGCTGCTGGCCCGGGGCGAGGAGCGGGCCGTCCACGAGCGGGTGCTGGGCGTGCTCGACCGCCTCGGCCTGGCGCACCTGGCCGACCGGCGCCCCGACGAGATCCCGGTCGGGCAGCGCCGGCTGGTGGAGGTGGGTCGGGCGCTGATGGCCGACGCCGAGCTGCTGCTGCTCGACGAGCCGGCGGCCGGCCTCAACGAGACCGAGACCAACGAGCTCGCCCGGCTGCTGCGGGACATCCGCGCCGAGGGGCGGTCGATCCTGCTGGTGGAGCACGACATGCGCCTGGTGATGGACATCTCCGACGTCGTCACCGTGCTCGACTTCGGCGTGCCGCTGCGGACCGGCACGCCCGACGAGGTGGCCCGCGACGAACAGGTCGTCGCCGCTTACCTGGGGGTGGAGGCGTGAGCACCGGGCTGTCCGTGCGCAACCTCCACGTCGGCTACGGCGGGCCGCCGGTCCTCCAGGACGTGTCGGTCGACGTGGCGCCGGGCGAGACGGTGGCGCTGCTCGGCTCCAACGGGGCCGGCAAGAGCACGCTGGCCCGGGCCGTGGCCGGGTTCCTCGTGCCCCAGCAGGGCTCGATCGCGCTCGCCGGCCGCGACCTGCGCCGCCGCCCGCCCCACCTCGTCGTGCGCGACGGCCTGGTGTCGGTGCCCGAGGGGCGGCGCCTGTTCGCCGGGCTGACCGTCGAGGAGAACCTGCGCCTCGCCTTCCACGGCCGGCCCGTCGGCGACGCCGAGGCCGAGCGGCGGCTGGGTGCGGCGTTCGACCGCTTCCCCCGGCTGGCCGAGCGCCGCACCCAGCGGGCGGGGACGATGTCGGGCGGCGAGCAGCAGATGCTCGCCATCGCCCGCGCCCTCGTCCTCCAGCCCCGGGTCCTGGTGATGGACGAGCCGTCGACCGGCCTGGCGCCGCTGATCGTCCAGCAGATCTTCGACATCGTAGGGAGCCTGGCCGGCGACCTGGGCGCCGGCGTCCTGCTCATCGAGCAGAACGCGGCCAGCGCCCTGCGGATCAGCGACCGGGCCTACGTGCTCGAGCGGGGCCGGGTCGTGGCCGAGGGGCCGGCCCACGAGCTCCTCGACGACGAGACCGTCCGAGCGGCCTACCTAGGCCTCTGACCCCCTGAAGGAGTCGCCGTGCCCGGAATCCTCTTCGCCCACATGGAGCCCCCCGCCGAGATCGAGGACGAGTTCAACCGCTGGTACGACGAGGACCACGTCCCCTCCCGCCTCGGCGTGCCGGGCTTCCGGGCCGCCCACCGCTACCGCCAGGTCGGGCGCGACCGGCCCGCGTACACGGTCGTGTACGAGCTCGACGACCCGGGCGTCGTCCAGACGCCGGAGTACAAGGAGATGCAGGCGCGCACGGCCCCCGCCACCGACGCCATGATCTCTCGGCTCCACCGCTTCTACCGGGCGATCGCCGGCGAGATCTCGGTGGCGGGCGACGACCTCGGCCCGGTCGGGCACGACTACCTCTACGTGGTGGCGTTCCCGGTCCCTGACGAGGACGTCGAGCAGTTCGACGCCTGGTACGACACCGAGCACGTCCCCCTGCTGCTCCGGGCCGAGGGGTGGCGCCGGTGCCGCCGCTACACGGTGACCGAGTCGAACGGGACGTTCACCCGGCTGGCGCTCCACGACCTCGACGACCCGTCGGTGCTCGACAGCCCGGAGCGGGCCGAGGCCGGCGGCACGCCCTGGCGCACCTACCTGACCCGCAAGCCCTGGTTCGGGAAGAACGAGCGCTGGGTCTACGAGCGCATCCGCACGGCGACGGCCTAGGCGGGCGGGATGGGGAGCCGGAGCGCGGTCGTGACCGGGGGCGCCCGAGGCATCGGCCGGGCCGTGGCCGATCGCCTCGCCGCCGACGGCTTCGACGTGCTGGTCGTCGACCGGGACCCGCCGGTGGGCGATGACGATGACCGTCCGGGCGGCGGGCCGGCGCGGATCGAGCACCTCCGGGCCGACCTGACCGAGCGCGACGACCTGGCCCCCGTCGCCGGCTGGCGCCCCCGGCTCGACCTGCTCGTGAACAACGCCGGCTCGTACCGGCCCGCTCCGTTCCGGGACCTCACCCTCGAACGGTGGCGGGCCTGCCTCGACGCCAACCTCACGACCGCCTTCCTCGCCACCCAGGCCCTGGTCGACCCGCTGGCCGCCGCCGGCGGCGCGGTCGTCAACGTGTCGTCCGGGCTGGCCGCCAAGGGGGCGTCGAACCTCGTCGACTACGTGGCCGCCAAGGCGGGCGTGGTCGGGCTCACCCGGGCGCTGGCGGTCGAGCTCGGGCCCGACGGGATCCGGGTCAACTGCGTGGCACCCGGCCTCATCGACACCGAGTCGGCCCGCCACCACCTGGGCGACGCCGCCTTCGACGCCCAGCGGGCCGCCCGGTGCCTGGCCCGGGACGGCCGGCCCACCGACGTGGCCGACGTCGTCGCCTTCCTGGCCTCCCCGGCCGCCGCCTTCGTCACCGGGCAGGTGCTGGTCGTCGACGGGGGGTCGGTGTTCTGGTGAGGTTCGGCGTCTCGGTCCCCAACCGGCACCCCCGGCCCGACCTCGTCGTGCCCTACGCCCTGGCCGTCGCCCGGGAGGCCGACCGGGCGCAGGCCGACCTGCTCATGGTCGGCGACAAGCACGCGGTCGCCGAGCCGCTGGCCCAGGGCCCGCCGCTGCTCGGCCGGCTCGTAGGCGAGGCGCCCGGCGTCCGGGCGTTCGCCGCGCTGTTCCTGGCCCCGCTGTGGGCGCCGCTGCACCTGGCCGAGACCATCGGGACGCTGGCCGGCCTGGCGGCCGCCGCCGGCCGGCCGCTCGTGCCGGTCCTCGCCCTCGGCCGCCGGGACGGCGGGGCCGCCGCCCTGGAGCGCCCGGCGTCCGGGCGGGTGGCCGCCCTCGTGCGGGCCATCCACCGGGTGCGGGCGCTCGCCGCCGGCGGGGGCGGCGACGCTGCCGCCGGTGGCGCCGGTCGGGTCGCCGCCGAGGAGGGCGCGGCGGGCGGGCGTGCCCTCGGCGGACTCGCCACCAGCGCCTGCACCCTGGCCCCCGTCGAGCGGGTGTGGGTGGCGGCCGAGCGCGCCCCCGCCGTCCGGCGAGCCGGGCGGCTGGCCGACGGCTGGCTCGCCAACGCCCACCACCCGCTCGCCGAGCTCGCGATCCAGTGCCGGGCTCTGCCCGAACCCGCCCCCGGCGGGCGGGGCGGGTTCACCCGGGCGGTCCGCCGTGACGTCATCTGCACGGCAAACGCCACCGACGCCCGGGAGCAGGCCGAGGCGCTGACGGCAGCCGGGTACCGGGGTTTCGGCCCCGGTGCCCTGGTCGCCGGCGACCCCGCCGGCTGCGCGGCCGAGGTCCGCCGGCTGGCCGAGCTCGGCTTCGACACCGTGGTCGTCCGACCGGCGTCCCCCGACCCCGCCGCCGGCGCTGCCAGCGTCGCCCGGTTCCTGGCCGAGGTCCCTGCGCACCTGGAGCACGCATGAACCACGACGTCCTGGTCCTCACTTCGTCCGTCCGCACGGGCTCGTCCACTGCCCGCCTCGGCGCTGCCGTGGCCGGGGCCGCGGCCCGGCACGGCCACCGGCCCAGTCTCGTGCACGCCGGGCAGCTCGATCTGCCGCTGTGCAGCGGCGCCATCGGGCCGGTCCTGCCGGCCGTGGAGCGGTGGCGGCGCCAGGCCGCCGCCTACCCCGTGCACGTCTGGGTGGCGGCCGAGTGGCACGGCTCGTTCCCCGGCGCCCTCAAGAACGCCCTCGACCACTTGGAGGTCGACCAGCTGCGGGGCAAGGCGCTCGGCCTCGTCGGGCAGGCCGGGGGCGCCATGCCGGCGCTCAGCACGATCTCGCACCTGCGCACGATCGCCGAGCACTTCGGCATGTGGCTGCTCCCCACCTCGCTGGCGGTGGGGGCCGACCAGATCGGCCCGCCCCTCGACGAGCGGGTGGCCGGGCGCCTCGACCGGCTCATCGGCGACCTGCAGCGGGTGAAGACGGCGGCGACCGCCGTCGACGCGGTGGCCGTCGACGCGGCGGGCGCCCCCGCCCGGGCCGCCAGCTGACCGCCGGGCCGCCTGGTCCGCGGTGGCCCGCCCGTCAGGGGCGCCGGGTCGGCGTCCGGGTCGTCACCCGGCGTCGGGGCGACGTCGCCACGCCCGACCCCCGCATCCCAACCTCGGACGGGCCCGGGTGGTGATCGAGGAGCGGGCGTGAGCCGCGTCGCAATGGCTCAATGGCAGGGGCGCGGTACCGACGGTGGCGGCAAGCGCACTGCGCGACTTGGCGCGCGGCGCCGCTCTCCATCACACCGCGAGGCTGGCCACAAGCGGTGATTGCGCGCGTCTGCGGTACTCGTATCCTGACGCGCTGTCTGGCGAGATTGGATGGAGGACCGGATGGCTTCGACGCGTGCCCCCATGACCGAAGAACACAAGATGGCCCTGGCCGAAGGGCGTGAGCAGGGCCGAATCGTGCGTCGTTACCTCGAGGCCCTGGAGTCCCACAAGCCCCGTCGAGGCCGCAAGCGGAGCCCCGAGGCGATCAAGAATCGGCTCGAGGCGATCGAGGCCGAGCTGCCGTCGGCCGACCCGCTGAAGCGCCTGCATCTCGTGCAGGAGCGCCTCGACCTCCAGAACGCGCTGGAGGCCAGTTCGGCCGGCGAGGACTTCGCCGAGCTGGAGGAGCAGTTCGTGAAGGTGGCCGCCAGCTACGGCGAGCGCAAGGGCATCAGCTACACGGCCTGGCGCGAGCTCGGCGTCCCCCCGGCCGTGCTCTCCCGGGCCGGCATCTCCCGCGGCGGCTGACCACCGGTGCTGGCGCCTCGGGGCGCCTGACCCGGGCGCCCGATTCGGCGGATCGGGCGTTCCCGGCCTGGCGTTCTCGACATCGCTCGCATGCAGAGGACGGCCGCGGCGGACAGTCGATCACCCGGGCCCATCACCCGGGCCGGTGCGGCCCCCCACGTTGGGTTCCTCGGGTCTCCGGGCGCCGGTTGTCCGGGCACCGCTGCGCCGTCAGCGCGAGTAGGCGTCGAGGCATGTCTCCAGGCCGTTGACCCGCCATGTGCCAACGGGGCCGGTGCCCGGGCGGGTCCACACGTCGGGGGCGCCGAAAGCGTCGTCGGCGTCTTGGGCTCGCTGGCGGGTGACCTGGTTGGCGATGGCGCCGGCGAAGGGGGCGTCGGTGAGGACGGCCGCAGCGAGGTGGACGCCGTTGAGGTTTGCCGCCCGCAGGCCGATGCGGCGGAGAAGTCCGACGAGCCACGACACGTTGATCCCCGAAACCCGTCTCCGACGTCGATCGCGCCGTCGGCCTCCACCTCCTCCACCTGCTCTCGGTCGGTCGTGCTTGTCTCTGACGCGACGGGGTCATTGCGGACCGCACCGGGGTCCGTTATGAGGAAAACGGGCCCTTCGGTGGCGGTTACGAGGGAATACGGGCGCAACGAGGGGCGGCGGACGAGCCGCGGTCGTCGTTGCCGTCGACGAGCATGACGTGCCGGTCGAGGCCGACGAGGTCGCGGTTGAAGCGCAGCGGCGCGGGCGATGCTCGGCCTCGACGACGCCGATGATGTCGTCGTCGACGTCGGCGGTGAGCCGGGCGGTGAGGCGGGTGGCGAGCTCGTCGGCCGACTCCACCGCCGGGTCGACCCCCAGTTTTCTGGCCCGCCGGTCAGGATCGTATCCCCGCCGCCCCGGGCTCCGGACCGCCGAGCCGGAAGTCCGCCACCAGCGCGGCGTGATCGGAGGGCCGGGCGGCCGACCGCTCCCGGTGGTCGATCCACGTGGTGGCGAGCCGGGCGGCCAGCGCCCGGTCGGCGGCGATCACGTCGAGGCGCATACCGAGGTCACGGTCGTAGCGCGGGCCCAGGGGCCACCAGGTGAAGCGCCGGGCGGCCGGGCCCCAGCGGGCGACGTCGACGTCGACGAGACCGGCGTCGAGGACCCGGGCCAGCGCCTGCCGCACGCGGGGCGCGACGTAGACGGAGCCGGCGTAGGCGTCGGGGTGGAACACGTCGCTGTCGGTGGCCGCCACGTTGACATCGCCGGCGACGACGAGGTGGGCGCCCCGGCGGGCGTCGTCCTCCCGCCACCGCCGCACCTGTTCGGCCAGGGCCTCGAGGAAGCCGACCTTGTACTCGTAGTGCCAGTGGTCGACGGCCCGGCCGTGGGGAACGTAGACCGACGCCACCCGCACCGGCGCCGGCGCGGCGGCCGGGGTGCCCGCAGCGAACGGGACGTGCGGGGCGCCCGGGGCGTCGAGGGTGACCAGGCCGCTGACGAGCCGGGGCTCGCGGTCGAGGTGCTCGTCGCCGAGCTGGCCCGACGCCCGGACGTCGGAGAGGGGGTGGCGGGCCGCGACGGCGACCCCGTTGTAGGCCCCGCCGCCGGCGTGGGCGACGGCGTAGCCGTGCCGCTCGAACGTCGCCACGGCTGCGTCGGACAGCCGGGCGGTCTTGGTCTCCTGGAGGCAGACCACGTCCGGCGCCGTCCGCTCCAGGAAGCGCCCGACGGCGTCGAGCCGGGGCCGCAGCGAGTTCAGGTTCCAGGTCGCCACCCGCAGGTGCCCGGGCGCCGGCACGGCGGGGGACAGGGCGGCCCGCCGCTCCCGGGCCGCCCGGATCCGCTGCTCGCGGCGCCGGGCGCGCCGGGGCGCCTGCGTCTCGTGCGTCTGCTGCCTGTCCCGCGCCGTCACCCCGGAGGCCTACCCGCCCGCGGGCGTCTCGGCGCATTTGGCGACCGTGGAGGTCGTCAAATGCGCCGAGAAAGCGGGCCGTCGTGCCGCCGGCGGACCGCCCCGCTCAGCCGACGGCGGCCAGGACCGTCTCGGCCGCGGCCACGAGGGCGGCCGGGTCGCTGACGTCGCTGAACCCGACGGAGAACGGCGTCGCCGCCTCGAACACGGTGATCGTCGTCGTCCCGTTCTGGGCGGTGATCAGCGTCGAAGCGGGCAGGCCACCGCGGTCGAAGTCGTCGGTGACCGTGCCGCCGTTGGCCTCGGTCGTGCCTACGTAGGTGTCCAGGACGGCGTCGACGCCGCCGGCGAACGTCACGGTCGACACGACCATCGCCCCCCGCTCGTAGACGCAGCCGCGGATGGCGAACACGCCGAGGTCGAAGTTGGCCGCCTCGTAGCCGTCGGACGTGTCGACGGACGCGCCGGCGGCCGAGGCGGCCGCGGCGACGACCGACGGCTCGACGAACGTGCAGGGGTCCGGGGGCTCGGGGACCTCGGCCGCCTCGGCCGCGGCCTCGGGGTCGAAGCCGCACTCGGTCCGGGCGTACTCGTTGATCCGCTCGCCGGCCTCGGCCACGGCCGGGTCGGCCAGGGACACGTCGGCGAGCGCCGCCTCGAGGTCGCCCCGGCCGCCGCCGGCGGCCTCGAGCGCGTTCAGCACCTCCTGAGTCCAGGCGGTGACCGTGCGGATGTCGTCGGAGAGGTCGTCGGGGGCGCTCTGCTGGGCAGCGGCGACGGCGTCGGTGAGGGGCCCGTCGAGGACCGTGTCGATGGTGGCTCCGTCGCTAGCCACCAGCGCTCCCATCAGCTCGGTCGACTGCCCGACGATCACCTGGAGGCTCGCGCAGAAGTCACCGCCCTCCTCGCCGCTGTCCCCGTCCGCCGCTGCGGCGCCCTCGGCCGCGGCAGGGCCGGCGGGGCTCTCGTCCCCCGTGTCGGCTGTGTCGTCGTCCCCGCCACCGCAGGCGGCCAGCGCCGTGGCCATCACCAGCGCCAGCCCCGCCGCGGCGGCCGGTACGGCTGCATGTCGTCTCATCGGTTCTCCTCGCTCGGAGAGGCGGCCAGGTCCCGTCCACCGCGCCTGGTCCCACCTCGGTGGCCGGCATCGTGCGCCGGGGCCGGGGGAGCGGGCATCAGTAGGTCGGTACTGAACCGCTCGGGCCCATCCACGGCAGGGCGGGCCGGGTGCCCAGGCCGGGTGCCGGTGGGTGGGCTCGGGCTGCGAAAATGAAAGACGGTGGGGTGGCAGCGGGTGGCGTGGCAGCGGTGTGACAGCGGGCAGGGCGGTGGGCTGATGGTGGGCGTGGTGGACGGCAGGGAAGGCGCGATGGCCGGCGGTGCCGCCGGGGGCGAGTGGCCCCTGGTCGGGCGCGAGGAGGAGCTGGAGTACCTGGCCCGCGTCCGCGCCGACGGGGCGCCCGCGGTGGTGGTCGGCGGCGCCCCGGGCGTGGGCCGCAGCCGGCTGGCGGCGGAGGCGCTCGTCGCCGCCCGGACGGAGCGCTGGGCCGGCGAGCGGGTCGACGGCACGACGGCGACCGCCTCCATCCCGTTCGGCGGCGTCGCCCACCTGGCGCCGCCGGGGTTCGCCGGCGGCAGCGACCCGCTCGGCCTGCTGCTCGGCATCGTCGACCACGTCCGGGCCCGGGCCGCCCGCCAGCGGCTGTTCCTCATCGTCGACGACGCCCACCTGCTCGACGAGGCGTCGCTGGCCGTCGTCCGCCGGCTGGTGGGCGTGCCGTCCACGTTCGTGCTGCTCACGATCCGCAGCGACGTGCCGCCGCCGGCGCCGATCCTCGGCCTGTGGAAGGACGGGCACGCGCCCCGCCTGGAGCTCCAGCCGCTGAGCCGGGCCGAGACCTACACGCTCGTCCGGCTGGTGGAGGGTGGGGGCGAAGACGGTGGCGCCGGCGCCGCCCAGGACGGGGGCGCGGGGGCCGGCGGGGGCGCCAGGGGCCCCGCCGACGGGGGCGACGCCGACCCCGCCATCGCCCGGCGCCGCTGGCTGTGGGACCACAGCCTGGGCAACCCGCTGCTCCTGCGCGAGCTGATGAGCCTCGGCCCGGACGCCCGGCGCCGGGCCCCCGACCCCGGGGCCGCACCCGCCCACCGCCTGGACGCCCTGGTGCGGCACCGCCTCGGCGAGCTCACTGACGCCGAGCGCACGGTGCTGGACGCGCTGGTCGTCGGTGGGCCGCTCCCGCCCGCCGTCGTCGAGGAGCTGTCGCCACCGACGGCCGTGTCCGCCCTGCTCGGCCGGGGCCTGATCGTCGACCACGACGACGGGGCCGAGCACACGCTCGCCCTTGCCCACCCGGCGTACGACGTCGTGCTGCGTGACCGCCTGACGGCCGGCCGCACCCGGGCCCTGCGCCGCCGGCTCCTCGACCTGCTCACGGCGACGGAGGCCGCCGACCCGCAGTCCGACCCGCGGGCCGCCGTGCGCCTGGCCACGCTGCGGCTCGACCAGGGCGGCGACGTCGACGCCGACCAGCTGGTCGTGGCTGCCCGCTACGCCCAGGCGGCGTTCCCCCGTGCGCTGGCCGAGCGGCTGCCGGCCGACCTGTCCGGCGACCTGGGCGACGTGGACGACCTGACCGCGGCCATGGCCGCGGCCACGCCGTCGTCCCGCCCGTCGGCGCACGACCTCGCCGTCGCCGAGCGGCTCGCCCGCGCCGCTTGGGACGCCGACCGGTCGCTGGCGGCGGGGCTGGCGCTCACGACCGTCCTCGTGGCCCGCGGCCGGGGCGCCGAGGCGGCGGTGCTGACGGACGAGCTGGCCGCCCGGGCCGCCACCCCGGGCGAGCGGGTCCAGGTGGCGCTCGCCCGGGCCGCGCTCCACTTCTGGGTGCTGGGCGAGGCGGCGGTCGCCACCGGGATCCTGGACGACGGCGAGTCCGACACCGACGACCCCGCCCTGCTGGGCCGGCTCCGGCGCCTGCGGGCCGGGATCGCCCTCAACGTCGGCCGGGTCGAGGAGGCGGCCGCCCTGGCGGCGGAGCTCATCGCCGCCGAGCACCTCGCCCCCGGCGGCGCCGACGGTGCGGCTGGCGTCACGGGCGCCGCGGGCGCGATCGGCCCGAAGCCGGGCGGCGCCGCTGGGACGGGCGCCGCGGGCGGGACCGGGGCTGACGGTGACGGCGGGTCGGAGCACTCCGCCGCGAACGCCGGCAGCGCCTTGGTGGGGGCGGAGGATGCCGCGGCCGCGGCTGGCGCCGCGGGCGCGACCGGCCCGAAGCCGGGCGGCGCCGCTGGGACGGGCGCCGCGGGCGGGACCCCGGTGGCGGCGCTGGCCGCCGCCACCGGGACGGCCGCGCTGGCGCTGGCCGGCCGCCCCGCTGAGGCGGTGGGGCTCGCCGACCGCTTCCTGCCCGTGGCGGTGGCGCACACCGAACAGATCCCGGAGGTGCTGGGCCAGCTGATGCTCGGCCGCCTGTTCGCCGTGCGCGTGCTGGGCCGGATCGAGGAGGCTGAGCGGCTCGCCTACCTCTGCTACCAGCCCGCCGCCGAGCAGGGGTCGCTGACCGGCATGGCCGTGTTCACCGCCGCGCTGGGGCAGATCGCGCTCGACCGGGGGCAGCCGGCGGTGGCGGCCCGGCGCCTGCGCGAGGCGGACGTCCTGCTCGCCGAGTACGACAGCTTCGGCTACCGGCCGTGGGTCCTGGCCGGGCTGACCACGGCGCACGCTCTGGCCGGCGACGTGCCGGCGGCCCGGGCCGCCCGCGACCGGATGCGGACCGCCATCCGGCAGCCGCGCTACTTCGACCCCGAGCTCGACCTGGCCGAGGCCTGGTGCTGGGCCGCCGACGGCGCGATCGAGGAGGCGGCGGCCGCCGCCGGCCGCGCCGCCGAGCGGGCCCGAGCGAGCGGCCTGGCGCCGTTCGAGGCGGCGGCGCTCCACGCCCTGGTGCGGCTCGGCCGCCCTGGCGGGGCGGCCGAGCGCCTGGCCGCGCTGGCCACGGCGACGGCCAGCCCGCTGGTCGAGCTGTACGCCCGCCACGCCTCGGCGGCGCAGGCCGGCGACGGGCCCGGCCTGGAGGCGGTGGCC
The DNA here is from genome assembly GCA_036563805.1 of Acidimicrobiales bacterium. GTDB lineage: Bacteria > Actinomycetota > Acidimicrobiia > Acidimicrobiales > VFJN01 > DATCLS01. Next base: position 23,767 of record DATCLS010000016.1, on the reverse strand, counting down.
GGCTCGTTCGAGGAGGTCGGCGCGCTGCTCCTGGCCGCCGAGGCGGCCTCCCAGGCGGCGGCCGCCCACCACCGGGCCGGCCGGGCGGCGAAGGCCGAACGGGCCGCCGGCCGCTCCCGGACCCTGCTCGAGGCGTGCCGCGGCGCCGCCTCGCCGGCGTTGCGATCGAGCGGCGGAATCCCGTCGCTGACCGACCGCGAGCGCCAGGTCGCCGCCCTGGCCGCCCGCGGCCTGACCACACCCGCCATCGCCGAGCGCCTGGTGGTCTCGCCCCGGACGGTCGAGAGCCACCTCTACCGGATCTTCGCCAAGCTCGGCATCCGCGACCGCTCCGAGCTCGCCGACCTGCTCTGAGGTGGGCGGGAGGGCGTTCGGCCGCAGCCGCACGCCACCGAGCCGCTCGGGCGTCGCCTGTGGCGGGCGAGCCAGCCGAGCCGACCGGCCCGCCGCTCGGCGCGGGCACGCCCAGCCACGCTCGCACCGACTAGCGCGCCTCCTTGACCAGCGCCGGGCCGGAGCCGGCAGGGGTGGGGAACGAGGTCCGGCTGACCCCGATGACCCGCAGGAGCACCCGGTCCCGCACCCCGTCGGGCAGGCGGCGGAGGCGGGCGAGCGTGCGGGCGTCGCGGCCGGCGAGGTAGCGGGGGCGGGGCGAGCGGTCGGTGAGTGCCTTGACGATCGCCTCGACCGCCACGTCCGGCGGGCTGAGCTTCTGCTTGGCCGCGGCCGCGGCGACGGCGTCGAGGGCCGGGGCGTACAGCTCGCGGAGCGGGGCCGGCGCCGCCGCCAGGTCGCGCTCGGCCACCTGGCCGGCCTTGGCGAACAGGTCGGTGGCGACGCCGCCGAGCTCGACCAGCGACACGGGCACGCCCTGGTGGCGCAGCTCCATGCGCAGGGCATCCGTGAGCGACGCCAGCGCCGACTCGGCGGCGGAGATCGGGCCGGCGAACGGCATCGTCACCCGCGAGGTGACGGCGCCGACCGTGACGACCCGCCCGCCGCCGCGGCGCAGCAGCGGGAGCACGGTCCGGGTCACGGCCATCGTGCCGACCACGGTGACGGCGAACTGCTCGCGGAGCGTGGCGGTGGGGACGAGCTCCAGCGGGCCGTGGCGCATCAGCCCGGCCACGTTGACGAGCGCCTGGAGCCCGGCGGGCCCGGTCTCGACCTCCAGCCGGCGGGCGGCGGCGCCCACCGACTCGTCGTCGGTGATGTCCATGACGACGGGCACGACCGCCGGCGGGAGGTCGGCGGCGGCGCTCTCCCGCCGGACGCCGGCGACGACGCGGAACCCCTGCGCGGCGAGCCGGGCGACGAGGGCGGAGCCGACGCCGCCGGCGGCGCCGGTGACGAAGACGGTGGCGGGGCTGGCGGCGGTCGGGGCGCGATCGGGGGAGGACGAGGGTCCGGGGGACGGGCGGGATGCGGGCATGGCTCGGCTCCTTAAAGCGACATTCTGTTGCGATAGGGAGCCTAGGGCTCGATGTCGCTAATGCAACGCAGTGTTGCGTTAACGTTGGGGTGTGCCCGACCCCCGAGACAGCCGAGACGTGCGCCGCCGGCCCGGGGGACGTAGCGCCCGGGTCCGCCGGGCCGTCCTGGCGGCGACGATCGAGGAGCTGGCCGAGGTGGGCTACGGGGCGTTCGGGTTCGACGGCGTCGCCCGCCGCGCCGGCGTCCACCGGACGACCCTCTACCGGCGGTGGCGCAGCCGCGAGGACCTGCTGGTCGACGCCATCGCCGAGTACGCCCAGGTCGCCGTGCCCATCCCCGACACCGGCTCGGTGCGGGACGACCTGCTTCGCTACGCCACGTCGATCGTCCGGAGCGTGGCCCAGCCGACCATCCGGGCCGTCGTCGCCGCCTACGTGGCCGAGGCCGACCACAACCCGGAGCTGGCCGAGGCCGTCCGCCGCTACTGGGCCGACCGCCGGAGGCTCGCCCGCGCCATGGTCGACCGGGCGATCGAGCGGGGCGAGCTGCCGGCGTCGGCCGACGCCGACCGGGTGTTCGACCACGTCCTCGGGCCGATCTACCTGCGCTTGCTCGTGACGCGCGAGCCGCTCGCCGAGGCCGAGCTCGCCCGCATCGTCGACTCTGCGCTCGCCGCCGCCCGCACGCCCTCCGCCCCGGGGACGGCCTGACGCCCTCCGCCCGAGGCTTCGCCCCGACCTCGGCGTCTGGCTGGGGACGGCTGAGCCTGGGCCGGCCCGACCGGGTCCGGGCCCGTGTCGGCTGACGTCCTCCGATGCTTTGTCGGCCGACCTCCGGCTGCGTGCCGGCTGCCCGCCAGTTCGCCTACACGGGGGCGTGGCGCTCGAGCTGGTGGGTCAGGTGGCGCCCGACGCTCCGCTGGAACCGCTTCATCCGGCCGGCGTTGGGCGTGATGCCGAGCGCCCGGTAGGTCACGTGGACGACGGCGTTGGACAGCGCCCACGGCCCCGGCCGGCGTGGGCGGACCATCGGCTGCCTGCCGATGTAGAGCTCGTCGGTGCTCGCCTCGACGACGGTGCCGCCGCCCGGGGACGGGCGCACCCGGATGTGCCCGACGTCTCCGATCGCGGAGGTCACCCGGAACGACGAGGCCTTGACCGGGGCCACCGTGAAGCGGCGGGCGAACCCGTTCAGGGCGGCGTTGCCTCCGGAGCAGTACGCCTCGGCCAGCGCCCGGGACACCTCATCGACGCTGTGGTCGAGCTCGAACCGCTCGCCGGCCATCGCCCGGGCCGCGTTGCGGCGATTCCACAGCACGGCCGCGACGAGTACGCCGACGACCAGCACGGCAATCACGGCAACCACGTGTCACCTCCGCCCAGTCCGCCCAGTGTGCGAAGGGTACGTCTCGTTTGGACAGCCACCACGGCGACCGCCCGGGGAGAGCGAGCCAGTGTCCGCCTGCGACGTTCGATGTCGCCTCCGCCCTGATGTTCTGTCCGCCGAGGCGACCGTACACGCCACCTGGTGGGTCGGCAAGGGTCCCACGCCGCGGGGACCGAGTCCACTGGCGGCGCGCCCAGTGAGCGAACGGTCGAGCGATCGCCAGGGAGCGGGGGAGGGGGCCGCCCGACCCGGAGCCGGCCCCGGACGATGCCGAGAGCCCAGCTGGCGGAGCCCGTGCGGGTCCCTGCTCGGCGAGACCCCGACGCTCGACGCCGCCACCTTCGCCGAGCTGTACCCCCCGCCGGGACCACGCCGCCGCTGCACCGGGTCGGCCACCGCCGGGGCGGCGGCCGACCACGTGATCCGGCTCGACGCCGACGGGCTGATCGCCCAGGCGGAGGAGGCGGACGCCGCCGGGCGGGGGTCGTCGTGACGACGGCCTGACCGGTCGCGACGGCGGGCGCCGCCGGGCTCGCTCGGGCGAGGCCCCCACGCCGGGCCGGCCGGACGTGCCCCCTCCTGGGCGGCTCCAGTCGGCCCGGCACGGGCCTTCGCCGGCCGCGCGGCGCACTCACGTCGGGTTGGGCAGACTTCGGGTGGGGAACGTGGGCCGGGAAAGCGGGGACAGATGAACGTCGGAGCACCCGAGCTGCTGGTCTTCCTGATCGGGCTCGTGCCGCTGGCGCTGACGATCTGGGGCATCGTCGACGCGGCGTCGCGGCCCGACTGGGCGTGGCAGCGCTCGGGCCAGAACAAGGTGCTCTGGGTCGCGCTGCAGGTCATCGGCCTGTTCGTGTGCCTGGGCTGGATCCTGTCGATCGTCTACCTGGCCGCCATCCGGCCGCAGGTGAGCCGCTACCAGTAGGGTTCGATGCGGGGCGTGCGAGCGGATGGGGCCCGGCGGCTGCGCCCCCACCTCCTGCTCGCCGCCGTCGCCGCCCTCGGGGCCGTGCTGCCCGGGTGCTCGTCCGAGAACGACATCGGGGTGGCCGACGTGCAGGGCGAGCTGACGTTTTTCGTCCCGCTGTGCGGCGGCCGCCTGACCTCGATCGAGGTCGAGGACATCACCGACCGCGGGCCGGGCTACCCGGGCCGCGTCCTGTGGCGAGCCGAGGGCTCGAGGCGGGCCGAGCGGATGGCGTACGGCTCCAGGATCGGGGGCGGCCACCGCGAGCTGGTCGTCGGCCCCGAGGAGCTGCGGGCCGACTACGCCGACCGCCGGCTGCGCGTCACGGCGCACCTCGACGGCGCACCGCCGGCGGTCGGTTCCTTCATGCTCGACGACCTGCCGGCGGACGGGTCGGCCGTGTCCGACGGCGACGACCGGCCCGTCGGTCCGGACCGCCTGCGATCGTTCCTCGACGACCAGTGCGACCCGGAGCTCGACTGGCAGCAGCTCGCGCTCCCGGTCGCGTTCGCCGCCTGGCTCGTCGCGGCGCTGTTCGGCGGCATCGCCCTGGCCGTCCGCCGAGCGTGAGGGGACGGAGCATCGACACCGATCTCGCGGGCCCACTGGCCGTCGGGCAGCAGGCCACGGCCGTCAGCCCGAATGGGACTCCCGTTTCCCCGCCGGGACGGCGCTCGCCGCCACCTTGCCGTCCTGACGCGCCGTCCCGACGGACGGCGCGGCCAAGGTTCAAGGGCGAGGGGCAGGAGGGGCCGAGCCGGCGGGGCCGGGGGAGCGGGCTGGGCCGGGCTGGGCCCGGGTGCGGACCGAGCGGATGAGGCCGTAGTCGACGACGCCGGGCACGTGGTGCTCGAGGGCCCGGTAGCAGCGCTTGCCGCTCCGGCTCACGCCCACCAGGTCGAGCGTCAGCAGCGCGGTGCCGGCCGGCCGGTCGAGCCAGGCGGCGACGTCGGGCGGGGCGGACACGGCGCTCGGCCAGGCCAGCTCCCACTCCACGTCGTCGCCGGTGAGGGGGCGCACCTTGGCGAACAGCGAGTCGGCCGGGCCCACGCCCAGCCGGTCGAGGTCGGGAAAGCCCGTCCCGTCCGTCCCGTCCGTCCCGTCCCCTTCCGCGGCCCCCTCGTCGCCGACCAGCACGGGCACGTGGTCGACGGCGACCATCGCCGGGGCGCCATCGGCGTCCCAGCGCTTGACGGACCGGAGCGCCGGGGTCCCGACCGGCACGTCGAGCGTGGCGGCCTGGTCGGCGTCGAGCCGATCCCACGACCAGTCGAGCAGGTGGACGGACGGCTCGAGGCCGGCGGCCTCCAGCAGGGCGGCGAACTCGAACTGGAGGTCGAACCGGGCCGCCATCGTGAGGGCGTGGGTGTTGACCGCGGTGTCGGCGCCCCGGCGGCGGACGATCAAACCCTCGGCCTCCAGCCGCACCAGGGCCTCGCGCAGCGACGGGCGGCTGGCCCCGAGCTGGACCGCCAGCGCCGGCTCGCCCGGGAGCGGCTCGCCCCGCTCGGCGAACTCGCGCCACACCCGCCGCAGCCGGGCGGTCAGGTCGGCCTCGTCCCCGCTCACGCGTCGCCCCTCGCCACGCCGCCCGTCACGTCCCTCGCCACGCCGCCCGTCTTGGCCTGCGTCGTCACGGCTCGCCCCGCCACGCCGCTCCGTCACCCCGCGTCCCTCGTCATGGCTCGTCCCCGCTCACGCCCGGGAACCTAGCGAGGGCGCGCGGCGCGCCCGCGACGGGCGGATGAACGCTCTGCGACATGTCAGACATGTGGAACGTGGGGTTCGCGGGCCGGAAACGTGCGCCGAACATGTCTGACATGTTGGCTCCGTACGGTCGACCCGGTCCGGGCGGACGACTCCATGGGCGGTCCATGGCGGGTCAGGCGCCCGGCCGGAGGCACCGATGCAGAGCAGCGCACGAACCCACCGCCGGTCCGCACCGTTGGCGCTCGCGTTGCCGGTCGGGCCGCCCGTCCCGGCCGCCGCCGCAGGCGAGGTCGTGAGGAGATGACCCCGCCGGGCGCGCCCCTCCTCGAGCTGGCGGGCGTCGACAAGGCGTTCGGCCCGGTCCAGGCCGTGGAGGGCGTGGACCTCGACGTCCGGGCCGGCGAGATCCACGCGCTGATCGGCGAGAACGGGGCCGGCAAGTCGACGCTCGTGAAGATGATCGCCGGGCTGCTGCGCCCGGACCGCGGCGAGATCCGGGTCGACGGGCGGGCCGTGGAGCTGACCTCGCGCCGCCGCTCGGCCGAGGCCGGCATCGGGGTCGTCCACCAGCACTTCAGCCTCGTGCCCTCGTTCACGGCCGCCGAGAACCTCATGCTGGGACGGCCGGGCGCCGGCCGCCGCCTCCGGCTCCGGGCCGCGGCCGAGGAGCTGCGGGCATGGGGCGAGCGGACCGGCCTGGCGGTGGACCCCGACGTGCCGGTCGGCCGCCTGTCGGTTGGCGAGCGCCAGCGGGTGGAGGTGCTCACCGCGCTGGCTTGGGGGGCGCGGGTCCTGCTCCTAGACGAGCCGACGGCGACGCTGTCGCCCGATGAGGCCGACCGGCTACTCGCCGTGCTGCGCACGCTGGCCGACGGACCAGCGCGCGGACCGGCCGGTGAGCCGGCCGGCGGCCCGGGCGAGGGCCCGCCGCCCACCAGCCCCGCCGAGACGCCACCCCTCGGCGTCCTCCTTGTCACCCACAAGCTGCGGGAGGTCGAGCTGGCGGCCGACCGGGTCACCGTGCTCCGGGCCGGCCGGGTGACGGGCCGTCACGCCAGGGGCGACGTCGCCCGCCAGCGCCTGGTGGCCGAGATGGTCGGCGAAGCGCCGGCCCCGACGCCCCGTACCGGCGGCCCGGCGGGCGAGGTGCGGGTGGCGCTCCGGGACGCGGCGGCCGGCCGCCTGCGCAGGGTCTCGCTCGACGTCCGGGCGGGCGAGGTGCTGGGGGTCGCCGGCGTGGCCGGCAACGGCCAGACCGACCTGGTCGGCCTGCTGGCCGGACGAACGGCGCCCGAGAGCGGCGAGGTCGCGCACCCCGTCGGCGGGCCCGGCTCGGTCGCCTACATCCCCGAGGACCGGGCCCGCGACGCCCTGGCCGCCGAGCTGCCCGTTTGGGTCAACGCCGTCGCCACCCGGACGCACGAGATCGGTTCCTGGCGGGGCCTCGACCGCGACCGGGTCGCCGCCATCACCCGGCGGGCGATCGAGCTGCTGGGCGTCCGGCCCGCCGCCCCGGACGCCACGGCCGCCCACCTGTCGGGCGGGAACCAGCAGCGCCTGGTCATCGGGCGCGAGCTGCAGCTCGACCCCGGGCTGGTGGTGGCGGCCGAGCCGACCCGGGGGCTCGACCCGGCCAGCGCCCGTGACGTGGTCGACGCCCTGGGGCGGGCCGCGGCCGGTGGCGCCGCCGTGGTCGTCGTGTCCAGCGACCTCGACGAGCTGCTGCTGATCGCCGACCGCCTGGTCGTCCTGTTCGAGGGGCGGATCGTCGCCGACCTGCCCCGGGCCGCCGCCACCCGTGACGCCGTGGCGGCGGCCATGGTCGGCCACCGGGACGACGACGGCGACCGGACGCCGGACCTTCCGGCGGCGGTGGGGGCGGCGCCGTGACGGTCGAGGCCACCAGCACGCCCCGCGGACCGGAGGCCGTCACCCCCGCCGCGCCCGAGGCCGACGACGGCCGGCCCGGCCCCGCGCCCGAGAGCCCGCCGGCGGGCCACGCCGCGGGCCGGCCCGACGACCCGCACACGGGGCCGCCCACCGATCCCGCCGCCAACCCCAGCGTCGTCCGGGCGGCCGCCCACGCCCGGGCGGCGCTGGCCACGGCGGTCACCGTGGCCGTCCCGCTGGCGGCCGCGGTCGGCGTGTTCCTCCTGCTGGTGGCGGCGGCCACCGACGCCGAGCCGGTGCCCACGTTCCAGGAGCTCCTGTCGTCGTCGCTCGGCGACGCCGACGCGGTGGGCGAGACGCTCACCCGGGCCGTGCCCCTGGCGCTCATCGGCGTCGGCACGTGCGTGGCGCTGCGGGCCGGCGTCTTCAACGTCGGTGGCGAGGCCCAGATGGCGATGGGGTCGGTGGCCGCCTACCTGGCCGTCGAGGCGCTCGGCGGCGCGCCGGCGCCGCTCGTGTGGCTGGGCGGGGCGGTGGCCGCCGCAGCCGGCGGCGCGCTGTGGGCGGCCGGGCCGGCCGTGCTGCTGGTCCGCCGGGGCGTGTCCGAGATCCTCACCACCCTGCTGGTGAACCTGGCCACGGTCGGGATCCTCACCTGGCTGCTGCAGGACACGTTCCTCCAGGATCCCGACCCGGCGGTGATCACGGCCCAGGGCGCCCGCCTCGACCCGCGGCTCGAGCTGCCGGCGTTGATCGAGGGGACGCGCGTGCACGCCGGCGTGCTGGCGGTAGTCGTCGCCGTGGCGGTCACGTGGTGGTGGACCCGCACGCCGTCGGGCCTCCGCGTGGACCTGGTCGGCGCCAACCCGCGGCTCGCCGCCCACGGCGGCGTACGACCCCAGGCCCTGCGGATCCGGGCGTTCCTGGTGGCGGCGGCGGTGGCGGGTCTGGCCGGCGCCGTCCAGCTGTTCGGCGTGAGCCACCGCCTGACCACCGGGCTGACCGCGGGGGTGGGGTACTCGGGCGTGCTCGTGGCCGTGCTCGGGCGCTCCCGGCCGCTGCCGACCGCGCTATTCGCCCTGGTGTTCGCCGTGACCGTCACCGGGGCGGAGGCGATCGAGCTCGACGGCGTGCCCCGCGCCCTCGGCTACGTGCTCCAGGGGGTGCTCGTCGTCGGCGTGGCCGGGGTGCAGGGCGCACTGGCCTGGCGGGGGCGGCGGTGAGCGGCCTGGCCGAGCTCGGCTTCTGGGAGGACGTGCTGGCCACCGGCTTACGCTTGGCCGTTCCGCTGGGCCTGGCCGCGGCCGGCGAGCTCGTGTCCGAGCGGGCCGGGGTCCTCAACCTCGGGCTGGAGGGCACGATGGCGGTCGGCGCCTTCGGCGGCATCGCCGGGGCCGCGGCGGCGGGTCCCGGGCTCGGGTTGGTGGTGGGCGCCGCCTGCGGGGCGCTGGCCGGGCTCCTGTTCGCGGTGCTGGCGGTCCACCTGCGGATCAACGAGATCGTCGTCGGGTTCGGCCTGACGATCGGCGGCACCGGCCTGGCGTCGTTCCTGTTCCGCTCCCGCTTCCCGGAGGCGCCCGACTTCACGCCGTACCGGGGGGTGCGGCTGCCCGGGCTGGCCGAGGTCCCGCTGCTCGGCCCGTTCCTGTTCGCCCAGCCGCTGGTCGTCTGGCTGCTCCCGGTGGTGGCGGCCGCGGTCGCCTTGTTCCTCCGGCGCACGAGCGCGGGGCTGGCCCTGCGGGCCGTGGGGGACGGGCCGGCCGCGGCACGGGCCCGCGGCGTGCGCGTCGGCCTGGTCCGCACCGCGGCCACCGTGGGCGGCGGGGCGCTGGCCGGGCTGGGTGGCGCGGTGCTGACCGCCGGCCTGGTGGGGGAGTTCTCGGACGAGGTGGTCGGCGGCCGGGGCTGGCTGGCCCTGGCGCTGGTCATCGTCGCCGGCTGGCGCCCCGCGCTGCTGGTGCCCACCGCCCTGCTCGTCGGTTCGCTCCAGGCGTTCTACCTGCGGGCGCAGTCGGCGACCGAGATCGGCCTGCCGGTCTCGCTGCTGCAGGCGCTGCCGTTCGTCGTCACGCTCGCCGTCCTGAGCGTCCGGTCGTCGTCCGTGCGGGCGCCGGCCGCGCTCGGACGGCTGACCGCAGAGGAGGAGGCCTGATGTCCCACTCGCCGCCGCAGCCGGCCGCCGCGCCCGTGGCCCGGCGCCGGCCGCCGCAACCGGCCGCCGCGCCCGTGGCCCGGCGCCGGCCGCCGGAACCGGCCGCCGCGCCCGTGGCCCGGCGTCGGCCGCCGGGGCTCCCGCTCGACCGCCGGGCCGGACGCCAAGGCGGGGCCGGCGCGTCGACGGGGGCGGCGGCCTGATGCGGGCGTGGTCCCCGCCGCCGAGCCCGGTCCGGGGCGCCGGGGCGCCGACGGCCGACGAGCTCGCCGTCCTGCGTGACGTCGCCGGCGGGCGGCGGCCCGCCGACCTGGCCCTCCGGGGCGGCCAGGTCGTGCACGTCCACACCGCCGAGGTGCGGCCCGCCGACGTGCTGATCCACGGCCGCCACATCGCCGCCGTCGTGCCCCCGGGGCGGCTCACCGCCGAGGAGGAGCTCGACGTCACCGGGCTGTTCGTGGCGCCGACGTTCATCGACGCCCACATCCACATCGAGTACACGATGCTCACGCCGGGGCAGCTCGCCCGGCTGGTGGTCCCCAAAGGCACGACGGCCGTCTTCAACGACCCCGACTGCGTCGCCAACGTGCTCGGGGGCGACGGCGTCGACCACGTCCGGGGCACGACGACGCCGCTGCGGCTGTTCCACCAGGTCACGTCCGACGTGCCCCGCCGGGGCGGCTTCTCGATCCCCGGCGCCTCGATCCCGCAGGCCGAGGTGCTCCGGCGGCTGGGCGAGCCGGACGCGGTCTCGCTGGGCGAGTCCAACCCGTTCCTGCTCGACCACGAGATGGCCGAGGCCATGGCCTGCGCGCTCGGGCACGGCCGTCGGATCTCCGGTCACACCGCCCGCCTCACCGGCGAGCCGCTGTGGTCGTATCTGGCGGGCGGCGTGGGCGACGACCACAACGCCGCCTCGTTCGACGAGGTCGTCGAGCGGCTGCGGCTGGGGGCCATCGTGACCCTGCAGTCCAGCTCGATGAGCGACTACATCGCCGACATCCTCGGCGACCCGGCCCGGCTGGGGCTCGTCGCCGCCCATCTCGCCTTCTGCGCCGACGACAAGTACGTCGACGACCTGGTGGCCACCGGGCACATCGACCACCACGTGCGCAGCGCGGTGAGCCTGGGCGTCGCGCCGGCGCTCGCCATCCGGATGGCCTCGCTCAACGCCGCCGCCCACTTCCGGGTCGACCATCTGATCGGGTCGATCACGCCCGCCCGGCTCGCCGACCTCCAGCTGCTGGGCGACCTGCGGTCGTTCGAGCCGCTCCAGGTCATGGTCGGCGGCACGCTCGTCGCCCGGGGCGGTCAGGCCCTGTTCGAGGACACCGACGCCACACCGGAGCCCTACCGGGCCACGATGAACCTCGGCGGCCGGCTCGACGCCGGGGCCGTGCGGGTCGCTGCGCCCGTGCCCGACGCGTCGTCGGTCTGGGTCCACGCCATGGAGATGTACGAGGGCTACTACAAGCGGGCCTTCCACTGCGAGCTCCCCGTCGTCGACGGCGCCGTGACCCCCGACCCGTCCATCGACGTCGCCAAGGTGGCCGTCATCGACCGCCACCGGGCGACCGGCCAGGCCGGCGTGGGCTTCGTGCGCGGCTTCGGCCTGCGCTCGGGCGCCCTGGCCTGCACGACCAACTGCGACAACGGCAACCTGGTCGCCGTGGCCACCACCGACGCCGACCTGCTGGTGGCCGCCGAGGCGCTGGCCGAGGTCGGCGGCGGCATGGTGGTCGTGGACGCCGGCCAGCTCGTCGCCCGGCTGCCCCTGCCGGTCGCCGGGCTGATGTCCGACCGGCCGTGGGAGGAGACCCTCGCCGGGAGCCACGAGGTCAACGCCGCGGCCCGCCGCCTCGGCTGCGAGATCGCCGCGCCGTTCATGATCCTTTCCTTCGTGGGGCTCACCGGCGTCCCCGACCTCGGCCTCACCGAGCGCGGCCTGGTCGACGTCGCCGAGCAGCGCTTCGCCGACCTGGTCCTCGCCCCCGGCGGCACGGGCACGCCGCTGCCGCCCTGCCGTTGCGCGGCGCAGACCGAGCGCCGGGCCGGCGGCACGCCCGGGACCGACTCGTCCGGGGCGCCCGCGGAGCGCCCCACCGCCCGCCCGACTTCGACACCCGAGGTACCCCGATGACCGTGACGCCTGCGGCGCCGCCGACAGAGCCGACAGAGACGGCCTCCGGGCCGCTCGACCCGCCCGCCGACGAGCTGCACTGGATCGAGGCCGCCCGGGCGCTGGCCCCCGACTTCCAGGCCCGCGCCCCCGAGCTCGAGGAGTCGGCCACGCTGCCGGTCGACAACCTGCGGGCGATCCACGCGAGCGGCCTCGACACCGCTTTCCTGCCCGCCGAGCACGGTGGCGAGGGCGCGTCCATGCGGACGTTCGGCCGGGTGGTCGGCGTCCTCGCCGGGGCCTGCCCGTCGACGGCCTGCATCTGGCTGATGCACATGGGCGCCGCGATCGGGCTCGTCCAGATGGCGCCGCCCCCGGCCGCCGAGCAGTTCGCCGCCGCGCTGCGGGACGGGAAGCGGTTCGCCAACGCCCTGTCCGAGCCCACCAGCGGCAACCTGTTCCTCAACCCGCTGCAGAACGCCGAGCCGACCGACGGGGGCTGGACGCTCGAGGGAGCCAAGCGCTTCGTGTCCGGCTCCGAGATCGCCGACCACTTGCTGGTCAACGCCCTCGTCGACGGCGCACCCACGTTCTTCGGCATCGACCCCGACGACACGGTCACCGCCGTCGACATCTGGGACACGATGGGCCTGCGGGCCACCCGCAGCCAGCTGCTGACGTTCGCGGGCACGCTGCTGCCCGAGCCCCGCCGGTGCCGCCCGCCCCAGGGCGACGACGCCAACCCGATCGCCGTCGGCCTGCCGTGGCTGTCGATCGGACTGGCCGAGGCGGCGCTCGGGGACCTGCGCGACCACGCCAACGGCCGGGTGCTCCCCAGCACCGGCGCCCCGTTGTCGCACATGCAGTGGGTGCAGTTCGCCGTGGCCGACGCCTGGATCGCCCTGCGGGGCGCCCGGCTCCTGGCCGAGACCGCCAGCTGGTACGCCGACCACGACCCGGCCCGGTTCATGCCGGCCTCCTTCGAGGCCAAGCTCGCCGCCAACGAGGCGGCGCGGCAGGTGGCCGACGTGGCCATGCGGGCCGGCGGGGCCTCCGGCTACCTCAAGAGCTCGCCCATCGAGCGGCACTTCCGCAACGCCCAGGCCGGCGGGCTGATGGCCTACTCCGTGGAGGTGTGCCGGGACGTGATCGGCAAGTCGGTGCTGGGGGTCGACGGGCCCGGCGGGGCCGACGGCGAGGGGACCGATGGCGAGCGGGTCGGCGAGAGCGCGGGGCGACGATGAGTGAGACGATGAGTGACCAGCCGGCGCCGGTCACCGACGCGGTGCTCCGGGCCCTGCCCAAGGTCGAGCTCCACGTCCACCTCGAGGGGACCTTCACGCCGGACCGGATCACCGAGCTGGCCCGGGCCGCGGGCGAGCCGCTCCCGCGCCCCGCCGACCAGATCTACCTGACCGCCGACCTCTCCGAGTTCCTCGCCACGCTCGACTGGGTGTGCGGGCTGGTCCGCACGCCGGAGGAGGCGTCCGCCCAGGCCGCCGCGTTCGCCCATGCTGCCGCGGCCCAGGGCACGGTCTACGCCGAGGTCATCGTCAACCCCACCCACTGGTCGGGCCTGCCGGTCGCCGAGCTGCTGGCCGCCGTGGCCGACGGGTTCGAGGCGGCCCACCGCGACGGCGGCGCCGACTGCCGGCTCCTGCCGTCGCTCCTGCGCTCGCAGCCCGCCGAGGCGGCGGAGGCGCTGGTCGAGCTCATGCAGAAGCTCGCCCATCCGCGCATCGTCGGGCTGTCGGTCGACGGCAACGAGGCCGCGGCCGGGCCCGGGACCTGCGCCCGCTTCGCCCCCGCCTACGAGCTGGCCCGGTCGAAGGGGTTCGGGGCCACCGCCCACGCCGGCGAGTCGTCCGGGCCCGAGGGGGTGCGGGACGCATTGGACCTGCTGGGCGTGTCGCGCATCGACCACGGGGTCCGGGCGGTCGAGGACCCGTCGCTGGTGCGCCGCCTGGCCGACGAGGGCATCACGCTCAACGTCTGCCTGACGTCGAACTGCCACCTCCTCTACCCGTCGCTCGACGACCACCCCCTGCCCACCCTGGCGGCGGCCGGCGTGCCGTTCACGATCAACACCGACGACCCCGAGACCCTGCGCATCACGCTCGCGTCCGAGCTCGGGCTCGCCGCCCGTCACCTCGGCTGGGGGGTTGACGACCTGGTCGAATCCCAGCGCCGGGCCGTGCGGGCCTCGTTCGCCGACGAGGCGACCAAGGCGGCGCTGCTGGCCCGGCTCGACGCCTTCCGCCCCGGCTAGCGCCCGCGGACCCGCGGGCGTAGCCGACAGCAACGCCCCGCCCCGAGCTCCGTCGCGGTCGTTGCGGCCGCCGGCCATCCCCGCCAGGGGTGGCCGGCGCCCGGGCGGCGCGCGCGATATGTGGGGGAGCGGTGACCGGTAGCGTCCCAGGGCATGGCCGGGTCGGGAGGGGTCGTGCGACGCGGACGGGCGGCGGGCCTCGCCGCCCTGGCGGCGCTCGTCGGCCTGGTGACCGGTGGGGGCGCGGCGCTGGCGGAGGCTGAGCCGGCGGCGGCCACGCCGTCCGTGGCAGCCGACGTCATCACCGGCTTCGACGTGCGGGCGACGGTCCATCCGGACGGGTCGATGGACGTCGTCGAGACCCTCGACATCACACTCGTCGACCCCTGCAACGGCGCCTACCGGACGATCCCCGAGGGCGACTACGAGATCACCGACCTCGCCGTCACCGAGGGCGGGGAGCCCCGCCCCTTCGCGTCCACCGACCTCGACGACATCCGTTGGTACGCGGCGGCCGACCGGGAGCCGGAGTGCGGCCCCCAGACCTTCGAGCTGTCGTACACGGTCGAGGGCGCCGTGGACGTGGCCCCCGACGTGGGCGACCTCCACTGGCAGTTCGTCGGCGAGGACTTCCCGAGCGTCGACGCCGTGTCGGTCACGGTCACGTTTCCGGGCGACGGCGCCGGGCTGCGGGCGTTCGGGCACGGCTCGCTGCACGGCGTCGTCGACGTCCGCGGCACCACGGTGACGATGACCGTGGACGACAACCCGGCCGGCGCGCCGGTCGAGCTGCGGGCCGTCTACCCGTCGTCCCACTTCACGGTCCCGCCCCGCGGCGAGCCCGTGCTGGACGAGATCCTGGCCGAGGAGGCGGCGCTGGCCGAGGAGGCCAACCGGCGGCGGGAGACCCAGCAGCAGGAGATCAGGGACGAGCTCGTCCGCGAGGTCGAGGAGGGGATCCCGGGCGAATGCGACGGCGCCACCGGGGAGTTGGCGGAGAGCTGCGAGGAGCTGGCCCACGCCATCGCCGAAGGCGAGCGGCTGCTCGACGGGCCCCCCTCACCGGAGGACGACGCCGCGCGCGGCAGCATCAGCGTCGCCCGCCTGGGCATCGAAGCCGAGATGCGCGACCGGGGGCGGACACGGTTGGGCCGCATCGCCGGCGGGCTGACCGTGGCCGTCGTCGCCGCCGGCCTGGGGGCGCTCGCGCTCATCTGGCGCCGGTGGGGCCGCGACCCCGCACCCGAGGGCGGCGGCCCGCGCTCGCCGGCCGGCCCGGGGCCCGCCGGCGAGGTCGGCCCCTACTGGCGGGAGCTGCCCGAGCAGTCGCCGGCCGTGGTCGCCGCGTTCCTCACGTGGGGCAAGGTCGACGCCACCGCGTTCACGGCCACGGTCGTCGACCTGGCCCAGCGGGGCTGGCTCACGATCGCCCGCGACGGCGACGACGTCCTCTTCGTCCAGGGCCGACCGGCCGACGGCGACGAGGCCCACGAGCTGCGGGACTACGAGCTCATGGTCCTGGACCGACTGTTCACCCGCCGCAAGCGGATGACCGCCACCCAGCAGGTGCTGACCGACGAGGCGACGAGGCACCCGGTCGCCGCGGCCATGTTCATGGACCGGTTCAAGGCGGCGGTGGCGGCCGAGTACGAGGCCAGCGGCTTCGACGCGCCCCGCAGCCGGCTGGGCCGGCGCCTGGCGATCGCGGTGGTCGTCGTGCTGGCAGTCGCCGGCGCCTGCGTCACGCCGATCTCCCCGCTTGGCCTGGTGGCGGTGGCCGCCGCGATCGGGGGCGGGCTGATGGTCCCCCGGCTCCGCCAGCGGACCCCGCGCGGCGCCCGCCTGGCGGCCGAGCTCCGGGGCCTGACCCGCTACCTGCGCGACTTCTCCACGGTGGACGACGTTCCGGTCGGCCACCTCGCCCTCTACGAGCGCTACCTCGTCTACGCCGTCGCCCTCGGGGTGGCGGACGAGCTGGCCGCCGCGCTCCGCCTCCGGTTCCCCGAGCTGGCCCAGCCGGACAGCGGGTTCGCGCCATGGTTCACGGTCCCCGCCGGCGTGCCGGCGGGCGGAGGGGGCGACGCCGCGCCGTCCGGAGGCTTCGGGGCACTGGGCGGGTTCGCCGACGGGCTGTCGGCGGCCGCGACGCAGGCCTTCTCGCCGCCCTCGTCGGCCGGGGGCGGGGGCGGCGGCTTCTCCGGCGGGGGCTCCAGCACCGGGGGCGGGGGCGGGGGCGGCGCCGGCGGGTGGTAGCCGCCGGCGCCCCGTCCCTACCTCCTGGCGCCCTCGGCGCCGCCGTGCCTCAGAACAGGCCGTAGGAGCCGAGCACGGTGAGCTGCTCGGGCCGGGGCGGCCCGGCCAGCCAGGTCGGCAGCCCGGCCTGGAACTCCTGGAACTCGGGGATGGCCGCCAGCGGGTTGTCGACGCCGTCCTCGAGCCCGAGGGCGATCACGAGGTCGAGGTCCCGGGGATGCGGCACGAGGCGTAGCGCACGCCCTCGGGCCGGGCCTCCTCGATGGTGGCGAACGTCTTCTGCACCGCCGCCTCCACCTCGGCGACGCTCTCGTCCTTGACCTGGGCGCGGCTCATGGTCACGTTCATCGGGGCACCTTCCCGCCGGGGGTTCGTGCCGGGGGCCGCTGTCGCCGGCCCGCCGGCGTCCGTCAGCCCCTACGACACACCGGGGCGCCGAGATGTGGCCGGGCGGCGGCCGCGTGCGGGCGGCGCGCCGCCGTCCAAGCGCTCGGCCGCCCGCCGGCGGCCGAACTCGGCGAGCTCGCGGAAGGCGGCCTTGGGCTCCCAGGGGAGGCCGGGGTAGGCGGTGCCGGTGCGGCCGCCGGCGAGGACCTTCACGACCCCGAACGACGCCTTGTCGAAGTCGCGGTCGTCGTCGGCCTCGTCGTGGGGGAGGTCGTAGCGGGCGAACGTGTTGACGAACGCGGCGTCGAGGCCGGACCCCTCGAAGGCGCCGAGCAGGTCCCGCAGGTAGGCGGCCTGCTCCTCCTCGTCGCGCACGACGGGCGCGGTGAACCGGACGGGACGGGCCCGGTCGTCCCGGGCCACGACCGCGTCGCCCCGGCCGGCCACGGCAGCTGCGCCCCGGTAGGTGGTGCAGCCGAACTCCGTGACGGCGGCCGGCTTGCCGGGGGCCGTCAACGCGCGGAGGCCCCCCGCCAGGCGGTCGGTGGCCAGCTGGCCGTCGGCCTGCCGGTCGGGATAGACGGCGTCACTGGCCACGACGTCGAACGGCGTCCAGTCGACGCCCTCGGCGGGGAGCGAGGCGTACCCGATGCGGCCCCCGAACCGGTCCCGCGTGGCCGCCACCGCCTCGGCGAGGAAGGCGTTGACCCGGGCCGGCAGGCCGGCCAGGGCCGCCGCCCGGCGCTGCGGGTCGGCGAGCGCGCCCACGCGCTCGGCGACGTCGTCGCCGGGCAGGAAGCCGGCCGTGAACAGTGAGATCTCCGAGCCGGTGAGGAAGACGACCTCGGCGCCGTCCCGGCGGAGGTGTTCGGCCCGCGCCGCGCCGTCGGTCAGGAAGTTGAGGAGCTCGGCCCGGGTGAGCCCGTTGGTGAACGGCGAGTACCAGACCTCGAGCCCGGCCTCGGCCGCGTGCCGGGCGGCCGTTTCGAGCCGGTCGGCGTCGCCGCCGGTGACCCGGACGGCGTCGCAGCGCAGGTCGTGGCGGATGATCGCCAGCTCGCGCCGGACGGTGGCCGGGTCGAAGGGCTCGCGGGTGGTCGTCCCGCCCGAGGCGAAGCCGGTGTCGTAGGTGATGCCGAAGGCGCGCACGCTCGATCTGTCTCCCTGCTGCGCATTTAGGTACGTGACGTACCTTAACGCGGCGAAGCGCTTCCACGAGTCGTGTCGTCGGACGGGTACGGTACGTACCGTGAGTCCGGCCGAGCGGAAGCAGCGCGCGTCGCGGCACCAGAGTCCGCGCCGCGCCCCGACCCGGCGCCGGGGCGCGGCGCTGGAGGAGGCGATCCTGCGGGCGGCGGCCGACGTGCTGCGGGAGTCGGGGGTCGCCGGCCTGACGATGGAGGAGGTGGCCCGGCGGGCGGGGACGAACAAGAACGCCCTCTACCGGCGCTGGCCCAACCGCCTGGCGCTCGGCGTCGCCGCCTACCGCCGGCTGGCCGCCGCCGAGACCACGCCCCCGGACACGGGGTCGCTGCGCGGCGACGCCCTCGAGATGCTCCGGCGGATGAACAGCACCTGGTCGTCGCCGTACGGCGAGATCCTGCGGGGCCTGATCGCCGCGGCCGGCGGCGCCCCCGAGCTGCTGGCCGAGCTGGGCGACGACCCGGCGGCGGGCGGGGGCGCGTGCGAGGCGGCCTGGCTGACGCTGCTCGGCCGGGCCGTCGCCCGCGGTGAGGCCGCGCCCGAGGCGCTGCACCCCCGGGTGGCGGGCGCGCCGACGGCGCTCCTGCGCAACGAGTATGTGAGTCGGGGCGTGCCCGCCGTGCCCGAGTCCGTGCTCGTCGAGATCGTCGACGAGGTGTTCCTGCCGCTGGTCCGGGGGCGGCGACGGGTCGGCGAGCGCTGACGCCCGACGCCGGGATCCCTGCCCTGGTTCCCGCCCCCAGGTTTTCGGCGTCGTGCGACGGACGCCGGGGTAGCCGGTGGCCATGGATGCCATCACCCTGCTCAAAGACGACCACAAGCTCGTGAAGCGGCTGTTCCGGGAGTTCAAGCAGACGACGGACCGGGCGGTGAAGACCCGGGAGCGCCTGTGCCGGCGGATGGTCAAGGAGCTGTCCATCCACGCCGCCATCGAGGAGATGCTCCTCTACCCGCGGCTGCGGTCCGTGCTCCCGAAGGGCGACAAGCTCGCCGACCACGCCATCGAGGAGCACCAGGAGGCCAAGGAGCTGCTCGCCAAGATCGACGGCATGTCCGGCGACGACCCCGAGCTGGCCCCCACCGTGGAGAAGCTGGCCGCCGCCATCACGGCCCACGTGAAGGAAGAAGAGGGCGACCTCTTCAAGCAGCTCCGGGCCAAGGTCGGCCGCAAGGACCTCGCCGAGTGGGGCGAGGAGCTCAAGGCGGCCCGGAAGACGGCGCCGACCCACCCGCACCCGCACGCGCCGAACAAGCCCCCGGGCAACGTGCTCGTCGGGGCCGCCGCCGGCACCGCCGACCGCGCCAAGGACAAGGCGGCCGCCGCCCGCTGACCCGGGCCCTCGCCCGGCGGCGTCATCGTCCCGCCGCCCGCTGACCCGGCCCCGCCGCGCCGCCCCGACCCAGCGGCCCACCGCTCTGCCCCGCCTCGGCGCGCCCCGGCCCGGTCCGGGCCTGTCGGGCCGGGCGCTCAGCTGCGTCCGCCGAGGCGGGCGTCGAGGGTCGCCACGAGGGCGGCGGGGGAGGTGAGGTCGGCGACCACCGTGTCGGCCCCGGCCGCGGCGAGGGCGTCGGCCGTGCTGGCGCCCGTGGCGACGCCGATCGCCCAGGCCCCGGCGGCGTGCGCCCCCTCGATGTCGTGGGGCGTGTCGCCGATCACGACGACCCGGTCGGGCGGCAGGTCGGTCCCGTACTTGCGGCCGGTGCGGGCCCGGGCCCGCCGCACCAGCTCGGCCCGCACGCCGTCGTCCGACCCGTAGCCGCCGACGTCGAGGTCGAGCCCGTCGGTGAGGCCGAACGCCGCCAGCTTGGCCTCCGCCACGGGACGGATGTTGCCGGTCCCCACCGACTGCACGACGCCGTCCCGCCGCAGGGCGACGATCGCCTCGCGGGCGCCCGGCAGCGCCCGGCCGATCTCCCGCATCCGGCCCCGCAGCTCGTGGGCGGCCCGCGCCATCGCCTCGAAGAACCGGTCGAACTCGGTCTCGACGACGCCGTTGAGGGCGAGCGTGTCGGCGAGGATGGCCCGCTCGGTCCGCCCGGCCATGTCGGCGATCCGCCGCAACGGCCGGCCGGTGACGGTCTCGAAGGCGCGGGCATAGATCTCCCGGCCGATGCCGGACACGTCGACGAGCGTCTTGTCGATGTCCCACAGGACGAGCGCCTGCACACCCACCGAGCCAGTGTGCCCGCCGGCCCGTCCGCCCGTCGGGCCGGGGACGACCCGCCGCCGGGGCCGGGGCGCCGGCGGTTCGGCCGCCCCATCAGGGCGCCGTCAAGCCGCGGCGATGACCTCGATCTCGACCAGCCAGTCGCTCTCCAGCGTCCGGGCGACGAGCACGGTGGTGGGGACCGGCCGGCCGCCCAGCGCTCGGCCCCGGGCGTCGGCGTTGGCGTCCGCATAGGCGGGGTCGCGGAGGTAGCTGGTGACGCGGACGATGTCGTCGACCGTCATGCCCGCCGATGCCAGGATCTTCCGGATGTTCGACCAGATGAGGTCGAGCTGCACCTCGAGCGTGGCGCCCGGCGCTCCCCGCGGGTCGAGCCCCATCGTCCCCGAGACGAACACCAGCCGGTCGGGGCCGCGCAGCTCGATGGCGTGGGCGTAGCCGCCGGAGGGGGGATAGACCCCCTCGACCGAACGATGCGGGATCATTCGCATGCGGGCGGAGCCTAGGCTCCGCCGGGGCCCACTCGCGGGCGGATCCCCGGTGGACGGCGGCGCGGATCCGGTCCCGCCAGGCGTTCGCCTCGGTGTTGGTGAGGGTCCGGTCGGGGTGCCGCAGCACCGCCGCCCGGCACCGGGTTTCGCTGTATGTCCTGGGGCCCAGATGGTCGTCCGGGTCGAGACACGTGGTTGACGCACGGGTGCGAGCGGCGGGGGACTGGGCATCCCGCGCCCAGCCGACCCGGGGCGTGCTGGCGGGCGTCGGTGCCGTCGTCGCCGTCGCGGTGGCGATCGACGGGCTGGCGGTCGTGCGGGCGGCGGCGACGCTCCTCGGACCGCAGTGCGGCGAGGACATCGCCTGGCTGGCGCTGGTGCTGGCCGGCCTCGGCGCCTCGCTGGCGCCGTCGATCGCCGTCGCCGGGGCCGCCTGGTGGTGGTGGCAGCGGCGGCCGCCGCCGGCCCTCCGGTGGGCGGCGGGCGCGGTGGTCACCGTGGTCGGGGCCATGGCGACGCTGGCCGCCGTCGCCGTGCTGTGGCTGCCCGACGGCGGCTGCGCCTGAGCCCCACGGCGGGCCGGGTGACGCAGCCGCTACGGCGGCCGGTCAGGGCGACGAGGAGTGCCGTGAACACCGGCGGCGCCGCGGACCGTCGTCGGTAGCCTGGCCGGTCGTGGTGGAGACGCTGGTCCCCGTGGTCGTCGCGCTGGCCGCGGCCGTGTGCATCCCGGGTCCCAACGTCGTCGCCGTCGTCGTGGCCTCGGTGCGCGACCGGCGCGCCGGGCTGTGGACGGCGCTGGGCGTGGCGAGCGGCGACATGATCTGGGCCACGGCGGCCATGGCGGGCATCGGGGTCCTGCTCGCCCAGTCGCGGCCGGTGTTCATGGCTCTCAAGTGGCTGGGCGCCGCCTACCTGCTGGTGCAGGCCGTGCGCCTGTGGCGGGAACGGGGCGAGGCGCCCGATGCCGAGGCCGACGCCCCCACCGGGCGGCGGCCGTTCCTCCGAGGCGTGCTCATCGACCTGGCCAACCCCAAGGCGGCCCTGTTCTTCACGTCGCTCTACGTCTCGCTCCTGCCGGCGCACCTCGACCCCGGCATGGCCCTCGCCGTGATGGCGGCCACTGCGGCCGTCGACTACGGCTGGTACCTGTCCTTGGCGCTGGCCCTGTCCCGCACCCCGGCCCAGCGGGCCTACCGCCGGGCCAGCCGCGCCATCAGCCGGGTCGCCGCCGGCCTCATGGGCGCGCTCGGCCTCCGCCTCGCCCTCTCCGGCTGACCCGGGGCCGACCCGGCGCCCACCCTCCCGCCGATCTCACCCCGAGCCACGCTCATCATCGGCGTCGACCCCACCGGCGCACAGAGTGTTCACGCCTTGGTCCGGCGCTGCATGTCGGGTCACCGACCATGGGCCTTCCCGGCGGGATCGTTCTGGGTGGTCGCCGCGGTGGCGGTTGCCGCGGTGATCGCGGGCGTGGTGGCGACGCGTCGGGGGCCTTCGCTCTCGAACGCTTCGCCGTCGATGCCGCAACGTCAGCTTCGCCGTCCTCGCCGCAGCCGACCTCACTGGCGCCAACCTCCACGGCCTCGAGGTCGGTGGCGCCAAGCTCGGCGAGGCCGACCTCACCGGCGCTGAGCTCACGGGTGTCCGCTACGACAGGTTCGTCGCGGGGCCGGAGGGGTTCGATCCGTCGTGACGTGGCCGGGAGGCCGCCAGGCGCCGGGGCCGAGGGCGGGTGGCCCGGCCCGGAGCCAGACGGGCTCGATCAACGGGGGGCCGTCGGGCCGACGGCCGGTGGCCGGTGGCCCGGCCGGGTAGCGGAAACGCTCAGCGGCGGGCGTGGGCGACCAAATCGGCCAGCAGGCGCCGGTAGGCCACGCTGAGGCGGTCGGCGCGGGTGTGGACCTCGGCCCGGGTGTCGATGGCCAGCGTGCGGTGCCGGTAGGCCTCGAGGATGGCGAGATCCTCGTCGAGCACCAGGTCCTCGTAGCGGATGAGCTCGGCCAGGCGGGCGCCGTCGCCGTCGTAGCCGCTGCGGGCCATCAGCTTGTACACCCGGGTCGACTCGGCGGTCTCGGGCTGGCAGGCGAACAGGATCGCCAGGCGCTCGCCGGTGAGCGGGAAGTCGAGCGTGAGGCGCACGGCGGTCGCCGGCCGCCCGATCTTGGTCAGCACGTGCGGCTGGACCAGCGGGTGCTCGCCGGTGGCCACGAGCGGGTCGTCGTGGTTGCGGTAGGGCGCCTCGTAGACCGTGCGGATCTCCCAGCCCTCGCGGGTGACCTGGTGGGGTCCGACGTGGGCGGCCTCCGGCGTGCCGAACGTGACCGTGTGCACGGTCGGGAAGTGCGAGGCGTCGAGGAAGTTGTCGGCCAGCTGGGCGGCGCCCACCGGCGTGCGCCGGGGCGCGGTCCAGGCCCGGTCGAACGCCGGGTCGTCCCACTCGGGGAACGGGTGCACGTCGCACACCGGGTCGTCGGGGGCGAGCCAGATCAGCCCGTACCGCTCCATCACGCCGGCCGGCCGGACCAGGCACGCCCGGGGCGGGATGGGCCCGCCCGGACCGTTCGACGGGATCAGCGTGCACCGCCCGTCGGGCCCGAACGACCAGCCGTGGTAGCGGCACCGCAGCTGGTCGCCCTCGACCCACCCGGCGCTCATGGGCGCCAGCCGGTGCGGGCAGCGGTCCTCGAACGCCACGAGCTCACCCCCCAGCCGGGTCAGCACCCATGCCCGGCCGAGCAGCAGGACCCCGAGCGGCTCGTCGCCCAGCTCGGCCGCCTCGGCCACGGGGTGCCAGGCGGCGCCGAGCGCCGGGGTCTCGTTGTCGACGGTCTCGACGTCGTCCTCCGGGGCGATCGAGACCGGGACGGGCTCCCGGGCGAGATCGGGCTCGGCGACCGAGGCCGAAACCTCGTCGCCCTGGGCGTCGTCGACCAGCGCCATGCGTCCACCCTCGCCCCGACCCGTGACCCGCCGGTTGCGGGCCTGTTGCGCCCGCGTGAACTGGCGGCGTTCCGGCGCCGATCACGCCCCGACCGGCCGGCGGCCGGGCCACGATGGGCCGATGTCCGCAGGCCGCTGGTTGTCCAACACCGACCCCGCGCTCCGCCGATGCTGGCTCCCCGTGGCCCGCAGCGAGGAGGTGGGGGACGAGCCGGTCCGGGTCCGACTCCTGGGGACGGAGTGGATGCTCGCCCGCCGGGGGAGCCGGGGACGGGGTGGGCTTCGGCTCGGCGCCGACCCCGAGCCCGCCGGTCTCGCCGAGCGGGACGGGCTCGTCTTCCTGGCGCCCGACGAGCCGGTCACCGACCTCCCGGCCTTCGGCGGCGCACCGAGCG
>DATCLS010000015.1:0-105113 GCA_036563805.1 Acidimicrobiales bacterium | reverse complement strand
CTGATACGGGGTCGCCATGGAGCGACCGTACGAATGCCCTGGTCAGCGGCACATCGGCCGGTCGCCGGCTTTCGCCTGGTCCGAACGACGGAGGCGGCGGGCGGCCCGCTCCCCCGTCCGGCCGAGAACGCGGTGGGCCGGGCGGCGGGCATCGGCGGGTCCGGCGGTCCGGTCAGCGAGGACGGCGGGCTCCTGCGAGGCCGGGGCGACGGAGCCATCCGCTGACCAGCCGTCCTCGGACCGGCCCTCTCCGGACCTGCCACCCTCGGCCCCAGCGGAGATCGACAGCCCCGGCGACAAGGCGCTCGTCGCCGCCTTCAACCTCCGCCCCCGGGCCGCCAACCTGGTGCAGGACGCCGTCGCTCGCACGCGCCGCTGAGCGTCCGGGCGTCCGGCGCTGCCGGCGGCCGATGAGTTCCGCGAGGGTGCGGCGTCGTTGATGCATGCGCAGCATCGTCAACTTCACCCACGCCACCCTCGACGGCTACATCGACGCCCCGCACGAGTGGTCGTTCCCCTACGCCGACGAGGACCTGCAGACCCACCTGCTCGAGATGACGCTCCGGGCCGACGCCCTGCTGCTCGGCCGTGTCACCTTCGAGGGCATGGCCCAGGCCTGGCCCACGCGTTCCGGCGACCCGTTCTCCGACCACGTCAACGCCATCACCAAGCACGTCGTCGCCTCCCAGCCGGTCGACACCGCGGCGTGGCCGCCGACCGTGGTCATCCCCGGCCCTGAGCTGCTCGACGAGGTCGAGCGCCTGAAGGAGACCGAGGGTGGCGACATCGTCATCTGGGGCACCGGCCAGCTGACCGACGCCCTCGCCGGGGCCGGCCTGCTCGACGAGTACCGGATCTGCACCTCCCCGATCATCAAGGGCGGCGGCGAGCCCCTCTTCCGCTCCGCCAGCGCCGGCACCGTCGATCTCGTCGGCACCACGACCTTCGCCACGGGAGCCGTCATCCACGCCTACCGGCCCACCCCCGCCTGACCGGGCTCCGCCCTCGCCGGGGACCGGCCGCCCGCCGCCGTCGTGACCTCGCCCCAGCGGACGCGCACGGACGCGCCATGAGGCCTCCGACGATCGCGTCAACTCGCATCGCCCCCCAGTCAGAGGGGGTGGGTGACGGTGAGTCGGCCTGTAAGCCGGATTCTGTAGGGCGGCGGGAACGCCGCCCCGGTGGCCATCCATCTGTGCGGCCTACCTGGGGACATGGGCCGGGCCAGCCGTCCCACGCTTGGCCTTGCTCCGGGTGGGGGTTACCGAGCCGCCGGGGTCACCCCCGACGCTGGTGCGCTCTTACCGCACCGTTTCACCCTTGCCTGTGCGCACCACCGGTCTCCCGGCGTTGCGCCATCGGCGGTCTGCTCTCTGTTGCCCTATCCGGCAGGTCACCCCGCCCTGGCTTTCGCCAGCACCCTTGCCCTGTGGAGTCCGGACTTTCCTCGACGCCGTCGAAGCGGCGCCGCGGCCACCCGGCCGACTCACCGTCGTCGGTCAGCCTACCGCCCGACCTAAGGTGGCCGGCACTGGGGAATCGAAGCTGGGGGAACTGCCATGCGCCACCGCCTCACGTCGTTGGCGGCCGTCGTCGCCGTCGCCATCGTGCCGACCCTCGCCGGCTGCGAGCGGCAGCCGACCGTGTGGGTCGTGCCGAGCACGGGCCTGGTCGACGGCCAGGTCGTGACCGTCACGGGCTCGGGGTACTCGCCGGGCTCGTCGCTCGGGATCATCGAGTGCGTGGCCGGCGCCGACTCGCTCGACGACTGCGACAGCCGGACCGCCACCAGCTTCAGCGCCGACGCCACCGGCGGCTACACCAAGCCGCTCACGGTCCGCCGGGTGATCCGCCACAACACGACCGAGACCGACTGCGCGTCGGCGCCCGGCGCCTGCATCGTGGCCAGCGTGTACATCCACGGCTTCCAGGGCCTGGCGACGGCGCCCCTCGAGCTCGAACCCTGAAAGGGGTACCCGGTGCGCCGGATGCCCGGCTAGGCCCGGTCGCCCCGCGCGCTTTCCAGAGGGCCGGGCGACGCCCACCGCCACGAGCACGATGCCGACCGCGAGCGCGACCACCTGCTTCGTGCCGAACTCGTCGGCCTCTCACCGCACGAGCCCGATCTGGCCAGCCACGCCGCCGACGGGGACGATGACCGCCCCGGCGACGACGACCCATACCACAGCCTGCGAGCGCCTGGGTCCACGTACTCCCCCATCTCACGGAACGTCCGTCGGTCCGCGGGGACGCGGCGCCGCCACCGTGATCCCGGTCCCCGCCGCAACCGATCCGCCGCCTCCCGCCGCACGCATCGCGCTGGTCCCACCACTAAGTGACGCGCGCGTAGGTTCCGTTGATCTAGCCTGGACGGCGATGGAGGTCCTCGCACTCCTGGTCGGCGGCCCGAGCGAGCCACGGCGGTACTCGTCCCTCGCCGAGGCCCGCGACGACTACCTGTGGTACCAGCGTGACGGTCAGCGCGACACGGCCCAGGACGGCGAGATCGTCGGCTGGGCCTGGGCCGGCGACGAGGCCGGCGACCGGTCGACGGCCGACTTCATCCTCCGCCGAGGCCCCCGGGGCGGCCTGCGCTGGGAGAAGCGGGCAGACGCCGAGGCCACGGTCGAGGCCGAGCACGCGGAGGGCTGAACCATCGAACGCGCCGGTGCCCCCGGACCCTCAGAGAACCCGGGGGCACCGACACCCTCAATGCGGTGACCAGTCGAGCTCAGACTGGTCGCTCGAAGCCTAGCGGCCTGCACGGACACGTCGTTGCGCATAGTGGCGACGCGGCTCCACTACGGACCGGCCGGGCCCGTCACCAGGTGTATCCTCAGGGCCCGGTCTCGAGCGGGCAGTCCTCTTCGTGGAAGGCGGGACACGGCGCGTAGTCGGGCCCGTCGGCATCGTCGCCGAGCAGGATGCCGCCCGCCGTCGTGGTCGGGGTGCCCGATCCCGGCGGCGGGCAGTTCTCGGGCTCGTACGCGATGCACGGCCCCGCGTCGGACCCGCCGGACCCCCCGGACGCCCCGGAGCCATCGGGCGTCGGGTCCTCGCCGTCACAGCCCTGGGCCATCGCCGCCACGACCGCCACGGCCCCGACGGCGAGGGCGACCTTCCACAGCGTGCGGAGCACCCCGGCCAGCTTGACGGCCAGGGCCGGGCCGCCCACCTTCTGCCAGAGGCGGGGCAGGTACCAGATGCCCAGGACGATGGCGGCGATGACGAGCACCCGCACGGGCTCAGAGTACGGCAGGCTGGCGTGACCCTCGACCCTCGGTCCACTGGGCGGACCAGCGGGCGCGCCGGACGCACACCGCGGCCGATGGCCCGCCGGCCGGGCCCAGCGGCCGCGCCGGACGCCGACCGCGCCGGACACGCCCGACCGATCCCCTGGCGGCGCCGGGCGCGCCGGCCCCGCCGGCCGCGCCGACCGCCCCTCAGGCCGCCGGCGGATCGCTGTGCAGCGTCCCCTCGATCACCGTCACCGCCCGGCCGGACAGCTCGACCCGGTCGCCGGCCAGGCGCATCCCGACGATCCCGCCCCGGCGCGACGCCTGCTCGCCGACGAACGCCACTCGTCCGGCCTCGCCGGCCGCCTCCGCCCGGGCCGCCAGCCACGGGGCCAGGACGCAGTGGGCCGACCCGGTGACCGGGTCCTCGTCGATGCCGTAGCCGGGGGCGAACACCCGGCACACCGAGTCGATGCCGGGACGGTCGCCCGGCGCGGCGGCCAGCAGGACCGCCGAGTCGGGGGCCAGCGCCTCCACGTCCGGCGGGCTGGGCCGGGCGGCACGCACGTCGGCCGGCTCGGCCACCTCGACCAGCGTCCAGCCGGCACCGGCGAACACGCCGACGATGCGGTCGGCGCCGACGCCCAGCGCATCGGAGAAGTCGGGCGGCGCGTCGACGGGGGCGACCTGGATGGCCGGGAAGTCCATCACGATCGTGCCGTCGTCGCCGGCCCGGCACGTCAGCACGCCGCTGCGGGTGTGAAAGCGCCGCTCCCCGTCCGCGACGCCCAGCACGTGGGCGGACGCCAGGGTGGCGTGGCCGCACAGCTCGACCTCGGTCTCGGGCGTGAACCACCGCAGATCGTGGTCGCCGTCGGGCCGGGGCACCAGGAAGGCGGTCTCGGCCAGGTTGAGCTCGGCGGCGACGGCCGCCATCCACGCCTCGGTGGTGGGCCGGGTGAGCAGACACACGCCGGCCGGGTTGCCGGTGAACGGCACCTCCGAGAAGGAGTCGACCACGGTGATGGGATGGCTCATGGGCCGACCGTAGCGATGCGCCCCCTGGCGGACCGCCGGCTTTCCGCCGACGCGCCTCCGCCGGCCCGCCCGGA
Organism: Acidimicrobiales bacterium; assembly: GCA_036563805.1. GTDB lineage: Bacteria > Actinomycetota > Acidimicrobiia > Acidimicrobiales > VFJN01 > DATCLS01. The sequence goes on along the minus strand of DATCLS010000015.1, from coordinate 100,765 downwards.
CCCTCGGGCCCGGCTTTCCGCCGACGCGCCTCCGCCGGCCGCCCGAACCCGCCGGCTCGCCGACACCGGCTGGCGGCCGGCACGGCCGGCGCCACCGGGACCCCGCCCGGTCGGCCCGGTACCGAGTTCTCAGCCGGCCCGGCCCCCGAGGTGCGCCACCTCGTTGAACGACCGCAGCGACGGCTGCCCGCCGGCCACCCCGAGCCGGGTGATCGAGGCCGGCGCCACCCACATGCGCCACGCCACCTCGTCGCCGGCCCCGAGCGCCCAGGCCACGGCCGCCTTGATGGGCGAGACGTGGCTGACCACGACCACGTCGGACCCGGCGGCGTCGGCCACGAGGTCGTCGCACGCGGCGCGGACCCGCTCCCCCAGCGCCGCCAGCGACTCGCCGCCCTCGGGCGCCCACGAGACGTCGGACCGCCACGCCGCCCACGTCTCGGCCGGCACGTCACCGAGCGCCACGCCGTCGAGGACGCCGTAGTCGAGCTCGATCCAGCGGTCGTCGACCTCGACGTCGAGCCCGCCCACCGCCGCGGCGATCGCCTCGGCGGTCGCCCGGCACCGGGACAGCGGGCTGGAGACGATCCGCACGATGTCGTTCCCGGGGGCGGCCAGGCTGGCGCCCAGGTCGGCGGCCTGGCTGGTGCCCTCGTCGTCGAGGCGGGGGTCGGCCCGCCCGAGCAGCACGCCCCGGGCGTTGGCCTCGGTCCGGCCGTGGCGGGCGAGGACGAGCATCAGCCCGCCCGCCCCGCCGTCGGCCCGCCCGACGCCGAGCGCCGGCCCCTGCCAACGCCCATCAGCGCACCCGCCCCGCCGTCGGCCCGCCGGGCAGGGCGACGTCGCGGTCGAGCTGGCCGCTCCGCAGGAACCGGGCACGGCGGTCGGGCTCGGCCAGCCGGAACCGGCTCCAGCACCACCACAGGGCGACGGCCCCGACCACCTCGAGCACGACGTCGAGGCCGCCCCGCGCCAGCTCGGGTAGCCGCTCGTCGCTCCACGCCAGGCCGGTGAACGGCCACCAGAAGGCGTCGGTCAGGGTCCACATGCCGTCGAGCACCAGGTGGATGAACGTGCCGATGGGGATCGCCACCAGGCGGCGCTGGACGAGCCGGCGCCGCGGCGTGGCCAGCATGGCCAGCGCCAGCAGCGCCACGCTGCCGGCCAAGCTGTGCAGGACCCGGGGCGAGCCGAACGGCAGCTCGACCAGCGGCAGCAGGGCACCCACGATCACGAGCCGGTAGTCGACCGCCGGGCTGCGGAACACCAGCCAGACGAGCACGAACGCCCCGCCGGCGAACCAGAGGACCACGGTCGGCGGCGGTCAGTCCCGCACGAGGAGGCGGCCGCACTCCTCGCAGTTCACGGGCTCGTCGGGCGACAGGTGGCGGATGCGGTCGACCTCGGCCGCTGGCAACGCCAGGTGGCACCCCTGGCAGGTGGAGCCGACCAGTCGGGCGATGGCCACGCCCCCGAGGCTCGACCGGAGCCGGTCGTAGGTCGGCCACAGATCCGCGTCGACGGCGGCGGCCGCCTCCTCGCGCTGGCGGCGGACTTCGGCCAGCTCGGCCTCGATCTCGGCCTCGGCCTCGGCCAGCCCGGCGCGCAGCCGAGCGCCCTCGCCGTCGAGCCGCTCCCGCTCGCTGAGCAGCTCGGCCCGGGTCGCCTCGACAGGCTCGAGCAGCTCCATGACCTCGAGCTCGTCGTCCTCGACCTGGGCGATGCGGCGGCGGATGGCGGCGATGTCGTCCTGCAGAGCCTGGAGCTCACGCGGGTTGCTGACCGTGCCCGAGTAGAGCTTCTTCTCGGCCTGGCTGGCCCGCTCGGTGAGCGAGCTGACCTCGTCCTGGAAACGTTGCTGGCTGCGGGTCAGCTCACCCCGCCGCTCGTCGACCTCGGCCAAGCGCCGCTCCAGCTCGGCGACCTCCTTCTCGTGCTCGGCGAGCTGGGCCCGCTGCGGCAGGGTCTCCGACCGGTGGATCAGCTGGTCGACGTGGGTGTCGTGCTCTTGGACGACGAGGAGTGGCTCCCATCGGCTCATCAACGGCGACCCTACCCGGCCGCGGCTTGGGTCGTTCACCGCCTCCGGCCCGCCCTCGACGGCGGTGCGGGGTGGCGATGCCGCCCGTGGTCCGGCCCTCCCGAGGCTCGGCCCGGCCGATCCCACGCCGGCCAGCCGCCGCCAGCTGGTCCCCGGCCGGTGCCCGGCCAAGCCAGCCCCGGACCGACCGGCTGGCCCGCCTAGTTCCCGCCCCGTCCCCGGCCGGGACCGCCGGGGAACGTCGGCAGCGTGATCGGCCCACCCGGACCGCCGGGGCCGCCGGGGCCGCCCGGCTGGCCGGGTCCGCCGGGCCGCGGCGGGAACCCGGGGAACCCGGGCGGCAGCTGGGGCGGCGGGGCTGGCGACAGGTCCACCCCGCCCGGCACGTTCAGCATGGCCCCGCCCGGCCGGCCCGGCGGCGGTGCGAACGGGACGATCTCCTGCCCCTCGTGCCAGGCGGTCATGTAGTCGCCCCAGATGCGGGCCGGATAGCCGCCACCGGTGATGGGCGACCCGCCCAGGTTGATCGTGAACTGCGAGCCCAGGCCGCCGATCCACACCGCGGTCGCCAGGCGGGGGCTGTAGCCGACCAGCCAGGCGTCGCGGTGGCCCTGGTGGGTGCCGGTCTTGGCCGCCGCCGGCTGCCCGGTGCGGATGGCGGCCGCCCGGGCCGTGCCGCTGCGCACGTTGTCGACCAGCACCGACGTGACCAGGCGGGCGGTCTCGGCCGACACGATCCGCTCGGGCCGGTCCTGGTGCTCGATGATCGTGCGCCCCTCGGCGTCGGTGACGCGCTCGATCATGTAGGGCGGGTGGTAGACGCCGTCGGCGGCTAGCGTGGCGTAGGCCGACGCCATCTCGAGCGGCGTGACGCTGGCCGTGCCCAGCGGGGCCGACAGCTCGGTGGGGATCGTGGACTGCTCGCTGCGGATGCCCAGGTTGCGGGCCATGTCGTGCACGTTGTCGAGGCCGGCGATCAGGCCCAGCCGCACATACCCGCAGTTCGAGGACCGCAGGGTCTGGGCCCGGATGGTGTCGACGCTGCCGTGGTCGTTGTCGAAGTTGTTGACCTCGTAGGGGTTGGGCTCGCCGCCGTCGTTGCGGAACCGACAGGGGCCGATGCCGTTGACCCGGTCCTCGGGCGAGCGCCCCTGCTCCATGAGCGTGGCCAGCACGAACGTCTTGAACGACGAGCCCGGGTTGCGGCGGTTCTGGGTGACCAGGTTGTAGCGGTACCGGTCGAAGCCGGGCCCGCCCACCATGCTGCGGATGGCACCGTTCGACGGGTCGATCGAGACGATGGCCGCAGAGCCGTAGCGGGGCTGGCCGGTGTTCGGGTCGGTCCCGGCGGCGAACACGCCGTCGGTCAGCGGCAGATTGTTGTCGCGGGCGGCCAGCGCCGCCTGCTGGGCCCGGGGATCGAACGTCGTGTAGATGCGCAGGCCGCCCTGGAACACCGCCCGCTCGCGCTCCTCCTGCGTAGCGCCCAGGCGGGGGTCGCGCAGCAGCTGACGCTTCACCGCGTCGGCGAAGTAGTCGTCGACCCGGGGCGTGACCTCGTGCAGCTCCGTCGGCAGCGGCGCCATGCTGTAGACCTCGGCCTCGTCCTCGGTGAGGTGGCCGGCGTCGACCATGCGGCCGAGCGCCAGCTCGCGCCGCTCGCGGGCCCGCTCGGGGCTACGGATCGGGTTGTAGGCGTTGGGGCTGCGGATGATGCCGGCCAGCAGGGCCGCCTGGTCGACGGTCAGGTCGCGGGCCGACACGCCGAAGTAGATTTCAGCCGCGGCCTGGATGCCGTAGGCGCCGTTGCCGAAGTAGACGGTGTTGATGTAGCGGGAGAGGATCTCCTGCTTGGTCAGCTCGCGCTCGAGCCGCAGCGCCAGCACGATCTCCTGCACCTTGCGGTCGAGCGTCTGCTCGGTGGTCAGCAGCGTCAGCTTGACCAGCTGCTGGGTGATGGTCGACCCGCCCTGGGCGATGCCGCCCTCGTCGACGTTGACCCGCAGTGCCCGCAGCATGCCCCGGGCGTCGACGCCGTCGTGGACCCAGAAGCCGGCGTCCTCGACGTCGATGATCGCCCGGGGGACGTGGCGGGGCAGGTCGGACAGGGCGATCGGCTGGCGGTTCTGGTCGCCGTACAGCGTGGCCAGCCGGGAGCCGTCGGCGGCGTAGATGTACGACCGCTGGGCCAGGTCGCCCAGCTCGATGTCCTGCGGCTCGCCGGAGCCCACCTCGGCCAGCATCTGCGCCGGGACGGCGAGCGCGGTGACGGCCCCCGCGACGAGGGCGCCGGCGGCGACGATGGCTAGAACGAACTTCGACCAGAGCGGCACGGCGATGGAGGCACGGTGGAGGATGAACGAGGCCCCAGTTTCCACCCCCGGGCCCGTCCGGAGGCGGCACCGACGTTACTGCCCCTAGCGTGATCCGCCATGTCGCTCGCGACGACTTTCACAACCGCCGAGCCGCGGTCGGCCTCGGCCCCACACCGGGAGCCCGGACGGAGCGGGCCCGGACGGAGCGGGCCCGGACGGAGTGTGCCCACACAGTGGGGGCCAGGACGGCGGGGCCCCGGATGGTTGGGGTCCCGACGGTGACGACGCTCGCCTTCGCCGGCGCCGGCTGGATCACCGCCGTGCACGGCTTGGCGGTGGCGGGCGTGCCCGGCCTCCGAATCGAGCGGGTGGCCTCGCGCACCACCGACGCCGCCCAGCGGCGGGCCGCCCAGGTCGGCGCCGAGGCCTGCGGCTACGGCGACCTGCCCGGCGGCGCCGACGCCGTCGTGGTGGCCACGCCCCCGACGCTCCACGGCCCCGAGGCCCGGCGGGCCGTCGAGGCGGGCGCCGCCGCCCTCGTCGAGGCCCCGCTCGCCGCCACGCTGGCCGCCGCCGACGGCCTGGTCGACCTCGCCGCCGCCCCCAGGGCGGTCGTCGCCTACGGCGAGAACCTGGTGCATGCCCCGGCCGTCGCCGAGGCCCTCCGCGCCCGACGGAAGATCGGCGAGCTGACGTACCTGGAGGTCCGCCTCGCTCAGGGGGCGCCGACCGACCGGCCCGGCCACCTCGACGCGGCGTGGGGCGGCGGCGCGCTCTTCGACCTCGGGGTTCACGCCGTCGCCCTGGCGCTGCTGCTGGCGGCGCCGGCCCGCCCGGTCGAGGTCGAGGCCCAGCTCGAGGCCGGGGACGGGTTCGACGTCGACGACGACGCCAACATGACGCTGAAGTTCGACACCGGCCTCGCCGCCCGGGTGCGGGCGACCTGGCGGGCCCCCGCCCCGGTGTGGGAGGCCCAGGGGGCCAGCGCCGACGGCGCCGTGCGCCTCGAGCTCGTGCCCCAGCCCGGGGTCGACGTCAACGGCAGCTCGGTCCGGGTGCCGGACTCGCCGGACGACCTGCCGTCGCCCCAGCTCCACCACCTGGGCTACGTCGGCCAGCTGGCGGCGCTGGCCGCGGACGCCGCCGCCGGACGCCGGCCCCGCTGCGGCCCCGCGTTCGGCCGGACGGTGCTGGACGTCGTGTGTGCCGCCTACGCCGCGGCGGGCGCCGACCGGCCCGAGCCGCTGCCGTTCGCCGGGCCCCGCGACCTCACCCCCCACCAGCTGTGGAGGGCGTACGCCGCCTGAACCCCTAGCCTTGGGGCGTGGCAACGCTCGCCGACGTCCGCCGCCTGGTCCAGCTCGACCACGGGCTGGCCACCGTCTCCACCCTGCGGCCCAACGGCTCGGTGCAGTCGACGGTCGTCAACGCCGGGGTCGTGCCCCATCCGGTCACCGGTGAGGACGTGGCGGCGTTCGTGGCTCGGGGCGGCACTCGCAAGCTCGACCACCTGCGGGCCCGCCCCGCCATCGCCCTCGTGTGGCGGGCCGGCTGGGCCTGGGTCACGGTCGAGGGCAGCGCCGAGTTGTGCGGCCCCGACGACCCGCTGAAGGGCGTCGACGCCGAGGGGCTGCGGCTGCTGCTGCGCGAGATCTACGAGTCGGCCGGCGGCCTCCACGAGGACTGGGCCGAGTACGACCGCGTGGTGGCCGCCGAGCGGCGGGTCGCCGTGCTGGTCACCCCCCACCGGATCTACCGGAACCCGTAGCCGCCCGGGGGCGGTGCCGTCCACCGCCCGCAGCGGCAGCCCCGGCCGGCGGGGCCGGGAGACCCGCCGATGCCCGCCCGGCCGGGGGCGCGACCCCGCACCCCCGGGGCCGCGCCCCGACCGGCGGGGCCGGGCCCCGGCGGGCCCCGCTCCGCGGGCCCGGCCGTCGGATCTCCGACACCGACCATCGGACCTACGACAGGAGCGCCAGGTCGGCCAGCGCCGCGTACCGCGTCTCGGCCTCGGCCAGCCGCCGGAGGCGGGCCCGGCTGCGCCGCACCCGCTGCCGCACCGTCGGCTCCTTGAGGGCGAACATCGCCCCCACGGTCGTGGCCGGCGAGCGGTTGCCGGTGTGCTGCTCGGCCGCGTACTGGAGGCACACCTCGCGGTCGAGCGGGCTCACCGCCGCCTTGTCGAACGCGTCGTCGAGCAGCCGGATGCTGTCGTCGACCGGCACCAGGGTGGCGAGCGCCCGGCTGAGCGAGCCCGCGCCGCCCGCCGCCACCGACCCGCCCGCCGCCACCGACCCGCCCGCCGACGCCGAGTCCCCCGCCACCGACGCCCGCGCGTACTGCGCCTCGACCGCGGGCAGGTGCTCGTCGAGCGGCACCGTGCGCACGCCGAGCAGCCGGTCGACGCAGCGCTCGATGCGCTTGCGGGCCCACGTCCACGGCAGGGCGCCGCCCTCGGGCGACCACCCCCGCGCCACGCCGGCCACGGCCAGGCAGGCGTCGAAGACCAACCCGTCGACCTCGTCGCGCACCAGCGACAGGCCCCGCTCGCGCAGCACGGCCCGCACCGTGCCCGCGACGCGGTCGCCGAACCGCAGGTAGAGCGTGATCACCGCCGCCTCGTCGCCCTCGGCCAACCGGGACATGATCTCGGTCAGCTCGCCGAGCTCGTCAGAATCCACCTCGAAACGCCCTCCTCGTTGCGGGCCCTCGCCGGAAACAGAACGGGGACCATCATCCCGAGGGGGTGTGACGAACTACACCGATGTGATTCGACGATCGACGACGGATTCGAGATCGGCGACGTGCCGACGGACGGACAGACAGACCGATCGACCGATCAGCCGCTGTCGGGCAGCTCCCCGAAGCGCTCGGTCGGCGCCGGCTGGCGACCGCTCGGGAAGTCGCGCAGGTCGCCCTGCGGCTCGCGGTCCCACCGGGCGAACGTCAGCGGCGACCGCAGGTAGGCGCACAGCAGCCGGGCCACCGCCGCCAGGGAGTCGACGTGGGTCCGCTCGGCGCCGTGGCTGGCGTCCACGCCGAACGCCACCAGCGCCGCCCGGGTCTCGGCGCCGGCCTCGATGGCGGCCGCCACGTCCGAGCGGTAGTAGCGGAACACGTCGCGGGCGTACGGGATGCCGTGCAGCTCGCACAGCCGGCACAGGTGGCGGGTCAGGTGGTAGTCGAAGGGCCCGGTGGCGTCGGCCATCGGGATGGTCACGCCGTCCTCCAGCGAGTGGTGGCCGGGGGCGCAGACGGCGTTGTCGATCGACACCATCTCGGCCACGTCCTCGCGCAGGCCGTGACTGGCCCCGTGGCCGACCTCCTCGGCGATCGTGACCAGCAGGTTCACCGGGTGGGGTCGCTCGACGGCGTCCTGGCACAGGGCGCGCAGGGCGCCGAGGGCGATGGCCACGCCCGCCTTGCCGTCGAGGTGGCGGGCCACGATGAACCCGTTGTCGGTGACGATGGGCAGCGAGTCGATGGCGACGAAGTCGCCGACCTTGATGCCGAGCTTGGCCAGGTCCTCGGCCGAGTGGCACCGCTCGTCGACCCGCACCTCGACGTGCTCCCACCCGGTGGGCTGGGTGTCGACATCGTCGCCGAAGGCGTGGCCGCTCGCCTTGAGGGGCAGGATGGTGCCGACGTAGCGGGCCAGGTCGTCGGTGAGGATCGTGACCCGGCAGCCCTCGGCGAAGCGGGCGCTGTGGGTCCCGATGGGCACGACGGCCAGCCGCCCGTTGGGCTTGAGCTCGCGCACCATGCAGCCGATCGTGTCGGCGTGGGCGACGATCGCCCGGGCGCCCTCGGCCTTGCCGGGCAGGGTGGCGAGCAGCGAGCCCCGCCGGGTGACCGACAGCTCGACGGGCATCTCGTCGAGCACCTCGCCGAGCAGCTGCATGACCGCGTCGGTCCGCCCCGACGGGCTCGGGGTCCGGAGCATCTGGACGAGCAGGTCGACCATCCACGGCACGTCGACCTCGGGCAGCGCGCCCACGTCATGGAGCTCACGCACGGTGCAACTCGCCCGCCGGCGGGTCGGGCCGCCACCCCCAGGGCAGGGCCCGAGTGGTGGGGAAGAGCAGATCGATGAACCGCTCGGCGGTCGGCTGCGGCTCGTGGTTGGCGAGCCCGGGCCGCTCGTTGGCCTCGATGAAGACGCCCTCCGGCTCGGTGGGGCTCGGGACGATGAGGTCGAGGCCGGTCACGGGTATGCCCAGGGCCTCGGACGCGGTCACGGCCGCCGCGCCGAGCTCAGGGTGCAGGTCAGCAGTCACGTCGTGGATGGTGCCACCTGTGTGAAGGTTGGCGGTGCGTCGCACCGTCAGCTCCACGCCCTCGGGCAGGACGTCGGTGAGCGACCAGCCGGCGTCGCGCACGGTCCTCTCGGTCTCGTCGTCGATCGGGATCGTCGACTCACCGCCGGTGGCGGCCGCCCGGCGGCGGCTCTGGGCCTCGATCAGCTCGCGCACGGTGTGGTTGCCGGTCCCGACCACGTGGGCCGGACGGCGGATGGCCGCGGCGACGACCTCGTGATCGATGACGACGACCCGCAGGTCCTCGCCGGGCACCCGCTGCTCGATGAGGACGTCCTCGCAGTAGCGGCGGGCCAGCTGGAGGGCCTTGTCGAGCTCGTCGTCGTCGCGGATGCCGACGGTCACGCCCTGGCCCTGCTCGCCGCGGGCCGGCTTGACCACGACCTCCTCCATCTCGGCCAGGAACTCGTGGTCGGCCTCGTCGAACGTGGCGTCGTGCCCGGCCGGGACGGCGAGGCCGGCCCGCGACAGGATCCGCCGGGTGTGGCGCTTGTCGTCGCACCGGCTCATCGCCACCGCGGTGGTCAGCTCGGACAGCGACTCGCGGGTCACGATCGACCGGCCGCCGTGGCTGAGCCGCAACTCGCCGGCCGCCAGGTCGAGCACCTCGACGGCGATGCCCCGGCGCACGGCCTCGTCGGCGACGATCCGGGCGTAGGGGTTGAGGCCGTCGAACGAGTCCCGCGGCCCGGCGAACAGGCGCTCGTTGATCGGGTTCTTGCGCTTGACCGCGAACACCGGCACCCGCTCGAACCCCAGCTTCTCGTAGAGGGCGATGGCCGGCGCGTTGTCGTGCATGACGGACAGGTCGAGGTACGCCCGCCCCCGGGCCCGGAACCGGTCGACCAGCGCCCGGACCAGCGCCTCGCCCGTCCCCGGCACCCGGGCCGCCGGGTCGACGGCCAAACACCACAGCGACGTGCCGCCCTCCGGGTCGCCGAACGTCGCCTCGTGGTCGACGCCGGTGACCGTGCCGACGATCTCGCCGCTGGCCACGTCCTCGGCCACCAGGTAGGTCACCTGGCGGGACTGCTGGTTGGCCCACAGCACCTCGACCGGGGCCGGCACCATGCCGCACCGGACGTAGATGCGGTTGACGACCGCGGCGTCCTCGGGCTTGGACATGGCCCGCACGAACAGCGCCTTCTGCGGGTCGCGGGTGGCGGGCGCCTGGTGGAACCAGAGCCGGTACGTGTAGGACGGGTCGACGAACAGCTCCTGGGGCGCCTGGGCCACCAGCACGTGCGGGTCGCGGGGGTAGATGCAGATGTCCCGCCGGCCCTCGGCCTCGGCCCGCAGGGCCTCGACGAGCGAGTCGAACGACAGGAACGTCTGGCCGAACAGCAGACGGCCCCAGCCCATGTCGAGGATGACGTCGCGGGCCATCGACCCGATCAGGTGCTCGGGCGGCTCCTGCCAGCTGGTCGTCGACAGCGCGTCGTCGCGGTCCCAGCCGCCGACCTGCTGGCGCCGGGGCGGCTCGAAAGCGGAGGAAGGGCTCATGATCCGATCCGGTGCGTCTGGAGCCACAGCTCGAGCAGGCCGAGCTGCCACAGCTTGTTGCCCCGCAGGGGCGTGAGGGCGGCGTTCGGGGCCTCCAACAGCCGGTCGACGGCCGCCGGGTCGAACAGGCCCCGCTCCTTGGCCGCCGGGGCGTGCAGCGCGTCCCGCACGAGCTCGAGGTAGGGGCCGTGGAGGTGGGTGAGGGCCGGCACCGGGAAGTACCCCTTGGGCCGGTCGATGACGTCGGCGGGGATGACCCGGCGGGCGGCGTCCTTGAGGACGCCCTTGCCGCCCTGGGCGACCTTGAGCTCGGGCGGGCAGGCGGCGGCCAGCTCGACCAGCTCGTGGTCGAGGAACGGCACCCGGGCCTCCAGGCCCCAGGCCATCGTCATGTTGTCGACCCGCTTGACCGGGTCGTCGACGAGCATGACCTCGGTGTCGAGGCGGAGGGCCCGGTCGATCGGCCGGGCCGCGCCGGGACGGGCGAAGTGGTCGGCGACGAAGGCCCGCGACACGTCGGCGTCGACCTTGTAGGCGGGGGCGACGATCCCGGCCATCTCGCCGTGGGGCCGGTCGAAGAACGCCCGGGCGTAGGTGGCGAGGCCCAGGTCGTCGCCGCCGGCCGGGACCGGCGGGCCGCTGGCTGAGGCGCCGCCGTTTCCGGATGCGCCGCCCGCCTCGGCGTCCAGCATCGGCGGGTACCAGTGGTAGCCGGCGAACACCTCGTCGGCCCCCTGGCCCGACTGGACGACCTTGACGTGCTTGGCCACCTCCTGGGAGAGCAGGAAGAACGCCACGGCGTCGTGGCTGACCATCGGCTCGCTCATGGCGCCGATGGCGTCGGACAGGGCCGGCAGCAGCCGGTCGGTGCCGATGCGGATGCGGTGGTGGTCGGTGGCGAACCGCTCGGCGATCACGTCCGAGTAGCGGAACTCGTCGCCCTCGATGCCGTCGACCGCCTCGAACCCGATGCTGAACGTGGTCAGACCCGTCTGCCCGGCCTCGGCCAGCAGGCCCACGATGAGGCTGGAGTCGAGCCCGCCCGACAGCAGACAACCGACCGGCACGTCGGCCACCAGCCGGCGCTCGACCGCGGTCCGCAGCGAGGTCAGTAGGGCGTCCTGCCAGTCCTCGGGCGTCCAGCCCGCATGCTCGGGTCGCCGGGTGGCATCGAAGCGCCAGTAGGTCGTCTCGTGGCGGCGGCCGTCGGGCTCGATGGCGAGCAGGGTCGCCGGCGGCAGCTTGCGGACGCCCCGGAGGATCGTGCGGGGCGCCGGCACCACCGAGTGGAAGGTCAGGTAGTGGTGCAGCGCCACCGGGTCGATCGACGTGTCGACGCCCCCGCCCGCCAGCAGCGCCGGCAGAGTGGACGCGAACCGCAGCCGCTCCCCCACCTCGGCGAGATACAGCGGCTTGATGCCGAGCCGGTCGCGGACGAGCACGACCCGCCCGCTGTCGCGCTCCGCGATGCAGATGGCGAACATACCCACCAGCCGGTCGACGAAGCCGTCGCCCCAGTGGTGGTAGGCCTTGCCCAGCACCTCGGTGTCACCCGAGGAGAAGAACCGGTAGCCGGCCGCCTCCAGCTCCCGCCGGAGCTCCTTGTGGTTGTAGATGCAACCGTTGAAGGCGATCGTGAGGCCCAGCTCGGCGTCGACCATGGGCTGGGCCGCCCGGTCGCTGAGGTCGATGATCTTCAGGCGTCGGTGGCCAAGGGCGAGCGACCCCTGGGCGTACAGACCCGACCCGTCCGGTCCTCGGCGCCACATGGTCTCGGCCATCGTGGCGACCGCCACGGGGTCGGCCGCACCGCGCGAGAGGTTGAGCTCACCGCTGAAACCACACACGCAGAACTACGTTACCGGTCGCCCTGCGCGCTAACCCCTCGGGGTCCGCTTGGTGTCACACGTCACTCGACGTGTTGAGGAAGTTGAGGAGCGCGTCGTTGAAGGCCAGCGGGTCCTCGATGTTGGGCAGGTGACCCACGTTCGGGATCACGACGAGCTCGCCCTTGAGCAGCGAGCGGACGCTCATCGCCTCGGCGATCGGGTTGATCCGGTCGAGCTCGCCGACGATCACCAGGGCCCGCACGTCGGCCTGGCGGAGCATGAACATCCCGTCCGGCCGGTCCTTGATGGCTTCCAGCGCGGCGATCCAGCCGGCCGGGGTGGTGCTCTCGGCCAAGGCGTGGACGTACTCGACCAGCTCGGGCCGGCTCATCGACGCCGACGACAGCGCGGACTCGACCATGCCTTTGGCCAGGGTGGACACCTCGCCGCCCTGGCGGATCTGCTCCTGCTGCTCGGTGCGGCGCTGGACCATGGCGGCGTCGTCGGACCGGGCCCGGGTGTCGGCCAGCACGACCTGCCGTACCCGGTCGCGGTGGTGCCGGAGGAGCGCCATGGCCAGGAACCCACCCATCCCGGCGCCGACGACGGTCGCCTGATCGACCTCGAGCTGGTCGAGCGCCCCGGACACGAGGTCGGACCACCCCTGCATCGACGCCCGGCCCGGCTCCTCCGGGTCCGGCGACTGGCCGAACCCCGGCAGGTCGACGGCGAGGCAGCGATGGGTCGCCTCCAACGCCTCGACCTGGTAATCCCACATCGCAGCCTGGAGGGGGAACGAGTGGAGGAAGAGCACAGGGTCGCCGGATCCTCGGTCGGCGACGTGGATCGGTTGGGCGTTCACTTCGAGCAGCGGCACGTACTAGCTCCTTGCGGGACTCGGGCGAGAGCGGTGACCCCAACTGCTAACCGATGACACGCCTGTCAAGCGAACCCACACCGGTGGGGGTCCGGCGGGACGTTGGGCGGGGTTGCGGCGGGGGTCCACCACCCTCGGCGGACCGTAAGTTTGACACCTGAATGAACGTTGCCCGGGCGTGCACCATTCCGGGCGTTACCGGCGCGATGCTCCCCCTCATGCTGAAGCGCCGCCCCAACGGTTCCGGACAGGTCAAGGTGACGTTCGCTCTGCCCGACGAGGGGGAGTGCGTCTCGGTGGTCGGGGATTTCAACGGTTGGGATCCCTGGGCCTCGCCCCTTCGGCGCCGGTCGAACGGCACCCGGTCTGTCTCGGTCACGCTCGAGAAAGGCAAGCCGTACTCGTTCCGCTATCTGGCCGGAGGCCGGTTCTTCGACGAGGCCGACGCCGACGACTGGGTGCCGAACGGCTACGGCCAGACCCACTCGGTGATCATCCCTTGACCGACTGAGCGGGATCCGGCCGGCCGGGACGTCCGAGCCGACCGACTCGGCCGGATCCGCCGGCACGCCCGGGCCTGCCGGGATCCGGCGGAGGAGCCACCCGGCGGCCGGCCCGCCGAGGCGTGGCGTTCCCTGTCCGTCGATCTCTGACCGTTGTCGTTGCCTGATCACGGTCGACGACACGGGCCGGACCCGATCGACGGCCGTTGACCGTAGTCGCCAATCGGGCCGGCGAGCGGGACCTCGACCGAGCCGTTCCCGACCGGCACCCGTGACCGAAGGCCGGCCCCGCCAGGCGGGGCCGGCCCCATCGACCGTCTACCGACGACCTCCCCGGCTCAGCTGCACCCGCTGGTCGAGCCGCACGACGGGCAGGCGTGGCACGAACCGGCCCGCTGCATCTGCACGCCGCACTGCATGCACAGGGGCGCATCGACGCTCGTGGGCTTGGGCGTGAGCGCCGGGTTGGCCTTGGCCGGCCGCTCGTCGGCCGGCTCGCCGGTGACCCCGGCCCGCTCGAGCAGCGACGGCTCCTTGGGGGCGTCGTCGCTGCGCAGCACCGGGGACGACGAGTCGATCGACGGCGGATCGGCCGGCACGTCGAGCCCCTGGCGGGTCTCGGTGATCGTCTCCTCGACGCCGGGCAGCGTCGGCTGGGTGCGCTCACCGGTGGTGAGGATGCCCAGCTCGGCCCGCTCCTCGTAGCTGAGGTAGTTCACCGCGAGCCGGCGGAAGATGTAGTCGAGGATCGAGGTGGCGATGCGCAGGTCGGGATCGTCGGTGATACCGGCCGGCTCGAACCGGGTGTTGGTGAACTGCTCGACGAAGTTGCGCAGCGGCACCCCGTACTGCAGGCCGAAGCTGACCGAGATCGAGAAGGCGTCCATGATGCCGGCGAGGGTCGAGCCCTGCTTCGACACCCGGAGGAAGATCTCGCCGGGCCGCCCGTCGGCGTACTCGCCGACGGTCACGAAGCCCTTGCAGTCAGCCACCCGGAACTCGAACGTCTTCGACACCCGGTTGCGCGGCAGCTTCTCGCGCACCGGCACCTTGATGACCTTCTCGACGACCCGGGTCGCCTGGTTGGCGAGGATGTCGAGCTGCCCTTGGGCCGGCTGGCCGTCGCCCACCGCCCGGACCTGGCCCTGGGCGCCCGCGTCGGGCGACGCCTTCGCCTCCTTGCGGGCGGTGGACAGGGGCTGGCCGACCTTGCAGTTGTCGCGGTAGATGGCGATGGCCTTCACGCCCATGCGCCAGGCGTCGATGTGGAGCTGCTCGACGTCCTCGACCGTGACGTCCTCGGGCATGTTCACGGTCTTGGAGATGGCGCCGGAGATGAAGGGCTGGACCGCCGCCATCATCTTCACGTGCCCCAGGTAGTGGATGGTGTTGTCGCCCATCGAGCAGGCGAACACCGGCAGGTGCTCAGCCGCCAGATGGGGGGCGCCCACGATCGACTTGTGCTCATCGATGTAGGCGACGATCTCGTCGATCTGGGACTGGTCGTAGCCGAGCTGGGCCAGCGCCCGGGGCACGGTCTGGTTGACGATCGACATCGTGCCGCCGCCCACCAGCTTCTTGACCTTGACCAGGCCGAGATCGGGCTCGATGCCGGTCGTGTCGCAGTCCATCATCAGGCCGATCGTGCCGGTCGGGGCCAGCACAGAGGCCTGGCTGTTGCGGACGCCGTACCGCTCGGCGAGCTCGCAGGCGGCGTCCCAGCTCTCCTGGGCGGCCGACAGCAGCTCGGGCGCCACCAGCTCCTCGTCGATCTTCGAGGCCGCCTCCTGGTGCTGGGCGAGCACGCGGAGCATCGGCTCGCGGTTCTCGGCGAAGCCGGCGAACGGGCCCATACGTGAGGCGATGCGGGCGGACACCTCGTAGGCGTGGCCGGTCATGAGCGAGGTGATGGCCGCGGCGTGGGCCCGGCCGGCGTCGCTGTCGTACGGCAGACCCAGCGCCATGAGCAGGGCGCCCAGGTTGGCGTAGCCGATGCCGAGCTGGCGGAAGCGCCGCGACGTGTCGGCGATGGCCTCGGTCGGGTAGTCGGCCCGGCCGACGAGGATCTCCTGCGCGGTGAAGATCACCTCAACCGCGTGCCGGAAGCTCTCGACGTCGAACGTGCCGTCGTCCTCGAGGAACTTCAGCAGGTTGAGGCTGGCGAGGTTGCACGCCGAGTTGTCGAGGTGCATGTACTCGCTGCACGGGTTGGACCCGTTGATGCGGCCCGTGTTGGCCGCCGTGTTCCAGCGGTTGATCGTGGTGTCGAACTGCATGCCCGGGTCGGCGCACTCCCACGCCGCCGAGCACAGCTGCCGGAACAGGTCGCGGGCCCGGACCGTCTTGACGACCTCACCGGTGAGGACCGCCCGGAGGTGCCAGTCCTCGTCGTTGACGACGGCCTCCATGAACTCGTCGGTCACCCGCACCGAGTTGTTGGCGTTCTGGTACTGGGTCGAGTGGGCGTCGCGGCCGTCGAGGTCCATGTCGAACCCGGCCTCCTTGAGGACCCGCGCCTTGCGCTCCTCGATCGCCTTGCACCAGATGAACTCCTCGATGTCGGGGTGCGACACGTCGAGGATGACCATCTTGGCGGCGCGCCGGGTCTTGCCGCCCGACTTGATCGTGCCGGCCGAGGCATCGGCGCCCCGCATGAAGCTGACCGGGCCCGAGGCCGTGCCGCCGCCCTTGAGAAGCTCGACCGACGACCGGATGCGGGACAGGTTGACGCCCGCACCCGAGCCGCCCTTGAAGATGATCCCCTCCTCCCGGTACCAGTTGAGGATCGAGTCCATCGAGTCCTCGACCGAGAGGATGAAGCAGGCCGACGCCTGCTGGGGCACGCCCCGGACACCGATGTTGAACCACACCGGGCTGTTGAAGGCCGCCCGCTGGGTGACGAGCAGGTACTTCAGCTCGTCGTTGAAGATCAGCGCCTCACCGTCGTCGACGAAGTAGCCGCCCTCGACCCCCCACCGGGTGATCGTGTCGGCTACCCGGTCGATGACCTGCTTGAGCGACCGCTCGCGCTCCGGCGTGCCGAGCGTGCCGCGGAAGTACTTCTGGGCGACGATGTTCGTGGCGTTCTGCGACCACGACTTCGGGAACTCGACGTCGGTCTGCTCGAAGGCGATCGATCCGTCGCGGTAGTTGGTGATCCGGGCGTCGCGCCGTTCCCACTCGACCTCGTCGTACGGATGAACACCCTCGGTGGTGAAGTGCCGGCGGAGGCCGATGCCTGCCTGCTCCGGAGCGAGAGCCATGGGGGATTCCTCCAGGTCGAGTGCTGGTGCCGGGGGCCCGGAGAGGGAGAGCCGGACCACAAGTTCTTGTGGCTGTAACCACCCGAACCACAAGATGTTGGGAGCAATTACACCACTGGAATTACACTGCTGTCAATGGCCTCCGCCCCACCCTTCCCCAGGTGGGCGGCCATGACACCGATTCCGGGGCGATTCGGGGAGCCTTCCACGCTACCGGCCGTCGCCCACGCGCTGACGCGCTACGCGCGCACGCCGCTGCGCTGCGGCGCCGGTGGGGCGATGCTTGGGTGGTCGGGTGCGAGGGTCGGGGACGGTTTGCGGGACGGTCGTGCGTGGCGGGCTCGTCGTGCGTGCCGGAGCGTCTGGAGCGTCAGGACGCTCGACGGAATGGTCGTCGGTTGGTCGGCTGGCCGGGTCGGGCCCGGTCGGGGTTGGCCTCGGTGGTCGTCGGGTCGAGGGATCGTCGTCGTGCGGCGTCGTGCGGGGCGGCTGGCCCGGTCGGTCCGATCGGCCGCCTGGCCCGGTTGGCTGGGTCCCTTGGCGGCGGGGCCGGCAGGCCGGGTGGCCGCGAGACGCTGGGCCGGGCGCGTCCTCCGCGGGCGGCGGCGACGCCGACGTCCCGGACGGGCGGGCTCGAGCCCCAGCTCTCGGATGTGACCGGCCCGGTGCGGACTCGCAGGTCGAGATAACGATCTTGGACGTCCCGCAGCCCGCTGGCGGAGACGCGATCGCCATCCCAGGAGTCGCTCAGCCCACCACAGACACGGAAGCGACAGCCACCATTCCGCTCGTCCGCACCGGGTCACAGTGCACGAGGGGCAACCTACGGGCAATCGCTTGTGGACGACCAGAGGTACTTCCTGTGAATTGCGGGTGGATTATTGGCGCCGCCGTCCACAGGTAGGCCCACAACCAGCGTGACCTGGGCAGGAACCCTAACGAAACCCGGGCTTTCCTGCGCCCGTTCCGCCTGGGGACGAACGGACGCCTCTCGGTCTCCCCAGGCGCCCGGTCCCGGCTGTCGGCCCCCTCTCCCCCGGTCCGGGCCCGGGTCCGGCGAGGGGCGGGCCCGGCCGCTGCCGGGTGCGGGCGTGGGTAGCGTCGCCCCGTGCGCATGCTCCTGCCCGAACCGGCCGCCACGGTCGACGTCGCGTCCCTCTACGCCGCGCCCGCCCGGGGGCCCGTCGGTGACCGGCCGTGGGTGGCGGTGAACATGATCACCACCGTCGACGGCGCGGCCACCGATCCCGAGGGGCGCACCGGCGGTCTCGCCAACCCGGGGGACCGTGAGGCGTTCGTCGCCATCCGCGCCGTGGCCGACGTCATCGTCGCCGGGGCCGGCACGGTCCGCGCCGAGGACTATGGGCGGGCCAAGCTGTCGCCCACCCTCCAGGAGCAGCGGGTGGCCCGCAGCCAAGCGCCTCGGCCGCGCATCGCGGTCATCTCCGCCACTCTGCGGCTCGACCCCGGGGCAAGGCTGTTCGAGGGCCCCGAGGACGAGCGGCCACTCGTCGTGACCGTCGAGTCCGCCGACCCCGAGGCCCGGCGCCGACTCGCCGAGGTCGCCGACATCGTCGTGGCCGGCGAGCGGACCGTGGAGTGGCCGCGGGCGCTGGCCGAGCTCCGAGCGGCCACGGGTGCCGACGTCGCGGTCGTCGAGGGCGGCCCGACCGTGAACGGACAGCTGCTCGTCGACGACCTCGTCGACGAGATGTGCGTCACCGTGGCCCCCGTGCTGGCCGGCGGCGACGCCCCCCGGATCGCCCACGGCCTCCGCCCCCACGCCGATCGCCGCCTTCGCCTCGCCCATGCGCTCGAGGACGACGGCTACCTGCTCCTCCGCTACGTCGCCGACCGCAGCGGGGCGTAGCGCCGACGCTCGGCCAAGCGGGATACGAACACGTTCGCGCCTTGCAGCACGCTGGCGAGGTCGGGTCCACCGGACGGGTGATCACCTGGTCAGGTACACCCCACGGAGGGCGCGTCGTGGCCGAGCGCGCCGGGGCAGGCCGCGGTCGGCGACCGGGCGGCGGACGGCGGGTTGGTGGCGGGGCGGCGGTCAGCCGCTGGGTTCCTTGGGCGCCGTGCGCTTGGTCAGCAGCGTGATCTCCGCCTCGAACTCGGACACGTCGTCGAATCCCTTGTAGACCGAGGCGAAGCGCACGGCGGCCACCGGATCGAGCTCCTGCAGCCGCTCGAGAACGGCACGGCCGATGCGCTCGCTGGCGACCTCGCCGCCGGGGGCCTGGCGCACCTCCTCCTCGACGGCCGAAACCAGCGCCTGGACCTCGCCGCTGCTGACCGGCCGGGCCTTGACCGCGGCCTCGACCCCAGCCACCACCTTGGCCCGGTCGAAGGGCTCGCGGGCACCGGACCGCTTGACCACGACGAGGCCCGCCGCCTCGAGCCGCTCGAAGGTCGTGAACCGCTGCCGGCACGCCAGGCACTCCCGCCGGCGCCGGATGCTCGATCCGTCGTCAGCCTGTCGAGAATCGACGACTTTTGACTCGGTCTGGCCACACGCGGGGCACCGCACATACCGAACCTATCCGCGCGGACAACCCCCACAACTCCGGCGCCGCACACTCCCAGCTCCCCAGCTCGCGGGCGGCCTGGCAGCCGCCCTGACGCCCGCTCGACGCCCGTTCAGCCGAGGTCGATCACCAGCCGGTCGCCGACCTCGAGCGTCGCTGTGTCGTTGACCTCCTGCAGGCGGTCGACGATCGGGCGGGGGTCACGGTCGGGCGCCACGGCCGTCGCGATCGACCAGAGCGTGTCGCCCGGTTGGACGACGTACACCTCGCCGGGGACGGGTGCCCGGCCGCCCGACGCCGCCGGAGCGTCGCCCGACGACGCGCCCAGCAGCATGGGCCCGACGACCTGGGCGGCGCCGACCACCGCGACCGCCAGCAGCGTGGCCAGCACGAGGGCAGCCAGCCGGCGACGGCGCCACCGCGTCGCCCGGTCGGGCAGCGGCCGTGCCGGGGACCGGGCCGGGGGCCGGCGGGGCCTCGTCTCGGGGAGCGAGGGCTGGACCGGGGCGCCGGACCAGTCGTGGGGCTCGGGCTGGAGAACTGAGATCGCAACCATGAGGCGGATTCTCCCGGCGGGGTGTGACAAACAAGGGGCGGGCCGGCGGCCGTGTCGGCGAACCGTGTGGTGGAGCTTCGGAGCCGTGGGCGCCGGGCCCGTGTCTCGAACCCGGTGTCTCGCCCTCTCGGCCCGGTGTCTCGAGGCCGCGTCCGCGGCGAACTGCTGTTCGTAGCCAGCGAACCACGAACTCCCGTTCGGCGTCAAGCCCCGAATCGAACGGGTGTTTGTAACCGCCGTGAGCCGATGGTACCTTCCCACGGAACGCACGTTCGCCCTGCGAGCACTGCCCTGAAGGAGACCGCGATGGCCCAGGCCGGGTTGACCGCCAGGCAACGAGAAGTCCTCGAGATCATCGAGAAGCACATGCGCGAGCGGGGCTATCCCCCGTCCGTGCGCGAGATCGGCGAAGCCGTCGGGCTGACGTCGCCATCGACCGTCCACGCCCACCTGGCCGCCCTCCAACGCCACGGCTACCTACGCCGTGACCCCACCAAGCCGCGGGCCATCGAGGTCCGGTGGGATCCGACGTCCGACGCCGTCGTCGACCGCCGCCCGGTCCGCCACGTGCCGCTGGTCGGCGACGTCGCCGCCGGTACCGACGTGCTGGCGCAAGAGAACGTCGAGGAGGTGCTCCCCCTGCCCGCCGACTTCACCGGCGACGGCGACCTGTTCATGCTGCGGGTGCGCGGCGACTCGATGATCGAGGCCGGCATCCTCGACGGCGACTACGTGGTCTGCCGGTCGCAGAAGACGGCCGACGAGGGCGACGTCGTGGTGGCTGGTATCCCCGGCGACGAGGCCACCGTGAAGCGCTTCTCCACCAGAGGCGACTCTGTCGTGCTCGAGCCGGCGAACGAGCGCCTCGAGCCGATGGTGTTCGACCCGCAGGAGGTCCGGGTCTTCGGCAAGGTGGTCACCGTCCTCCGGCGCATGTAGCGCCAGCGAGCACGCAGCCGCGCCGCCGGCAGGGGTCGGCGGCGGAGGCGCACGCCGGGAGATGGCACGACGGCGGTGGGCCGGGCGGTCCGGTGACGCCCGGCGCAGCCGACGGGCCGGTCAGGCCCCGCGGCGGAGGAGGTCGGACAGGGCCGCGAAGACGCGCTCGAGAGAGGCCCGGTCGAGGTGCTCGCCCTTGGTGTGGGCCACCGAGGAGTCGCCGGGCCCGAAGTTGGCGGCCGGGATGCCGGCGGCGGCGAAGCGGCTGACGTCGGTCCAACCCAGCTTGGCCCGCACCTCCAGCTGGTTGCGGTCGCGCAGAGCGGCCAGCAGCGGGTGCGACAGCGACGGCGCCGCGGCACCGGCCACCTCGACCACGGTGAACGTGTCGCCGTCCTCGAGGTGGGGCCGCACGACCGACTCGACGTGGGCGGCCGCTTCGTCCGGGCTCCGGTCCGGGGCGAAGCGGTGGTTGACGGTGATGGTTACCCGGTCGGGCACGACGTTCCCGGCGACCCCCCCTTCGATCGACACGGCCTGCAGCGCCTCGCGGAACTCGCAGCCGTCGAGGACCGGCCGGCGCTCCTCGTAGGCGGCCAGCGTCGACAGCAGGGCGCCGGCCCGGTGGATGGCGTTGCGGCCCATCCACGGCCGGGCCGTGTGGGCCCGGGCGCCGGCCAGCTCGATCCGGGCTCGCATGGTGCCCTGGCAGCCGGCCTCGATCGCCGCCGCCGTCGGCTCCCCCAGCAGAGCCACGTCGCCGGCCACCAGATCGGGCCGCCGCTCGAACAGGCGTTTCAGCCCGTTGTGCTCGGCCGCCACCTCCTCGGCCGTGTAGAAGACCCAGGTCACGTCGACGGCCGGCTCGGTCACCTCGGCCGCCAGCTCGAGCATGACGGCCAACCCTCCCTTCATGTCCGCCGATCCGAGGCCGTAGAGGACGTCGCCCTCGATGCGGGGCGTGGCGTTGCCGTTGGGCGGAACCGTGTCGAGGTGGCCCGCCACCACGACCCGCATCGACCGGCCCAGCTCGGTGCGGGCCACCACGTTGTCGTCGACCCGGTCGACCTTCAGGTGGGCGAGGCCGCCGAGGCGGGCGGCCACATGGTCGGCCAGGGCCTTCTCCTGATGACTCACCGAGGGGATGGCCACCAGGTCGGCCGTCCGCGCCAGCAGATCGGTCATCCGGGCAGGTTACGGCGCCGGCGGCCGCCCCCCGGGCACCGTCTCCGAGCGACCGGCCGCACCCGCCCGACCACGAGCCCACCACCACCCCAGGCTCCGTTTCCGAGTGACCGGCCGCTCGCCTACCGTGAGCGGCCGTGAGCGAGAGGACGAGCGAAGCCGCCACCGACAGCAAGGACGCCGACAGCAAGGGCGCCTGGGGCGCCGGTCTGGCCACCGTCACCCCCGACGGCCAGGTGCTCGACACCTGGTATCCGTCGCCCCAGCTGGGCCTCGCCAGCGCCGGCGACCTCGCCGCCCGCCTCGGCCGGTACGTACCCGGCACCGCCCGCCTCGACGCCGACCGGGCGCGGGAGCTGTTCCCGTTCGATCCGTCCGGGGCGCTCGGACGCGACGAGCGGCGCCGCGTCGAGCGGGTTGCCGTGGTCACGTTCATCGACCACCTCGCCGATCCGCCCGTCGACACCCACGACGTCTGGCTGCGCCTCCACCTGCTGTCGCACCGGCTCGTCGCCCCCCACGGCGCCAACCTCGACGGCCAGTTCGGGCTGCTCACCAACGTCGTGTGGACCAGCGCCGGCCCCTGCGCGGTGGAGGGGTTCGAGGAGGTGCGGCTCGCGTTCCGGGCCGCCGGGATCCCGCTCCAGGTGTTCGGGGTCGACAAGTTCCCCCGCATGACCGACTACGTCGTCCCCACCGGCGTACGGATCGCGGACGCCGACCGGGTGCGGCTCGGCGCCCACCTGGCCGAGGGCACGACCGTGATGCACGAGGGGTTCGTGAACTTCAACGCCGGGACGCTCGGCACCTCGATGGTCGAGGGCCGCATCAGCGCTGGGGTCGTCGTCGAGGACGGGTCGGACCTCGGCGGCGGAGCGTCGGTCATGGGCACGCTGTCCGGCGGGGGCAAGGAGGTCATACGGGTCGGCAAGCGCTGCCTGATCGGCGCCAACGCCGGCATCGGCATCTCGCTCGGCGACGACTGCGTCGTCGAGGCCGGCCTGTACGTCACCGCCGGGACCCGGGTCACGCTGCCCGACGGGAGCGTCGTCAAAGCGCTCGAGCTCAGCGGGCGGAGCGGCCTGCTGTACAGGCGCAACTCGACGACCGGCGTGGTCGAGGCGCTGCCCCGCACCGGCGGCACGGTCGAGCTGAACGCCGAGTTGCACAAGAACTGACGCCGGCGGGCGGCGCCGCCCCGCGCCCCGCCGCCAGCCCCGCCACGGCACCGACCGCGCGCCGGAGCGGCCGATGCTCCGGGCCGACCGCTGCTGCGCCGGCCAGAGCGACGTGTCCGGGGTGACGGGAGTCCGGCGGCGAGGGTGCGGGGCGTGCGAGCGGCGCCGCGAATGGCTCCGGCGGAGCGGCGGCTCTCGGGGGTGGAGCGGCCGAGCCGCCCGGCGACCAGCCGAACCCCGCAGGAGCCACAGCCCGTGACCTGACCCGCCAACGCCCCCGCCCGGTTCGGAGCGGACGCCGCTAGCCCGGAGGGGGCGGGTTGGGCGCCGAGTCCGAGGATGACGGCGCGTCCTCAGGCGACGGCACGTCCTGGTGCGACGGGGCGTCCTGCGGCGACGGCGGCGGGGACGTCGGTGGCCAGGCGGGGGACGCCGGGCCAGGGGACGCCGACGGCTGGCCGGACGGGGCGCCGGACGGCTGACCGGGGCCTGCCGACGACTGGCCGGGCTGGCCAGACGGGGCGCTCCAGCCCGGCGGCGGGACAGGGCCCGCGGGCGGGGCACCCGGCGTCGGGCCATAGGCCGGGGCGGCCGGGCCCGGGGCCGCCCAGGGACTCGGGAGCGGGCCCCAAGCGGCCCCGGGGGCGCCGGGCCCGCGGGCGGCCGCCTGCTGCATCCGGGCGGCGACGATCTGGCGGCGGCTGCGGCTGCGGCGGACGCCGACGACGATGGCCATGGCGGTCCCGCCGACGAGGCCGAGCCCGCCGACCGCCAGGCCGGCGACGACGTAGGCCACGAGGCTGTGACCCAGGCCGGGCCCGACGGCGATCTCGGTGCCCATGTCGCCCTCGGTCGTGACCTCGTAGGCGCCGGGCTCGTCGGCGTCGAACGACCAGAGGGCCTCGCCCTCGTGCCCGCCGAAGTTGTAGGTGACCTCGCTGTCGTAGGGCTCGAGCAGCACCTCGTCGCCCGACGGGTCGATGATCGTCACCGCCGGCTCCGACGCGAACGGGTCGTAGAAGTCGTCGGAGACGCCGGGGTACTCGTAGTAGACGCTGTAGCCGCCCGGCTCGTCGATCTCGACGGTGCCCGTTCCGGGCACGTCGATGCGCGTGAAGTCGTCGACCTTGTCGGTCATGCGCATGAAGCCGATGACGAACAGGGCGATGGCGACGCCGATGCCGACCACTCCGATGCCGGCAGCGACGCCGAACCACCAGAGCGGCGGTCGGATCTGCTGGGTGTTCGCCGCCGGTGGCGGCGTGAACGGTCCAGGAGCCGGCTGCATGACCTCAGTGTGAGGCCGGGCCGGGGGCCCCGGCATCGGGGACATCCCCCGCGGCGCCGCCACCCGCCGAGCCCCCCACGGCCCCACCACCCGCCGAGCCAGCCCCGCCGGAACCGGCGCCCTCCCCCACCGGGCCCGCCGCCGACGCCAGCCGCTCGGCCACCAGCTCGAGGCGGTCGTCGGGCTGGACCACGGCGATGCGCACGTACCCGGACCCGGCGGGCCCGTAGAAGTCGCCCGGCGAGACCAGCATGCCGCCCTCGGCCGCCAGCCGGTGGGCCAGCCCCCAGGCGTCGCCGCCCGGGGCGGCCACCCACAGGTAGAACGTGCCGGGCGGCCGCTCGGCCGGGATGCCGGACCGACGCAGCGCCCCGGCCAGCAGGTCCAGCCGCCGCAGGTAGCGCTGCCGCTGCTCGTCGACGTGCTGGTCGTCGTCGAAGGCCACGACCGCCGCGGCCTGCACCGGCCCCGGGACCATGAACCCGGCGTGCTTGCGCACCTCGGACAGGTAGCGGACCAGCCCGGCGTCGCCGGCGTAGAACCCCACCCGTACGCCAGCCAGGTTGGACCGCTTGGACAGCGAATGGAGGGCCACGACGCCCTCGCACCCCTCGGTGAGGATGGTGCGGCCGGGCCCGTCCCACGTGAACTCGACGTAGCACTCGTCGGAGAACACCGGCACGCCGTGGTCGCGCCCCCAGGCGGCGGCGCCCACGAGGTCGGCCAGCTCGCCGGTCGGGTTGGCCGGCGAGTTCACCCACAGGCACAGCGCCCGGTTGGCGTCGGCGGGGTCGATGTCCTCGAGCCGGGCGTAGGGCAGGGCCCGGCACCCGGCCAGCGTGGCCCCCATGGCGTAGGTCGGGTAGCTGATCTCAGGGTAGAGCACGGTGTCGCGCCCCGGCGTCCGCAGTCGCAGCCAGTGGGGGATGCCGGCCACCAGCTCCTTCGTGCCGACGCACGCCGCCACCTGGCCGGGGTCGACCGTGG
The DNA here is from genome assembly GCA_036563805.1 of Acidimicrobiales bacterium. GTDB lineage: Bacteria > Actinomycetota > Acidimicrobiia > Acidimicrobiales > VFJN01 > DATCLS01. The sequence goes on along the minus strand of DATCLS010000015.1, from coordinate 75,451 downwards.
CGCCGAACCGGCGGTCGAGCCAGCGGGCCGCCGCCTCGCGCAGCTCGGACGTGCCGACCGACGGCGGGTAGCCCCGCTCGCGTCCGGACGCGCCCAGCGCCTCGACGACCGCCGCCGGCGGCGGGTCGCACGGCGTGCCGACCGACAGGTCGACGCAGCCGCCGGGTAGCCGGTCGGCGGCCTTGCGCAGGTCGTCCAGCCGATCGTAGGGATAGGGCGGCGGTTCGAAGCCGCCGGGCTCGCGGGCGCTCACCCGCAGGAGACTAGGACACCACGAACTCGCGCAGGCGCCCGATCGACGCCTCGTCGAAGCGCCCGCGCACCCGCATGCCGCCCTCGCCCGGCGTCTCATCGAGCACCTGGCCCGACCGGTGGACGGCGGCCATGACGTCGCCCCGGTCGTAGGGGACGACGAGATCGACGACCCGCAGAAGGGCCCGCAGCCGGTGAGTCACGGTCTCGATCAGGACGTCGATGCCCTCACCGGTCTCGGCGCTGAGGGCGACCGACCCCTCGTGGACGTCGGCCAGGCGCTTGGCGGCGTCGGGGGCGGCGTCGGCCTTGTTGAACGCCAGGATCTCGGGGACCTCGCCGGCGCCGATCTCGTCGAGCACGGTGCGCACGGCCCGGATGTTCCCGCCCGGGTCGGGGCCGCTGGCATCGACGACGTGGATGAGCAGGTCGGCGTCGGTGGCGACGCTGAGCGTCGAGCGGAACGCCTCGACCAGCTGGTGGGGCAGCTTGCGAATGAACCCCACCGTGTCGGAGACGAGCACCGGCTCGCCACCCGGCAGCTCCAGCCGCCGGGTGGTGGCGTCGAGCGTGGCGAACAGCCGATCCTCGACCAGGACGCCCCGCTCGCCCTCGGCCCCGGTGAGCCGGTTCAGCAGCGTGGACTTGCCGGCGTTCGTGTACCCGACGATCGCCACCCGCCGCAGGTCGCTGCGCCGCTGGGCCCGCCGCTGCGTGCCCCGGTGCCGCTCGATCTCGCGCAGGTCGGCCTCGAGCTTGTGGATGCGGCGGACCAGGCGGCGGCGGTCGACCTCGAGCTGGGTCTCGCCCGGGCCGCGGGTGCCGATCCGGGCGCCGCCCGCGGCCGACATGCCGCCCGCCTGCTGCGACAGCGCCTGGCCCCTCCCCCGCAGCCGCGGCAGCCGGTAGCGGAGCTGGGCCAGCTCGACTTGGGCCTTGCCCTCCTGGCTGTGGGCGTTCTGGGCGAAGATGTCGAGGATCACGGCCGTGCGGTCGATGGCCGTGCGCCCGAGCAGCTTCTCGAGGTTGAACTGCTGCGCCGGGGTCAGCTCGTTGTCGAACACGACCGTGTCGCAGTCGGTGGCGACCGCGATCTCGCGCAGCTCCTCGGCCTTGCCCTTGCCGACGAAGGTGGGCGGGTCGGGGGCGTTGCGCCGCTGCATGACGCGGGCGACGGCGTCGGCGCCGGCCGTGTCGACCAGCAGCGCCAGCTCGTCGACCGACGCCTCGGTCTCCTCGACCGTCTCGGGCGGGATCGTCACGCCGACCAGGACGATCTTCTCGCGGAACGTGCGTTCGATCAGCGCCACGGGCCAGATCCTCGTCGGGTCGACGACACCCGCGCCACCGGATTCCGGGTCACCCGGCGGCCCCTGGGTCGGGGACGTCGATCGTGGCCACGTAGGTGGCCGGACCGCGGAGCACGGCCTGGGGGCCGTCGAGCGCCACCTCGGCCACGCCACCGGGCTGGCGGACGCGCACGCGGTCGCCGGCCAGGCCCCAAGCCCGGGCGGCGGCCGCCGAGGCGCAGGCGCCGGTCCCACAGGCCAGCGTCGGGCCGACGCCCCGCTCGTAGGTGCGGATGGCGACCCCGCCCGCCCGCTCGGGCGCACCGCCGGCCCGGTCGCCGGCGCTCGCCGCTGCGGCCGTCCCGTCGAGCGTCGCCTCGGGCGCCAGCAGGTGGACGTTGGCGCCGTCGGGCAGCTTGGCGTTGACCCGCTCCCCCAGCTCGACCAGCCGCACGTCGTCGGTGTCGGCTGCGATGGCCGCCTCGTGGCCGGGCGCCAGCTCGAGGACCAGGTGGGGGTTGCCGATGTCGACCCGCAGCGCCCGCCGGATCGGGCCGCCGGCCCACTCCGGCGCCTCGCCGGTCAACTCGGGCACGCCCATCTCGACCGAGCTCTCGAGCGTCGTGCCCGTCCAGTCGTGGACGGTCACCGTGCGGAGCCCGGCGGCCGTGCCGATCGGCAGCCGCCGCCCAGGCGCCCAGCCGGCCATGACCAGGGCCTGGGCCAGGCAGCGGATGCCGTTGCCGCTCATCTCGGCGGGCGAGCCGTCGGCGTTGGTGAGCTGCATGATGGCCACGACGCCGGGCGCGTCGGACTCGCCGGGCCGGGTGGCCCGGATCAGCCCGTCGGCCCCGATGCCCCGGCGGCGGTCGCACAGCGCCCGCACCTCGTCGGGGGTGGGTGGGCGGACGTCGCCGGCGTCGAGCAGGACCAGGAAGTCGTTGCCCAGCCCGTGGTGCTTGGTCAGGCGCATGACCCATCCAGTGTGCCAGCGCCGCCGGGCGGTCCGGTCGCATCCCGCGAACGGGGGCGGCGACGGTCCCCCGCGCCGGGCCCCGGGACGGATCAGGCCAGCCCGAGGGCGGCCAGCAGGGGCGCCTCCAGGGCGGCGGGATCGTCGGCCTCCAGCCACTCGATCCGGGGGTCGCGGCGGAACCAGCGGCGCTGACGCCGCGCGAACCGCCGGGTGCGGCGCACCGCCAAGTCGAGCGCCTCCTCCAGCGTCGCCCGGCCCTCCAGGTGGTCGAACAGCTCCTTGTAGCCCAGCGCCTGGCGGGCGGTGCGGGACACGCCGCGGGGGTGCTCGAGTAGCCGCCGTGCCTCGTCGAGGAAGCCGGCCGCCATCTGGTCGCGGTAGCGGGCCTCGATGCGGGCGTCGATCACGGAGTCGGGTAGCGCCAGCCCGAGCAGGCGGAAGCGGGTCGGCGGGTAGATCTCGAGGCCCGGCCCGTAGGACGAGAACGGGCGCCCACTGCCCAGCGTGACCTCGAGGGCGCGGAGCACCCGCCGCCGGTTGGTGGGCTCCATGCGGCCGGCGGCGACCGGGTCGAGCTCGGCGAGCCGCCGGTGGAGGCCGACCGTGTCGGGCTCGGCCTCCAGCTCGGCCCGCGTCTCGGGGAACCGGCCGGGGATCTCCAGGTCGTCGACCACCGCCCGCAGGTACAGCCCCGTGCCGCCGACCAGCAGCGCCCGATGGCCCCGCCGCTCGATGTCGGCCAGGGCTTGGCGGAACAGGGCCTGGAACTCGGCGACCGTGAAGTCTTCCCACGGGTCGGCGACGTCGATCAGGTGGTGCCGGACCTCGGCCCGCTCGGCTGGCGTGGGCTTGGCCGTGCCGATGTCCATGCCCCGGTAGACCTGCATGGAGTCGACGGACACGAGCTCGATGCGGGGGTCGCGGCGGGCGGCGGCCAGCGCCAAGGCGGACTTGCCCGACGCCGTCGCCCCCACCAGCGCCGCGTGGCCGTGACCGTCGACCGTCATGGGCGTGGAGGGTACGTGTCCGAGCGGCCCGTCCGATCCGGCAAGACTGGGCGGGGTGAGCGCCCCTCCCCCGACCAGCGCCCCACCCCCGACCGTCGTCTTCGTCCACGCCCACCCCGACGACGAGGCGATCTTCACCGGCGGCACGATGGCCCTGCTGGCCGCGGCCGGCCATCGGGTCGTGCTGGTAATCGCCACCGGCGGCGAGCTGGGCGAGGACCCGCACGGCCCCGGCGACGCCGACGCCCTCGCCGCCCGGCGACGGGCCGAGACGCAGGCCGCGGCCCGCCTGCTCGGCGTCCACCGGGTCGCCCTCCTCGACTACCGCGACTCGGGCATGGCCGGCGACCCCGCGAACCACGACCCCGCCTCGTTCTGGTCGGCGGACGTCGACGTCGCGGCCAAGACCGTGGCCACGATCCTCGAGGAAGAGGGCGCGGCCGCGGCGGTCGGCTATGACGAGCGCGGCATCTACGGGCACCCCGACCACGTGCAGGTCCACCGCGTTACGCGCCGGGCGGCCGAGATGGCGGGGGTGGCCACCGTCTACGACGCCACCGTCGACCGCGAGTACCTGCACTTCGTCGAGACGCACCTGGTCGAGGAGGCGGTGCTGACCGGCGACCTCGGGCTGGTGCGGTCGCGCATCGGCCTGCCGACGGTGGCCATCGCCCACACGGTCGACGTGCGGTCGGTGTTGCCCGTCAAGCGTGCGGCCATGGCGGCGCACGCCAGCCAGATCCCGGAGACGACCTCCGCTCTCCAGCTGCCCGAGGACCGCTTCGCCGACGTCTACGGCTGGGAGTGGTACGCCCGCACCGGGCCGCCCGGCCCGCTCGAGGCGCTCTGATCCGCCGGCGCGCCCTGATCGGCCGACGCATGCCGGCTGCCCGGCTCGTGGGCCGGGCCCGCGTCGAGGTCCTTGGCGAAGCAGACGCTGAGGGGATCGGCCGCGTACTGCCCGTAGGCCGGGATGCGGTGCCAGCCGGCCGACTCGTAGAGGGCGATGGCCTCGGGCTGACGCACCCCGGTCTCGAGCTGCAGGCGCCGGTAGCCGAGCCGGCGGGCGGCGTCCTCCAGGGCCGTGAGGACGGCGCGGCTCACGCCCCGACGGCGGGCGGACGGGGCCGTGTACATGCGCTTGACCTCGGCCACGCCCGGCTCACCGGTGATCATCGGCCGCACGGCGCCGCAGCCGACCGGCTCGCGGTCGAGCCAGGCGACGAGGAACGTGCCCGCCGGCGGCACCACCTGCTCGGGCCGCACGCCCCAGACCGCCATCAGCTCGGGCGTGCCGCAGGGGTCGGGGTCGCCGGCGTAGCGCTCGTCGAGCTCGGCCTCGAGGGCGGCCGCCAGGCGGCGGGCCACCGGGCTGTCGTAGGGCTCGGGCCGCACGACCAGGCCCGCACCGGCCGGCTCCCGGCCGGCATCGCGGCCCGGCTCCCGGGGGAGCTCGGCCACGGTCAGAGGGCGGCGACCGGGATGCGGGTGCGGTGGCGGGCCGGCGCCGTCACCCGGACCAGCTCGCCGGTGAGGTGGTGGGGCGCGGCGTCGGTCACGAGCACCTCGGCGTACGTCCCCGGCCGGATCGGGTCATCGCTGCGGAAGTGGACGAGTTTGCTCTGGCGGGTGCGCCCCGTCGTGACCGCTGGGTCCTTGCGGGAGGGGCCCTCGACCAGGACCTCCTCCACCCGGCCGACCCGTTCGCGGTGGCGGGCCAGCGCCGAGCGCTCGACGACGACCCGCAGCCGCTCGAACCGCTCGGCGCACACCTCGGCGGGGACGAACTCGTCGACCCGCTCGGCCGCTTCGGTGCCCGGCCGCGGGCTGTAGATGAACGTGTAGGCGCTGTCGTAGCCGGCCTCGGCCACCACCTCGAGCGTGCGCTCGAAGTCGTCGTCGGTCTCGCCCGGGAAGCCGACGATGATGTCGGTCGTGACCGCCAGATCGGGCACGGCCGCCCGGGCGGCGGCCAGCCGCTCGAGGTAGCGCTCGGCCGTGTAGCCCCGGTGCATGGCGGCCAGCACCCGGTCGCTGCCCGCCTGGAGAGGCAGGTGGAGGTGCTCGCAGACCGCCGGCACGGTGGCCATGGCCTCGATCGTCTCGGGGCGCAGGTCCTTGGGGTGGGGGCTCGTGTACCGGACCCGGCGGATGCCCTCGACCTCGCCGACCGCCCGCAGCAGGTCCGCGAACAGCGGCCGGACCCGGACCCCGGCCTCGCCGGCCCGGCGCCGGGCCAGCGTGAGGTCGCGGCCGTAGCTGTTGACGTTCTGGCCCAGCAGCGTCACCTCGGTGACGCCGTCGGCGGCCAGGCTCCGGACCTCGGCGACCACGTCGTCGAACTCGCGGCTGATCTCGCGGCCCCGGACCGCGGGCACGATGCAGAAGGCGCACGAGTTGTCGCACCCGATCTGGATCGTGACCCAGCCGGCGTAGGGCACCTCGCGCCGGGCCGGCAGGGCGCTGGGGAACGCCTCGCGATCGTCGGCCACGGTCTCTTCGAGGATCTCGACGATGGGCCGGCCCGCCTCGCGCTGCTCGTCGAGCAGCTCGGTCGCCCGGTGGACGTTGTGGGTGCCGAACACGACGTCGACGTGCGGGGCGCGCTCGACGATGGCCTCGCGGTCCTTCTGGGCGAGGCAGCCGCCCACGACGATGCGCAGGTCGGGCTTGCGCTCCTTGAGGGCCTTGAGGTGACCGAGGTTGCCGTAGAGCTTGTTGTCGGCGTTCTCGCGGATGCAGCAGGTGTTGAGCACGACGACGTCGGCGTCGTCGATCCCCTCGGCCCGGGTGTAGCCGTCGGCCTCGAGCAGCCCGGCGATGCGCTCGGAGTCGTGCTCGTTCATCTGGCACCCGAAGGTGCGCACGACGTAGCGACGGTCGGCCCCGGTCTCCATGACCGGACAGGCTACCGACCTGGTCGGGGCCGCCTGGCCGGACACCGGGCACGCCGGGACGGCCGCCGCCGACGTCAGCTAGCCGCCGTCGCCTCCCCCGTCGTCGCCGCCCCCGCCCTCGGCCGGGGACGGGTAGTCGGGCGGGACCTCGGCCGCCGGTGGCTCGGTGATCTCGATCGGGGCGTTGTCGGGGTCGAACAGCTCGACGTCGTCGGTGTACTCGCCGGGCAGGTACCGCCGGCCGCCCTCGGCGTAGCGGTAGTGGCCGCGGCCCACCTGGCCGGTCTCGTCGGGCCCCTCGACGTCGGGGTCCCACCAGATCTCGACCATGTCGTCGATGCCGGCGTAGTCGACGCGGCCCCACACCTCGGTGCCGTAGTCGAGCGACGGCTGGGTCACGGCCTGCGGGGTCGGCGGGAAGGCGAACAGGCCGTCGCGCAGGTTCTCGACCGTCAGCGTGGGACCGGCGTACTCGAGGCCGGTGAACAGCAGCGCCACCTGCGGGTAGGTGAGCAGGAGGCTATCGTCGGCCGGCGGTGGCTCGCCGTGGTACCACTCGTAGAGGCGGTAGGGCGGGGTGATCTCGCGGGGCGCCTGCGGCGGCAGGAAGCTGATGCCGAAGGCATGGGCCCACTGCTCCTGGTCGAAGGTGCGGCCGAACACCGTGGCGTCGGTGAACTGGTAGGCGGCCAGCACCCACTCGGGGAACCAGTCCTGCTCGGTGGCCTCGTTGGTGAACGAGGGCAACGTGATGGGATCGGCCCGCACGATGACCGAGGTCACCCCGGCGTCCTTCATGCGGGCGATCGTGCTCGACGCCAGCTCCTGCGCCCGGACGGGGTCGAGCGGGTACACCTCGGAGACGGCGATCTCGACGCCGGCGTCCTCGAGCGCCTGCTCGAGCTCGGCCGCGTTCTCCTCGTCGTTCTCGGTCTGGCCCTGGTAGAGGAGGCCGAATACGCGGTCCTCGTCCTGCAGGTCCTCGCCGGCGTGCTCGGCTTGGCCGCCGGCCAGCCGGGTGCTCACGTAGGAGACGACGTGCTCCTGGATCTGGCCGGTGCTGGGGATGATCCCGAACGAGCTGGGTGCCGGGTTGGACGTGCCCGGGCAGGCCAGGCAGACGATGCCCCGGGCGTGGAGCTCCTCGGTCCACGTGCTGGCGAGCAGCGGTCCGCCCAGCACGGCGAACGGCTCGTGCTCGGCGGCCTCGACGGCGTCGGCCCGGGCGGCGACCGGGTCGAGCATGCTGCCCGAGGCCTGGACGAACTCGAGCTCCACCCGCCGGCCGTAGGTCTGGTAGTACTCCTGGAAGATCTCGACCAGGCCCTCGTAGGTCTGGCGGACCTCGTCGATGCTGTCGTCGATGCCCAGGGCTTGGCGGACGATGCCGAAGATCGGGTCGTCCTCGTTGGGCAGCCAGGCGACGACGGTGATCGTGTCGCCGGTGACGCCGTCGGCCGTGGCCCCGCCGTTGTCGCCGTTGAACTCCGCGAAGCACTCGGTGCGGAAGAAGAACGGGATGGCGATGCGGCCCGTCTCGGTGTCGCAGGTGTCGGGCCAGGTGACGTCGAGGTCCTCCTCCTGGGCCCGGGCCCAGGTGACGACGCCCTCGGGCAGCTCGCCGGTGGGGGCGCCGACGTCCGCGCCGGTGGTGGAGCGGTCGCCGTCGTCGTCGCCCCCGCTGGTGACGGCCGAGATGCCGGCGATCAGCGCGATGACGACGAGCACGGCCGCGATCGGGCCGTAGCGGCGCAGGGCGCTGGGCCGGGCCGGTTCGTCGTCGCCGGAGCCCACCCCAGCCGCGACCGGGGCGGCGGGCGCGCTGGTTGGGGCGGGCGCCGCCGGCTCGCTGGGTCCTCCGGGCCCGCCGGCGGCGGAGCCCGGCGATGCGGGCGGGGCGTCGGAGCGGGCTGCGCCGGCGTCGCCGGGCGCACCGTCGGTGCCGGATGCGGGCTCGGCGCCGGCATCGTCGCCGGGCCTGGGGTCGTCGGGCGGCATGGTCATTCCTTGGGATGGGTGTGTGCGGCGGTCGGGGCGTACGCCGGGGCGGCGGCGCCGGCCCCGGAGCGGTTGACGGCGGCCGGATCGTCGCCCACGTAGGAGCGGACCACGGCGGGCGACGCCAGGACCTCGCCAGGCGGGCCGACGGCGATGACCTGGCCCTGGTCCATGGCCACGAGGCGGTCGGCGACCGCCTCGACGAGCGGGATGTCGTGCTCGACGACGACGAGGCTGGCGCCGGTCTCGTCGCGGATGCGGCGGATCAGCGGGGGGAGCTGCTCGACCTCGCGCTGGGCGATGCCGGCCGCCGGCTCGTCGAGCAGCACGACCTTGGGCCGGTGGGCCAGCAGGCAGGCGAGGTCGACGACGCGCCGGGTGCCGGTGGACAGCTCGCCGACGAACAGCGACCGGTAGGGACCAAGGCCGAGCAGCTCGATCAGCTCGCCGACCCGGCGGGACACGGCGTACTCGCTGTCGATGGCGTTGGGCAGGTGGAAGGCGGCCGACAGCGGGTCGCCGACGGCCACCCACCGCTCGAGGGCGGCGGCGATCGACTCCTCGACCGTGAGCGAGGAGAACAGGCGGGCATCCTGGAACGAGCGGCCGAGCCCCAGGCGGGCCCGGGCCGGCGCCCGCCGGTCGGTCACGTCGCGGCCCCGGAGCAGCACCCGTCCGCCGTCGGCCGGCACGAAGCCGCTGAGCAGGTCGAACAGCGTGGTCTTGCCGGCGCCGTTAGGGCCGATGATGCCGACGATCTCGCCGGGGGCGACGGCGAAGCTCACTCGGTCGACGGCCCGCACGCCGCCGAAGGCGACGGACAGGTCGACGGCCTGGAGGGCGGGGTGGCCGTCGCCCGGAGCCGGGACCGACCCGGGGGCGGGCGCCGGCCGGGGTGCGGGCCGAGCGGGCGGCGCCGTCGTCGATGCCGACGGGGAGGGCGCCGACGCCGCGCCCGGGGCGGGCGACGGCGGCGACGTGGACAGCGACGACGCGGCCGCCCCGAGGAACACCGAGCGCAGGAGGTCGGGCCGGTCGAGCAGCTGACGGGCCGGGCCCGAGAAGCGGACGGCCCCCCGCTCGAGGAACACCGCCCGGTCGGCGATCTCGAGCGCCACGTTGACCGACTGCTCGACCACCAGGATGGTGGTGCCCTCGGCCCGGAGGTGGTCGACGAACCGGAGCAGTTGGGCCACGACCGACGGGGCCAGGCCCAGCGACAGCTCGTCGATCATCAGCAGCTGGGGCCGGCCGAGCACGGCCATGGCCAGGGCGAGCATCTGCTGCTGGCCGCCGGACAGGCTGCCGGCCGGGGCGTCAGCGCGCTCGCGCAGGACGGGGAACAGCTCGTGCAGGCGCGCCGCGCTCTCGTCGACGGCCCGGTGATCGCGCCGGTGCAGCCACCCGGCGACCCGGAGGTTCTCGGCCACCGTGAGCGTGGGGAAGACGCCGGCGCCGCCCGGCATCTGGGCGATGCCGCGGGCCGCGATCTCGTGGGCGGGCCGCCCGGCGATGTCGTGCCCGGCGAACGTGACCGTGCCCGCCTGCGGCGGGACCAGGCCCGAGATCGTGCGGAGCAGCGTGGACTTGCCCGCCCCGTTGGTGCCGAGCAGCGCCACCGCCTCGCCCTGGTGGACGCGCAGGCCGACGCCCCGCAGCACGGGCACGCCGCCGTAGCCGGCCTCGACGCCCCGCACGTCGAGCAGCACGTCGGCGCCGGCGTCGCCACCGGCACCGGCGCCGCCGGGCTCGACGCCGGCGGCCGGCCCGCCCGGGATCCCGGCGGTGTCGGGGGTCGGGGTGGTCCCGCCGTCGGCCGCAGCCGGCGAGCCGTTCGCCGCCGGGCTGCCGTCGCCCCCCGTGGAGCCCGCAGCGCCGGGCGCGGCGGCGCCCCCGGAGCCGCCGGCCGCCGCGGTGAGACCGGGGACCGGATCGGCGCCGTAGCCCGGGACGGCCAGCGACCGGCGGATGGCGACCGCCCGCAGCCAGCGGTCGCGAACCCCGTACAACAGGCTGGCCAGCCCGCCCGGGGCGACCAGCAGCACGAGCAGCACGCCGATGCCCGAGGCCAGGAACTGCCACTCGGTGTCGAGGAACCACCGGGCGCCGAACAGGAACAGAGCGCCCAGCACCGCACCGGCCAGCGTGCTCATGCCGCCGACGACCACCATCGTGAACACGACGAGGTTCTCGATCGGCGAGTACGACGACGAGTCGAACGCCCGCTCGTGGAACACGAACAGGGCCCCGGCCAGGCCCGCGACCGCCCCCGACAGAGCGAAGGCGCCGAGCTGGGCGCGGACCGGGTCGATGGCGTAGGCCTGGGCCGCCCGGTCGTTGTCGCGCAGGGCCATGAGCGCCCGCCCGAACCGGGCCGTGCGGATGCCCCGCAGCGCCAGGGCGACGACGACCAGCGCGGCGAGCGCCAGGTAGTACATGCCGGTCTCCGAGGCGATCTCGACGCCGCCGAGCAGCGGCGGCCGCTCGATGCGCTCGTCGGGCACCCAGCCGAAGAAGTCGTCGTTGAGCAGGTAGGAGGTCGTGGCCAGCGCAAAGGCGAACGTCGTGACGGCCAGCGACAGCCCCCGCAGGCGCAGGGCGGGCAGGCCGACGACCGTGGCCACCGCGGCGCCGGCCACGGCCGCCACCACGAGGGCGGGCAGCAGGTCGAGGTCCCACCGGAGCATGGCCGCGCCGCCGGTCGCGGCGCCGACGGCGAACAGCGCGACCTGGCCGAGCGAGACCATGCCCGCCCACCCGGACAGCAGGACCAGCGACAGCCCCAGCACGGCGTAGACGAGCAAGGCCGAGGCCTTGAACACCTGCCCGCCCGACAGAACGGTCGGCAGCGCCAGAGCGACGGCGGCCACCACGGCCAGCGCGCCGGCGTTGACCGCCCGGACCTCGCCCAGCCGGGCCAGCGCCCGCGGCACGGGCCGCACGGCGTCGGCCGCCGTCCACGCGGTGGCCTCGCCCTCGACTTCACCGCCCCGGCGTCGCCACCGGGCGACGAGAGCGACGACCACCACCACGCCGAGGACCGGCTCGATGACCCGGAAGCCGTGGTTCCACTCGACGCCCAGCTCGAGGGCGCCCAGCGCCACCGCGGCCGAGGTGACGGCCACCACGTCGGTCAGGCGGCCGAGGAGCAGGGCCACGAGCGCCCGGAGCAGGATACCGAACCCCAGGGCGGTGCCGGTCGGCAGGTCGAGGATGCCGCTGCGCAGGAACACGGCGACGAACGCCAGGGCCGCGGTCAGCGACCACACGACGGTCTGCAGGAGGTGGACCGGGACGCCGAGCAGCGCCGCCCGGTCAGCGTCGTCGGCGCTGGCCCGGATGGCGACGCCCGCGTCGCTGCGGCGCAGGAACACCGCCACCAGCGCCACGGCCACCGGCGTGACGACGAGGCCGAGCAGGTCGTTGGCGTCGAACCGGAGGTTGCCGATCTGCCGGGTGGCGTCGAACGGCGGCTCGATGCTGCCGCCGATTAGCTGGACGTCCCAGAACCGCGGGAGCAGCAGGGCGGCACCGGCCAGCACCTGGCTGAGGCCGATCGTGGCGATCGTGACCAGCAGGCGGGGCGCCCGGAAGAACCGACGGATCACGACCCGCTCGGTGGCCGCTCCGAGCGCCACGGCGGCCACGAGGCCGACGGCGACGGCCACCGGGTAGGGCGCGCCCGCCTCGGTCAGTAGGAGGAAGGCCAGCACGGTGGGTGCGAAACCGAGGTCGGCCTGGGCGAAGTTGACGATGCGGTTGGCCCGGTAGACGAGCGCCATGCCGAGGGCGACCAGGGCGGTCAAACCCCCGACCACCAGACCCCGCACGACGATCGCCGCCGGCGCCGGAAACAGGATCTGTTGGGCCAGCAGTATGAGCACTGCGGGCGCGAGCGATCGCGCCACCGGCACCGCCACGAGCCGGTGCGGAACCCCCCGCACACCGCCCGCGGTGTTCGTCCCCACGGTCATCTGACTCCCCCTGCGGTGGGACACGTTACTGATGGGCGCGACCCGCGGCAGGGGAAGCTACTGCGTTCACGCGATCAGGGTGGCCACCTCCCGAACATACTGCGCAACCACCCGCAGAGGGCCGGTGGGTGTGCACCGGCGGCCGCCGCGCCTGAGCCGGCGCACACCCACCCGGAACGGGGCCGACGGCCCCGACGGACCGTCAGCCGTCGAGCGTGATCGGGGTGTCGTCGTCGAGCGCCAGGGCGTCGCCCGACTTGCCGTTGGTGTCGGCCTTCGGCGTGCCGATGCCGAGCTCCGCACGGATGCGCTCGGAGATCTCGACCATGACCTCGGGGTTGTCGGCGAGGAACTGCTTGGCGTTCTCGCGGCCCTGGCCCAGCTGCTCGCCGTCGTAGGTGTACCAAGCGCCCGACTTCTTCACGAAGCCCATGTCGACCGCGATGTCGAGCAGCGAGCCCTCGCGGCTGATGCCCTTGCCGTACATGATGTCGAACTCGGCCTGCTTGAAGGGCGGGGCGACCTTGTTCTTCACCACCTTGACCCGGGTGCGGTTGCCCACGACCTCGACGCCGTCCTTGATGGACTCGATGCGCCGGATGTCGAGCCGGACCGACGAATAGAACTTGAGCGCCCGGCCGCCCGGCGTCGTCTCGGGGCTGCCGAACATCACGCCGATCTTCTCGCGCAGCTGGTTGATGAAGATGGCGATCGTGCGCGACCGGTTGAGGTTGGCGGTGAGCTTGCGCAGCGCCTGAGACATGAGGCGGGCCTGGAGGCCCACGTGGCTGTCGCCCATGTCGCCCTCGATCTCGGCCCGGGGCGTGAGGGCGGCCACCGAGTCGATCACGACGACGTCGATGGCGCCGGAGCGGACCAGCATGTCGGCGATCTCGAGCGCCTGCTCGCCCGTGTCGGGCTGGGAGATGAGCAGCTCGTCGATGTCGACGCCGATGGCGCTGGCATAGACCGGGTCCATCGCGTGCTCGGCGTCGACGTAGGCGCAGATGCCGCCGTTGCGCTGGGCCTCGGCCACGACGTGCATGGCCAGGGTGGACTTGCCCGACGACTCGGGACCGTAGATCTCGGTGATACGACCGCGGGGCAGGCCACCGATGCCGAGAGCGAGGTCGAGGGACGGTGCGCCGGTGGACACGGCCTCGACGGCCATCGTGCCCTTCTCGCCCATGCGCATGACCGAACCCTTGCCGAACTGCTTTTCGATCTGGCTGAGCGCGACCTCGAGGTTCTTCTGTCGTTCCACCGGTGCGTCCTTTCCTGCGGTGGTGGCGTGTGGCAGGTGCGGGGTGGGCCCCATCACGATCTGCGTCGGACGTTAAGGAGGGGGTGTGACAAACAAGGGTGGAACCCCTCGAATGCCACCACTGTAGTTTCCGAACGCCTGTTCGTTCAAGCACCCAGGCGGACGATGTGGAGATCCTCGTAGCGGACGCCGTCGGGCTCCTGGTGGCTGCGGATGAGCCGGACGTCGGTCACCGGGAAGCGGGCGTCGAGCCGGCCACCGGTGAGGCCGGACGGGCGGGCCGGCCGCCGCAGGCGGGCCAGCGTGAGGTGGCCGCGGAACGGGCGGTCGTCGGGCGGCTGCCCGAACCCCGCCGTGGCCTCGACCACGGCGCGGGCCAGGTCGTCGAGGCCGGCGACCGGCAAGCACAGCACGTGGTGGCCCAGCGTCCGGACGGCCGGGCCGACCCGGGCGTCGCACGGGGCCAGCGGGGCGGCGTCGAGCGCCGCCGCCACCGGGTCGGGGTCGTCGACCTCGCCCAGGAAGCGCAGGGTCACGTGCCACTGCTGGCGCCGGGTCCAGCGCACGCCCGGGCGGTCGGGGCGGGCCAGGCGCTCGATGGCGTCGAGCACGCCCTCGGGCGGGACCACCCCCACGAACAGCCGCATCAGCGTGCCGCCTCCCGGGCGGGGCCGATCGCGACGGCGCCCCGGACGGGCCCGACAGGGCGCGCCACGCCAGACGGGCAGCCCAAACGGACCGGGCCGGCCAGACGGACCGGAAACGACAGGCGGCACCGGCGCGCCACGCCAGACGGGCAGCCCAAACGGACCGGGCCGGCCAGACGGACCGGAAACGACAGGCGGCACCGGCGCGCCACGCCAGACGGGCAGCCCAAACGGACCGGGCCGGCCAGACGGACCGGAAACGACGGGCAGAACGGGCGGATCGCGCAGGACACGCCGGACGGACGGGTCAGGCGGAGGCGGCGACGAGCGTGCGGCGGAGGAGGTCGAGCAGCGAGATGCAGGCGAACTGCCGCACCCGCTCGCGGTCGCCCGGCAGGCGGACCAGCGTGGTGGCCGGCTCACCGCTGCCGGAGGCGACGGCCAGGAACACCGTGCCCGGCCGCTGGCCGTCCTGGGGATCGGGCCCTGCCACCCCGGTGACGCCCAAGCCCACGTCGGCGCCGGCCAGCCGGCGGGCGCCGGCGGCCATGGCGGCCGCCGCCTCCTCGCTCACGACCGGCCCGGGCGGCACGTCGAGCAGCGAGCGCTTGAGGTCGCTGGCGTAAGCCACGACGCCGCCGCGGAACCACCGGCTGGCCCCGGGGACGTTGACCAGCCGGGCCGCCACCAGGCCGCCGGTGAGCGACTCGGCGACCGCCAGCGTCTGGCCCCGCTCGACGAGCAGCTTGGCCACGGCGTGCTCCATCGACTCGTCGTCGAGCCCGAACACGATGTCGCCGAGCAGGCCCCGCAGGATGCGCTCCTCGCGGTCGAGGGCGGCCCGGGCCTCCTCCTCGTCACGGGCCTTGACCGTGATGCGGACCTTGAGGCCCTCGATGCCGCTGGCCAGGAACGCCAGCGTGGGCACGGGGGCGCCGTCGTTAGCCGCCTCGTCGAGCTCGCGCATCCGGTCGGCCAAGCGCTCGGCCAGACCCGACTCGCTGTCGCCCCAGGTCCGCAGCGTGCGGGACCGGATGACCGACAGGTCGCCGGCCCGGCGCTGGAGGTCGGGCAGGATCGCCTTGGTCACGATCTCCCGCATCTCGTAGGGCACGCCGGGCACGGCGTAGACGACCTTGTCGCCGACCGGGCAGATCAGGCCGGGGGCGGTGCCCGGTTGGGGGTCGGCGATCGCCGTCGCCCCCTCGGGCACCAGCGCCTGGCGCAGGTTGTTGGCCGGCATGCGCCGGCCCCGGTCGCCGAAGAACGTGACGATGCGGTCGACGACGTCGTCGTCCTGCACGAGCCGCACGCCCATGACGGCGGCGATGGCGTCCCGGGTGATGTCGTCCTGGGTCGGGCCCAGCCCACCGCACACGATGACGGCGTCGGCCCGGCTCAGCGCCAGCCGCAGCGCGTCGACGATGCGGTCGAGGTTGTCGCCCACCGTCTGGCGGTGGGTGCAGTCGATGCCGGCTAGGGCCAGCTGCTCGCCCAGCCACGCCCCGTTGGTGTCGACGATCTGGCCGAGCAGCAGCTCGGTCCCCACGGCCACGATCTCACAGCGCACCCGACGATCCCTCCCGACTCAGGGCCCCGAGGTCCGCGCTCCGCTGGCGGTCGTGGCGCGGCTCCCCTCCAGGACGTACTGCGCCCCCGTCCCGAGCGTGAGCGCGACCGCCACCCACAGCACGGCGCTCGGGACGCCGGGCGCGTCCTCCAGCGGCGGGGCCAGCGCCAGCCCGACGGCCAGGGACTGCACGACGGTCTTCACCTTGGCCCAGAAGCTGGCGGGCACCGCCAGCCCCCGCCGGCCCCAGTACGACCGGAACGCCGAGATGCCCAGCTCGCGGACGGTGATCAGCAGCACCGGCAGCCACCAGAACCCGTCGACGGCGACGATCGCCCACATGGCCCCGAGCACGAGCGCCTTGTCGGCCAGTGGGTCGAGGAACGCCCCCGAGCGGGTCGTGCCCATGCGCCGGGCCAGCCAGCCGTCGAGGCCGTCGGTGGCCGCCAGCAGGATCCACAGCGCCAGCGCCCCCCAGTCGGGCCCGAACGCCAGGATCATCGCCCACAGCGGCGGCGACAGCACGAGCCGCCCCACGGTCACCGCGTTGGCCGGCGTCGCCAGCGCCGACGGCCCGAACGACGTCGCCATGCTCAGATCGGGACGGCGTCGAGGTCGGGGCCGGCCGCCCCCGTGATCTGGACCTTGATCAGCGCGCCGGCCGGCACGTCGTCGGGGAGGGTGATGACGCCGTCGATCTCGGGGGCCTCTCGGTGGCTGCGCCCGACGCCCGGGGCGTCCACCAGCACCTCGGTCACGGAGCCGATCAGGGCGTCGCGGCGGGCGGCGGTGATGCCGTCCTGGAGCTCGCGCAGCTCGGCCAGCCGGTCGGCGACGAGCCCGTCGTCGACCACGCCGTCGAGGCCGGCGGCGTACGTGCCCTCCTCGCGGCTGTAGGCGAAGAAGCCGGCCCAGTCGAGCTGGGCCCGCTCGACGAAGTCGAGCAGCACGTCGTGGTCGTCCTCGGTCTCGCCCGGGTAGCCGACGATGAAGCTGGACCGGAACGCGGCCTCGGGCGCCCGGGCCCGGATGGCCTCGATGCGGCGCAGGAAGCGCTCGCCGTCGCCCCACCGGCGCATGCGCCGCAGCAGCCGCCCAGAGGCGTGCTGGAGCGACAGGTCGAAGTACGGCACGCCGGTGGCACAGATGGCCTCGATCAGCCCGTCGGTGAGGTCGGACGGGTACAGGTAGAGCAGCCGGACCCGGTCGACCCGCTCGGCCGCCGCGGCCACCAGCGGGACGATCCGGCGCTCGCCCCGGCCCTGGTCGCGGCCGTAGGCGGCGAGGTCCTGGGCGACGAGCACGATCTCGCGGACGCCGGACGCCGCCAGCCCGTCGACCTCGGCCAGGACCGACTCCAGGGGTCGGCTGCGCTGCTTGCCCCGGAACGACGGGATGGCGCAGAACCCGCAGGCCCGGTCGCACCCCTCGGCCACCTTCACGTAGGCCCAGGGGGCGGACGCCGGCGGCCGGGGCAGCTCGAGCAGGTCGAGGCTGGGGACCGACGCGACGGCGTCGGTTGCGCCGGCGGCGCCGGGCTCGGCGCCGGCTTCGCCGGCGCGCTCGCCCTCGGGCTGGCGGTGGCGCCGGGTCGGCCCCAGCGTGACGGGCACGCCGAACGGCGCCACGGCGTCGACCTCGGGCAGCGCCTCGGCCAGCTCGTCGCGGTAGCGCTCGGCCAGGCAGCCGGTGACGACCAGCTCGGCGCCGGCGGCCTTGCGGTCGGCCAGGTCGAGGACCACGTCGATCGACTCGCGTCGGGCCTCCTCGACGAACGCGCACGTGTTGA
This sequence comes from Acidimicrobiales bacterium, assembly GCA_036563805.1. Taxonomy (GTDB): domain Bacteria; phylum Actinomycetota; class Acidimicrobiia; order Acidimicrobiales; family VFJN01; genus DATCLS01. The sequence goes on along the minus strand of DATCLS010000015.1, from coordinate 57,788 downwards.
CGACCACGAGGTCGGCGTCGTCGGGCGCGGCGGCGGGAACGAGCCCGTCAGCGAGCATCGTTCCCACGAGCTTGTCCGAATCGACCTGGTTCTTCGGACAGCCCAGCGTCTCCACCCAGAACGTGCGGGACACCTGGCGCCCGAGGCTACCGGCCGCTGGCCCGCGGACCCCCATCCGGGGGCTGCCTCCGGCGCCCCGGCGGGCCGATCGGGCCGCCCGGGCGGCCGGCGGCCGGCTCAGGGGACGATCCACCCGGTCTTCACGGGGGTGTCGCCCTCGACCACGAGGCTGACCGGGGCCGCCGGCAGGTCGTCGAGGTGGAACGTCCCGGCGTCGCCGGCCTCCGTGGCGTGGGCGCCGCCGCCGGGCTGCAGCGCCCGGACCGGGCACCGCGCCGCCGGCCGGACGCGTCCGGCCAAGCGCAGGGCGCCGGCCGCCATCCGCAGCTCGACCTCGACCGTGACGCCGGCAGCGTCGTAGCGCAGGCGGCGGCGCTCGCTGCCCTCGCCGGCGGTGGTGCCCGCCGGCCGGTGGTCGTCGATGGAGTCGTGGGCCAGGTCGGCCGGGGCGGCGTCGAGCGCCAGCCAGTCGCCGGCCGTCTCGGCCTCCCGCTCCCAGCCGTCCGGGACGGCGTCGGCGCCGGCGAGGGCGTCGGCCAGCGCCGCCAGCAGGGCCTCGTCGGCCGGCCGGAGCGGGGCGTCACCGGACGACGGCGCGCCGGTCTGCCCGGACGGCGGCACCCCGGACTCACCGGACGACGGCGCGCCGGTCTGCCCGGACGGCGGCACCCCGGACTCACCGAACGCCGGCACCCCGGACTCACCGAACGCCGGCACCCCGGACTCACCGAACGCCGGCACGCCAGGGCTGCCGGAACCCGGCACATCAGCCTCACCGGACGGCCGCACCCCCGCCTCACCGGACGCCGGCACCCCGGACTCACCGAACGCCGGCACGCCAGGGCTGCCGGAACCCGGCACATCAGCCTCACCGGACGGCCGCACCCCCGCCTCACCGAACGGCGGCGTGGCGGGGTCGTCCGGGCGGCCGGGACCGGCGGCTCCGGGCGGCGGGAGGCCGGCCGCGCTCACCCGTCGGCCTCCCGGGAGCCGACGGCGCCGGCGAGCGCGCCGAGCCGGGCCAGGGCGCGGTCGAGGGCGGGGCCGACGGCGTCGACGGGCAGGTCGAGGGCGGCGCCCACCTCGGCGGCCGTGGGTCGGGGCCGGGCGGCGGCCAGGCGCAGCAGCCGCTGGCTGGCCGGGTCGAGCCGGGACAGGGCGGCCAGGAGGGCGGCGGCCGGCGGGGGCGCGGGCGCGCTGGTCTCTCCCCCACCCCCGGCCTCGGGGGCCTCGGACGCGCCGGACACGGCCGCGTCGGCGGCCGGTTGCGGCGGCTGGGGGACGGCGACGTCCGGGACGCCGGCCCCCGGCACCGGCGGGATGCGCCCGGCGGCCCGCAGCACCCGCAGGCACTCGCCCCGGGCCACGGCCGCGATCCAGGGCCCCACCGCCGCGGGGTCGCAGAACCGGGCCAGGTTCTCGGCGGCCCGCAGCCACACGACCCGCTCGACCGCCACGGCGTCGTCGCCGCCGAGCCCGTGGCCCCGGCACACGGCGTGCACGAGGCCGGCGTATCGCCCGACCAGGTGGCGCCACGCCGAGCGGTCCCCCGCCCGGGCGGCGTCGAGGACGCCCTGCGTCACGCCCGGGACGACATCACCCGAGGCGTCGCCCGGCGCGAAGCCCCCAACCATCCTCGGCTCCACGCGCCGAATCGTACGCTGCGCGTCCGCTCCCCCACAGATCGCCCGGAGGCCGCGGCCCGACCCCGCCCGACCCGGCCCGACCCCGGCCCCGGACGCGACGAGGTGCAGCGCCCCCGGTCGCCGCCGCAGCAACCGGGCGCTGCACCTCATCGAACGTGGCCCTGACGGACTCGGCCCGTGGCCGGGCCCGCGCTGGGCGTGTGCGTACCCCCTAAGTGGACTCGATCGCGGCGAGAACGTCCAGCCGGCTGGCGCGCCAGGCCGGGAGGACCGCCGCCAGCATGCCCATCAACGCTGCCAGCGCAGAGATGAAGAGCAGGTTGCCGAACGGGATCTGGAACTGGTTGAACCCCTCCTCGCCGAGGGCGCTCACCATGCCCCAGCCCCCGAGCACGCCGACGGCCAGGCCGAGGATCGTGCCGAACACGGCGATGATCGCCGACTCCCACCGGATCGCCGACCGCAGCTGCCGGCGGGACATGCCCACCGCCCGGAGCAGCCCGATCTCCCGGGTCCGCTCGAGCACCGACAGGGCGATCGTGTTGGCGATGCCCAGCATGGCGATGACGATGGCGATGACCAGCATCCCCCAGATGAGGTTGAGCAGGATGTCGAGCTGGCTCTTGATGGCGTCCTTGAACTCCTCGACGCTCTGCACCTCGGCCGCGGGGTAAGGGTCGACGATGCGCTCGATGGCCGGCTCGGCCTCCGCGACCGACACGCCGTCGGCGAGCTGGACGATCGTCTGGATGTCGGTGCCGGTCGGCACCGCAGCCTCGAACTCGCCGAGCCCGATGACGTAGGAGCCGAGGCTCAGCCCGGCGTCGCCCTCGTAGATGCCGCCGACGGTGAGCGTCTGGGCGTCCTCCGGGCGCCGGTCGTCGAGGAAGTGGGTCTCGACCGTGTCGCCGATGGCCAGGCCGTCGCGCTCGGCCGTGTCGGTGTTGACGATGAGCGTGCCCCGGGGCAGGTCCTCCTGCGGCGACTCGAGCGCGGCCTCGACCTCGGGGCTGGCCTCGACCACGCGCATGTCGAGCAGGCGGAACCCGCCGGCGTTGGAGGCGGCGATGATCTTGTCCTCGCCGTCGACCCGGGCCTGGGACATCCGCAGCGGCGAGACCACCGCGACCTCGGGCAGCTCCGCGATGCGCTCGGACACGTCGGTCGGCAGGCCGATGATCCCGAACGAGCCGGACTGGACGACGAAGTCGCCGGAGAACGACTCCTCGAGGGACTCGTCGATCGAGGCCCGGATCGACGCGTTGATCACGAGCACGAACGCCACGACGCCCACGCCGATCATGAGAGCCAGCGCCGCAGCCGACGTGCGCCGCGGGTTGCGGCCGGCGTTCTGGCCGGCCACGGCGCCCGACACGCCGCGCAGGCGGGCCAGGGGCCGGCCCAGGACGCCGCTCACGATCGGCGCCAGCGCCGGGCTGAGCAGCGCCAAGCCGATGAAGGCGATGAACACCCCGGCGCCCACGTTGACCACCTCGTCGCCGAGGGCCCCGGACGCCACCAGGACGAGGCCGAGAGCCGAGAGCACCAGGCCGGCGATGAGCCGGCCCAGCGAGCGGCTCGACCGGTCGACGTCGACCTCGCGCATCGCCGCCAGCGGCGGGATCCGCGAGGCCCGGCGGGCCGGGATCAACGCAGCGACGAGGGTCACGCCCAGGCCGGCCAGGACGGCCATGGCGACCGACGGGGGCAGGATCGCGAGCGTGCCCTCGGGCAGGCCCATGAGCTCGGTCAGCCCGATGGCGATGCCGAGGCCGAGCAGGTAGCCGACGACCGAGCCGATGAGGCCGACCGCCACGGCCTCGACCAGCACGGCTCGCCGGACCTGCTTGCGGGCGGCGCCGATGGCCCGCAGGAGGGCCATCTCCCGCGTCCGCTGGGCGACGATGATCGAGAACGAGTTGTAGATGACGAAGATGCCGACGAACAGGGCGATGACGGCGAACGCCAGGAAGAACGTGGTGAGGAACGACAGCGACTCCTTGATCTCGGACTGCGTCTCCTCGGTGATCTCCTGGCCGGTCAGAACCTCGGTGCCCTCGACGCCGGCGGACTCGAGGTGGTCCTCGATGTTGCGGACCAGCTCGCGCTGCGACACGCCGTCCTCGGCGACCACCGCCACCGAGCCGAAGCGGCCGGGCTCGCCGACGAGCTCCTGGGCCTCCTCGGTCGTCCACATCACGTAGCTGGCGCCGCCGGGGTTGTCGGCGGTGCCGAACCGGGTGATGCCGACCACCGTGTACTCGCCGACCCCGGTCCGGGTCTGGACCCGCACCTCGTCGCCGACGCCGAAGCCCGTGTCCTCGGCGGTGCCCCGGTCGATGACGATCTCGCCCGCAGCGCGGGGGGCGCGGCCGTCGTCGATCTCGAACGGGTTGATCTCGTCGATGTCGGTCCAGTTGCCGCCGAACGTCGGGGCGCCCATGGCCGGGTCGCCGACGGGATCGCCGTCTCGGTCGATGACCTGCGCGTAGCCCTCGACGCCACCGTCGGCGGCGGCCACGCCCTCGGCGTTGCGGACCTCCTCGAGCACCGAGGCGGGCAGCGTGCCCCGGATGTCGGCGCCGCCGTCGAACTCGTTGCCGCTGATCGACTCGTTCGACCGGACGACCGCGTCGGTGTCGCGGTAGACGTCGGCGAACAGGTCGTCGAACGTGCGGTTCATGGTGTCGGTGAGCGTCAGCACGCCGCCGATGAAGGCCACGCCCAGCGCCACCGCCAGGAAGGTGGCGACCAGCCGGCCCTTGTGGGCCATGAGGCCCCGAAGGGCCACCTTGCGCATGCCGTTCATCGGGTCGTCACTCCCCGAACTTCTTCATGCGGTCGAGCACGCGGTCGGGCGTGGGGTCGGCCATCTCGTCGACGATCTGCCCGTCGTTCAGGAACAGGACCATGTCGGCGTACGAGGCGGCCACCGGATCGTGGGTGACCATGACGATCGTCTGGCCCATCTCGCGCACGGCCCGCCGCATGAAGTCGAGGATCTCGGCCCCGGAGCGGGAGTCGAGGTTGCCGGTGGGCTCGTCGGCGAAGATGATGTCCGGCCGGCTGGCCAGGGCCCGGGCCACGGCCACGCGCTGCTGCTGGCCGCCCGACAGCTCGCTCGGCCGGTGCTGCAGGCGGTCGGCCAGGCCGGTGGTGTGGATCACGCTGTCGAGCCACTCCTGGTCGGGGTCGCGACCGGCCAGCGACAGCGGCAGGACGATGTTCTCCTGCGCCGTCAGCGTCGGGACGAGGTTGAACGACTGGAACACGAAGCCGACCCGGTCGCGCCGCAGCTCGGTCAGGTCCTTCTCGGAGAGACGGTTGAGCTCGACGTCGCCGATGTACACCTGGCCGGAGGTCAGCGTGTCGAGCCCGGCCATGCAGTGCATGAGCGTCGACTTGCCCGACCCCGACGGCCCCATGACCGCCGTGAACCGCCCGGCCGGGATGTCGACGTCGACGCCGTCGAGCGCCCGCACGGCCGTGTCGCCCCGGCCGTAGATCTTCGTCGCCGCGACGGCGCGCGCAGCGACGGTGGGGGGAGAGGTGACTGAGGACATGGCCGTGACGGTACGGAACGACCGCTTTCGCGTCATCAACCCGGGCGGTGATCCCCTGTCATCCTCCGGGAGTACACGGCGTCGGCCCGGCGTCCGCCGCAGCCGCAGCCCCCGGGCGTCGGTCGGCAGCCGCCGCGCTCGCGACGTCGCGGCGCCCCGGGCACCACGGCGACGGCCACGACGATGGCGGCCCTGGAACGTGTCGGGCACCGAGCGCACCCCCCAGTTGGGCGTCGAAGCGGGCCGATGGCGCGGGCGGCTACTGGCGCCCGGCCAGGACCTCCTCCAGCTCCTCGACGGTCATGAGCACCTCGCGGGCCTTGGAGCCCTCGGACGGGCCCACCACGCCCCGCTGCTCGAGCAGGTCCATGAGCCGGCCGGCCCGGGCGAAGCCGACCCGCAGCTTGCGCTGGAGCATCGACGTGGAGCCGAGCTGCGAGCGCACGACCAGCTCCATGGCCTGGAGCAGCATGTCGTCGTCCTCGTCGCCCCCGGCGCCGCCGGCCGCGCCGCCCGGCCCGGCGTCGTCGCTGCCCTGGACCGACTCGTCGAACGTGACGTCGGGCGCCTGGCGCTTCCACACCGAGGCCACCTTGCGGACCTCGTCCTCGGTGACCCAGGCGCCCTGGATGCGCCGCGGCACCGACGACCCGCCGTCGAGCAGCAGCATGTCGCCCTTGCCGATGAGCCGCTCGGCGCCGGCCTGGTCGAGGATGACCCGGCTGTCGGTGATGGACGACACGGCGAAGGCCAGGCGGGCCGGGACGTTCGCCTTGATGAGGCCGGTGATGACGTTGACCGACGGCCGCTGGGTGGCGATCACGAGGTGGATGCCGACGGCCCGGGCCATCTGGGCGAGGCGGGCGATCGACTCCTCGACGTCGCGGGCCGCCACCATCATGAGGTCGGCCAGCTCGTCGATGACGACCAGGATGAACGGCAGCCTCGGGTACTCGCGGACCACGTCGCCGGCGGCGTCGGTCTCGGGCTGCAGGTCGCCCTTGTCGACGGCGCGGTTGTACCCGGTGATGTCGCGGAAGCCGACCTCGGCCAGCAGGTCGTAGCGCCGCTCCATCTCCTTGACCGCCCAGGCCAGGGCGTTGGCCGCCTTCTTGGGGTTGGTGACGACCCCGGTGAGCAGGTGCGGCAGCCGGTCGTACTGGCCCATCTCGACCCGCTTGGGGTCGATCAGGATCATGCGCACCTGGTCGGGCGTCGACCGGACGAGGATCGACGTCAGCAGCGAGTTGAGGCAGCTCGACTTGCCGGCGCCGGTGGCGCCGGCGATGAGCAGGTGCGGCATGGCCGCCAGGTTCATCATCACGGCGCGGCCGTTGATGTCGCGGCCGACCGCCACCTCGAGCGGGTGCTTGGCCTTGCGGGCCTCCTCGCTGACCAGGATGTCGCCCAAGGCCACCAGCTGGCGGCGGGCGTTGGGCACCTCGACGCCGATGGCCTGCTTGCCCGGGATGGGGGCGAGGATGCGCACGTCGGGCGTCGCCATGGCGTAGGCGATGTCCTTGTGCAGGCTGGTGACCCGGTTGACCTTGACGCCCGGCCCCAGCTCGAGCTCGTAGCGGGTCACGGTGGGCCCGACCACCATGCCGACCAGCCGGGTCTCGACGCCGTGGTCGGCCAGCGCCTTCTCGAGCGTGCGGCCGGTCTCCTCGATCATGCGCCGGTCGACCTGCTGGGCGCCGCTGCGCTCGAGCAGCGTGATCGGCGGCAGCTTCCAGGGCGAGCCCTTGGCCGCCGCACCGAGGGCGATCTCGAGCTGCTCGGGCTCGACAGCGTCGGGCTCGGGCAGGACGACCTTGGGCTTGCGCCGCCGCGTCGTCTTGGCGGGCGTGTCGGCGCTGGCGGCGCCGTCGCCGGCCGCGGCGTCGAGCGGCTCGTCGACGAGCGTGTCGTCCTGGCCCAGGTCGGACGGCGCCTCCTCGGGCAGCGGGTCCATGACCGGCTGGGGGGCGGTGTCGCCGCCGGGACCGGTGCCGTCGTCGTAGGGCAGGCGGAACAGCGCGGCCAAGCGGCGGTTGAGCGCAGCCGTGAACGGCCGGATGCCGGCCACGGTCTTGTCGGCGGCCACCCGCAGCGGCGTGCGGGTCAGGACGACCAGCCCGGCGGTGGCCACCACCGCGAGCACCACGCCCGCGCCCCAGGTGCCCAGCATCGAGTCGAGCGGCCGGCCCACCAACACGCCGAACAGGCCGCCGGCGTCGGCCAGCTCGTCGTTGGGCGCCGACGCATCGGGCATGCCCCGGGTCAGGTGCAGGAGGCCCACGCCGGCGATCGCGACCAGTAGCGCGCCGACGGCGACGTGGGCGCCCGCCGACGCCGGCTCGACCTCGGGCCCGTCCTCGTCGTCGTCGAGCTCGAGCTCGGCGGGCCGGCCCCACGGGCCGTCCTTGCGGCCGAGGATCAGCGACCAGCCGAGGACGAGCAGCGCCGGCGGCACGGCCAGGCGCAGCCACCCGAAGCCCCGCCCCGCCTGCTCGGCCAGGGCCCGCCCGACCGGGCCGCCCGCCGAGGCGTACACGCCGAGGCCGGCGACCACGGCCGTGGCGATCAGCAGCAGGCCGGTGATGTCGTCGCCGTGGCTGGCCAGCACCCGGGCCGTGGCCCGGAGCATGCGCCCGAGCAGCGACGGCCGGCGGGCCCGCCGCGCCGGGGCGCGCCGGGTCGAGCGCGTGGAGCGGGTGGATCCCGTCGAACGCGTGGAACGGCCGCTGGCCCGACCACCGCCGCGTCGCTGCGTCTGTGTGCGGGCGCGGGACGAAGAGCGCGAACGCTGCCGCGTCGTCACAATGGCCACAAGGCTATCAATGGCCACACCACCCACATGCGGATCACCAGCACAGCCGATGATGCGCCGGCGATGCCGGGCTGATCCCCCGCTGGTGGGAGGGTAATGGCCGGGCCTTACGATGCCGGTCGTGGGGGTGACGAGCTGGCCGTTGGTGGGACGGGGTTCGGAGCTGGCTGCGGCCCGGGGGGCGCTGGCCGAGCCGGGGGGCGGCGTCGTGGTGGCCGGACGCCCGGGCGTCGGGCGCACGAGGCTGGCCGACGAGATCCTGGCCGAGCTCGAGGCGGAAGGCGCCACCGTGGTGCGCCTGGTGGCCACGCGGGCGGCGGCCACGATCCCGTTCTGGGCGGCGGCGCCGCTGCTCGGCCACCCGGCGCGCCGCACCGGGGCCGGTGAGACCGGCGTCGACGCCACCGGGGCGACCGGCGCGCCCGGAACCGGCCGCGGGGCCCCCGAAACCGGCGGGGCGCCCGGGACCGACAGCACGGGCGGGGACGGAGCCGGCAGCGCGCCGGCGCGGCCCCTCGACGCGGCCGACGCCCTGGTCTCCGCCCACCGAGCGGTGGCCGAGCTGGCGGCCGTCGCGCCGGTGGTGGTCGGCGTCGACGACGTCCATCTGCTCGACGAGGCGACCGCCGGCCTGCTGAGCCAGGTCGTGGACGCCGGCCAGGTCCGCCTCGTCCTCACCCTGCGCAGCGACGACACGCCCCCGCCGGCGGTGGCCCGCCTGCTGGAGGGCCGGGGCTGGCCCCGCCTCGAGCTCGACGACCTGGGCCGCGACGACGTGGCGGCCGTGCTCGCCGGCGCCCTGGAGGGCGGCGAGGTCGAGTCGGCCACCGTCGACCGCCTGTGGGAGGCCACGCAGGGAAACCCGCTGTTCCTGCGGGAGCTGTGCCGCGACGCCCTGGAGGCCGGCACCCTCGCCCGCCACCACGGCGTGTGGACCTGGAGCGCGGCCCCGTTCACCGGCCCCCGGCTGCACGACCTGGTGGCCGAGCGGCTGGGCCAGCTGAGCCCCGACGAGCACACCCTGGCCGGGCTGCTGGCTCTGGGTGAGCCGCTCCCGGCCGAGCTGGCCGAGCGGCTCACCTCGCCGCTGGTCGTCGCCGCCCTGCGCGACCGGGGCCTGGTCACCGTCGAGGTCATCGACGGCCGGACGGTGGTGCGCCTCTCGCACCCGCTCTACGCCGACGGCATCCGGGCCCGGCTCGGGCCGCTGGAGACGACCGACCTGTACGCCAGCCTGGTCGAGGGCATGCTCAAGGACCTCGACGAGCTGGACGCCGACGACCGCCTGCGCCTGGCCGTGTGGTCGGTGAGCGGCCACGCCGATCTCGACCCCGCCGTGCTCGTGGCGGCCGCCGAGGACGCCCGCCGGCGCGACGACCCGGCGCTGGCCGAGCGCCTGGTCCGGGCGGCGCTGGGGCTCCGCCACTCCGGGCCCCGCCGCGAGCCGCCCGCCCCGCCGGCGCCGCCGGTCCGGGGCGACCGCACGCTGCTGGCCGCCTACCGGGCGCTGGGCGAGGCGCTCGCCGACCAGCAGCGTTTCGAGGAGGCCGAGGCCGTGCTGGCCCCGCTGGCTGCGCTGGCCACCGACGACGCCGAGCGGGCCCGGATCGCCCTGGCCCGCCTGGCCGCCACCCGGCTCGACCCCGACCACCTCGACGACGCCCGGGCCATCGTCGCCGGCACCGAGATCCGCGACCCGGTCCACCGCGACACGGTCCTCGCCGGCCTGGCCGGCGTCCTCAGCCACGCCGGCGCCATCCAGGAGGGCGGCGAGCTGGCGCTGCGGCTGGCCGAGGAGAGCGACGACGTCGTCCGCCTCCGGGCCCTGACCCCGGCCTCGGCCTGGCTCATCCACGCCGGCCGGACCGAGCAGGCCATCGACCTGGCCGGGCGCCTGTTCGAGGTGGCCTGCGCCCACACCGAGGACGTGCCCGACGGCCGGGGCTGGGCCGTGGCCGCCGGAGCCACCGCGCTGTTGACGTCGGGCCGGGCCTGCGACGTCGAGGCCGTGCTCCAGGCGGCCATGGACGACCCGGAACGCCGGCGCGACCAGGCCGCCAGCGCCGTGTCGCTGCTCAACGGGCGGACCGCCCTGGCCCGCGGCCGCCCGGCCACCGCCCGCCGCTACCTGCGCGAGGCGGTGCTGGCGCTGGAGCGCACCGACACCCACGGCCGCCACCACTGGGCCCTCGCCGCCCTGGCCGAGGCCGAGGCCCTGCTGGGCGACGGCGACGCGGCCGCCGCCACCCTGGCGGACCCGCCCACCGGGCGGGAGAGCATGCGCTACCGGCGCGACGCGGAGCGGGCCCGGCTGTGGGTGACGGCGGCCCAGGGCGACGTCACCGGCGCCATCCGCCAGGCCATCGACCGGGCCGACGACGCCCGCGCCGCCGGCCACATCGGCTTCGAGCTGCTGTTCCTCGAGGTGGCCCTGCGTCTGGGCTCGGTCGGCGTCGCCGACCGGCTGGCGGCGGTGGCGGCCCGGGTCGAGGGCCCGCTGGCCGCCGCGCTCGGCCGGCTGGCCGACGCCGCGGCCGCCAACGACGGCGCCCGGCTCGACGCCGTGGCCGACGAGTTCGCCGCCCTGGGCATGGACCTCCACGCGGCCGAGACCGCCATGCGGGCCGCCCGGGCCCACCGGGCGGCCGGGGCGTCCAGCTGGGCCCGGGAGTCCCAGGCCCGGGCCGAGGCGTGGCGCGACCGGTGCGAGGGCGCCCGCACCCCGGCGCTCACGGCGCCCGGCGGCCGGGGCCCGGCCGAGCTGACCCGGCGGGAGCGGGAGGTGGCGGTGCTGGCGGCCAAGGGGCTGTCCAGCCGGGCGATCGCCGAGCGCTTGGACGTGTCGGTGCGCACGGTCGACAACCAGCTGGGCCGGGCCTACCGCAAGCTCGGGATCAGCGGCCGCGCCGAGCTGCCCTCGGTCGCCGCCGCGCTCGGACTCGAGCCGTGAGCGCCGCCCCGGGCGGTCAGCGACGCTGGCAGGTCGGGCACCAGGTGGTCGTGCGGGCGTCGAGCACCGTGCGCCGCAGCTCGGTGCCGCACCGGTGGCAGGGCTGGCCGCTCCGGCCGTAGCAGTCGAGCCGGAACTGGTTGGCGCCCGGCTGCCCGTCGACGGCCCGGTAGTCGCGCAGCGTCGTCCCCCGGTGCTCGACGGCCTCGGTGAGCACCGCCCGCACGGCGTCGAGCAGGGCCGCCGCCTGCCGGCGGGTGACCGTGCGCCGGGCCGGGTGGACCCCCGCCCGCCACAGCGCCTCGTCCGCGTAGATGTTGCCGACCCCGGCCAGCGGGCGCTGGCTGAGCAGCTGGGTCTTGACCGCCCGCCGGCTGCGGCGGAGGGCCCGCCACAGGTCCTCGGCGGTCAGGTCGGGGTCGAGGGCGTCGGGGCCCTGGACGCCGAGCGTGCCCGGGTAGACGCCCGACTCGGCCACGGCCAGGCGGCCGAACCGGCGGATGTCGCGGTACTCGAGGACGTCGCCGCCGAGCGCGTCGAGCGTCCAGGCGGCCCGGACGTAGGCGTCGCCTTCCTCCCCGGGCGGGCGGACCTGGAGCGAGCCGGTCATCCCCAGGTGGACGACGAGGTCGCGGTCGTCGTCGAGCGCCAGGAGCAGGTACTTGCCCCGACGGGACACGCCGGTGACCGCCGCCCCCGCCGCCTCGAGCGCGGGCTCGAACTTGGGGTGCGGGAACGCCCAGGCCTCGACCAGCTTGCGCCCCACCACCAGCGGCTCGAGCTGGCGGCGGATCGTCTCGACCTCGGGCAGCTCGGGCAGGTCAGGCCTCCATGACCACGGGCACGATCATCGGCCGCCGCTTGGTCGACTCGGACACGAACCGGCCGGCGGCCCTGCGCACCACCCGCTGGAGGGCGTCGATGTCCGTGGCGCCCTCGGCGAAGGCCTCCTTGACCGCCCGGCGCACCTCCTCGGCGCACTCGGTGAGCAGCGGCTCGGCCTCGGGCGCGTACACCCAGCCCCGGGTGATGACCTCAGGCCCGGTCAAGATGGCGCCGGTCTTCACGTCGAGCGTCACCACCACGACGACGACGCCCTCGTCGGCCAGCACCCGCCGGTCGCGCAGCACCCCGTGGCCGACGTCGCCGACGATGCCGTCGACGTACAGGTAGCCGGCCGGCACGTCGCCGGTGCGGCGGAGGCCGTCGCGGTCGAGGGTGAGCTGGTCGCCGTCGGTGCACACCAGCACGCGGTCGGTGGGCACGCCCATGGACCGGGCCAGCTTGGCGTGGGCGACCAGGTGCCGGTACTCGCCGTGGACCGGCACGAACCAGTCGGGCTGCACGATCGACAGCAGGGTCTTCAGCTCCTCCTGCTTGGCGTGCCCGGAGGCGTGCACGTCCTCGATGCCGGAGTGCACGACCTCGGCACCGAGCCGGACCAGGCCGTCGATCACCTTCGAGACGTTCATCTCGTTGCCGGGGATCGGGTGCGACGACAGGATCACCGTGTCGTCGGGCCCGATGTCGAGCCACCGGTTGTTGCGGGTGGCCATGAGCGCCAGGGCCGACATGGGCTCGCCCTGGCTCCCGGTCGAGATCACGCACACCTGGCCGGGCGGCAGGTCGCCCACCTCGTCGATGTCGACCAGCGCGTGGTCGGGGATGCGCAGCAGGCCCATCTCACGGGCCAGCCGCACGTTCTTCTTCATCGACATGCCCAGCGTCGCCACCTTGCGGCCGAACGCGAGGGCGGCGTCCACGATCTGCTGCACCCGGTGGATGTGGCTGGCGAAGCAGGCGATGACGATCCGCCGCCCCTCGTGGGCGTGGAACAGGTTGTAGAGGACCTGGCCGACCGACGTCTCGCTGCGGGCGTGCCCCGGCTCGTCGGCGTTCGTGGAGTCGGACAGCAGGACCCGGATGCCGTCGCCCGACGCCAGCGCCCCGATGCGGCCCAGGTCGGTGAGCCGGCCGTCGACCGGGGTGAGGTCGAGCTTGAAGTCGCCCGAGTGCAGGATCGTGCCCTGCGGGGTGTGGAAGGCGGTGGCGAACCCGTGGGGCACCGAGTGGGTGACCGGGATGAACTCGACCTCGCACGGCCCGATCCGCCGGCGCTCGCCGTCGGCCACCGGGATCAGCTCGGTACGGTCGAGCAGGCCGGCTTCCTCGATGCGGTTGCGGGCCAGCCCCAGCGTCAGCGCCGAGCCGTAGATCGGGAACGACAGCTCGCGCAGCAGGTAGCTGAGGCCCCCCATGTGGTCCTCGTGGCCGTGGGTGATGATCGCCCCGTCGACCCGCTCCGCGTTCTCGCGCAGGTAGGTGAAGTCGGGCAGGACCAGGTCGACGCCCAGCATGTCGAGGTCGGGGAACATGAGCCCGACGTCGAGGAGCAGGATGCGCCCCTCGACCTCGATGCAGGCGCAGTTGCGCCCGATCTCGCCCAGGCCGCCGAGGAACGTGATGCGTACGGGTTTCACCGCGCCAGGCCCAGCTCGCCGGCGATGGTCCGCGCCTCGGCCCGCACCGCGTCGGGGATGGGCCCCATCGGGGGGCGGCACTCGCCGCCCGGCAGGCCCAGCTCGGCCAGCATGGCCTTGGTGGGGCCGGGGTTGGGGCAGGCGTCGCCGGTCTCGAACGCGAACGACGGCAGCATGCGGGCGTTGAGCTCGCGGGCGGTCCGGAGGTCGCCCTTCTCGAAGGCGGCGATCGCCTCGGCCATGGTCGAGCCCAGCCAGTGGGTGGCCACGCCGATCACGCCCACGGCGCCGACCGCCAGGAGCGGCAGCGTCTGGGCGTCGTCACCCGAGTAGACGGCGAAGTCGTCGGGGGTGGACGCGATCACGCTCGCCGTCTGGCCGGGGTTGCCGGCGGCGTCCTTGACGCCGACGATCGTGGGGACCTCGTTGCCCAGCCGGATCAGCACGTCGGTGGCCACCTTGCGGCCGGTGCGGACCGGGATGTCGTAGATGAGGATCGGCAGGTCGGTGGCGGCGGCCACGGCCCGGAAGTGGGCCTCGAGGCCGGCCTGCGACGGCCGGTTGTAGTACGGCGTCACGACCAGGGCCCCGTCGACGCCGCACTCGGCGGCCCGTTCGGTGAGGTGCACGGTGTGGCGGGTGTCGTAGCTGCCGGTGCCGGCCACGAGCGGGACGTCGACCGCCTCGCGCACGGCCCGCCACAGCGTCACCTTCTCGTCGTCGTCGACGGTCGGCCCCTCGCCGGTCGTGCCGGTCAGGACGAGGCCGTCGTTGCCGTGGTCGACCAGCCAGCGGGCCAGCTCGACGGCGCCATCGACGTCGAGCGCGCCGTCGTCGCGGAACGGCGTGACCATGGCGGTGACGACCTTGCCGAACCGGGCGTTGCCCATCATGCGTCTCCTCGGGATCGGTTCACGGGGCGGCCTCGGCGGACCGGTCGATGCCGAGCGTGGTGAGCAGGTCCTGATGGAGCTCGAACCACACGGTGTGATAGCTGGGGATCAGCGGCTTGGCGATGTAGTCGGTGTCGCCGGCCCGCACCCGCTCGAGGGCGTGGTCGAGCCGGCGGCCGTACGGCCGGTACCGGTCGAGGGCGCTGGCCAGACGCTCGCACACCGGCTCGGTGTCGCGGTGGATGGCCGCCAGGTCGCGGACCACGGCCGCGTCGTAGGCCGGGTCACAGTGGTCGTTGCGGACCGGCCGGCCGTCGACCTCGCGCACCTGCCACCGGCTGCACACGTCGAGGACCGCGGGGTTGAGCTCGCGGAAGCGCCCGTACGCCCCCTCGATGCGGGCCCGGACCGCGTTGGCCTCGGCCTCGCGGGCCAGGAGCCGCTCGTGGGCGGCGCGCCCCGCCGGCGTGAGCGTCCACCCGGGCAGGAGGCCGCCCCGCTCCTCAGCCAGCCCGTCGCTCGCCAGCCCGTCGAGCAGTGCGCGCACCTCGCCCTCGGGCAGGCCCGCGGCGTCGGCCACGGCCTCGGCCGAGGCGACGCCCTTCAGCCGCAGGCCGTGCATGACCAGCAGGCGGGGTGCGGAGCGAACGGACATCGTCCGGCAGGGTACCAGCGCACCCGCGCCGCTCCCGCCGGCGATCCGTGCCTCTACCAGGCCCGGGCGCCGCCCCTGAGGGCGCCGCGGGCCCGCTCGACGAGCGTGTCGGCGAAGCGGGGCCCGGCGTCGGGCGCCAGCTCGAGGTAGAGGTAGGGCTCGACCAGCTCGAGCTCGCCCACCAGCAGGCGGTCGCCGTCGGGCAGGAGGTCGATGCGGGCGTAGGCCGGCACCATCGGGAGCCGGGCCAGCACCCGCCGGGCCACGTCCACGTGGTCGGGGTGGAGACGCACGGCCTCGGCCGTGCCGCCCCGGTGCTCCTGGACCCGGAACTCCCCCATCGCGGGCTTCTTCCGCACCGCGTGGCTCGGCTCGCCGTCGAAACACACGACCGACACCTCGCCCTCGCGCTCGACCGCCTCGATGTAGGGCTGGACGACGGCGTCGACCGGGCCGGCGGGGTCGAGCGTGAGCGCGTCGAGGTCCTCCTGCACGGCGTGGCGCACGGCGCCGTCGCCGTCCACCGCCACGGCCGGCTTCACGACCACGGAAGGCCAGCCGAGGGCGGTGATGTCGACGGTCATGCCCGCCGGGACCACCACGGTGGGTACGGCGTCCTCGCCGAGGTCGGCGAGGTAGCCCTTGTGGAGGTTGGCGAGGACGAGCCGGGGCGGGTTGACCAGCTCGGCGCTCATGGCCGCCATCTGGACCCAGGCCCGGAAGGCGTCCAGCCGGTGGGGGTAGTCCCAGGTCGACCGCACGACGATCAGGTCGAACACCGCCCAGTCGACGGTCGGGTCGTCCCAGACGGCCCAGACGACCTCGGCCCCGCGGGCGGCGAGGAGGGCCGGCAGCTCTGACTCGCCACCGGCGCCCTGGGGCAGGTCGGCGCACGAGGCGAGGGCGATTCGGGGGGAGCGTCCGCCACGCACAGTGGTCACCGTCGCCAGCCTAGGCCCTCCCGGGCGCAACGACGCCCCGTACCGGTCGGTGACGCGCCGTGGCGTGGCGCGGGTCGCCGCCGGCGTCAGCTGCCCTTGCGGAGCAGCTCCTCCAGCTCGCGGTCGAGGTCGTCGGAGGCGCCCGCCGCACCGGCCGTGTCGTTCCCGGCCGTGGCGTCCCCGCCGCCGGTGCCGTCCCCGCCGGGGGCGTCGCCGGCGTCGTCGACCTCCTTGCCCCGGCGGGCGACGACGCGCCGCAGCACCAGCGGGTAGCCGACGACGCCGATCGTCGAGAACACGAACCACTGGACCGCGTAGCTGAGGTGCGGGCCCTCGCTGAGCTCGAGAGCGGGCAGCGGCCGGAGGGCGTCGGCCGGCTCCGCCGGGTCGGAGGTCTCGGCCTGCACCACCGCCGGCAGCACGCCGTCGGCGCCCAGCAGCGGCTCGAGGTCGCGGCCGGCGGTGCGGCCGAGCCGGTCGGGGTCCATGACCAGCCCGGTCACGGTGACGCGGCCCTCGGGGGCCGGCGCCGGGGCGAACGAGCCATCCGGCTCGAAGCCGACGAAGCCCCGGATCACGCCGACACGCTCGCCGCCGGCCAGGCGCAGCGGGGTGACCAGCCAGGCCCCGGGCGAGCCGTCGAGCGACTGGTTGCGGACCTCGACCGTGTCGTCGTCCTCGTAGGTGCCAGTGGCCGTGACCCGCCGGAACCGGGCCTCGTCGACGGCGAGGTCGCCGTCGTCCGCCGCGAGCAGGTCGTCGACGGCCACCTCGGGCTGGTCCATACGGGATTCGATGAGGTCGTTGCGGTCACGCTTCTCATCCAGGCGCCGCAGCTGCCAGAAGCCGAGGTTGATCATCACGACGATGAGCACCACGACGAACAGGTGCGACAGCAGCCACTTGGGGCCGAGAAGGAACCGAGCGCGGGCCACCACCGCAGGGTACGACCGCGGGCGGACGGATCCGAAGTCGATGCTCGGGTGCCCGCCGCTCAGGCGCCGAGCACGAGCGACAGCACCAGGAGGAAGTGGCAGACGTTGGCGCCGACGACGAACGTGTGCCAGACCTCGTGGTAGCCGAACACCTTGGGATTGGGGTCGGGGCGCTTGCGGGCCAGCACCACGGCGCCGACCGTGTACAGCACCCCGCCGACCACGAGCAGGGTCAGCTCGACCGCCGAGAGCGAGGCGAGCAGCTGCGGGGTGGCGATGGCCCCGAGCCAGCCCAGCAACAGGTACATGGCGAAGCCCACGCCGTGCCAGCGCTCGAGCCGCAGAACGGTGACGAGCACGCCCAGCGCCGCCCCGCTCCAGGCCAGGATCAGCAGCGTCACGCCCCACGACGGCCGCAGCGCCAGCAGCGTCACCGGGGTGTACGAGCCGGCGATGAACACGAAGATCATCGAGTGGTCGAGGTGCTTCATGACCCGGTGGGCGCGGGCCGACCAGTTGCGCCGGTGGTAGGCGGCGCTCACCCCGTACAGCGCGGACAGCGTGACGGCGAAGACCACGGCGGCGGCGCGGGCGGTGGCGTCGCGGGCCAGCGCCACGAGGGTCAGGCCAGCGGGGATCGACACGAAGAACGCCACCTGGTGCAGCCGACCCCGCAGCCGCGGCCTCGGGAGCTGCGGCAGCTGCGGCATGTGCGGACCGTCCACACCACGACTCTAGGTGCCCCACCGGTAGCTTGGCGGGCATGACCAGCCCGGCGGCCGCGCCCCCGACGGTCGTCTCGGTGAACGTCGGCACACCTCGCACCGTCGAGTGGCGCGGACGGCCGGTGACGACGGCGATCTGGAAGTCTCCGGTCCACGGTCCCGTGCCGCTGGCCGGCGTGAACCTGGCGGGCGACGACCAAGCCGACCGCCGGGTCCACGGCGGGCCCGACAAGGCGGTCTACGCTTACGCTACCGAGGACTACGCCTGGTGGGCGACGGCGTGGCCCGAGGGGCCGGGCGCCGGCGAGCCGCTGGCACCGGGCACCTTCGGTGAGAACCTGACGACCACCGGCCTCGACCTCACCGGCGCGTCCATCGGCGACCGCTGGCACGTCGGCGACGCCGTGCTCGAGGTGGCCGGTCCCCGTCAGCCGTGCTTCAAGCTCGGGATCCGCATGGGCGACGACGGGTTCCCCGACCGGTTCGAGGAGGCAGGCCGGCCAGGTGCCTACCTCCGCATCGTCCGCCCCGGCTCGGTGCAGGCCGGCGACACGGTCCGGGTCGAGCCGGCGGCGCCGCCCCACATCACGGTCGGCGCCCTGGTCCAGCCCGAGCCGCCCGACGAGCTGCTCGAGCTGGCCGCGGCCGACGACCGCGTCCCGGCCAACTGGCGCCGCCACGCCGCCCGGGCGCTGCGGGACCGCGCCGGCTCACGCCGCTGAGGGGCGTGGGGCGGCGGCGCCGTGGGCGCAGGGCGGCCGGGACGGGCGTGGCCCGGCGAGCGAGGCCTGCGGCAGGCGGGGCGGGCGGGTCAGGGCACCCGGGCGACGGCGCCCAGGATCGGCATGACGGCGGCCGGCGGATCCACGTCAGCCGGCCACCGCCAGGCGTCGACCTGGACCAGGCCGGGCTCGACCAGCTCGAGCCCCTCGACGAAGCGGGCGATGTCGGCCCGGGACCGGATGGCGTAGGCGCCGGGCAGCGCCTCGCTCAGCCGGCGCGTCGCCTCCTCGAAGCCCTCGACCGGGATGTCGCTGGTGGCGTGGGCGATCACGAGATGGCTGCCCGACGGGACGGTGGCGAGCAGCCGACGCAGGCTTCCCCACGGGTCGTCCGCGTCTGCCACCAGGCACAGCGTGACCGGCACCAGCACCGCCACCGGGTGGGACAGGTCGAGCGTCTCGCCCGCCGCCTCCCAGATCCCGTCCGCGTCGTGCAGCACGCCCTCGACGTACGCGGTGGCGCCCTCGGGCGACCCGCGGGTCAGCTCGTGGGCGTGAGCCAGCACCACCGGATCGTTGCCGACGTAGACGACGCGGGCGTCGGGCGCCGACTTCTCCGCCACCTCGTGGACCTGGCGGCCGGCCGGCACCGGCACGCCGACGACCAGGAACTGCCGGAGGCCCGCGTCGTCGACGAGGTGGAGCACGGCGCGCTCGACGAACGCGCCCAGCGCGTCGACGGCGGCGCGGACCGTGTCGAGGCCGCCCGGCAAGCTGGCGGCCAGGCGGTCGGCGACCCGGCGATCGGCCGCGAAATGGCCGGACCCGCCCGCCAAGTAGTTGTAGAGGCGGGCCGGGCTCGGCACGCGGGCATCGATGTCGGGGTTGGCGGGCTGCCGGGTGCGTACGCGGGAATGTTGATCGGTCACACCAATCCCCTGGGCGGTGCGGGCGATCTTTCAGTGTACTGACGCACGGAGCGCGCCACCGGCCGGCCCCCGGCATGGACAACCGGACGCCAACTGGTCGATCGGTAGCGGATCGAGCGCGAACGGACGGCGTTGTGCTAAGCAGACCACGCAGCGTGTGGGCAGATCGCCCGCACCCGGGAACTGGGGGGAACCGTGAGTGGCCGAACAGCGATGACGGTCCGTGCTCTGGCGGTCGGGGCGGTGGCCCTGCTCGGAGTGGCCTTGGCGCCCGTCGGCGCCGGCGCCGCCCCGGCGGGGACGACCCAGCCGGCTGCGACCGAGGCCGGCGGCGGAGGAGGTGGCGGCGGCCGCTCGTGCGAGCACCGGGTGAACAACACGTACGACTCGCTCCTGCAGTGCGTCTCGGCCCACGGGGTGATCGAGCACCTGCGGGCCTTCCAGCGCATCGCCGACGCCCACGGCGGCACGCGGGCGTCGGGGACGCCGGGCTACGACGCATCGGCCGACTACGTGGCCGGCCTCCTCGAGGACGCCGGCTACCGCGTGACCCGCCAGCCGTTCGACTTCGCCTACTTCGAGGAGCTGGCCCCCGCCGTCCTCGAGCAGACGGCGCCGACGCCGGCCACGTACGAGACCGGCACGTTCGAGTTCTCGGGCTCGGGCGACGTCACCGGCCCGGTCGTGCCCGTCGACATCAACCTGACCGGCGACCGGGCGTCGACCAGCGGCTGCGAGCCGGAGGACTTCGCCGGCGCCGACTGGTCCGGCCCGGGCGACATCGCCCTGATCCAGCGGGGCACGTGCGATTTCGCCGTCAAGGCGCTCAACGCCCAGGACGCCGGCGCCGAGGCCGTGATCATCTTCAACCAGGGCAACGACCCCGGCCGCACGGGCCTGGTCGTCGGCACCCTGGGCATGCCGTCGGCCGGCGTGATCACGATCCCGGTCGTCGGCGCCTCGTTCGACGACGGGGCCGCCCTAACCGCCGCCGGCACCCAGGCGCACGTGGTCACCGAGACGTTCTGGGAGCCCCGCTCGACCGAGAACATCATCGCCGAGAGCCGCCACGGTCGGCGCGACAACGTGGTCATGGCCGGCGCCCACCTCGACGGGGTCACCGCCGGGCCGGGCATCAACGACAACGGCTCGGGCTCGGCGGCCCTGCTCGAGACCGCCCTGGCCATGGCCCGGATCCGACCGCCGAACCAGCTGCGCTTCGCCTGGTGGGGCGCCGAGGAGTCGGGCCTGGTCGGCTCGGCCCACTACGTCGACAGCCTGACCGAGGACCAGGTCGACGACATCGCCCTGTACATGAACTACGACATGGTCGGCTCGCCCAACTACGTGCACACGGTGTACGACGCCGACGAGTCGACGTTCGCCGCCGCCGACTTCGGCGTCGTCGTGCCGGAGGGCTCGACCGCCATCGAGGACCTGTACGAGTCGTTCTACACGGCCCGCCGGGTGCCCTACGACGACACCGCCTTCGACGGGCGCAGCGACTACGAGGCGTTCATCTTCGCCGACATCCCGGCCAGCGGCCTGTTCACCGGGGCCGAGGAGGCCAAGACGCCCGAGCAGCAGGCCATCTGGGGCGGCACGGCCGGCGAGCAGTTCGACCCCTGCTACCACGACGCCTGCGACACCATCCGCAACGTCAGCCACGAGGCGCTGGAGATCAACAGCGACGCCATCGCCTTCGCCATGCTCACGTTCGGCTACTCGACCCGCTCGGTGAACGGCGAGCCCGGCCACCGGGTGCCGGGCCGGCCGTTCCACCTGCCGCCGCCCGCCGGGCCCGAGGGCACGTTCGTGACCGGCGGAGGCGCCGGCCCCGGCCTCGGCGGATCGTGACCTGATCCGTCGTGGCCGATCCGTCGTGGCCGATCGGCCGCGACGATCGCAGCGGAGGGGACTCGGCCGCCCACCCCGCGACGGCGGGGTGGGCGGCCCCGGTCTCGGGCCCGCCGGCCGGCGGCGGCCGGGGTCAGCCGGCGGCGGCGGCCGGGGGCGGCTCCCGGCCGCCGGCGGTGGTCCAGCGGACCGGGCGCCGGGGGTCGGGCGTCCAGCTGCACCGGGTCCCGGTGGACAGGCCCGACCGGAGCAGCTCGGCCAGTTCGGGGTCGACCTCGTCGATGGCGCCGAGAGCCCGGCGGATGGCCTTGCCCACCGCCGAGCGGGCCCGCTCGGCCTGGTCACTGAACGCCCGGGGGCGGCCGCCGATGCCCACCGCGCCCTCGAGCTCGTCGGCGAGCGCGTCCATCTCGTCCCGCAGGCGCTCGGCCCGGGCGAGGTCGTGGCCGGCCTCGGCCTCGGCCAGCTCGCGGCGCAGCTCCTCGGCCCGGGCCCGATAGCGGGCCCGGGCCTCGGCGTCGACCAGCTCCTGGCGGCCGGCGTCGTCGGCGACGGCGCCGCCGCTGGCCAGCGTGAGCGCCGGGATCGTCTGGCCCGGCCGGGTCACCAGCTCGGCGAGGTAGCGCATGCCGATGCGGTCGGCCACCACCGCGCTGCGGCCGTCGAGGGCCAGGTGCCACCGGTCGCCCTCCCGCCGGATCGTCGCCCGCCGGGTTCCGGCGCCCGCCGGGCCGCACCCGCCGGCGCGGGCGGCGCCGGCGCCGATGTCTCCGGGGCCCGCCGCCCGCCCGGCCTCGTCGGCCGCTTCGCCGGGCAGGAGGGCGCCGGCCGTCCAGGCGGCGACGCGGGCGTCCATGCCCAGGGCCCGACCCTCGGCCACGGCCGCGGCCAGATCGCGATCCGCCCGCTCGGCGTCGCCGGGCCGGCCGCGCCGGCGCCGCGCCCCGGCCAGGTTGGCGGCGGCGATGGCGGCCAGGGGGCGATTGCCGAGGCGGTGGTTGGCGGCGACGGCCCGCTCCAGGTGGGCCACGGCCCGGTCGTGGTCGCCCTGCGCCGCCGCCGCCAGGCCCAGGGCCCGCTCGACGGAGCCGAGGCAGAGGACGGCCAGCCCGCCCATCGCCGGCAGCCCGGCGTACGGCGCCAACACCTCGTAGGCCTGGCGGGCGACGGTGCGGTCCCCCAGCTCGGCGGCCAGCTCGACCACGGCCGTCATCCCGACGAGGTAGGTGCTCGACTGGGGCAGCGCGGCCAGCCCGCCGGCGGTCAACTGGTCGAGCGCGGCGCGGGCCCGGTCGCGCTGGCCGGCCCGGGCGGCGAAGGCGGCGGCCGCCGCCCGGAACGCGAACTCGTCCCGGGTCAGCGTCGGCGACGTCGCCACGTGGTCGGCCAGGTCGAGCAGCTCGACCTCGCGGCCCTGGATCCAGCGGATGGCGAGCAGGTGGCTGGCGTAGTAGCCGAGCGTGTCGACCTCGCCGATCGCCTCGCCGCGCGCCCGGTTGCGCTCGGCCGCGGCCTCGGCCTCGGCGAGCCGCCCGGCCCGGACGAGCAGCATCGTGTCGATGACGCCGACCATGTAGAGGATGCTCTGGCAGGCCAGCGCCTCGGCCCGCTCCCGCAGGTCCTCGAGCGCCCGCCGGGCCCGGTCGTCGCCGGCCAGGAACAGGTCGACGGCCCGCCAGCACAGGCCCATCAGCGCCAGCACGCCGAGCCCGGCCTGCGACGCCACCCGGACAAGCTCGTCGGCCAGCGCCAGCCGACCGGGCGCCCGCCCGGGCGTGAGGAGGACGTGGTGGGTGAGCGACAGCGCCTCGGCCAGCGCCCGGGGGTCGCCGGTGCCCCGCGCCGCCTCCAGGGCGTCCAGGACCGGTTCGACGGGCGCGCCGTCGAACACCGCCTCGGCGGCCAGCCGGACGTCGAGCCGGCACCGCAGGGCGTCCTCGCCGGCGGGCAGCCCGGCCCGGGCGGCCCGCTGGAGGCCCAGCACGCGGGCCCGGTCCACCGGCGTCCGGTACTCGGCGCCCCAGTGGCCGCCCAGGCCCAGGGCGACCTCCGCGGCCAGCGCCGGCTCGTCCTCGCCGGCCACGACCGGCCCCGCCACCCCGAACCGCCGCCGGGCGTCGGCGAGGCGCCCGCACCGCAGCGCGGCCTGGGCCCACTCGACGAGCAGGGCCCCCGCCGGCGGGCCCAGCCGGGACGCCTCATGGCACGCCACCGCCGCCGACAGCAGCTCGTCGGCGGCCTCGTACGCCAGGTTGGCGGCCAGCGACCGCGCCGCCTGGCGGCAGACCGCCACGGCCAGCCGGGCGTCGTCGGGCGACCGGGGCGCGGCGGCCAGCGCGTGGTGGGCCCGACGGGCCAGGCGCTCGGGCGGCACGTCGGCGACCGGCCCGGCGTCGGGCTCCGCACTCGGCTCGGCGCCCTCCGCCCCGTCGCCGGCCACCACTGCGGCCGCCCGGGCGTGGGCGTCGAGGCGGGCGGCCGGCGGCAGCGACCGCTCCAGGGCGGCCCGCACCAGCTCGTGGGTGAAGGCGAACCGGTCGGGTCCCTCCGCGTCGGCGATGCCGTCGGCGGCCGCCACCGCCTCGAGCACGCGCGCCGGCGCACACCCGGCGACCGCGGCCGTCTCCGCCACCGACGGGCTCGGGCCGAGGACGGCGCCGGCCTGCAGCACGGCCCGGGCGCCGGGCTCGAGGCCGGCGAGGGCCCGGTCGATCGCCTCGCGCAGCCCACCGGGCGGCGGCTCGCCCGCGGCGGCGCCGGGGCCGGGCGGGCCGGCCGCCACCAGCCGGCGGAGGTGGAGCGGGTGGCCGCCGGTGACCCGGTGCAGCGCCGGGACCAACACCGGGTCGAGGTCGCCGAAGCCGTGGGCGGCCAGGAACGCCGCGGTCTCGTCCAGGTCGAAGCGGCCCAGCACCAGCGGGGCGGCCTCGGCCTCGATCTCGTCGAGCAGGGCGCCAGCCGCCCCCGCCGCCTCGGTGCCGCCGGCGGCTCCGGCGGCGGCCGCCTCCCCCGCCCCGCGGGACGGGCGGGCCTCTCCCCCGCCCTCGGGCTCGCCGGTGCGCCGAGTGAGCACGAGGACCAGCGGCAGCCGGTCGAGCGACCGGACCACGAACCGCACCAGCAGCAGGGCGCCGACGTCGGCGGCCTGGATGTCGTCGACGATCACGCACGCCGGACGGCGGGCGCAGGCGGCGGCGAGGCGGTCGGTCACGGCCACGAACCGGGCGAAGCGGTCGCGATCCGGCTCGCGTCCCGCCCGGCCGTCGCGTGGGCGGTCGACGCCCGGGCGGCCGTCGTCCCCGGGTCCGCCCGCCGGGCCCTCGCCCAGCACGGCCGCCGCCTCCGGGCCGCCCAGCTGGTCGAGCAGGGGCTGCCACGGCCACAGCGGCGGGGCGCCGGGACCCGCCCAGCACCGGGCCGTGGCCACGGCCAGCCCGGCCACACGCGCCCGGTCGGCCGCCTCCCGGCACAGCCGGGTCTTGCCGATGCCGGCCTCGCCGGCCACGACCACCACCGAGCCCCGACCGCGGGCGCGTGCCGCGGCGCACGCCCCCTCGATCGCCGCCAACTCGCGCGCCCGCCCGACGAACCCCTCGTCCGTCGACACCTCGTTCGGCCTCCTTTGCGGCCCACCCACCATCACTACGCACCCCCGGGCGTGGGCGGTTCGCGACCCGGCGCCGGCCCGCTCGCGCCGACCGGCCCACCGCCCCTGGCGACCCTCGCGGGCGCACGCCGTCGCGACCATCCCCCGATCGGGGGGTTGTGCTGGCGGCGCCGGGGGCGGACGATGGACGCTGCGTGTCCGACAAGCTGCTCCCCACGGGGTCGCCGCCCGCGCCGCCGGACGTGACGCCGCCCGCACCGCCCGACGCGCCGCCCACCGTGGCGCCCGAGGTCCGCCGGCGGCGGGCCGAGCTGGTGCGGCGGATCGCCCGGCTCGACGGCGCCGCCGACGCCGCCGAGGTGTTCGCCCAGGCGTCGCCGCGGCTGCGCCAGTTCGTGGCCTTCGACGCCGCCGCCTGGATGGCGACGGACCCGGCCACCGGCCTGCCGATCGCGCCGACCCGCATCGAGAACATGGACGCGGCCGAGCCGTCCCACTGCCTGTTGCTGTGGGAGCGCGAGCACCTGACCCCCGACCTCAACCTGTACCGCGACCTGGCGCGGGCCGACCGACCCGCCGCCGCGCTCCGGCACCGAGCCGGCGATCCGACCGCCAGCCCCCGCTACCGCGAGTTCGTGGCGCCGCTGGGGTTCGACGACGAGCTGCGGGCGGTCCTGCGCGTCGACGGCGTGCCGTGGGGGACGGTGGCGCTGATGCGCCGGCAGGGGCGCGCCCCGTTCACGGCCGCCGAGACGGCGCTGGTGGCCAGCCTGTCCGAGCCGCTGGGCGAGGCGCTGCGCCAGCGGGCCCGGCGCCCGGCCACGACCGGGCACCGCCGGCCCGACCGCCCCGGCCTGCTGCTGTTCGACGCCGAGGCCACCCTGGTGTCGGCGAACGAGGAGGCCCAGGGCTGGCTGGCCGAGCTGCCCGCCTCCCCCACCCTCCCCACCGACCTGGGCATCGGCGTCCCGCTGTGGATGGCTGCCGTCGTGTACCGGGCCCGGGCGCTGGCCGCGGCGCCGGACGGCGCCGGCTCTGCCCGCGTCCGGATCCGCTCGGCGGCGGGGACCTGGCTCGTGTGCCACGGCTCGTGCCTGCGGGCCGCCGACGGCGCGGTCACCACGACGGCGGTCGTGCTGGAGCCGGCCAAGGCGGCCGAGATCGCCCCCATCGTCGTCCAGGCCTACGACCTGTCCGAGCGCGAGCAGCAGGTCACCCGGCTGCTCGCCCGCGGCCTGGGGACCGCCGACATCGCCGCCGAGCTGTTCCTCTCGCCCCACACCGTCCGCGACCACGTGAAGGCCGTGCTGCACAAGGTGGGCGTGTCGAGCCGGGGCGAGCTCGTGGCGAAGCTGTTCGCGGAGCACTACTGGCCCGAGCACGCCGACGGCCTCGTCGTGCGGGTCAACGACGGCTGACGGGCCGACGCCTGGCGGGCCGACGGCTGGCGATAGGGGTCGGCGCGGACGGCGTCGTCGGCCGCGTCGAGCTCGATGACGGGGGTGGACGCCACGGAGGACATGCGGCCAGCGTGCGCCCGGCCGGGCGGCGGCCGCATCCGTGCGGACCCGGATTCTCCCTACGGATCCCGGTGCGGGACCGGTCGCGCCCCCGCACCACCCAGACGACGATCGCGGCCGGGGTGGCGACCCCCGGCTCGCGCTCCACGTGCTCGCGTGGGTCTCGACCGTGCGGCGGGAGATGAACGGCCGTCCGGCCCCGGCGTAGGTCAGCCTCTCGGCCACCTGCCCGGCGACCAGCCCGACGCCCAGCCGGGTCGTCCCACACCCGGGCCGCCCGGCGAGCGTGGGGAGGCGACTGGCCGGGACGAGGCCGCGGGCCGCGCAGCTCGGACGTCCTCCGCGCCCGCCGCCCGAGGAACCGGGTCAGCCGGGTCGGCAGGCCGTCCACGCCCCCGAGCGGAGGCCGGGGTCAGTCGGCGGCGGGGGCGGCGACGCGGACCCGCAGGCAGGTCCAGGCGCCCATCCGGATGCGGTCGCCGTCGACGAGCGGGTGGACGGCCCCGGCCTCCAGCGGCCGGCTGGCGTCGTTGATCCAGGTGCCGTTGGCGCTGCCCGCGTCGCGGACCACCCAGCGGTCGCCCTGGCGCTCGAACTCGCACTGCCGGTGGCTGACGGCCGGGTCGGCGGCCGCCCCGGTGAGGGCGAGGTCGACCTCGACCGGCTCGCCCGGCCGCACCCGGCCCAGCGTGGCCCGGTCGCCGGTGAGCGCGAACCGCAGCGCCGGCAGCGCCGCCGGGAAGGCGGGCTCGCCGGAGCCGACCATGCGCTCCCAGTGGGCCCGGTCGGCCTCCAGCTCGAGGGTCACCTCGGTGGTGGGGGCGGCCTCCCCCGACGCCGGGTCGAAGCCGCACGACTCGCAGAACCGGCCTCGCACCGGCTCGCCGCAGGCCGGACAGGTGGTCGAGGCCGGGCCCGGCTCCGGTTCCTCGCCGGCCGGCAGCGTGACCGTCGGGTCGCGGGGCGCCTCGATCGGCGCGCCGCAGGTGTCGCAGTAGTCGGTCGTGGCCGACTCGTGGCCCTGGGGACAGGTGGCCATCAGGAGCCGCCCGCCGGGTCGGGCTCGTCGGGCTTCAGCCGGACCGTCCGCGTCGAGCGGGTGTCGAGCGTCATCTCCGCGGCCTTGCCGGCGTCGGGCCGGAGCCGGACCGTGCCGGACTCGGCGTCGTCGACGTCAACCACGGCGGCCAACAGCTTGAGCGTGTCGCGGTGGCCGGACTCGTGGGCCAGCTGGGCGGCCCGCCCGAGCTTGACGGTGGCGGTCTTCGTGTCGCCGGCCTTGGCCGCGGCCAGGCCCGACTGGATGGCCTCGGCCAGCTCGACCTGGCCGGTGTAGTGGGCGACGTGGCGGTCCATACGGGTCGACAGCTCGGCGTCGTCGGTCCAGACGGCCTTGACCAGCGCCTGGGTGGCGACCGTGCCGTCGGCCATGACCAGGCTGACGCGGCCGGCCAGCATCTCGTCGCCCACCTCGCCCGGCTTGACCCGGATCCTCAGGTGGTAGTCGCGGGACTCGCCCCGGGCCCACCCGCCGAGCAGGAAGTCCTGGGTCAGGGGCCCGCTGGGCGTGCCCGTCGTGGTCAGGTCGAGGACCTCGGGGGCGACCTGGCGCAGCGACTCGATCGTCGCCCCCTGGGGAGCCCACAGTCGCAGCTTGACGTCGGGAAGGGCGCGGGCCTGGCTGGCGCCGATCATCGACCGGAAGTCGTCCGCCAGGTCCGCCGGGTCGGCGACGATGTCGACGGTGCCGAGCAGGGCGGTGGCGATGCCCCGCAGCTCCTCGACCTCCCAGTCGACGCCCACCCCCCGGCAGTCGCACTGGAACAGGCCCCGGCACTGGTCGATCGCCGCGGTGAGGCGGTGGCCCGGCTCGCTCTCGTTGCGGCCGTCGGTGAGGAGGATGGCGTGGCGGGCGGCGACGTTAGCCGACGCGAACAGCTGGCGGGCGAGGTCGAGCCACGTGCTGATGGCGGTGCCGCCCGCCGGCTGCAGCGCGTCGATCGCCTGCTGGGCCCCGGCGCGCTCGGCGGGCGACGCCACGGCCAGGGTCCGGCCGTCGTTGGGCCAGACCATCCACGCCTGGTGCGACCCGGCGACGATGGCGAAGGCGACGCCGTCCTCGATGGTGTCGACGGCGGCCCGGGCCGCGGCCTTGGCCTCCGGCATCTTGCGGCCGGAGCCCATGGAGCCGCTCGTGTCGATGACCACGATCTCGGCCCGGCCGCCCGCCGCCGGCGTCGCGTCGGCGACCGGCTGGTCGGCCGCGCCGGCGCCGTCGCCGGCGGTGTCGTCAGTGGCTGCCACCGTGACCACCGCGTCCACCACGCTGGCCCCGGCCGCCAGGTACTGGTTCTGGAACGTCTCGGCGGTGAACGGGGCCGGAGCCCCCTGGGTGTCGGTCACGTGCCCTCCTCGTCCTCGGGTCCGTCCGCCGCGTCCGGTACGGCCGGCGTCGCCGCGTCCGGCTCGGTCGGGATCGATGCCGTCGACGGCGCCGCCTTCGGCGCGGTCGGGGTGGTGTCGGCGTCGCCCGGCTCCCCTGGGACCGGCGCCAGAGCGACGGTGACGTTGTCGGCGCCGCCCTCGCCGATCGCCCAGGTCACCAGGCGCTCGGCGACCTCGGCGGCCGGCAGGTCGCCCGTGGCCGGCGGGGGCGGCACGAGCTCGGCGGCCAAGGCGCCGAACGAGTCGTCGGTCGGCGCGTAGTTCCACAGGCCGTCGCTGTCGGCGACGACCAGGTCGCCGGCGGCGGCCGGGCGGGTGACGACGTGCGGGGCCAGCTCGGGGGCGTCGGCCCCCAGCCAGGCGATCAGCGTGTGCCCGCCCGGCGACGCCAGCGCCACCTCGGGGTCCTCGCCGGCGGCCACGGCGCGGGCGGCCAGGCTGTCGTCGGAGGTGAGCTGGACGGCGGCCCAGTCGCCGTCGCGGGCCCGCAGCATGTGGACCCGGGCGTCCCCGACGTTGGCGGCGACCACGGCCCGGTCGGTGGCCACCGCCACCACGATCGTGCAGGCGGGGTGGCCCCCGTCGCCGTCCCACAACGGGTCGCCGTCGGCGGGCTGGGCGCTCGCCGCCTCCTGAGCGGCGGCCACGGCCGCCGCGACGTCGGCCTCGCCGGTGAACGGGCGGCCGGCCAGGCGCTCGGCCGCCGCCCGCACGGCCGCCGCCGATGCCAGGTGGGGGTTGGGGCTGGCCGACACGCCGTCGGACACGACCAGCACCGGCCAGCCCTCGGCCGTCGCCCCCAGGGCCACCGCGTCCTCGTTGCGCTCGTGGCGCCGGCCCCGGTGGGTGGCCGACGCCACCGGGCCCCGGTCGTCGACCGTGACCGGCTCCAGCGCCCGGTGGCCGCAGGCGGTGCAGTAGCCGTCGTCGCCCACCTCGCCGCCGCACCGGGTGCAGGCGCCGCCGGCGGACACCGGCCGGGGGCCGCCCCCACCGCCGGGGCCGGGGGCGCCCGGCCCACCGGCGGGCGCACCGCACGCCTCGCAGAACTTGGCCCCGGGCCGCAGCGCCTCCCCGCACGCCCCGCACGCCCCGGTCCCGCCCGGCGCGGCGGCGCGGGCATCAATCGGTTCGACGGACCCGGTCGCCCCGCCGGACCCGGGACCGCCCGGTTCGGCGTCGCCGGGCTCGGCGGC
Organism: Acidimicrobiales bacterium; assembly: GCA_036563805.1. Classification (GTDB taxonomy): domain Bacteria; phylum Actinomycetota; class Acidimicrobiia; order Acidimicrobiales; family VFJN01; genus DATCLS01. Next base: position 27,792 of record DATCLS010000015.1, on the reverse strand, counting down.
GAGCACGTCGACGTCGGCGTCGTGGGGGTCGGCGCCGACGGCGCCGAGGGTGTCGGGTCGGGCGGGCAGGGGGTCGGGGACGCTCACCACAGGCTCCAGGGTCGGGTACGGGCGGCGGCGTCCAGCAGGGCGTGACGCCGGTCGCGGTTGGAGGTCACGTCCGCCAGCTCGAGCAGCGCCCCCTCGGTGGCGGCCGCCAGGTCGGGGACGCTGGCCGGGACGTCGCCGACCGCGGGCCCCACCTGTTGGCCCCGCTGCACGGCGGCGAGCGCCCCGCTGTAGAGCTCGACGGCCAGCTCGGCCTCGGCCGCGCCCCGGGCGTCGGCCCGGACGGACCGCAGGTGGTCGACGGCGACGGCCACGGCCCGCTCGTCGTAGGTGCCCGCGGCGTTGAGCGCCCGCAGCGCCAGCGTGAGCGCCTCGGCGCGCAGCGGGTGCCCGGTGGGGACCGTGGCCAGCACCCGGGCGGCGTCGACCGGCCGGCCGAGGTCGGCGAGCGTGCGGGCCAGGCCGGCCGTGGCCGCCACCCAGCTGGGGTCGGTCATCGCCACCCGCTGGTACAGCGACGCCGCCCGCTCCAGCGAGGCCGGGTCGCCGGTGGCCTCGAGGGCGGCGGCGAAGGCGAAGGCGCAGGCAAGCTCGCCCGGCGCCGCCGCATAGGCGGCGTCGAGGGCGGCCACCGCGTCCGGCGGCCGGCCGGCGGCCAGGGCGACGACGCCCCGCAGGCACGAGCGGGCGGCGTCGAGGACGCTGCGGTCGGGCTCGGCGTCGGGCGAGGCGGGGTCGAGCAGCTCGACGACCTCGGCGGCACGGCGGTGGTCGCCGACCTCGCACAGGGCGCGGGCCACGGCGGCGGCGTCTGCCCACGACAGACCCTGGGGCCTGGCGGCGTCCGCGAGGCCCACCGTCGCCCACGGGTCGCCGGTCCCGATGCCCGCCACCCGGTTGGCCAGGCGCGGGTGGTTGGGCAGCAGCGGCTGGGGCAGCAGCCGCCAGTCCGGCCCGTCGAGGGTGGGGCGGGGCGGCGTGAACCGGGTGCTGGTCGACGGCCGGGGGGCGCCGTCCTCGGCGGCCGCCACCTGGCACAGCACGCCGTGGAGCGCCTCGGCCATCTCGTCGGCGTCGCGGAACCGCTGCTCGGGGTCGGGGTGGCAGGCCCGCTCGAGGAACCGCCACAGCGACTCGTGCTCGAGCAGCACGTCGTGATCCTCACGCCGGGGCAGACGGTCGCGGTCGGCCCGCTGCCACTCGGGCCAGTCGAGGATGAGCACGGCGAGGGCCCGGCCGATCGTGTACAGGTCGCTGGCCACGGTCGGGCCGGTCCGCGGCACCTCGGGGGCCTGGTAGCCGGGGGTCCCGAAGATCGGGGCGTCGGGATCGTCGATGCGCCGGACGCCGCCCAGGTCGATGAGCTGGACGGCGTCACCCACGTGGATGACGTTGTCGGGCTTGAAGTCGCAATAGACGAGGCCGCGCTGGTGCAGGTACGAGAACGCCGGCAGGACGGCCAGCAGGTAGCTGGCCGCCCGGGCCGGCGGCAGGGGCCGGCCGTGCTCGGCCCGGTGGTCGACGGCGATCTTCTTCAGGCTGGGGCCGCCGACGAACTCCATGACGATGTACGTCCGCCCCTCGTGGGCGACGAAGTTGTAGACGTCGACGATCGCCGGGTGGGAGACCTCGGCCAGGAACTGGCGCTCGGCCACCGCCGCCTCGGCCGCGGCCGCGTCGTCCTCGTTGAGCAGGCCCTTGAGCACGCAGGGCCGCATCGACAGCTTGCGGTCGCGGGCCAGGTAGATCCAGCCGAGCCCGCCGTGGGCCAGGGGGCCGACCACCTCGTACTGGTCGGCGACGACATCGCCCTTGGCCAGCTTGGCGGAGAAGTCGAACGGCGTCCGGCAGTTGCTGCAGAAGCCGGACACCCGCCCGGGACGGCCGTCGATGCTCCGGCCGACCGGCGCCTCGCAGTCGGGGTTGGAGCAGTACCGGCTCTTCTCCGGGACGGTCGGGTCGTCCATGACGAGCCCGTCGGGGTCGACGTCGGGGACGGGCTCGATCGTCACCACCCCGGCCCCGATGCGGCTGCGGCGGGACCGGGAGCCGGACGGCGTCGTGGCCCCCGACATCCGGGACACGTCGACCCGGCCCGACTGGCGCCCGCTGGGCCGCTCGACGCCGGTGGCGCCGGACCCGGCGGCCCCGGTGCCGGCTGCGCCGATCCCCCCGGAGCCGGCGGCGGGTGCCTTGGCCGGCGCCATCCCGCACATGTCGCAGTAGCCGTCGACGATCGTGCCGCCGCAGCCGGACCGGGCGCATGCGGTCATCGGGCCCCTCCTGGGCGGGTGCTGAGCAGGGTGGACAGCCGGGCCAGCGCGGCCTCGGCCCGGTCGAGGTCGCAGGGGCCGCGCCGGACCTCGTCCAGCGCGACCTGAAGCGCGTCGGCCACGTCGGGCCGCTCGTCGAGCTTGCGGGCCCCGGCCTTGGCCCGCAGCGCCTTCCACAGGCCGCGGGCCTCGTCGCGCCGGCGCATGGCGGCGCGCGCCCGCTCGAGGGCGGCGTCCAGCGCCGCCCGCCGCTCGTCGGCCGCCGCCCGCCAGTCGTCCAGGGCGGCGGCGGCGCGGTCGGGCCGGGTCTCGGCCTCGGCCGCGATCCGGTCCAGCCACTGGCCGAGGGCGTCGAGGTCGGGCACGGGGTCGGGGCGGCCCAGGCCGGCGATGCGGCTGGAGGCGTGGTCGAGCTCGCCGGCCGCCGCCTCCAGGTCGGCGGCCAGATCGGTGAGCTGCCGGCGGGCCTGGTCGAGGTCGAGGGCGACGCGGGCCGAGGCGGTGCGGGCGGCGGTGTGCCGGGCCTCGGCCTCGGCGGCCCGCCGCTCCAGGTCGGCGACGTCGGCCTCGGTGACGGCGAGCGGGTCGCTGGCCAGCAGCTCGGCCAGTGCGGTCACCGACCGCTCGACGTCGGCGGCCGCCGCCGCCCTGGCCCGTGTGCCGGCCGCCGTGGTCCGGGCGGCGAGCTGGTCCCAGGCCACCAGCAGGCGGGCGATCACCGCGGCGGCGCGGTCGACGGCCGCCTCGGCGGCGGCCAGGGCGTCGACCGGGCGGGCCGGCCCGTCGGGGCCAGGGACCCTGGCCGTCTCGAGCTGGAGCCAGCCCCGGTCGGGGTCGGCCTCGGCCTGGCGGACGAGGTCGTCGACCGTCCGGTACACCTCCCAGGCTCGGGCCAGGTCGGCGTCGGCCTCGGCCCAGGTCGCGGCGCTGCCGCCCGTCAGGCTCCCGCTGCGGGCCAGCTCGACCGTGGGGTCGGCCTCGATGTCGACCAGCCGGGCGCCGAGCGCGGCGAGCGACCGGCTGACGCTGGCGACGAGGGTCTCGGCGGGGTCCGGCACCGTCCCCGCCCTCAGTCCTCGTACACCGGCGCCGGCGGGCCGGAGCTGGGCCCGAGGACGTCGGCCAGGTGCTCGGCGTAGAGCTGCTCCCACCGCCCCGACGAGCGGACGTCGTCGAGCACGGCGTTGACGTACCGAACCCACTCACGGTGGCCGGGCGGCAGGCCGAGCGCGTAGGGCTCGGTGCTCAGCCGCTCGCCCACGATGCGCAGGCTCGGGTCCTGGGCGGCCATCCCGGCCAGGATGGCGTCGTCGGTGACCATGGCGTCGGCCTCGCCCCGCTGGAGCCGCACCAGGCAGTCGGCCCGCTGGGGAGCGGGGACGATCTCCGGGTGCGGCTCGGGCTGGTTCTGGATGTTGGCGATGGCGGTCGACCCGGCCGACACGCACACCTCCGCCCCGCGCTCGCCCAGATCCGCGAGCGACCCGGCGGGGTCGTCGTCGCGCACCAGGACCCGCTGGCCGGCCCGGAAGTACTCGGACGAGAACGACACGCGCTGGCGGCGGCTGCACGTCGCCGTGAAGCTGGAGGCCACCAGGTCGACGTCGCCGTCCCGGAGCACGTTCTCGCGCTCGCTGCTGGGGATGCCGATGAACTGCACCGCGTCGGGGTCGTCGAACAGGGCGGCCGCCACCTCGCGGGCGATGTCGACGTCGAAGCCGGTGAACTCGCCGGTGAGCGGGTCGACGCTCGAGAGCCGGAGCGTGCCCACGTCGACCCCGACCCGCAAGCGGCCCCGCTCGCGGATGTCGGCCATGTAGCTACCGGCCGGCACGTCGGTGCCCGCCGGACCGTCCGGCCGCAGGCTGGCCGCCGGGTTCCCGCAGTCGGGTTCCGGCGGCGGCGCCTCGACCGGCGGGGCGGTCGTGGTCGTCGGCTCCGGCAGCGACTCGGGGACGTCGACCTGGGCGCAGGCCCCGGCGCCGAGGGCGAGGAGCAGCGCGACGGCGGCAGCCGGCGCGCCCCGGCGGCCTCCCCGCCCGGCGGCGGGCGCCGCCCTCACCGGTACCTCCTTGCCCGGGCCAGCACGCCGGCCGTCGCCGCCCCGGCCGCCACCAGCCCGAGGGCGACGGGCACGAGCGCCGGGACCTCGGCGCCGGAGGCGGCGTCGAGCCGCTCGCCGAGGGTCCGGCGGGCCCGGCTCACCGCCGCCCGGGCGTCCGCGTCGGCCTCCGCGAACGCCTGAGCCGACTCGCCGGTGAGGACGATCTCGGCGGCCCGGCCCGTGTCGCCGCCGGCTTCGGCCTCCTCGACCTGGTCGACCCCGGCCGAGTAGCGCTCGACGGCGTCGGCCAGCGCGCCCTGGTCGCCGCCTCGAAGGTCGGCGGCCAGCGCCTCAGCGCTGGTGTCGAAGTCGCGGTACAGCGCCTGCCCGCTGCCCCGGGCGGCGACGGCGCTGATCTCCGTCACCCGCAGGCTGGAGAGCGTGAACGCCGCGTCGTTGGCGGCGACGTAGGCGTCGATGTCGTCGGTCGCCGCCCGCCGCAGCTCGCGGCCCTGCGACCAGACGCCCGCGGTGACCAGGCCGAAGGCGGCGACGCCGGCGAACGCCCCGACGAGCAGCCACGGGTGCGTCAGGCGCCGGGTGCGGCCGGCCACGACGGCCGCCGAGCCCGACAGAGCGACGAGCCCCACGGCCAGCGTCCCCACTGCGGCCAGGCCGCTGGGGCCGGCGATGCTGTTGGCGGCCCGGGCCAGACGCTGCTCGCCGGAGCGCCGCAGCCGCTCGGCCCGGGGCACGAGGTCGTCGCGGGCCAAAGCCCGGGCCTGGCCCAGGTAGGCGGCGCTGACCGGGTAGCCCTGGCGGGCGTTGGCCCGGGCGGTCTCGACCAGCCCCGCGTAGGTGACCAGCCCGTCGGCCAGCGCCTCGATGTCCTCGGCGTCGTCGTCGGGGGCCATGAGCGCCGCCCGGGTCAGCCACTGGCCGGCGTCGACGATCGACTCGTCGTAGGCCCGGCGGGCCGCCGGCGTCTCGAGGCCGCCGGCCAGCAGTGTGGTGGCCGCCTGGGCGTCGGCGGCCACCAGGTTGGTGCGGAACTCGGTGGCGGCCCGGGCCACGCCGAGGCCCTGGTCGCGGGCGGCGTCGATCGTGCCCGCGTTGCGCCCGACGACCCACGCCGAGGCGAGGCCGCCGGCGGCGACCGCCACCGCCGTGACCAGGGCGAGGATCAGGAACAGCCGCCGGGTCGGCAGGCCGATGCGCCACGCCCGGCGCTCGATGCCGGCGAGCCCCCACACCGACGGGGCTGCCGCCCCGCTTCCGACCCCGACCGTCCGCATGCCGCAGAACGTAGCCCTGCGGGGCGGCGAGCGGCCGTCAGCCCTCGGCGACGTTCTCCTCGACGCCGAGGGCGGCCAGCAGCCGGTCGCGGTCCGCCACCAGGTCGGGGCGGCGGAGCGACCGCGGGTGGGGCACGTCGACGTCGAGGTCGAGCGCGATCCGCCCGTCCCCGAGCACCAGGACCCGGTCGGCGAGCATGACCGCCTCGTCGACGTCGTGGGTCACGAGCAGGACCGTCGGCCGGTGCCGGGCGCACAGCTCCCGCAGCAGCGCGTGCATCTTGATCCGGGTCAGGGCGTCGAGGGCCCCGAACGGCTCGTCGGCCAGCAGCAGCTCGGGCTCCCGCACCAGCGACCGGGCCAGCGCGGCCCGCTGGGCCTCGCCGCCGGACAGCTGGTTCGGCCAGGCCCGCTCGCGGCCGGCGAGCCCGACCTCGGCCAGGGCGGCGCGGCCCCGCTCCTCCGGCACGTCCGGGCTCCCGAACAGCACGTTGTCCAGCACCCGCTTCCAGGGCAGCAGCCGCGCGTCCTGGAAGACGACCGAGATCCGCTCCGGCGCCTCCAGCTCGCCCCAGCCGAGCACGTCGTGGTCGAGCGCGGCCAGGGCCCGGAGCAGGGTGGACTTGCCGGTGCCGCTGTGGCCGAGGAGCGCCACGAACTGGCCCTGGGGGATGTCGAGGTCGAGCCCGTCGAGCACCCGGCGGTCGCCGAACACCCGGGTCAGGCCCGCCACCCGGACGGCGGGCGGGCTCAACTGGCCAGCGTGCGGCGCCACGACAGCACCCTCCTCTCGATGGCCCGGACGGCGGCGTCTGACGCGAAGCCGAGCACCCCGTACACGACCAGCCCGACGAAGATGACCTCGGTCTGCCCGTAGTTCTGGGCCTGGAACATCATGTAGCCGAGCCCGCTCGTGGCGTTGATCTGCTCGAGCACGACCAGCGACAGCCACGAGCCGGTGACGGCCAAGCGGAGGCCGACGAAGAAGCTGGGCAGCGAGCCCGGGATCACCACGTGGCGGACGAAGTAGGCCCGGCTCACCCGCAGGGTCTCGGCCAGCTCGACGTAGCGGGAGTCGATGTTGGCCAGGCCGGAGTGGAGGTTGAGGTAGACGGGGAAGAACACCCCGATGGCGATGATGGCGATCTTGAACGACTCGCCGATCCCCAGCCACAGGATGAACAGCGGGATGAGGCCGAGCGACGGGATCGACCGCTTGACCTGGGCGGTGCCATCGATCAGCGCCTCGCCCACCCGGCTGAGGCCGGCCGGGATGGCGAGCGCCACCCCGATGGCCAGGCCCACCACGAACCCCCACCAGGCCCGGGAGGCGGACGTGACGATGTCCTGGCCCAGGCTGCCCCGCGACCACAGGTCCCAGCCCGTCTCGACGACGGTCCACGGAGCGGGGACGACCCGGGTGTCGAGCCGCTCCGCGGCGGACAGCGCCGCCCAGACCGCCAGGACGGCCACCGGGCCGGCCAGCCGGGCGCAGGGCCGGCGCCGGCCGGGGCCGAGGCGCCGGGGGCGGCCACGCCGCGTCGGCGCCGGGGCCCCGGCCGGCGGGGTGCCCGGTCCGGCCGGGACGGGAGGGCTGGTGGATGCCGGCGCCGCCGGGCTGGCCCGGCCGGCCGGGGCGAGGGAGGGCACGGTGTCGGTCACGGGTCACTCCTCGTAGGGCTGGTCGACGGCGGTGTACCGGTCCCCCACCGCGTCGGCGGCCAGGGATTCGAAGCGGCGGTCGAACAGGACCTCGGCGTCGAAGCCGTCGACGAAGCCGCCCGCGGCCAGCAGGTCGAGCGACTCCTGCTCCCAGGCGATGGCCTCGTCCCAGCTGGGCGGGAACTCGGGCTTGCTCGTCAGCTCGACGATGCGGGCGCCGTCCTCGGGCGACAGGTTCTGGGTCCCGACGTAGTACTCCTCGATCCAGCGGTCGGGGTGCTCGTAGGCCCACACGTCGGCCTGGGCCCACCGCGGGATGAAGGCGGCGATGGCGGCCGCCTTGTCGTCCTGGGCGATGACGGAGGTGGGTGCCCACAGCACCGCCAGCAGGTCGACGACGTCGGTCTCGATCGTCCGGGCGCCGTCGGCGCCGTACTCGTCGAGGTACCGGGGCACCTGCTGGTTGGCGAGCGGCGCGACGTCGACCTGCCCGGCCTGCAGGGCGGTCAGGAACTGGTTGCTGGTCAGGTCGACGAGCTCGACCTCGTCGTGCTCGACACCGGCCTCTTGCAGCGCCCTGAGCAGCACCACGCCTTGGGCCTGGCCCTGTGAGAAGGCGAGGCGCCGGCCACGGAAGTCGTCGACGCTCTCGACGTCGCTGCCCGGCCGGGTGGCGAACACGTACAGCGGCCGACGGTGGTAGGCGACGGCCACGATCCGGGCGTCGTAGCCCTGGTAGTGGGCCTGGATGGGCGGGATGCCGGCGTTGAGGGCGAGATCGAGCGAGTTGGCCCGGAAGGCGTTGATGACGTCGGGCCCGGCGGCGAGGTTGGGCCACTCCGGCACCGTGAAAGGCAGGTCGTCGAGCAGCCCGGCCAGCTCGAGCTCGAGCCGGATCGACCCCGACGGCGAGGCCACGGTGAGCTCGGTGCCGGGCGGCACCGAACGGGGCAGCGGCTCGTCGAGCGCCGCCCCGCCCGCGTCCTCCTGGGCGCAGGACATCAGGCCGGCGAGCGCGGCGGCCCCCAGCGTCGTGTGCGCCAGGCCCCGCACCAGGAAGCGCCGCCGGCTGGTGTCGACCGGGAGGCCCGGCGGGCGGCCCGCGGGCAGGCCGGGCGGGCAGCCCGCGGAGAGGCCCGGCGGGCGGCCCGCGAGGCCACCCCGCAGGGAACCCCGTGCCCGTCCGGCCGCCGTCCGCCGGGTCACGGGGTGGCGCCGGCGCCGACGCCGGCGATGCTGCTGTCGGACTCGAACCGCCGGCCCGCCACCAGGTCGGACTTCCGGCCGTCCGGCCCCACGGGGACGTCGCCGATGAACGTCACCCGGTGCAGGACCCGCTCGACGTCGGGGGGCACGTCCCGAGGCGCCTGGTGGGCGGTGGAGCGGTTGTCCCAGAACGCCACGTCGCCCGGGCGCCACCGGAACCGGACCTGGTGCTCGGGCTGGTTGATCTCGTTGAAGAACAGGTCGAGCAGCCGCCGGCTCTCCTCCGGCGTCACGTCGAGGATGTGGCTGGTGAAGCCGGGCGTCACGTACAGCGCCTTCTCGCCCGTCTCGGGGTGGACCCGGACCACCGGGTGGTGGGCGACGAGCGGGTTCTCCTCGAAGCGCTTGCGGGCGGCCGCGCTGTTGGCGCCGTAGCCGACCCCGTAGCGGTGCTCGGCCCGCAGCTCGTCGGCAAGCCGCCGGAGCGGCGGGGACAGCGACTCGTAGGCCGAGACCAGGTTGGTCCACGTCGTGTCGCCGCCGACCTCGGGCACCACGTCGGCCCGCAGGATCGAGGCCCACGGCGGGTTGATCGCCGGCGTCACATCGCTGTGCCAGCCGGGCCGGCGGTCGCGGTTCCGCTCGTGGATCTCGCGCTGATCGCGGCCGAAGCGGGCCGCGAGCCGGCGGGTGTCGACCGTGTAGATCTCGGGAAAGCCCTCGGGCGGCTCGAGATCGTGGGGGTGGGCATAGGTCAGCTCACCGAACCGGCGGGCGAAGGCGATCTGCGACCGGTGGTCGAGCCGCTGGTCGCGGAAGAACACGACCCGGTGGCGCAGCAGCGCCGCACGGATCGCGGCGACGGCGGCGTCGTCGAGCGGCTGGCTGATGTCGACGCCGTGGATCTCGGCGCCGATCCGGCCCGCGATCGGGCGCACGTCGAGGGTCGCGGTGGCGTCGGCCGGTGTCGCCTCCGCACCGGTCGTCGCGGCGGTCGTGGTGGTCGTCGTCGTGGTGGGCGTGCTCATGTGGATTATGTTGATAAACCTGATCGTTTAGATCAAGATTTTCTTCCGAACTTCGTGATCCGGTGGCGGAAGGTGCCGGCCGCGCCCTCGGCGGTCGGCGGCGATCGCCACCTCCACCACCCGCCGGACGTCGTCCTCGGCGACGGTGCGCCCCAGCGCCAAGACCTGGAAGAACACCGAGGCGGATTGGCCGCCCACACCGCCCAGCTACCCGCCCGAGGCGGCGGAGCGGGCCTGCGACTCGCTGGCCTTCGGCGCCGGCGTCGAGCCTGACACAGCGCCGGCGCCCCGCTCCCCCACCCTTGACCCCCGGCCGGCCGGCCAGCAAGATCGGTAGGCCGATTCTGACATCGATGTCACCATTGGAGCGCACGTGGGGGGAGGTCGCGGGGTGAGTCGGGAGTGGAACCTGCGGACGGTGCCGGCGGAGCTGGCCGCCCGCTACCGGGCCGAGGGCCTGTGGGTCGACCGCACGCTCGGCCAGTGGGTGGAGGCGAGCATCGACCGCAACCGGTCCAACGCCTTCCGGGCGTACTCGGAGGTGCGGCCGTACGACGGCACGTTCGGCGAGCTGGACCGGGCGGCCCGCTCGCTGGCCGCCGCGCTCCGGCGCCAGGGGGTCGGTTCCGGCAGCGTCGTCGTCATGCAGCTGCCCAACTGGGCGGAGGCGGCGGTCACGTTCTGGGCCACCGCCTACCTGGGGGCGGTCATCGTCCCGGTCGTCGCCTCCTACGGCGCCAAGGAGGTCGACTACATCCTGCGGGCCGTGACCCCCGAGGTGGTGGTCACGCCGGAGCGCTTCCGCCGCACCGACTTCCTCGAGCTCTACGAGCCGCTGCTGGCCGAGCACCCCGATAGCCGCTGGCTGGTCGTCGGCGACACCCCGGCCGCCGGCCTGCCCCGGGGCGCCGCCCCACTCGCCGGCCTGCTGGAGGGCGAGCCGGTCGCCGCCCCCGCCCCGGTCGACCCGCACGACCCGGCCGTGATCGCCTTCACCTCGGGCACGACCCGCGACCCCAAGGGCGTGATCCACAGCCACCTCACGCTGGCGGCCGAGGTGCTGCAGGCCGGCACCCGGGTCGGCGACGACGCGTCCGGGACCGGCCCCTTCCCCCTCGTCGGGTCGCCGGTCGGCCACTTTGCCGGGATGCTCGGCGCCTTCCTGCGGCCGCTGCTGGCCAACACCGAGATCCACCTCGTCGACGTCTGGGACCCCGCCCGGGTGCTGCGCCTCATGGTCGCCCACGACCTGACCATGGCCGGCGGGGCCACGTACTTCCTCACCAGCCTGCTCGACCACCCCGACTTCGGCGAGGAGCACCTGCGCCGCATCCCCGCCGTGGGCCTCGGCGGCTCACCCGTCCCCGTCGCGGTCGCCCGCCGCGCCGCCGAGCTCGGCATCCGCCTGTTCCGCTCCTACGGCTGCACCGAGCACCCGTCCTCCACCGCCAGCGCCCTCGACGACCCCGAGGCCAAGCGGCTCGAGACCGACGGCAAGCCGCTGCGCGGCGTCGACCTGCGCCTCGACGACGACGGCCAGATCATCACCCGGGGCCCTGAGCTGTTCGTCGGCTACACCGACCCGGCACTCACCGCCGCCGCCTTCGACGCCGACGGCTGGTACCACAGCGGTGATGTCGGCGTGCTCGACGACGACGGCTACCTCACCATCACCGACCGGGTCACCGACCTGATCATCCGCGGCGGCGAGAACATCAGCGCCCAGGAGATCGAGGAGCTGTTCCTCACCCTCGACGGCGTCGCCGAGGTCGTCGTCGTCGCCGAGCCGGACGAGCGGCTCGGCGAGCGGGTCGCCGCCGTGTTCACCACCCGGCCCGGCGCGCCCGCCCCCACGCTCGACCAGGTCCGGGACCACCTCCGCGCCCACGGCCTCGGCCACCAGAAGTGGCCCGCGTCGCTCCACCACGTGCGCGACCTGCCCCGCACCCCGTCGGGCAAGGTCCAGAAGTACCGGCTCCGCCAGCAGCTGCGGACCGGCCAGCTCGAGCACCGGGTCTGACCGCCGGGCGCCCGCGCCCGGGCCGTCCGGAGCCCGGCCCAGGTTGGGACCTTCGGCCCTTGGGACGGGCGGCGGGCCGGGCGACGATGGGGCTTCACGCGGACGGCCCGGCGGCGGGCCCGAGGAGAGATCGATGAGCGGGCAAGCGGTCCTGGCGGACGTGACGGGCTCCGTCGAATCGCCGGGCGACGTCGTCTGGTTCGAGGACGTGGGGCGGGGCGACGTCGCCTGGGTGGGCGCCTCGGCGGCCGACCTCGGGGAGCTGACGCGCGCCGGCTTCCCCGTGGCCCCCGGGTTCGTGGTGACGGCGGCGGCCTACTTGCGGGCGCGCACCGAGGGCGGCGGGCGCGACCCGCTCCTCCCGCTGGTCCGGCGGGCGTCCGCCGACGCCGACCCGGCGGCACGGGAGCGGCTGGGCCGTGGCCTGCGGGACGCCGTGCGGCGGGCCGGCCTCCCCCGGCACGTGCGCCGGATGATCCTCCACGCCTACCGGCAGCTGGCCCCCGATGACGAGACCGGCCGGGTGACCGTGACCGTGCGCCCCTCGGCGCCGGCCGAGAGCGTGGACCCCGGCGAGGGCTTCGCCGGCGTCCAGGGCGACGACGCCGTGCTGGTCCGGGTCCTCGACTGCTGGGCGCAGTGGGCCGAGCGGACCGATCGGGCCTCGCTGGGTGAGCCGGCCGGGCCGGCCGGGCCGGCCGGGCCCGCCGAGGGCGCGCCGGCGGGCCCGTCCGGCGGCCCGGGGATCGGCCGCGACCCGGGCCTTGCCGTGATCGTCCAGCGGGCGGTGCCGGCCGAGTGGTCCGGCGTGCTGTCCACCGTCGACCCGACCACCGGCGACCCCGGCCGTCTGGTCGTCGATGCCGCGGGCGGGCCCGACCGCGGCCGGCGGGCGGTCGGCACCTACGCCGTCACCCGGGACGGGCTGCGGCTGGTCGAGCGGCACCTGACCGACCGGATCGGTGTGCACCCGGTCGTGGATCGGGCCGCTCCCCCGCCCGCACCCCTGGGCCGCGACCGGCGCGGCCGGGAGGCCGATGGGGCCGGCGTCCCCGTGCTCGGTGAGGACGCCCTCCTGGCGCTGGCCCACATCGGCCTCGACGTCGAGCGCCAGTGCGGCTCGCCGGTGGAGATCGAGTTCGCCTTGGAGGGCCGGCGCGTGTGGCTGGCCCAGACCCGCCCCATCACGCTCACGAGCCCCACCCGCCAGGACGGCACCGAGGCGGCGCCCGCGCCCGCCGCTCCGCCGGAGCCGGGGGCGGCGGGCCGGGTCCCGCACGGTCATGCCGTCCGCCCGCGACCGGCTCCGCCCCCGGCGCGGGCGGCGGCACCTCCGGGGCGGGTGGTGTCCGCCACCGTGCAGGAGACGCCCCGGGTGGGCCCGGCGGGAACGGCGGCCGGGACGGCCGGCGCGGCCGGGACGGCCGGCGCGGCCGGGACGGCCGGCGCGGCCGGGACGGCCGGCGCGGCCGGGACGGGCGACCGCGGGCTGCCGGACGACGACTGCGGGACGCTCGTGTACGTCGACCTGTCCGGGACCAGGGCGCGGTCCGCCGCCCCGGGCGACGTCGAGGCGCTCGCCGCCCAGCCGGTCGACGGGGTCGGCCTGCTGCGGGCCGCCTCCCTGGTCGGCCTCGGGGACGACGGCGCCGGCGACCCGGCGACGCGGGTCGAGAGCCTGGCGGCGGCCGTCTTCCGGGTGGCCCGGGCCTTCGCGCCCCGCCCCGTCCTCTACCGGGTGGGAGACCGGCGCGACCCCGACCTGCTGGTGCGCGAGCTCGACGTCGTGGCCCGCGTCCGCGACGAGGCCCCGAACCTCCACCTGATCGTCCCGTTCCCGCGCACCCCGGCCGAGCTCGACGCCCGCCTTGCGGCCATCGACCGCCACGGCGTTGGCCGCCAGCCCGGTCTCCTGCGGTGGGTGATGGCGGACGTGCCGGCGGCCGCCTACCGGATCGTCGAGCACGCGGCCCGGGGCGTCGACGGCGTGGCCATCGCCGCCGCGGAGCTGGCCGCGCGCGTGCTCGGGGTGGAGCGCGACGCGACGGGCGCCGGGCCGGCGGACGCCGGCGCCGACGTGACGGCCGACGCCGCGGTGCTCGACACCATCGGGCGCATCGCCCGAGCCGCCCGGCGCGCCGGCGTCCCGTCCTCGCTGTGCGGGCCCGTGCCGGCCGACCGCCCCGAGGTGGCCGAGCGGCTGGTACGGACCGGCGTCACGGCGGTCACGGTCGGCCCGGACGCCGTCGCCGCCACCCGGCGGTCGCTGGCCCGGGCCGAGCGCCGCCTGCTGCTGCGCGCGGCTCTCGACCCGGCCGACCGCCCGGCATCGGCCTGACGGCCGGCGGGGCCGCCGGCACCGCCCGCGTCAGCGCGGCGGGTCGGTGACGTCGTCGGGGTCGGGGACCTCCACGTCGACCGGCTCCCCGTAGTCGAACGCTTCGTAGGTCAGCGACCCGATCGTGCCGACGGCGTCGGCCGCCACCGGGGGCCCGTCGGGCGCGTTCGTGCGCGCGGCCGCCTCGCGCTCGACCTCGACGCGGAACCGGCGCAGCAGGCCGTCCTCGCCGATCCACAGGTCGACCGGCACCGTGTCGATGCGGCTGTCGCCCTCGCCGGCCAGCGCGTCGAGCATCGGCCACTCCCCGTCGGGGCCCTGGTCCCGCGCGGCGGCGAGGTCGATCGTCGTCTGGACGTGCGTCGCCGGCTCGCCCCGCACCTCGTCCTCGCCGACCGTCTCGACGTCGCCGGTGGCGGCGCCCAGCAAGGCGAGGATGCCCTCGGGGTTGGCGAGGCGTGTGATCGCGGCGAACGGCGAGCCTTCGACGCCGACGTCCTCGGCACCGAAGCGCACCCACCGGCGGCCGTCCGCCCGTCGCTGATCGTTGGGCGCCAGCTCCTCGAGCGCGGTGAGATCGGCATAGCCCACATCGCCGTCGACGACGATGGGCACGATGACCGGCTCGGTGGGCTCGTCCACCGGTGAGGGCCCGCGGCCGGCCTGGCTGATCGGGATCAGGAACTCGGTCACGAAGTCGGTGACGTCGGCCTCGAGGGCGGCGCGGTCGGCGTCCACGTCCACCGAGCCGCCGAACGTGACGCCGACACCGCCGATGCGCCCGAGCAGGTAGGTCGTCGTCATCTCGAACGAGAACGTCCCGGCGTCGGCCACGTCGTCGGGCACGGCCCTGACTGCCCGCAGATCGACCGCTCGGACGTGGGGGCCGCCGCCGTCCCCGCCCCCGCCGTCACCGCAGCCGGCGAGGGCGGCCACCAGCGCTGCCGCACCGAGGGCGGCCGCCCCGAATCGCATCCACCGCACCGTTCAGCTTCCTCCCGCCGCCCGCCGCACGACGTTCTGGTCACTCGCCAGGACGCTAGGCGGCCGACGACGCGTGGGGTACGCGGCCCGGCTCGGCTCGCCACCCCACCGGCGCCGTGGCGGCTGGCGAGACGACGGCGCCGGCGACGCCGGCGACGCCGGACCGATGCCCGACCGAGCCCGGACCCGGGCGTGACCGCCCGGCCGAGCAGGTGGTGGTCAGGCCCGGCGGCCGGTCACTCGGTCGGGAACTTGTAGTCGGCGAAGCGGTCGCGCAGGTCCTTCTTCGAGAACTTGCCTTAAGCTCTCTAACGTTGGCAGATGGCCAACACAGGTACTAACTGCCACAGTAACGCCACACTCGACCACTAAACTGCCCGGCATGTCTGGGGTTCGGAAGGTTGGCGTGTACGGACCGGCGAGGCTCGACGGCGGCGGCTGGGAGCTGCGATGGCGCATCTACCTCGCCGGCCGCAAGCCCCTTATCCCGGTCGCACAGCCCCGACATGCTGCTGACAGTGGTGGGGAAGCTCGTTGCCCATCAGGTCGGTGTCGGCGGCCAGCACGCCGGCCAAGGTGTCGCCCGGGCAGGGCCGGCTGCTCTCGCCGAGGTTCCTTGGTCGTGTTCAGCCACGGGTATGCGTCGGACGCATAGAGCCGGCATCCGCCCGCGTCGATACTGGAGATGTGTCGATCCCGCTCGCGTTGCCGGCGCTCGTTCGCCCGTCCCGTGCTCGGGGGTGAGTGCTGTGGCGGAGGGGGCGCTGGCCTGTCGTCGTTGCGGGGCGCTGCTGGCGCGGGACAACGACGGTAATCTCTGCTCGCCGTGCCGGCGCAGCGGCGACGGTCGCCTCGAGCTTCCTCCGGACGTCCCAGCGTCGTTCTGGCAGGACGAGCAGATCCAGGACGCGCTGGTGGGCCGCCACATGGGGCGCGTCATCCGGGCATACCGGCATCATCGGTATCACGGGCCGCGGGCGCTCCCGCAGGAGACGGTCGCCGGCTGGCTGAACCTGACCCAGGCCCAGCTCAGCCGGATCGAGAACGGGCCGCCCGTCGCGCATCTCGACCGTCTCGTCCAGTGCGCCGCCGTGCTTGGCATTCCCGAGCGGTACCTGTGGTTCGCCCTTCCCGGCGGCCGGCTCGACCTGCACGGGCGGCGTGCGGGGTGGGGTGAGGCGGACGGACGAGCCGACGACGGCGCCGTGGAGCGGTTGGACGAGCTCGCCCGGGCCACCGAGCGGATCCGGCGGTTGCGGGCCTCGAACGTCGACGATGAGACGATCGTTCGCCTCGATCGCGTCGTCGAGCGGTACGCGGACGCGTACGAGGACACCGGCGCTACGTCGCTGTACCGCTTGGTGCTCCGGGAGCGGGAGGCAGTCGATGAGCTGCTGCAGGGCCACCAGTCGGCGGCTCAGCGTGCCGCGTTGTTCGTGCTGGCCGGCAAGCTCTCGGTGATCCTCGCCCATCTCGCGTTCGATCTCGGCGCCGACACCTTGGCGGAGACCTACGCGGTCGAGGCGTCCACCCTCGCCGAGCTGGCCGGGCATCACGACCTGCTGGCTCATGTGCGGGGCACCCAGAGCTTCGTGGCCTACTACCGGCAGCAGTACCGGGAGGCGCTGCTGCTCGCCCGTGACGGCGCCCGGTACGCGGGGAGCCGGCCTGCAGCGGTCCGTATCGCCGTGCAGGAGGCCCGCGCTCTGGCCCGGCTGGGGGACACGTCCGGGGTGGATCGCGCGGTCGAGCGCGCCTTCGACCTCCGGCGTGACCTCGACGAGCCCGACACGCCCGCTCCTTTCCTGTCGTTCGCGGCCTACGACACGTCACGCATCGCCGGCAACGCCGCGACCGCCTACTTGTCGCTCGGCCAGGCCGACAAGGTCCGCCACTACACCGGGATCGCGCTACCCGTGCTGGAGGCGAACGACGCGCGCGCCGGCCAAGCGCTCACGAAGCTCGACGCGGCAGCGTCCCACCTCCTGGACCGGACGGCCGACCCCGACAGCGCTGCCACGATGGCAAGCGAGGCCCTCCAGGCCGGCGGTGGTCTCCCGTCGGCCGTCATCGCCCAGCGCGCACGCGAGTTCCTCCAGATGGCCGGGCGCTGGACGCAGGTCCCGGCGATCGCTGCGATCAGTGAAGAGGTCGGCGAGTGGCAGCGCCGCCTCCCTCAGCCAGGTAGGGGCACGGAGACACAGCCATGAGCGAGCAAGCTCGAAACAGCCACGAAGTAGAGGTCGACCAGCGCGACTGGGAGACGTTCCGGCGTCTCGACACCCTGACCGATCACTGGTGGTGGCGACCCGGCTGGCGCCCGGACCGCCACTACTACGCATGGTTCCTGCTGTTCGAGTCCGACCCCGACCTCCTCGAGCTCGTCGACGAGTGCCAGCGAAGCCTCGAGCTGCCCTACCTGGACCTCATCCCGCCCGATGGCATCCACATGACCGTCCAAGGCGTCGGCTTCACCGACGAGGTCACCCGCACCCAAGTCGCCGAGATCGCCGAGCAGGCCCGGGCGGCGTGCGCCCAGGCACCGCCGTTCAGCCTCTCCGTCGGCCCGCTGGCCGGCTACAGCGGCGGCGTGTTCCTGCGCGCGGCTCCCTGGGCACCGATGCTCGACCTGCGCGCCCGCCTGCAACGGGCGATCGGCGCCGTCCTCGGCACGGACCGGGTGCCAGACGAGCCGTCGCGGTTCCGGCCCCACATCAGCGTCGGCTACTGCAACGCCGCCGTACCCGCCGACGAGCTCGTCGACAGGGTCGAGCGCCTGCGGAAGCTCCCCAACCGCGAGGTGACGGTCGACTCGATCCACCTGATCGAGCAGCGCCGAGATGGCCACGCCTACAAGTGGGACATCGTCGAGGCCGTCCACCTCCAGCAGATCCCACCAAAGGAAGAGGACACGGGGTGACCGGCCACCCAACACGGTCCCGGGTCGGGGCCCGCAACCCGGTCGGGCCGCGCCGCCATCGATATGGGATCGACCGGCCAGACGACGGGCTGCCACGATCGGCGGCCCCGCCAGCAGTCCCTAACCTCGGCCAAGCGGCCGACCCCGTCGCCACGCGCCGACAAGTCCTGGAGCCCAGATGACCAAGAAGCGAGCCCTGACCGGCATCAAGCCGACCGGCATCCCGCACATCGGGAACTACATCGGCGCGATCCGCCCGGCGCTGGCGCTCACCGACGAGTACGACGCCTACTACTTCATCGCCGACTACCACGCGCTGACCACGGTCACCGACCCGCAGGTGCTCACCGACCTCACCTACGAGGTCGCCGCCGCGTGGCTGGCGATGGGCCTCGACCCGGAGCGGACGACGATCTACCGGCAATCGGACGTCCCCGAGGTGTTCGAGCTCTCGTGGATCCTGAGCTGCGTGACCCCCAAGGGGATGATGAACCGGGCGCACGCCTACAAGGCCGCCGTCGCGGCTGCCGAGGCGCAGGGACGCAAGGACGTCGACGCCACGGTCAACATGGGCCTCTACTGCTACCCGGTGCTCATGGCGGCCGACATCATCCTGCTGTCGTCGGACGTGGTCCCGGTCGGCCAGGACCAGGCCCAACACGTCGAGATGGCCCGCGATCTCGCCGAGAAGTTCAACTTCACCTACGGCGACGTCCTCAAGGTCCCGGAGCTGCGGGTCCGGCCCACGGCGGCGTCGATCCTCGGGCGCGACGGCCGGAAGATGAGCAAGTCGTACGGCAACGTCCTGCCCCTGTTCGCCGAGCCCGACGAGCTGCACAAGCTGATCCGCCGGTTCAAGACCGACTCCACCGCGCCGGACGAGCCGAAGGACCCGGAGACCACCGGCCTGTTCCAGATCTACCGGGAGCTCGCCGCTCCCGCGGAGGTCGAGAAGGTGAAAGAGGCACTCGAGGACGGGCGGATGTCCTGGAAGGAGCTCAAGGACCTCACCTTCGAGTTCCTCGACCGGTTCCTCCAGGAGCCCCGCCGGCGCTACCGCGACCTGATGAGCGACCGCAGCCAGATCCGGCGCATCCTGCTCGACGGCGCCGAGCGGGCACGCCCCGAGGCCGCCGACCTGTTGGCCCGCGTCCGCGCGGCGATCGGACGGGAGGAGTACGCCCCCTGATCCGCGTTCTTCACCTGCCCGGCCGGTCCCCCTACGCCCGCAAGCTGCGCAGCGACCGCTTCACCGTCGTCAACGACACCGAGCACCGGCCTGGCCGCCATGTCACCCGGGACATGTCGTTCGGCCTGCTCCACGCCGAGCGGGACTGGAGCTTCTTCGACGTCCTGCACGTCCATTCGCTGGAGCTGGCGGGGTGGGATTCCATCCAGGCGGTTCTCGATCGCTGTGAACGCGAGCACAAGGGCGTGCTGGTAACCGTCCACGACGTCGCCCCGATGTTCGAGACCCACGGGGACGGGTACCGGCAGAAGCTGGCCGGCGTCGCCGAACGCGGCATCCCGATGGCCACGCTCACCGAGGGAGCCGCCAACCGGCTGTCGGGCCTTCTCGGCGATGGCCCTGCCGCTGCACCGGTTGTCACCCCGCATGGCTACGTGGTCCCGCCCGGCGACCGGCGGTTCGGCTCCGCCCGTAGCAGGGGCCGAGCTGGCGTGACGTTCCTTCTCTACGGCGGCTTCCGGCCCAACCGCGTGATGTACCCGGCGTGCGTCAACGCCGGATTCGGGCTGCCGGACGAGGACAGGCTGCGTGTGCTGACACGGGGCATCAGTCCCATCGAGCTGCGCGACGGCACCGACGCCAAGGAGACCGTCGACTTCTCGGCCAGGATGCGGGGTCGAATCGACCTGCGCATCTGCCCGTTCCCGTCCGACGACGACGTGGTCCGCTTCCTCCTCACGGGTCAGGTTCTGGTCATGCCCTACCTGTGGAGCACGCATTCGGGCCAGCTCGAGACCGCGTTCGACCTCGGGCTGGTCCCCGTTGTCGCCGACGTCGGCTTCGTGCGGGAGCAGTGGGAGCGACACGGCGGCCTCGTCCCTGAGCCGGTCTGGTTCGACTGGTCGGACGGCAGCGAGTACGCCTACGGGTCTCGGCTCACCGAGGCACTGCTACGGGCGCGTGAGCGTGTGGTGGCTGGCGACTCGGCGGCGATCGACGGGTTCCGGGAGCACCGCCGGGCCGAGCACGAGCTCGTCCTGGACCAGCACGCCGCGCTCTACGAGGCGGCGATGGCCTCGTGTCCGGCTGCCTGAACACGCTGCGACGCGGTGGGTCGCACGTACCAGGTGTCCTCGATCACCACATGGTCGACGCCGACGGTCGTGCAGTAGTGGAGCAGCTCGGACGTCCGGTTGATGAAGCCGGTGCCCGGGAAGTTGAGCGACGTGTTGCAGAGCACACCGATGCCCGTCCGAGCCCGGTGAGCGACGAGCAGGTCGTGCAGTCGGGGATGCGACGCTCGGGTCACTGACTGGGCCCGGGCACTGCCGTCGACATGTGTGACGGCTGGTATGCGGTCTGGCTGCCGCACTCGCCGGAAGTAGAGCATGTGGGGATCGGGCGCGACCCGGTCGAACCACAGGCCGAGGTCTTCCTCGAGGCAGACCGGTGCGATCGGGCGGTAGGCCTCGCGCTGCTTGATGCTGTTGAGGCGCGCGTGGCTACGCCGGTCGGCCGCTGAGGCGAGGAGCGACCGGTTCCCGAGGGCACGGGGGCCGATCTCGCAGCGCCCGTGCACCCAGGCGACCACCGCGCCGGCCTCCAGGGTGGCGCTCAGGGCGCCGAGGTCCAGCGGCTGCGCGAGCCATCCCGCTTGGGCGGGGTCGGTGTCGGGCACGAACCGAGGCCCGCGGTAGACATCCCAGCCCACGGTGCAACTCTCGCCGACCTGCACCAGGGCGTCGACGGCGGTTCCGATCGCGGAGCCCGAGTCGTTGGCGACCGGCGGGACGAACACGTCGCGGAACAGCCCCGAGGCGGCCCAAGCGCTGTTCCAATCGCAGTTCAGCCCGCACCCGCCGCAGACGACGAGCGGGAGGCCCGGCTCGAACAGCTCGCGTGCGGCCGCGAGGTACGTGTCGAGGAGTCGCTGCGAGAGGTAGCGGGCGGCGCGGCAGAACTCGGGCTCCCTGACCCCGCAGTTGTACAGGGCCGAGTGCCGGTAGGGCGCCTTGTTGAAGGGGTAGAGCGAGCGGGCGGCGAGGAGTGACTCGACCACGTCGATGGAGTCGCTCGACGGGCGCCGCTCGTCGGCCAAGCCGACGAGCGCCATCAGCTTCCCGGCAACGGCTGACTGGGACCAGGAACTGGTGTCGTCGGGGCACGCTGGATCGCCGAGGCAGAACAGGGCCGCGTAGCGGGCGCCGGGCTGGTCGAGCACGTCGTGCCGGTCGATGGCGGCGGTGGGCCCGCGCCACCGGTAGAAGGAGCCGAGCACTCCCTCCCAGACCAGGATCGCCATCTCTCGATCGGGGTCGAAGGGCGAGAGCGCAACCCCGCCGAACAGGTGCGACCGCTCGTGCGACGACGAGTAGTAGGCGACGTCTCGCCCGAAGATGCGGCTGTCCTCCAGGCGGCCGGGTTCCAGCCCCTCGTAGCCGGCGGCAAGCGGGGCGCTCAGGCCGGGCAGCGTCTTGTGCCAGCCGCCCACCGCGATCACGTCGGGGAGCTCGGGAGTCTCCCGCAGGGCCTCGACGAGCAACGACGCGGTGATCGGACCGTTCCGTTTGAACGCGTCCTTCTCGCCTTCGAGCGAGAACACGAGCTCGCCGTCGGCCACGAGGGCGATGGCACCGTCGTGGCCCGGTTTCACCGCCAGCACAGCGACCATCAGGCGCTCCCCTCCCGGTCTCCCGACCGGACGTGCTCGGGCGTGACTCGTCTCATCTCGTGACGTCGCCCCACGTCTCGGCGAAACCGATCACGTGCTCGGCGTACTCGCGCTTGGCGGCCAACCAGGGCCGCCGGTCGCGGGTGCGGGCGTCGAAGCGGTGACGGACCTCCGCGAGCTGGCCTGGCTCCCACGTGCTCGCCAGCTCCATCATCCGGAGGACGACCCCGTCGTCCGTTGCACCGGTGTCGACGATCTTGCAGCGGATGTCGGCGGCCGGCTCGCTCAGCCGGACGGCCGAGGCAGGGATGCTCTTGGACATCTTGTCGTGGCCGCCGAGGCCGGGGACCACCCGGAGGAACAGGGCGGCCACGCGAGAGCCGGATGCGAACAGCTCACCGGGGATGTCCTCGTCGCACCGGGCGAGCAGGAGGCGGCTCAGCTCGGTGAAGTAATGCTCCTCGATGCCGGCGAGCATGACCACCCGTTCCCGGCCGGCGGCCAGGGGGCCCACGATGTCGGCGATCGTGTAGAGCCCGTCGACCATGACACCGAGCTGTGGCCCCCGGACCCCGAGGTCCCGGTAGAGGTCATCGAGCACTTCCCGGTTTGCGAGGAAGTCCTGCTCGGTGAGGAACCTGGCGATCCGGCCGCTCAGGATGAGGTTCGCCTCGTCCTGGTGCGTCCGGAGGACGCCGCGCTGGGTGTCGAAGCCGATCGCTTCCAGGAAGGCCAGCATCCGATCGCGGTGCTCTTCGAGGTGCTGCCATCTGAGGTTCCGCGAGTTCCACGCCCCCAGGTCCGAGACGACGATCGTGGTGTGCAGCCTGCTCCGGCGTTGCAGCTCGCAGGTGGCGAGCATCGCAGAGAGGGTCCCCAGCGTGGGTGCGTTGGTCGGGCCGAACCCTGTCACGACGGCCACTCGGTCGTCGGGCACGTCGGCGAGCGTCCCGGCGTCGAAGTGCGCGAGGAACCGGCGCCGCAAGAAGTCCGCGTCGCCGCAGGCGCCGATGCGGAGGCCGTCGGTGATCGCTCGGTATCCGAGTGGACCCGCGGCCTGCTCGAGGAGCCGGTCCTCGAGGCTCTTCTGGTACGCGACAGTCGTCATTGCACCTCCTGGGACGCTTGCCGGCAGGCAGCGAGTTGCGCGAGCGGGGCGCCGCTGGCCAGCAGCTCCCGTGCTGTGGCCCGCGCGCCGTCGAGGTCGTCGACGACGCCGGCCACGTGAAGGACGATCGCCGCGTTCTCCACGACCAGCTCGAGCGCGAGCTCAGGTGCGCGGCCGGAGAGCACGTCGAGGAGCAGCTCGGCGTTCGCGTGGTTGGTCGGCCGCTGAGCGATCGACGACAGATCGCCCGGGACCGGCCGAGGGAACGCCCGTCGCTCGACCGCGCCCTTGTACACGAGGGCAAGCTCGGTCTCGCCGAACGGTGCGAGCTCGTCGATCCGACCGAACGGCGGCACCGCCGTCGAGACGACGGCGGCGCGCTCAGGCCCGGACATCGCGATCACGCTGGCTGCGAGCCCGACTCGGGCGTCCGCCACACCGAACACCAGCCCGTCCGTCCGGATCGGGACGAACATCCACGGAGTGACGTGGCTGAGCGGATGCAGGTGGTGGAACCGGCCCTCGTACCTCGGCCCGTACCGCGGGGCCACGTGGTGGTAGTCGAAGACGCAGACACTCGACTGCTCGGCCAGCCGCGGGAGGTCGGAGAGTGCTCGTGCCGGCCGCACGCCGAGCTCGGCCAGCACGTCGCTCGCTCCCGTGACCGCCGAGGTCGCCCGGCCCGCCGGCTTGACCACGCATACGTCGGGATGGCCCGCCGCGACGAAGGCGGCCGCCGTGCTCACGTTGAACGTCTTGAATGTCTCCTTGCCGCTGCCCGCGATCGCCACGACTCGGCGCTCAACGCCCAGATCGACCGGTGCGTCCAGCTGGTCGGCGAGCTCCGGGTCGAATCGGAGGACCGCGTCCACCAATCCGAGCACCTCTCCCAGAGTCGGACCGCGGGCCTGCAACGCGCCCAGCAGCGCGCCCCACGCCACGTCTGCGCCCTCGGTGCTCACCTCCAGGACCGCCAGGAACGACTCCGCGATCTCGCTGCGGCGCAGTAGCTCCCCGGCCTGGATCCTGTTGATCACAGCTCCGACCGCTGCCAGGCTCATCCCGGTGCCACCCCCGGCGGGACCAGCAGCAGCCGGTCCTGCCCCGCCTGCAGGAGCCGCCAGACCGGCGCCGGCACCACCGACGACGCGGTCGTCAGGTAGTGGTTCCGCTCAGGCCGCCCAGCCGCAAGCCGCGCCCACGAGGCGGCCCTCGACAAGCCGGGCTGCCCGAACGCTGGCGTCCGGGAGAGGAGCCCGAGGGCCCACCGCGGCCAACTCCAGCGCCGCGGATCGACGGCGAGCACGTCGCCGAGACGCCGCACCGAACCGGCGAGGACGACCTCTGTCGTCGCTGGGCCGTAGGCGACCTGTGACCTGGCCGTATCCACGAGGAATGCGATCGCCTCCCCGACGTGCTCGGCGGTCGACGTCGCGATGGGCAGCGCTGCGATCCCGGGAGCCGAGCCAGCAATGAGCCGCATCAGCCTGTCGTCGCGTCCACCTGACCGGCGCGGTACCACCCCAACGGTCAGCACGACCGCGACGGACAGTCGTAGCGCCTCGGCGCGTGCGGCTGCCTTGCCCGAGGCGTAGGCCGAACGACGGCCCGGGCACAGCTCGGCGACGCTGCCGACGTGCACGGTCAGGACATGGGCGCCAGCGTTGGCCCCGGCCGCCGCCGTCACGGCACGCACCGAACCTGTGCCGACCGCCTCCGAGCGCGTCCGGCTCCGTTCCCTGGGCGCCACGAGGTTGACCACCGCAGCAAGCCCCTCGGGTCGAACCCCAGCCGCGCCCATGGCCGAGCGCCAAGCCTCTGGCTCCCACCAACGGCGGTCGGCGACATCCACGCCGCCGATCTGGGCACCGGTTGCCGCACCGCGTCTGCCGGCGACCACGACCTCGTAGTCCCGCCGTTGCAGGGCGTCGGCGACATGCGGGCCCAGCCGGCCGGTCGCTCCGACGAGGAGGACGCCGCGCGGCCGCGCCGGGTGCGCGGTCATCGCCGACTCCCGCCGGGACGAGGATGCGGGACCGAAGCGCCGGAGCGGCCGAGCGGCGAGTAGTCGTGCTGCTCGATCGGACTGCGGCGCGGTTCGGCCAGGCGGCGGTTGGCGGCCCGCACCCGGCGCCGTACACGCTCACTCGCGAACCTCGCCGCCATCCCGTCCACGCAGTACGACCCGATGCTGGTCGTCTGCCACACGTCGTCCGCACACGTCAGCAAGCCGAGCTGCGCGAACTGGTCGATCTCGGGCAGGAGCTGCTCGGGCGGCTGACCGAACCGGCTCGAGAACCGGCGCCGGGAGATGCCAGCCGAGCGGAGAGCGAACATCGCCGCCCGCCGGGCCCGCTCGTCCGCGTCGAGCGTCTCGCCCCTCCAGACCGGCAGGTTGCCACGCCGGATCGCATCGAGGTAGTCGTCGATCGTGCACTGGTTGTAGTACTGCGTTCCGCCGACGTAGCCGAACGCGCTCACCCCAAGGCCGACGAGGTTCACGTCGTCGCTGTCGTCGAACTTCAGCTCCTGCTGGATCGAGTGGTGGTCTGGAAGTGAGTAGTAGAGGACCGGGCCGGTGCGGTAGCCCCGCTCACCGAGGTAGGCCTCGGTGAGGAAGTGGGTCCGGAGCCGCTGCCAGCGGTCGGGGAACCGCTCGGGCCGGCGCTCGTACAGCGAGCTGATCGGATCGGTGACCTTGAAGAACAGCGGGAAGACGTTGAACTTCGGCACACCGGCTTCCACGAGCGCCGAGAGGGTTCCGAACCATCCCTCCAGGGACTCGTCGGGCAAGCCATACATCAGGTCGATCGAGTAGTTCTCGATCCCGCGGACCTGCAGGGCGTCCACCAGGTCGAGGACGTCCCGGGCCGAATGGCCCCGGTTCAGGGTGCGCAGGATCGTGTCGTCGAGCGTCTGGGCGCCAAAAGCGATCCGGTTGACCCCGCCACCGACCAGAGCGTCGAGCAGCTCGGCGAGCCGGCTCGGGGTACGGACGACCTGCGGGTGAAGCTCGAAGGTGAACTCGGTCGTGGCGTCGAGCCCGAAGGTCGCGCTCAGGGCGGCAAGCAGATGCTCGGCCTCGCCGGGATCGAGGCTCGACGGCGTACCCCCGCCGACGTAGACGGACGCGATCCGTCGACGATCCCCGAGGGCGCTGGAGACGAGGCCCATCTCCTCGACCAAGGCGTCGAGATAGACACGCACTCGCTCAGGACCCGGACGGATCTCCTTGGCGAAGTGGCAGAACGTGCACCGCTGCCGGCAGAACGGAATGTGGACGTACAGGCTCAGCGCCGAAGTCGCCCCCGCGAACACTTCGGTCCCCGTCACATCCCTCATCGCCTTGAGCGGCGGATAGGTCCCGGTCAGATAAGCCTCGCGGGGGTCGGGGAGCAGGCCTTCCCTCACGAGGGAACCAACGTCCATTGCCGCGAGGCGGCTGTCGACAACGCCCAGGAGCCCGTTCAGGTGTTCACATAGCGGCCTGTTGGCCAGAATCGAGGCGCGCGAAATCAATCCAACCTCCGACAGTCGACGGTGCTATTAGTTCGACCGGTTGCCCGACAAGAAGGCTTCTCCCCCGAGCGGTTTTGTGCTTATCCTCAAGCCGTGCGTATCGGCCTCCAGCTCCTGATCTCGACGCCCGGCGGCTTGAGCCGGCGCGACGCGCTGGCACAGGCAGTGCGAACAGCCGTGCTCGCCGACCAGCTCGGATTCGACGTTCTGTGGCTGTCCGAGCATCACCGCACCGCGCTCAACGTGTGCCCCGACCCGCTTACGGTCCTCGCCCACTTGGCCGGCGTCACCGAGGGCATCAGGCTCGGTACGGCTATCGTCAACCTGCCCTTGCACCACCCTTCGTTCCTCGCCGAACGGGCGGCCCTGGTCGACAACCTCAGCGGTGGACGGCTGGAGCTGGGGGTCGGCCGCGGCTTCGCAGCCGCCGACTACCAACAGGCAGGCATCGACCAACGCCAAGCCTGGGATCTGTTCGAGACGCACCACGACCAGCTCGTCGAGGCGATGACGGAAGCCGCCACGGCACCGTGCCACCAACGGCCGCTGCCACCCATATGGCTGGCCGTCTCTGGCAGCGAGCGATCGCTGGCGTTCGCAGCCAGGCACGGGTACGGGCTTCTGCTTGCGGGGCCGACCGCCCGGCTCCGAACGAGCGTGGACACCTACCAACGGCTGTGGCAACAGGCCCAAGGAGGCCGGTCGTTCGAGGTTGGCGTGAGCCGCGCGGTCCACGTCGCGGACACGCGGGAGGAGGCGATCGCCGAGATCAGCCAACACCTGCATTGGTACCGGGACCGGATGCACGAGCTCGAGCCCACGGTCGATCCACCGCCGATTCGCGACATCATCGACACGTTCTGCATCGCTGGAACGCCCGAGGACTGCGTCGACCAGATCGACGAGCTGCGGTGCGCGAGCGGGCTCACGATGCTCAATTGCGTGTTCGGCCTCGGTGGTATGAGCGCCGACATCGTCGAGCCGACCATGCTTCGTTTCGCCGACGAGATCCTTCCCGCCTTCCGCCGCAGCGCCGCCACCACGGGTTGAACGTGGGGGGCTGTTCCCGCTGCAATAGTGGCTCGCCGCCATACACTCGCCTCTCCATATCAGGGGGTCACCCGCGTGGCTCGGCTGTAGGCACGCTCCCGGCTCCGGACGTGCGGCGGCGATTCCGTGCAGCGGCGCAGCGGCACACTGCAGGCGGCTTGGCGCCCGGCCCCGGAAGCGTGTTGGGGCCACACTGCACCGGGTGCTGGGGCGTCGCTATGCGCAATCACGCATATCGACTATGCGCGCGACGCATTGACAGTTCGTCGTTCACGCCATGGCCCCGCACTTAGGGCTGGGAGTGTCAGATAGACGGTGGAACCGGGCTGGCCTGACAGGCTGAGCGACTGCTCGGCCAGGAAGGACAGCCACTGTGACTGACAACCGATCGACACCGTCGTCGACCGACACACCGTTCGAGCTCCCGCGATCGGGGC
>DATCLS010000003.1:0-34245 GCA_036563805.1 Acidimicrobiales bacterium | reverse complement strand
GATCCCGCCACCGCCGACCACCCCCGTGACCAGGCAACAAAGGCTCGATCCGCGCCCAGGCCGCATCCGTCAACTCACCCCGACCAACCACAGGCGAGCGACACTAGCGAACACACGCGCGACTTACAGGACAGGCCCTAGTTGTTGTGCCCTGGGACGTTGGTGACATCCGCTGACGGGTGAGCCTCCTGGGCGAGTGTGGAGCTGTTCAACGGCAACACACAGCCCAGGAGGCTCGAATGCACCGTAACGCCCGGTTGACCCTGTGGGGTCGCCAGGAGCTGGTCCGGCGGATCGAGGGCGGCATGACGGTCGCGGCGACGGCGGAGTCGATGAACGTGTCGCGGCAGTGCGCCCACAAGTGGTGGCGCCGGTACCGCGACGAGGGCCTGGCCGGGTTGGAGGACCGCTCCAGCCGGCCCCACCGCTGCCCCCATCAGACCCCGGCTCGCGTCGAGCGGCGCATCGTGGCCTTGCGGCAGGCCCGCAAGCTCGGCCCGGCGCGCTTGGCCGGCATCGTCGGTGTCCCCCCGTCGACCGTGCACCGGGTCCTTGTCCGTCATGGGCTGAACCGTCTGCATTGGATGGACCGGCCCACTGGGCGGGTGATCCGCCGGATCGAGACCAGCCGTCCAGGCGAGCTGGTCCACATCGACGTCAAGAAGCTGGCCCGGATCCCTGATGGGGGCGGCCACCGCGTCCATGGTCGCCGCACCGAGGTGCTCCACAAGCGGGTCGGCTACACGCACATCCACACCGCCATCGACGCCTACTCCCGCCTCGCCTACAGCGAGTTCGCCGGCATCGAGAACACTGTCAACTGCGTCGCGTTCCTCCAACGGGCAGTCGCCTGGTTCGCCACCCAAGGCATCACGATCGAGCGGATCCTCACCGACAACGGCAACGGCTACCGCTCGATCCCCTGGCGGAACCTGTGCGCCGAACTCGGTATCGACCACACCCGCACCCGGCCCTACCGGCCAGCGACCAACGGAAAGGCGGAGCGGTTTAACCGAACCTTGCTCGACGAGTGGGCCTACGCCCGGCTCTGGACCTCAGACACAGCCCGGGCCCGTGCCCTTGAACCCTGGCTCCACCGCTACAACCATCACCGCCACCACACCGCCATCGGCGGCCCACCCGCCAGCCGCGTCACCAACCTCCCGGTACACAACACCTAGTCGTAGCCCACGGCCGCGATCACGTCGTCCGCCAGCTCCGGCCGGCAGATGAGCAGGTCGGGCAGGTAGGGGTTGGGCTGGTTGTAGACGAGCGGCGACCCGTCGAGCCGCGAGGCGTGCAGCCCGGCGGCCCGGGCGACGGCCACCGGGGCGGCCGAGTCCCACTCGTACTGCCCGCCGCTGTGGGCGTACACGTCGGCGTCGCCGAGGACGACCGCCATGGCCTTGGCGCCGGCGGAGCCGAGCGGGACCAGCTCGCCGCCGATCGCGTCGGCGATGCGGACCGCCTCGTAGGGCGGCCGCGACCGGCTGACCACGACCCGGGGTGCCCCGCGCGGCGCGGGCGGCGGGTCGGGCGCCGGCTCGGTGCCGAGCGTCAGCTGGCGGGCGGGCAGCGCCACCGCCCCGGCCACCGGCGAGCCGTCGACGACCAGGGCGACGTGGACGGCCCAGTCGGTCCGGGGCACCTCGCCGAACTCCCGCGTGCCGTCGAGGGGGTCGACGATCCACACCCGCTGGTGGTCGAGCCGGGCCGGGTCGGCCGCCCCCTCCTCGGACAGCACGGCGTCGCCGGGCCGGGCCTCGGTGAGCAGCCGCACGATCAGCTCGTGGGCCTCGGCGTCGCCGGCGTCCTTCAGCGTCCGGGCCGAGACGCCCTCGGACGTCAGGCGCCGGCGGAGGTCGATGAGGAGCTCGCCCGCCTCGGCGGCCACCCGGGAGGCGAGGGCGTGGTCGTCGTGCGTGACGAGCATGCGCACCTGCTTATCGCATGGCGCCGGGCAACGTTGGAATTGATTACCCAACGGGTCGGATTTAGCCTGGGCGGTCCATGCCCGCGACGTACGAGCTGACGCACCTCCAGACGCTGGAGGCCGAGGCGATCCACATCATCCGCGAGGTGGCGGCCGAGTTCGAGCGCCCGGTGCTGCTGTTCTCGGGCGGGAAGGACTCGGCGGTCATGCTGCACCTGGCCGTCAAGGCGTTCGCCCCCGCCCGCCTCCCGTTCCCGGTCATGCACGTTGACACGGGGCACAACTTCCCCGAGGTCATCGACTTCCGCGACCGCCGGGTGGCCGAGCTGGGCGTCCGCCTGGTGGTGGCCAGCGTCCAGGAGGCCATCGACGCCGGCAAGGTCGTCGAGGACACCGGGCCCCGGGCCAGCCGCAACCGGCTCCAGACGGCCGTGCTGCTCGAGGCCATCGAGACCAACCGGTTCGACGCCGTGTTCGGCGGGGCCCGCCGCGACGAAGAGAAGGCCCGGGCCAAGGAGCGGGTGTTCAGCTTCCGCGACGACTTCGGGCAGTGGGACCCGAAGAACCAGCGCCCCGAGCTGTGGAACCTCTACAACGGCCGGCACCGGCCGGGCGAGCACATCCGGGTGTTCCCGCTGTCGAACTGGACCGAGCTCGACATCTGGCAGTACATCGCGGCCGAGGGCGTCGAGCTGCCGTCCATCTACTTCGCCCACCGCCGCCGGGTGTTCCAGCGCGACGGCATGTGGCTGGCCGAGAACCCCTGGACGCCGCTGATCGAGGGCGAGGAGGTCGAGGAGCGCATGGTCCGGTTCCGGACCGTCGGCGACGCCACCTGCACCGGCGCCGTTGAGTCGTCGGCCGCCGACGTCGCCTCGATCATCGCCGAGACCGCCGTGACCCGCCTGACCGAGCGGGGGGCCACCCGCGCCGACGACCGCATCAGCGAGGCCGGCATGGAAGATCGCAAGCGCGAGGGCTACTTCTAGTGGGGGCGCACTGATGGAGCTGCTGCGGTTCGCCACGGCCGGGTCGGTCGACGACGGCAAGTCGACGCTGATCGGCCGGCTGCTCTACGACTCGAAGGCGATCTTCGAGGACCAGCTCGAGGCGGTCGAGCGCACGAGCCTCGAGCGGGGCGACGAGTACACCAACCTGGCCCTGCTGACCGACGGACTGCGGGCCGAGCGCGAGCAGGGCATCACGATCGACGTCGCCTACCGCTACTTCGCCACCCCCAAGCGGAAGTTCATCATCGCCGACACCCCCGGGCACATCCAGTACACCCGGAACATGGTGACGGGGGCGTCGACCGCGGATCTGGCCCTCGTGCTCATCGACGCCCGCAAGGGCGTGATCGAGCAGTCGCGGCGCCACGCCTTCCTCGCCTCGCTGCTCGGCATCCCGCACCTGGTCCTGTGCGTCAACAAGATGGACCTCGTCGACTGGTCACGCGACCGGTTCGAGGAGATCAAGGCCGAGTTCCGGGCCTTCGCCATGAAGCTCGACGTGCGCGACCTGGCGTTCATCCCGATCTCAGCGCTCCACGGCGACAACGTGGTCGAACGGTCGACGAACATGCCGTGGTACGAGGGCACGGCGCTGCTGCACCACCTCGAGGAGGTGCACATCGCCAGCGACCGCAACCTCATCGACGCCCGGCTGCCGGTCCAGTACGTGATCCGGCCGATGAGCGACGAGCACCACGACTACCGGGGCTACGCCGGCACGGTGGCCGGGGGCGTGTTCAAGCCGGGCGACGAGGTGGTGGTCCTGCCGTCCGGCTTCACGTCGACGATCGCCGCGGTCGATACCGCCGACGGCCCGGTCGACGAGGCGTTCGCGCCGATGGCCGTGACCGTCCGCCTCACCGACGACGTGGACGTGTCGCGGGGCGACATGATCTGCCGCGTCCACAACCGGCCCCACGTCGGCCAGGACATCGACGCCATGGTGTGCTGGCTGACCGCCGAGAGCGAGCTGCGGCCCGGGGCCAAGCTGGCGATCAAGCACACCACCCGGTGGGGGCGGACGCTGGTCAAGGACCTGCAGTACCGGCTCGACGTCAACACCCTGCACCGGGACGAGGCGGCGCCGGCGCTGGCGCTCAACGAGATCGGCCGGGTGCGGCTGCGGACGACCGTGCCGCTGTTCTTCGACGAGTACCGGCGCAACCGGGCGACCGGCAGCTTCATCCTGGTCGACGAGACGACCAACAACACGGTGGGCGCCGGGATGATCCTCGGGCCCACCGAGGTGGCCTGATGGCCGCGTCCGGCCCGGGCGCCCCGCCGGCCAACGTCGTCTGGCACGCCGGGGCGGTGGCGCGGGAAGACCGGCCGTCGGCCGGCGCCACCGTGTGGTTCACCGGGCTGTCGGGGTCGGGCAAGTCGACCGTGGCCGCCCTGGTCGAGAAGGAGCTGGTGGCGGCCGGGCGGCCGGCTTACCTGCTCGACGGCGACAACCTGCGCCACGGCCTGAACGGCGACCTGGGGTTCTCGGCCGCGGACCGGACCGAGAACATCCGCCGGGTGGGCGAGGTGGCCCGCCTGTTCGCCGACGCCGGCGTCGTGGCGCTCGTGCCGGTCATCAGCCCCTACCGGGCCGACCGTGAGCGGGCCCGGGCCATCCACGACGCCGTCGGGCTGCCGTTCGTCGAGGTGTTCGTCGACACCCCGCTCGCCGTGTGCGAGGCCCGCGACCCCAAGGGCCTGTACGCCAAGGCCCGGGCCGGCGAGATCACGGGGTTCACCGGCATCGACGATCCCTACGAGGCGCCGACCGCGCCCGACCTGCGCCTGACGCCGGAGGACGGCGACGCCGAGGCGCAGGCCCGGATGGTCCTGCGGGCGCTCGACGCCGCCACCTGACCCGGCGGCGACCTGCCGACCGGCCGGCTGACCCGGCGACCTGCCGGCCGGCCGGCCGGCGGACCGGGCGGCGGCCGGCCCGCGGGGCGCCGCCCGTCACGCTTCGGACCCCGCGGCCCCAGGCGGGACGTTGGGGTTGAGGCGGAACAGGTTGTCCGGGTCGTAGGCCCGCTTGAGCTCGGCCAGCCGCCGCCGGGTGGCCGGCTCGTAGGCGGCCCGCACCAGCTCGGACGTGGCGCCCCGGCCGTACAGGTAGTTCAGGCTGGCGCCCGCCGTGAGGGGGGCGAGCGCCGCGGCCAGCTTCCCGTGCAGCTCGTGGGCGGCGGCGCGGGCCGCGTCCGCCCCCTCGGCGTCCCCGTCCTCGCCGACGATCGAGATGACGCTGAGCAGGAGCTCGGCGTCGCGGTGCCCGACGGCGTTGGGGACCGGCGGAGGCGTCCGCATGGCCCCGCCGGCGTGGCGGAGCTGCACCACCGTGGGGACCGCCGCCTCCGGCCCGGCCAGGTCGAGCACGGCGCGGGCGCCGTCGTCGTCCAGCGCCCGCAGCAGGAGGCCCGA
Organism: Acidimicrobiales bacterium; assembly: GCA_036563805.1. Lineage (GTDB taxonomy): Bacteria > Actinomycetota > Acidimicrobiia > Acidimicrobiales > VFJN01 > DATCLS01. The sequence continues at coordinate 28,884 of DATCLS010000003.1, read as the reverse complement.
GCCGTGGTAGGCGTGGGGCACCGGCGGGTCGTTGTGGATCGTCCCGCTGGCCGTGTACGGCATCTCCTCCAGCCGCTCGAGCAGGCGGGGCGCCACGGCCCGCAGCGGCGCCACCAGGCGCTCGCCCTCGGCGGCGTCGCCGGCGTACGCGATGCGCAGGTGGGCCACGTACCGGCCCCGGATGGGCTCGGGCACCATGGGCAGGTCGGGGATCGGCACCAGGCCGAGCGACGAGCCCATGGCGTCGGGGACGGTGGCCGTCCACCGCCGGTAGGCGTCGAGCACCGCGGCCGCGTGCTCGGCCGCGAAGTACAGGCCCCCGCCGTACAGCCGGGGGACAGGGAACAGCTCGACCTCGATGCCGGTGACCACGCCGAGGTTGTCGCGCCCGCCCCGCAGCGCCCAGAACAGGTCGGGCTCGGACTCCGGCGTGGCCAGGCGCCGCTCGCCGTCGGCGGTCACCACCTCGATGCGGCGGACCCGGTCGGCGGCGTAGCCGTACCGGCGGGACAGCAGGCCGAAGCCGCCGCCCAGCGTGTAGCCGACGACACCCACGTCCGGGGAGCTGCCGCTCAGCGGCGCCAGGCCGTGGGCGGCCGCCTGCTCGATGACCGGCGTCCAGGTGGCGCCGGCCTCGACCCCGGCGGTGGGTCCGTCGGGCCCGTCGGGCTCGACCCGGACGGCGGCCATCCGCCGGGTGGAGATCAGCACCGCGTTCTCGCCGGCGCCCGCCACCCGCCCGTGGCCGGTGGCCTGGACGGCGACCGGCCGCCCCTCGGCGGCCGCGAACCGCACCGCGGCCTGGACGTCGGCCGCGTCGAGCGCCCCGACGATCACGCCGGGGCGGTGGTCGAGGTCGCGCTGGAACCCGGCCCGCTCGTCGTCGTAGCCGGGTTGGCCGGGGGTGAGCACCGGGCCGCGGACCTCGTCGCTGAGCTTCGTGATGGTGTCCATGGGGCCACGGTGCGCCTGATCCGGCCATAAGTCCAACATCTAGTTGCTCTTATAGGTATAAGATCCTGTTATGGAGCTGCGTCAGCTCGAGTACTTCGTGGCCGTGGCCGAGGAGGGGAGCTTCACCCGGGCCGCCGAACGCGTCCACGTGGCCCAGCCCGGCGTCAGCGCCCAGGTCCGCCGCCTCGAGCGCGAGCTGGGCCACGACCTGCTCGACCGGTCGGGGCGGGCCGTGCGGCTCACCGACGTGGGAGCGGCCGTCCTGCCGTACGCCCGGGCGGCGCTCGATGCCGTGGCCTGCGCCCGGGCCGCGGTCGACGAGATGGCCGGGCTGGTGCGGGGGCGGGTGGCGGTCGGCATGGTCACGGCCTGCACGTTCGGCGGCCTGTTCGACCTGCTGGCCCGCTTTCACCGGGCGCACCCGGGGGTCGAGGTCCAGCTGTCCGAGGCGGCCTCCGACCGCCTGGTGGCCGCCGTCCTCGAGGGCCGGCTCGACTTTGCGCTGGTCGGCCTGGCCGGCCGCGACGCGGCGCCGCCCGGGCTCGAGGTGGCGGTCGTGGCCGACGAGGCGCTGGTCGTGGCGGTGGCCGACGGCCACCCGTGGGCGGGGCGCCGGGAGGTGGCGGTGGGCGAGCTCGACGGCGAGGCGCTGATCTGCCTGCCCGTCGGCTCCGGCCTGCGGGCCACGCTCGACCGGGCGTGCGCCACCTCCGGCGTCCAGCCCCGCGTGGCGCTCGAGGCCAGCAGCCCGGGCGTGGTGGCCGAGCTGGCGGCGGAGGGGCTGGGGGCGGCCGTGCTGCCCGAGTCGAGCCGGGGCACGCCCGGGCTCCACGTCGTCGATCTGGCGCCCGAGACCCGGGGTCAGCTGGCCTACGTGTGGCGGGCGGAGGGGCCGGCCAGCCCGGCGGCCCGGGCCCTCGTCGCCGAGGTGAGCCGCACCTGACCGCGGGCACCTGACGGCGGCTGCGCTCCGGGCCTTGACCTAAAGTGAACTCTAGGTCCTACGGTGCGGTCCACGGACTCCGCCACGGAACCGGCCCCCACCGTCGAGGACCGCAGCGTCGACCACGCCTCCGACGTCGCCGCCATCCGCGCCCTCGTCGCCGACGTCGAGGCCGGCTTCAACACCAACGACCCCGACCTGCTGGTCCGGCCGTTCATCGCCAACGGCTCGGCCGTCAACGTCGCCGGCGTGGCGCTCACCGGCCGCGCCGAGATGCGAGCCGCGGCCGAGCGGGGCCTGGCCGGCCCGCTGGCCGGCGATCACGCCCGCTACGAGCTGGCCGACCTCGTGTTCCTCCGCCCCGACGTCGCCGTCGGCCACAAGCTGGCCCGCGCCGTCACGGCCGACGGCGAGCTGATCGACGCCGAGCCGTCGATGATCGCCCTGTACGTGTTCGTGAAGGAGGGCGGCCGGTGGTGGGTGGCGGCCCGGCAGAACACGGCGATCGCCGCGGCCGCGTCGGGTGCGTGAGTCGGGGGCGCAATCCGCTCGGCGCCGGGCGGGCCGATCCGTAGGCTCGTCGGGTCATGGAGCGGCACCCCGACACCGGCCCGGTCGACACCGATCCCGCGCTGGCCGGCGCGCTCGCCGACTACGAGCCCCGGACCGCACGCGAGGCGGAGGACGTCGCCCGCCTCCACCGGGCGGCCGCGACCGGCGACGTTTGGAGCCGCTCGTCGCCCCTCCACATCACCGGCTCGGCCGTCGTCGTCCACCCGCCGACCGGCCGGGTGCTGCTGCGCTGGCACGAGCGCATGGGCAGCTGGCTCCAGGTCGGCGGCCACGCCGACCCGGGCGAGACCGACCCGCTCCAGACCGCCCGGCGCGAGGCGGCCGAGGAGACCGGCCTCACCGACCTGGCCGGCTGGCCCGACCCGGCCCGGCCCCCGCTGATCCACGTCGTGATCGTCCCGGTGCCGGCCGGCAAGGGCGAGCCGGCGCACGAGCACGCCGACTTCCGCTACGTGCTGGCCACCGACACGCCCGACGCGGTGGTGGCCGAGACGGCGGCCGCCCGGCTGCGGTGGCTGTCGCGGGCGGAGGCGGCCGCGGCCGTGGCCTGGGACAACCTGAACGAGACGCTGTCCCGCCTCCCGGCGGCCTGACGCCGCCGCTTTGCGTCACCCGGCGGGCGCACCTGAGCGGCCCCGTGGACGCCCCGCGACGACGCGGCGTGGGGGCGCTCGAGACCCCGGTCCGGCGCCACGACGGCGCCGCCGCGGTCGGCCCTGTCCCCGGCCGGGTCACCGCCGCCCGGCGCGGGCGGCGGCCTGCGCCTCGAGGGCGGCGGCCACCTCGTCGGCCCGCGTGCGGCGGCCCAGCCAGCGGGCGACGTTCGGCTTCTGCACGGCCCAGGCTACCACCGGGCGGCCCGTGCCCTCGCGGCGCTCGATGACGAGGCCCAGCGAGCTGGGCACGCACCGCTCGACGTCGGCCCAGGGGACGAGCGCGGTCCGGAGCGGGTTGCGGGCCTCCACGCCGTCGTCGGTGGCCGCCAGCTGCGGGTGCGTCCCCCACCGCCAGGCCACGACCGGGAACAGGCCGAACACGGCAGCGGTCACGAGCCCGGTGCGCACCTCGCCACCGACAGCGGCCGCCAGCCCGGCGAGCGCCACGAGGCCGCCCACGCCGCCGAGCGCCCACGCGCCGGCCCGTGCCCAGCGGCCAGGGCGCCAGACCTGGTCGACGAGCTCGGTCACGGGCCGAGCGTAGGGGACGGTGACGGGCGGCTCGGGCACGTGCAGCGAACGTCCCCGGTGAGCCGGTGCGGCGGCGCTGCACCGTGTCGACGTCGGGCTCGTCTTCAGCGGGACGTCCCCGGTGAGCGGCGCGGTGGCGTCGCCAGCACCAGCGCGCCTCGCCCGGGTCGATGCCGGCCATGAGCAAGGGCGCCGACGTGCCCGTCGCCCCGATGCTGCCGCCGCGCGGTGGCCTCTCGGCGTCCGTGATCCGGAGGCCAAGGCGCGGCGCCTCGCGAGAATGATCCGATGCACGACGAGCTCATCGCGCTGGCCGACGAGTACTGGGACGGCCTCATGGCCGCCTACCCGACGTCCGCCACCCTGCTTGGCGACCGCCGGTTCGACGACTGCATCGAGGACTGGTCGGCCGAGGCCGACGAGCGCCGGCGGGCGAGCTGGTCGGCGCTGCTCGCCCGGGTCGACGCCCTCGACCCGGCCGGCCTCGACGCCGGCGACCGGGTGACCCGCAGCCTGCTGCGCACCGAGCTGGCCAACGGCATCGCCGCCCTCGACCGCCGGCTCACCGAGCTGGCCTTCGACCAGATGGACGGCGTGCACGCCGGCTACCTGACGGTGGCGCCCCAGCTCGACGCGCCGACGCCGGAGTCCGCCCGGGCGCTGGTCGCCCGCCTCCGGCAGATGGGCACCGCCCTCGACCAGGCGGTGGACCGCTTCCGGGCCGGCCTGGCCGCGGGCCGCACGCCAGCCCGACTCGTCATCGAGCGCTCGATCAACCAGCTCGACGGCTACCTGGCCTCCGACGTGGCCACCGACCCGTTCGTGACCCTGGCCGGCCCCGAGGGGTGGGACGGCGAGGCCGCCTGGCGCGATGAGCTGACGGAGGTGACCCGCGCGGTCATCCGCCCGGCGTTCCAGCGCTACCGGGACGTCCTGGCCAGCGAGCTGGCGCCGGCCGCCCGGCCCGACGACCGGTGCGGCCTGACGTGGCTGGGCGACGACGGGGCGGCGCTGTACCGCACGCTGATCCGCCAGCACACGACCGTCGACGACCTCGACGCCGACGAGATCCACGAGCTGGGCCTGGCCGAGCTCGACCGCCTGCGGGGCGAGTACGCCGAGATAGGCGGCCGGCTGTTCGGCACGACCGACCAGGCCGAGATCTTCCGGCGGCTGCGGAGCGATCCGGACCTGCGCTACCGGAGCGGCGACGAGATCATGGCCGACGCCCGCCGCTGCCTCGACGCCGCGGCGGCGGCCATGGGCGACTGGTTCGGGCGGCTGCCGCGGACCGGGTGCGGCATCGAGGCCGTGCCGGACTTCTTGGCCGCCGACGCCCCGGCCGCCTACTACTTCCCGCCCGCGGCCGACGGGAGCCGGCCGGGCGCCTACTACGTGAACCTGTCCCAGCCGGGCGACCGCAACCGCTACGAGACCGCGGCGGTCGCCTTCCACGAGGCCATCCCGGGGCACCATCTGCAGCTGACGATCGCCAACGAGCTCGACCACCTGCCCCGCTTCCAGCGGCTGTCGTGGGCCAACACCGCCTTCGTCGAGGGCTGGGCGCTGTACGCGGAGCGGCTGGCCGACGAGATGGGCCTGTACCGCGACGACCTCGACCGGCTCGGCATGCTGACCGGCGACTCATGGCGGTCGTGCCGCCTGGTCGTCGACACCGGGCTCCACGCCCGGGGCTGGAGCCGCCAGCAGGCGATCGACTTCATGACCGCCAACGCCCCGGTCGGCGTGGACGAGGTGGCGGTCGAGGTCGACCGCTACGTCGCCATCCCCGGCCAAGCGCTCGGCTACAAAATCGGCCAGCTGGAGATCCAGCGCCTGCGGGCGCGGCACGGCGAGGCCGACCTGCCCGCCTTCCACGACGCCGTGCTCGGCTCGGGCTCGGTGAGCCTGCCCGTGCTGCGCGAGCTGGTCGCCTGACCGGCCCCGTACGGGCGCGGGTCCCGCCCCCGTCCGGGCGCGGGACGCCTGACCTCCCCGTCCGCCGGGCGCGGGCCGGCGGCGCCGGCCCGCCTCGCCGCCGTCAGCGCGTCAGCGGCTTGTACTTGATGCGGTGGGGCTGGTCGGCGTCGGCGCCGAGCTGCTTGCGCCGCCAGGCCTCGTACTCGCTGAAGTTGCCCTCGAACCACCGGACCTGGCTGTCGCCCTCGAAGGCCAGGATGTGGGTGGCGATGCGGTCGAGGAACCAGCGGTCGTGGCTGATGACCACGGCGCAGCCGGGGAACGCCTCGAGCGCGTCCTCCAGCGCCCGTAGCGTGTCGACGTCGAGGTCGTTGGTGGGCTCGTCGAGCAGCAGCACGTTGCCGCCCCGCCGCAGCATCTTGGCCAGGTGCACCCGGTTGCGCTCGCCGCCGGAGAGCACGCCCACCTTCTTCTGCTGGTCGGACCCCTTGAAGTTGAACGAGGCGACGTAGGCTCGGCCGTTGACCTCGCGGTTGCCGAGCTTGAGCACGTCCTGGCCGTCGGTGATCTCCTCGTAGACGGTGCGTTCGGGGTCGAGGGCGTCGCGGCTCTGATCGACGTAGGCCATGTCGACCGACGGGCCGATCCGCACGGTGCCCGAGTCGGGCTGCTCGGTGCCGATCAGCATGCGGAACAGCGTGGTCTTGCCGGCGCCGTTGGGGCCGATGACGCCGACGATGCCGGCCCGCGGCAGCGAGAACGACAGGTCGTCGATGAGCAGCCGGTCGCCGTAGCCCTTGGACAGGTGCTCGACCTCGATCACCAGGTCGCCGAGGTGGGGGCCGGGCGGGATCGAGATCTGGAGCCGGTCGGGGCCCCGCTCGGCCGCCTCGGCCTCGGCCTGCAGCTTCTCGTAGGCGGCCAGGCGGGCCTTGCCCTTGGCCTGCCGGGCCTTGGGGGCCATGCGGACCCACTCGAGCTCGCGCTCCAGCGTGCGCCGGCGGGCCGCGTCGGCCTTCTCCTCCTGTTCGAGCCTGCGCCGCTTCTGCTCGAGCCAGCCGGAGTAGTTGCCCTCGAACGGGTAGCCGCGACCCCGGTCGAGCTCGAGGATCCAGCCGGCCACGTTGTCGAGGAAGTACCGGTCGTGGGTGACGGCGACGACCGTGCCGCTGTAGTCGCGCAGGAACCGCTCCAGCCACGCCACCGACTCGGCGTCGAGATGGTTGGTCGGCTCGTCCAGCAGCAGGAGGTCGGGGCGGGACAGCAGCAGACGGCACAGGGCGACCCGGCGCCGCTCGCCGCCCGACAGCGTGGACACGTCCGCGTCGCCCGGGGGCAGGCGCAGGGCGTCCATGGCGATCTCGATCGTGCGCTGGAGGTCCCAGGCGTTGGCCGCCTCGATCTTCGACTCCAGCTCGGCCTGGCGAGCGCCCAGCTTCTCGTAGTCGGCGTCGGGGTCGGCCCAGCCGGCCATGACCTCGTCGTACTCGGTGAGCAACGCCGCCACCTGGCCGACGCCGTCCATGACGTTGCCCATCACGTCCTTGGACTCGTCGAGCTTCGGCTCCTGCTCGAGCAGACCGACGGTGAAGCCGGGCGTGAGCCGCGCCTCGCCCGTGTAGCCGTCGTCGATGCCCGCCATGATCCGCAGCAGCGACGACTTGCCGCTGCCGTTGGCGCCGATCACGCCGATCTTGGCGCCCGGGTAGAACGAGAGGGAGATGTCGCGCAGCACCTCGCGGTCGGGCGGGTGGAAGCGGCTCACCCGCCGCATCGTGAAGATGAACTGGGCGTTGCTCATAGGGATGCGACGGTAGCGGCTCTCAGTCGTCGTCCACGTGCCGGGCCGCCACGGTGGCCAGCTCGGTCCGGTTGGAGATGCCGAGCTTGGCGTACACGTGGGACAGGTGGGTCTTGACCGTGCCCCGGCTCATGAACAGGCGGGCGCCGATCTCGGGGTTGCTCAACCCCTCGACGACGCACCGGACGACGTCGAGCTCGGTGGGGGTGAGGCTCGCCCACCCGGTGGACGGGCGGCCGCGGGCGCCGCGGGCCCGGCGGACCAGCGCGACCGCCGCGTCCAGGGACAGGCCGGCCCCGGCCGACCAGGCGTCGTCGAAGCCGTCGCCCAGGGCGGCGCGCAGGGCGGCGACGCGCTCCTCGTGGGCGGGGGCGTCGATGGCCGGCCGGGGGTAGCCGATGGCGGCGCGGGCCGCGTCGCTGGCGGCGAGGAGCCGGGCGGCCTCGGCATGGCGGCCGGCCCGGGCGGCCAGCCCGGCGAGGGCGTCGAGGTTGTCGACCAGGAACGTGCGGACGCCGTGCTCGAAGCGGGTGGCCAGCGACTCGTGGTAGAGGCGCTCGGCCGTGTCGGGGTCGGTCGGCGCCGCCTGGTGGGCCTGCTCCTCGAGGGCGTCGGCCACGAGGTAGGGGACGCCGAGCTGCCGGGCGGTGGTCAGCGCCCGCTCGGCGGTGGCCGCGGCCTCGTCGGCCCGGCCCAGGTGGCGGAGCGCGGCGGCCAGGCCGGGCAGGACCCGCGCGGTGATGAGGCTCCCGGCCATCGGTCCCTCGCGCACGTCGCTCCGGAACCACTCGGCGGCGGCCTCGTAGTCGCCGGTCATCAGCGCCAGGCGCCCCCGGGCCTGGGCCAGCCGCGGCACGTACACGGCCTCGTCGCTGCCCTCGACGGCCCGCACGATCGGCTCGGTGACCCGCAGCCCGGCCTCGATGTCGCCGGTGTACGACTTCACCAGGGCCAGATGCCCGGTCGACAGGCCGACGTCGTAGAAGTCGCCCCGGGGGGCGGTGATCTCGTAGCTGCGGGTGGCCAGCTCGTCGGCCCGGGCCAGGTCGCCCTGGAGCACGGCCGCCACCACCTGGTAGTCGAGCGCGATGGCGGCGAAGCCCCGGTCGCCGCGGCGCCGGCACCGCTCGTAGCCCTCCTGGAGGATCGGCGCGGCGTCGTCGTGCCGGTCGCGATAGCCGAGCAGGAGGCCCTGCATGACCAGGATGCGGTCGGCGATCAGGTCGTCGCCGGCCGCGGCCGCCGCCTCGGCCCCCTGGCCCAGGAGGTCGCCGGAGGCGTCGAAGTCGAGGTACGACATGGCCACGCCCAGCAGCAGCAGGCACCGGCCCCGGTTGCGCTGGTCGCCGATGGCGCTGGCCAGCGCCAGGCCCTTCTGGGCGTGCTCGACGAGCACGTCGAACCGGCCGCTGGCGATGGACACCGCGGCCACGCCGGTGAACAGCGTCGCCTGCAGCGGCGACTCCTCCTCCGGCGCCCGCTCGATGGCGCGCCGCAGGTAGTCGACGCCCTCGTTCGTGTGCCCGCGCAGGTACCAGAACCAGAACAGGGGGGCGGCCAGGCGCCGGGCGCGGCCCGGATCGGGCAGCGCCAGGCCCCAGTCGAGCGCGGCCCGCAGGTTGTCGTGGTCGGCCTTGAGCAGGCCGAGCCAGCGGTCCTGCTCGTCGCCCGCCAGGCCGGGCTCGGCGGCCTCGGCGAGCGCGACGAAGTGGTCGAGGTGGCGGTCACGGAGCGCGGCGGCCTCGCCCGCCGCCTCGAGCTTGTCGGACGCGTACTGGCGGATCGTCTCCAGCAGCCGGTAGCGGGCCTCGCCGCCCCGGTCCTCCATCACGACCAGCGACTTGTCGACGAGGCGGCCGAGGGCGAGCAGCACCTCGGTCCCGGACAGGGGGTCGGCGGCCGCCACCGCCTGGGCGGCCTCCAGCGTGAAGCTGCCGGCGAACACGGCCAACCGCCGGAACACCACCTGGTCGACCTCGTCGAGCAGGTCGTGGCTCCAGTCGATGGAGGCGGCGAGCGTCTGCTGGCGGGCGCTCACGCCCCGGGGGCTCCGCACCAGGAGCGAGAACCGGTCGTCGAGGCCGGCCGCGATCTGGGCCGGCGTGAGCGTGCGCAGCCAGGCGGCGGCCAGCTCGATGGCGAGCGGCATGCCGTCGAGCCGTCGGCACAGCCGGAGGACGGCCTCCTCGTTGGTCTCGTCGAGGCTGAACCAGGGCCGGACGTGGCTAGCCCGCTCGACGAACAGCGACACGGCCTCGTCGTCGACCAGCGACGGGACCCGCCACACGGTCTCGCCGGGCAGGCCCAGCGGCTCGCGGCTGGTGGCCAGCACCGACGCGCCCGGGCAGCCCCGGAGGAGCGTGTCGGCCACCTCGGCGGCGGCGTCGAGCACGTGCTCACAGTTGTCGAGGCACACCAGCAGGCGCCGGTCGCGCAGCTGCTGGCCCAGTGCCCGCAGCGGGCCGCCGCCCGGCTCGACCAGCACGCCGACGGTCGACGCCACCAGGTCGGCGACCAGGCCGGGGTCGGTGGCCGGGGCCAGGTCGACCCACCACACGCCGTCGGGCCACCGGTCGGCCAGCTCGGCCGCGGCGTGCAGGGCCAGGCGGGTCTTGCCGGCGCCGCCGGGCCCGGTGAGCGTCACGAGCCGCTCGCCGTCGAGAAGCAGCTCGACCGCGGCCAGCTCCTCGCCCCGGCCGACGAAGCTGGTGAGCTGGACCGGCAGGTTGTTGGCGAGCGTGTCGAGCGAGCGGAGCGGCGGCAGGTCGGCCGGCAGGTCGGGGTGGCGCAGCTCGAACACCCGCTCGGGGCGGGACAGGTCGCGGAGCCGGTGCTCGCCCAGGTCGGCCAGCTCGGCGCCGGGCGGCAGGTCCTCGGCCACGACCGCGGCCGTGGCGGTCGACAGCAGCGTCTGGCCGCCGTGGGCCACGTCGCGTAGGCGGGCGCCGCGGTCGAGGGCCGGCCCGCCGTAGTCGCGGCCGTCGCGCACGTGGGCCTCGCCGGTGTGCAGGGCGATGCGGACGGCGGGCGCCCGCCGGTCGGGCCAGTCCTCCTTGGCCAGGGCGCGCTGGACGTCGAGGGCGGCCGCCACCGCGTCGGCGGCCGAGGGGAACACCGCGGCCTGCGAGTCGGCCCGCTCGCCGTCGGGCCGGGTGGCCTGGACGCCGCCCCGCTCGGCCACCACCGCGGCCACGACGTCGCCGAGCCGGCGCACCACGCCCTCGGGCGCGGGCAGGGAGGCCGGTCCGGTCGTCGGGCGGTCGAGGCAGGTCAGCAGGAACGTGACGGTGCCCGCCGGCAGGATCGACGCCCGCTCCTGGTGCTCTACCCCCATCGCCCCAGTCTGCCCCCTGCGGGGTGGCCGCCCTCGCGCACCCGCGCCCACATCGGCCACCTGGCCGATGTCCTGCGGGCCGGCGGGTGCGACCGTGGGCGCCCTGGACACGTTCGAGGAGATCCTGGGTCGGTGGGTGGACGCCGAGGCCCGCGGCGACGCGGACGCGCTCGACGGCCTGCTCGACGGCGACTTCCGCGGCGACGGGCCGCGGGGCTACGTGCTGACCAAGCAGGAGTGGATCGACCGGCACCGCTCCGGCGACCTCGTCCTCCGGGCGTTCGCGTGGGACGACCTGCGGCTCCGGGCGCAGGGGAACGCGGTGGTGGTCACCGCCGTCCAGCGCCAGGAGGCCAGCTACCGGGGCGAGGAGTGGAGCGGCCGGTTCCGGGCGACGCTTGTCGCGGTCCGCGCCAACGGCCGATGGTCGATCGTGAACCTCCAGCTCAGCGGCCTGGACGGGGGTGGCTGATGCCGGGGGTCGGCCACCGGTGGCTCAGTATCGGCCAGGTGGGCGATGTCCGCGACCAGGGGGTGATGCGACGGTGACATCGTGCTCACGATCGAGATGCAACGCGCCGCCACCGTGGGGTACCGGCGGGCGACGCTCGGGACCCGCCTCGAGTCCCACCGCCAGGAGCTGCGCCGTCACTGCCAGCGGATGCTGGGCTCCCCGTTCGAGGCCGACGACGCCGTGCAGGAGACGCTGGTGCGGGCGTGGCGCCGCTACGACCAGTTCGACGGCCGGGCCCCCCTCCGGTCGTGGCTGTACCGCATCGCCACCAACGTCTGCCTCGACATGCTGCGGGGCAGGCAGCGCCACGCCCGGCCGATGGACCTGGGGTCCTCGCCGGAGCCGCGGCCGGGCGGCGAGCTGCGCCCGGTGGAGTCGGTGAGCGGCGGGCGGGGCGGGGCGGCGCCCCACGACCCGGCCGACGTGGTCGAGACCCAGGAGGCCGTGCACGACGCCTTCCTGGTGGCGCTCCAGCGCCTGCCGTCGCGCCAGCGGGCCGTGCTGATCCTGCGCGAGGTGCTGCGCTGGCGGGCCCACGAGGTGGCCGAGCTGCTGGGCTGCACGACGGTGGCGGTCAACAGCGCCCTGCAGCGGGCGCGCGCCGCCCTGGCCGCCGAGGCGGCGGGGCCGGACCGGCTGGACGGCGAGGACCAGCGCCGCCTCCTGGCCGGCTACGTCGACGCCTTCCGGCGGTCGGACGTCCAGTCGCTCGTCTCGCTCGTGCGCCTCGACCACGACGGCCGCGGCGCGGCCGCGTGAATCGACGCCGGCGCCCGGTCGGGGCCGGGCCGTCGGTCAGGCGGCGCGCACGGAGATGATGTCGTCGAGAGGGACGACGACGTCCTTGTCGTCGACGACGAACCAGGCGCTGCCCTTCACGCAGGAGAGGAGGGTGCCCTGCAGGGACCCGGAGGCGGTGCGGACGGTCACGGAGGACCCGAGCAGAGGGCGGAGGAGCCGGCTGGAGATCGGCTGATCCGCAGCGACGGTGATCGTCGTCGGACTCATGGTCAGCCTCCTTCTGCGAGGGGACTCGTAACCGTTTCTACCGCCGTTTGGGCCCGGGGCGGTGGACTCGCCAGGTCCCGGTACGATCGGCACCGTGGGTGACGAGAAGACATCGACGACCGCTCTGGGGCCGAACGCCTGGCTGGTCGACGAGATGTACGAGCAGTATCTGGCTGACCCGACCTCGGTCAGCGAGAGCTGGCGCGACTTCTTCACCGACTACGTCCCCGTGTCGGCGCCCAAGACGGCCCCCGCACCCACGCCGCCCGCGCCGGCCCCGGTCGCCGCCACCGCACCCGCCACCGCGGCGCGCAATGGCGCAGCGGCCCCGTCGGCTCCGGCTGCGTCGCAGGCGACGGCCGCGCCGGGCACGGCCCGGGCCCCGGCGGCGTCGCAGGCGACGGCCGCGCCGCGGGCCGAGGCCGCCAAGCCGGCGCCGCCCCAGGCCGAGTCGGGGACGGGCGAGCCGGTCGGCGAGCCGCTGCGGGGTGCGGCGGCGCGCATCGTGGCCAACATGGAGGCCAGCCTCAAGGTCCCCACGGCCACCAGCTTCCGCAACGTCCCGGCCAAGCTGCTCGAGGTCAACCGCCGGGTCATCAACGGCTACCTGGGCCGCACCCGGGGCGGCAAGGTCAGCTTCACCCACATCATCGGCTACGCGGTCGTCCGGGCCATCGCCGACTCGATGCCGGTCATGGCCTCGACCTACGTCGAGGGCGACGACGGCAAGCCCCGCGTCGTCCGCCACGAGCACGTCAACCTGGGCCTGGCGGTCGACGTCGAGAAGTCCGACGGCAGCCGCACGCTGCTCGTCCCGGTGATCCACGAGGCCGACACGCTCGACTTCCGGGCGTTCTGGGGTCGCTACGAGGAGCTGATCCGCAAGGTCCGCTCCAACAAGCTGTCGCCCGACGACTTCGCCGGCGCCAACGTCACGCTGACCAATCCGGGCACGATCGGCACGGTCCAGTCGGTGCCGCGGCTCATGCCGGGCCAGGGCGTCATCGTGGGTCTGGGCGCCATCGACTATCCGGCCGAGTGGCGGGGCGCCGACCCGCTGATGCTGGCCGACCTGGGCGCCTCGAAGGTCGTGACGGTCACGTCGACCTACGACCACCGCATCATCCAGGGCGCGGAGTCGGGCCTGTTCCTCAAGCGCGTCGAGGAGCTGCTGCTCGGCGCCGACGGTTTCTACGACGACATCTTCGCCAGCCTCGAGGTGCCCTACGAGGCGATCCGGTGGCGGCGCGACGTCAACCCGGTCGACCGCGAGCAGTCCCAGCTCGAGAAGCAGATGGCGGTGGCCACGCTGATCCGGGTCTACCGGGTGCGCGGGCACCTGATCGCCGACCTCGACCCGCTGCGGTGGAAGGAACCGCAGATGGCGCCCGAGCTCGACCCGGCCACCTACGGCCTGACGATCTGGGACCTCGACCGAGAGTTCCTGACGGGCGACCTGGTGGGCGAGGACCGGATGCGCCTGTCCGAGATCCTGCGGGTGCTGCGCGACGCCTACTGCCGCACGGCGGGCATCGAGTACATGCACATCCAGGACCTTGAGGAGCAGCACTGGATCCAGTCGCAGGTCGAGGGCGTCAGCAACGAGCTCCCCACCGAGGACCTGCGCCACATCCTCGAGCGGCTGAACGCGGCCGAGGCGTTCGAGAAGTTCCTCGGAACCAAGTGGCTCGGCCAGAAGCGGTTCGGCCTCGAGGGCGGCGAGAGCCTGATCCCCATCCTCGACGCCTTGCTCGAGGCGGCCGCCGACGACGGGCTCGACGGCGCCGTCATGGGCATGGCCCACCGGGGCCGGCTCAACGTCCTGGCCAACATCGTGGGCAAGTCCTACGACCAGCTGTTCAAGGAGTTCGAGGGGACGCTCGACCCCGACGCCGTCCAGGGCACGGGCGATGTCAAGTACCACCTGGGCCAGGTCGGCAAGTTCCAGAGCCGCAAGGGCAACGGCATCCGGGTCGAGCTGGCCGCCAACCCCAGCCACCTCGAGGCCGTCGACCCGGTGGTGGTCGGCATGGCCCGGGCCCGGCAGGACCAGATCAACGACCCCGAGGCGTTCTCGATCCTGCCCATCCTCATGCACGGAGACGCCGCCTTCGCCGGCCAGGGTGTGGTGGCCGAGACGCTCAACATGAGCGACATCAAGGGCTACCGGGTGGGCGGCACCATCCACGTGGTCATCAACAACCAGATCGGGTTCACGACCACGCCCGAGGCCGCCCGGTCGGGCATCTACGCCACCGACGCCGCCAAGATCGTGCAGGCGCCGATCTTCCACGTGAACGGCGACGACCCCGAGGCCTGCGTGCGGGTGGCCCGGCTCGCCTACGCCTACCGCCAGCGGTTCCACAAGGACGTGGTCATCGACCTCGTCTGCTACCGGCGCCACGGGCACAACGAGGGCGACGATCCCAGCTACACGCAGCCGCTCATGTACGCCAAGATCAACGAGCGGCGGTCGGTGCGGAAGCTGTTCACCGAGTCGCTGGTCAAGCGGGGCCACCTGTCGCTGGAGGAGGCCGAGCAGGCGCTCGACGACTTCCAGAAGCGGCTGCAACAGGCGCTGGACGAGACCCGCCAGTCGGCCCCGCCGGCCGACCTGAAGGCGGCCGAGCCGCCGCCGGCGGTCGGCGTGCTGCCGCACGTCGAGACCGGCGTGGAGCGCCCGGTGCTGGAGCGGGTGTTCAGGGCGCTGACCGCCTGGCCCGACGACTTCCACGTGCACCCCAAGCTGGTCCGGCAGATGGAGGCGCGGGACAAGATGTTCCGCGAGGCCGGCGAGGTCGACTTCGCCACCGCCGAGGCCCTGGCGTTCGGCACGCTGCTGCTCGAGGGCACCGACATCCGGCTGGCCGGGCAGGACTCCCGCCGAGGCACCTTCAGCCAGCGCCACGCCGTGCTGATCGACCACACCAACGGCGCCGAGTGGGCGCCGCTGGCCCACCTCAGCCCCGACCAGGGCAAGTTCTGGATCTACGACTCGCTGCTGTCGGAGTACGCGGCGATGGGCTTCGAGTACGGCTACTCGGTGGCCAACAAGGACGCCCTGGTGTGCTGGGAGGCCCAGTTCGGCGACTTCGTCAACGGTGCCCAGGTCATCGTCGACCAGTTCATCGTCGCCGGCGAGGACAAGTGGGGCCAGACCTCGGGCCTCGTCCTGCTGCTGCCCCACGGCTACGAGGGTCAGGGCGCCGAGCACAGCTCGGCCCGGGTCGAGCGGTTCCTCACCCAGTGCGCCGAGGACAACATCCAGGTCACCAACGCCACCACGGCCGCCCAGTACTTCCACCTGCTGCGGCGCCAGATGCACCGCGACATCCGCAAGCCGCTCGTGGTGTTCACGCCCAAGTCGCTGCTGCGGGCCCGGCCGGCGCGATCCAAGGTCGACGACCTGACGCGGGGGAGCTTCGAGGAGGTCCTCGACGACCCTGCGGTCGAGGACCGCGCCGCGGTGCGCCGCATCGTGCTGTGCTCCGGCAAGATCGGCGTCGAGGCGCTGGTCGAGCGCCAGCAGCGGCCGGCGCCGGTGGCCATCGTGCGGGTCGAGCAGCTCTACCCGTGGCCCTACGACCGGCTCGACGAGATCGTGGCCAGCTACCCGAACGCCGACGAGATCGTCTGGCTGCAGGAGGAGCCGGCCAACATGGGCGCCTGGGCCTTCGCCCAGGACCGGCTGGCCGAGCGGTTCGGCGACAAGCACCGCATCCGGCGGGTCAGCCGCTACGAGTCGGGCAGCCCGGCCACCGGGTCGCACACGATCCACGTGCAGGAGCAGGAGGCCCTGCTCGACGCGGCGCTGCGCGTCGACTGAGCCGTGAGAATCGGCTGCGTCGGCCGGGCCGTCTGAACCGCTCCTGGCCCGGCACCTGGCCCGGCTTTCGGGGCCGACGCGGCGCGCGCCGGGGCGCCGACGCGTCGCTGACCGGGACGTCAGTGACGAACGTCACACTCTCTATCCCTTTCGGCCGCCACGCTCCGCGTCAATAATTGGTGTTATCGACTCGAGTCAACGCTGACCCAGGGGGCCCAATGGCGAGCGAGGAGTACTCGGCGAACACCGAGATCATCGGCCGGGAGGACGTCAATGACCTGGAGGCCATCCTGTCGGTGTCGAACACCGACGTGGACGAGGCCATCCACACGGTCGCCGACAACGCGGACGCCATCTTCACGTGGGACTACGAGAAGGGGGCTCGGCCGGGCCTCAGCAAGCTCTACGAGAAGGCCAAGCACGCGCAGTGGAACGGCCAGACCGACCTCCCCTGGGACACCGAGGTCGACCTGGTCAAGAACGCCCAGCTGTCGCGCATGCAGTGGGCGGAGCTCGAGCGCGACGTCACCGGCACCCCGCTCGAGAAGTTCACCGAGGACGACTTCATCCAGCTGGCCATCGAGTCCGACAACTGGACGCTGAGCCAGTTCATGCACGGCGAGCAGGGCGCCCTGCTGTGCACGGCCAAGATCGTCGAGACCGTGCCCTGGATCGACGCCAAGTACTACGCGTCCACCCAGGTCATGGACGAGGCCCGGCACGTCGAGGTGTTCGCCAAGTACCTCGACGAGAAGCACGAGGGCCACTACCCGATCAACGCCCACCTGAAGATGCTGCTCGACGACATCATCAACGACAGCAGGTGGGACATGACCTACCTCGGCATGCAGATCATGGTCGAGGGGTTGGCGCTGGCGGCGTTCGGGTTCATGCGGGAGATGACCCCCGACCCGCTGCTCAAGCAGCTGCTGCGCTACGTGATGTCGGACGAGGCCCGGCACGTGGCCTTCGGGGTGCTGTCGCTGAAGGAGTACTACCAGGACCTCACGACCGCCGAGCTGCGCGAGCGCCAGGAGTTCGCGTTCGAGGCCGCGGTGCGTATGCGCGACCGGTTCCTCCAGCAGGAGGTGTGGGAGCGCATGGGCATCAAGCCCAAGGAGATCCTGCCGCTCGTCGTGCAGGACCCGGGCCGGGCGATGTTCCAGCAGATGCTGTTCTCGAAGATCGTCCCCAACTGCAAGAAGCTCGGCCTGCTCGACGCCGGCGACGGCTGGCTGCGCGAGCGGTTCACCGAGATGGGCGTGATCGCCTTCGAGGACTGGCAGGACACCGGCGAGGAGTACGAGTCGCTGCAGGTGCAGGCCGGCTCGAGCGCCTGACCCACCGCATCCCTCCTCGAGCCCTCGTCCGGAAACCCCCCTGAAGCCCGACAGGCCACCCCGCCCGCCCAGGCGGGTGGGGTGGCGGGCTGTCGTCGACCGGCGGCCGCCGACCGGTCAGGGCCTGCCGGTCAGCGGGCCAGGTCCTTGTTCTCGGGCACGAACTGACTGGCGATGAACCGCGCTCCCTGGGGGTCGGCGATCACGGCCGTCCGGCTCCAGGGTGCGTCGAGCGGCCCCTCCTCGACCCGGCCGCCCAGCTCCTCGGCCCGGGCCGCCGTCGCCCGGACGTCCTCGGTGCCGAACGTGATGTTCCAGTGCGCCGGTGTGTCGGCGTCGTCGTCGCCGATCGGGTCGATGGCGGCCACGACGTCGATGAAGCCCTCGGGCGCGCCCATCTGCGCCATCTGCTCGTGCAGGCCGGGGCTGAGCTCCTCGAGGTGGTCGCCGTAGCCGGGGAGCGCCCACATCGGCCCCTCGGGCAGCCGCAGCAGCCGCCAGCCGAAGACCGCGCTGTAGAACGCCTCGGCCGCCTCGGGGTCGCGCGTGGCCAGGCCGTTGAAGTTCAGCGCGCCGTGCTCGTTGACGACCCGGGCGCCGGGGAAGGCCTCGGGCTCCCACAGGCCGAAGGCCGCCCCGTGGGGGTCGGCGAGCACCGCCGAGCGCCCGAGGTCCATGACGTCGTACGGCTCGACCACCACGGTGGCGCCGGCGTCGCGGGCCCGGGCCACGGTGGCGTCGACGCTGTCGACGCTCACGTAGGTGTTCCACACCGGCGTGGGCGGCGACCCCGGGGGGACCGAGCCCACCCCGGCGACGTCGCCGCCCCGGATGCGGCCGATGAGGTAGCCGTCCGCACCGCCCTCGGTGACGTCGGCGACCTCCCACCCGAAGAGGTCGCCGTAGAACCGGGCCGCCGCCTTCGGATCGGGCTGGAGGGTGTCGACCCAGCAGGGGACACCCGGGATGTACCGGTCTCGCTCGGGCATGGTGTGCCCTCCCTCTCATCGCCTGTTTGCCGGACACTACGCCCGGGCCGTGACAGCGGCGAGGGTCAAAGCGGGGGAGGGGCCGCTGGCGGGAGCGTTCGGCCGGCGGGGGGCGGCTCGGGCGGCGGCCGCTCAGACCGTGGCGAGGAAGGCCTCGACCCGCTCGCGCACGTAGTCGATGGCGGCGTCGTCGAGGCCGTGGCCCATCGGCAGGATCAGGCCGCCGGCCATGACCGCGTCGGCGTTGGGCATGCCGCCGGCGGGGGCCCGGAACGTGACGCCCTTCATCATCGGCTGGCGGGCCACGTTGCCCGTCCACACCGTGCGGGTGTCGACGCCCCGCTCCTCGAGGAACAGCTGCATGTCGCTGCGGGTGAACCCGGCGTCGGGGCGTACGACGATCGGGTACGACAGCCAGGCCGTGTGCAGGCCGTCGGTCGTGCGGGGCAGGACGAACCGGTCCTCGTGCCGGCGGAACAGCTCGGTGTAGAGAGCGAAGTTGCGCTGCCGCCGCTCGTGGTTGGCGCCCAGCTTGTCGAGCTGGGCCAGCCCGAAGGCGGCGCCCATCTCCGATGGCTCGAAGTTCCAGCCCAGCTCGTCGAAGATGAACAGGTTGTCGTAGCGGATGCCGTCGAGGTCCTCCCAGAAGTCGCGCTCGCCCCGGCGGCTGCCGTAGAGCTGGACCTCCGACCGGCGGCCCCACCGGCGCAGCAGCAGGCCCCGGTCGCGCAGGCGCTCGTCGTCGAGCAGGACCATCCCGCCGTTACCGGCGCACGTGATGATGTGCGAGTTGGCGAAGCTGGTCAGGCTGAGGTCGGAGCGGGTGCCGGTGGGCGTGCCCCGCAGGGTGGCGCCGAGCGCGTCGCAGGAGTCCTCGACCACCAGCAGGTCGTGGCGGTCGGCGATGGCCCGCACCGCGTCCCAGTCGGGGGCGTTGCCCACGAGGTTGGGCAGCAGGATGGCCCGGGTCTTCGGCGAGATCATCTCCTCGATGCGGGCCACGTCGGCGTTGAACGTGTCGGGCTCGATGTCGATCAGCACCGGCACGTGACCGGCCCGGACGATGGCCGAGATGTCGGTCGAGAACGTGCAGGTGGCGGTGATGATCTCGGAGCTGGGCGGCAGGTCGAGCAGCTCGACCGCCAGGAACAGCGCCGAGGAGCCCGAGTTGACCATGAGGCCCGACGCCTTGCCGAACAGCTCGGCCACCCGCCGCTCCATCTCGGCGACGTGCTTGCCGATGGCGAAGGCTCGGGCGCCGCCGTCCAGCACCCGGAGGACGGCGTCTCTCTCGGCTTGGTCGTGGACGCTGCCCGCGTACAGGATCCGTTTCATGCTCTCGGCGCTCACGGCGCGATCCCTCCCCGGTGGCGCGGTACGGTTGTAAACATACAACGATCTAGTGAGTCTGGATCGAGCGGGCACGGATCGAGTGAGGTCGCATCGAGTGGGGTTCGACGTCTGATGGAGGCACGCAAGCTGGGCCACGACGGGCCCGAGCTGTCGGTGGTGGGCCTGGGCTGCAACAACTTCGGCATGCGGATCGACGCCGAGGCGTCGCACGCCGTCGTGCGGGCCGCCCTCGACGCCGGCGTCACCCACTTCGACACGGCCGAGATGTACGGCGGGGGCCGGTCCGAGGAGTTCCTGGGCCAGGCCCTGGGGTCCCGGCGCGACGAGGCCGTCGTCGCCACCAAGTACCTGCCCCGGCCCAAGGACGAGCCCTACCGGCCGGGCGTGCTGGCCGAGCGCATCCGCACGGGGTGCGAGATCAGCCTGCGGCGGCTCGGCACCGACCGCATCGACGTCTACTACCTGCACTTCCCCGACCCCGAGGCCCCGATGGAGGAGGCGCAGGAGGCCCTGGCCGCTCTGGTGGAGGAGGGCAAGGTCCTGCACCTGGCGTCGTCCAACCTGTCCGGCGACCAGATCCGCGAGGCCGACGAGATCGCCACCGACCGCGGCCTGCCCCGCTTCACGGGCACGCAGATCGAGTGGAACCTGCTGCAGCGGGCGGTGGAGGAGTCGGTCGTGCCCGCCGCCCGCGAGGCCGGCCTCGGCATCGTGCCGTACTTCCCGCTGGCGTCGGGGCTGCTGACCGGCAAGTACAAGCGCGGCGAGGCGTACCCGCCGGGCTCCCGGCTGGCGGTCGCCCCCCACTTCGCGGCCGACGTCACCGACGAGACGTTCGACCGGATCGAGCGGCTGGCCGCCTTCGCCGCCGAGCACGGTCGCACGCTGCTCGAGCTGGCGGTGGCGTGGCTGGCGGCGCAGCCGGGCGTGGCGTCCGTCATCGCCGGGGCCACGTCGCCTGCCCAGGTCGAGGCGAACGCCCGGGCCGCGTCCTGGCGGCTCACCGACGACGACCTGGCCGCCATCGACGCCCTCTGACCATGACCGACGGCGCGGACCCGGGCGGCGACGGCCCGAGCGGCGGCGGGGGCCCGAGCGACCTGGCGGCCGACACCGAACGGGTCCACCGCTTCTTCTGGTACTGGTACGAGTGGATGGCGTCGCCGGCCCGGCGCCGCCTGATCGAGGAGGTGACCGGGCTGCCTCGGTCGGCCTCCCTGCTGCTGTGGAAGGTGCTCTTCGCCGGGCCGCTGACCGTGACCGAGCTGGCCCGGGCGATGGGGCTCGACAAGTCGACGATCAGCCGTCAGCTCGAGCCCCTGCGGGCCCGGGGCCTGGTGGTCGAGGCGCCCGGCGGCCACACCCGCCGGTCGACGGTGCTGGCCATCACGCCGGCGGGACGCGCGGTGTGCGACCGGGTCGACGCCCTCCAGACGGGCTACTGGTCGCGGGTGCTGTCGCACCTGTCCCCGGCCGAACGCCGCACCCTCACCGCCTCGCTCGACGCCCTCCAACGGGCCATGGACGCCGAGTCCGGCACCGAAGCCTGACTGCCGGGCGACGTCAGGGCAGCGCGCCCGTGCGGCCGACCAACCGCTCGGACAGTGCCCACAGGCGCTCCGCGTCGTCGGCGTCGCGGGCTCAGGGGGCGTGGTCGTCGCTGATCGCGCAGTCGGCTAGGTACGCCCCGCCCCGCTCTTCCAGCCCGGGCGCGGTGGCGGTGTAGAAGGTCGTCGCCGCCCCGGCGCCCACCGACTTGTAGGCCCGCCGGCCGGCGCTCCGCGCCGACCGCCGGGCCCGCTCGATGATGCCGTCGAGGTCGGAGCGGTCGAGGTGGCGGCCCAGGTTGGCGGCGATCATCCCCGGGTGGACGGCGTAGGCGTGCACGCCCCGCGGCCCGAGCCGCCGCTCCAGGCCGACGGCGGACAGGACGTTGGCCGTCTTCGACTGCCCGTAGGCCTGCCACTTGTCGTAGGGCCGCCGCTAGTTGGGGGTCGTCCCAGTCGATGCCCGGCCACGTGGTGGCCGGCCGAGCTCACGTTGACGACCCGGGCCGGGCCCCGGCCACCAGGGCGGGCGCCAGCAGGCAGGTGAGCGCGCAGCGGGCGCAGCGGCCCGGGGCCGGCGGGCACCGCAGGGGGCGAAGGGCTCCCGCCGGCGCAAACAATATGTTATATCTGACTGAGTCTTGGTTCACTGACCTGGGTCGGTGTTCACGAGCCAGAGGGGGAGGGGAACAGTCGATGGACCTGGGGCTGGCCGACGCCCGGTGCGTGGTCTCCGGCGGATCCAGGGGGATGGGCCGAGCGGCGGCCGAGTGCCTGGCGGCGGAGGGGGCCCGGGTCGCGGTCCTGGCCCGGACACAGGGCCAGCTCGACGAGACCGTGGTGGCGCTGCGCGCCAAGGGGGCGGCCGACGCGGTGGGCATCCCCACCGATCTCACGTCCCGCGCCGAGGTCGACCGGGCGTTCGCCGCTGTGGGGAAACGGTGGGGCGACCTGAACGTGCTGGTCAACGCGGCCGGCCCGGTCGAGGTGGGCGTCGGCCCGTTCGAGAGCCTCGACGACGACGAGTGGCACGCCACGTTCGACATCGGCACGCTCTCGGCCGCTCGCTGCGTGCGGGCGGCGCTGCCGCTGCTGCGCGCCGCCCCGTGGGCCCGCATCGTCAACGTGTCGGCCCACTCCACCAAGCGCCAGTCGCCGGGGCTCGTGGCCTACACCGCGTCCAAGGCGGCGCTGACCAGCCTGAGCAAGAACCTGTCGCAGGCGCTCGGATCCGAGGGGATCCTGGTCAACACCGTGTCGCCCGGGTCTTTCCTGTCGGAGGGGCTGAAGGGCTACCTGCGGACGCTGCCGCCCGAGCGGAACGTCGACCCTGAGAGCCTCGAGGACGCCATGCGGGTGATCGCCGAGGACTTCGGGCACCCGGCCCACCTGCGGCGGGCGGGCGACCCGCGGGAGATCGGGCCGGTGATCGCCTTCCTGGCCTCGCGGGTCAACAGCTACATGACCGGCGCGGACGTCAACGTGGACGGCGGGTCGGACTTCACCTGAGGCCGCTTTCGAGGCCGCACCTGTTCATCACCGAGGAGGGGGACACACATGCGGAAGGTCTGGCGGGCGCCGACGGCGCTCCTGATCGCCACGGCCCTGGTGGCCGCGTCGTGCAGCGAGGAGACGGGCACCGGCGACGGCGGCGGCAGCGGGGGCACGCTCGACACCGAGGAGGCCCGGCTCACCGAGGGCGGCTCCTGGGAGGCGCCGGGTATCGAGGTGTCGGCCGACGACCTCGAGTGCGGGCTCGAGGCCGAGGACCCCGAGCGGGGCGTCACCGAGGACAGCGTGCGGGTCGGCGGCCTGCTCACCGAGAGCGGCCCGACCACCGCGCTGTACACCGACGCCGAGGCCGGCGCCCGGGCCCGGTTCGAGCGGGCCAACGCCGAGGGCGGCGTCCACGGCCGCACGATCGAGTTCATCGGCGCCGAGGACGACGGCATGGAGTCGTCCCGCCAGGTCGACGCCGCCCGCCGCCTAGTCGACGACGAGGTGTTCGCGGTCGTCCCGCTGCTGAGCGCCATCCCGGCGTGGCAGGAGACGCTGTGCGAGGCCGTGATGCCCACGTTCGGGTGGGCGTTCACGGCCGCCTGGTGCAACACGACCGTGGCCTTCGGCATCACCGGCTGCCTGGTCAACCCCGACCCGCAGTACAACAGCATCGCCATCGGCGCCCTCGTCGAGGCGCTGGAGGGCACCGACAACACGCTCGCCCTCATCGGCAACGAGGACGAGGCGGCCCAGATCGGCCTGGAGAAGACCGCCGAGGCCCTGGAGCGCTACGGCGTCGAGGTCACCTACTCCGAGAACATCCTGAGCCCGACCCAGCCCATCGCCGACACGTCGCCGGTGGTCAACGACATCACCACGTCCAACGACGGCGGCCCCCCGGCGGCCGTGTACCTGATCACCGACTTCGCCAACACCTCGGCGCTCACCCAGGCGCTGGTGGCCTCGGGCTATCAGGGCAACCTCGTGAACGCCGTCGGCTACGACCCGCGGCTCGCCGACTTCGAGGGCTTCGACGGCTCGCTCATCAACCTGCAGTGGGCGCCGTTCGAGGCGACCGATGTCGAGTTCGTCCAGCAGATGAACGAGGACTTCGACGAGTACGCCCCCGACGCCAGCCGGGGCCTGCCGGCCGCGGCCGGCTACATCGCGGCCGACATGTTCCTCGCCGGGCTGGAGGAGACCGGGCCCGACCTGACCGTCGACAGCTTCCTCGAGACGCTGAACGACGACTGGGTGTACGCGACCCCCGACTTCCGGGGCGACGTCCGCTACCCGCTCAACCACGTGATCAGCTCGCCGTGCACCAACCTGGTCGAGCTGAGCGACGGCGAGTACTCGGCGGCGACGCCGATCGTGTGCAGCCAGCCGTTCGTGCGGGACGAGGGCTCGTGACCGTGGCGCCCGGCAGCAGCGGCCGCGGCGGCGTGGCCGGCGGCGTGTCCGGCGGTGGCCCGGGCGCCGCCGCCGTTGACGGCCGGGCCGCGCCGGGCGCCTCGGCCCCGCCGGCCGGCGCGCCCGCGCTGGCCCTGCGCGAGGTCACCAAGCGGTACGGCGGCGTGCACGCCCTGCGGGACGTGTCGCTCTCGGTGGCGGCCGGTGAGGTGTGCGGCCTCATCGGCCCCAACGGGGCCGGCAAGACGACACTGTTCGACATCGCCTCGGGCGTCCAGGCCCCGACCGCGGGCACGGTCGAGCTCGACGGCCGAGCCATCACGCGGGAGGCGCCGGAGCGGCGGGCGCGGCGGGGTCTGCGCCGCACGTTCCAGCGGGTCCAGCTCTACGGGCACCTGACGGTCGAGGACAACGTCCTGACCGCGCTGGAGTGGCGGGGCGGCGGCGGGGGCCTGCTGGCCGACCTCGTGGACGCCCCGTCCCGCCGGTCCCGCGAGCGCGAGCGGCGCGAGCGCGTGGCCGGGGTGCTGGAAGAGTGCGGGCTCACCGCGCTGCGCGCCGCGCCGGCCGGGGCGCTGCCGGTCGGGCAGGCCCGGCTCGTCGAGCTGGCCCGGGCGATCGTCGACGAGCCCCGGGTGCTGCTGCTCGACGAGCCGACGTCGGGCCTGTCGCCGGGCGAGGCCGAGCGGTTCGCCGCCCAGGTGGCCCGGCTGCGCGACCGGGGGGTGGCGATCGTGCTGGTCGAGCACGACATGGGCTTCGTCATGGGCCAGTGCGACCGGATCGTCGTGCTGGACGTGGGGCGGGTGCTGGCCGAAGGCACGCCGGCCGAGATCCAGGGCGACCCGGCGGTGCGGGCCGCCTACCTGGGCTGAGCCGGCAGCGGCAGTCGAGTCGAGGGGGATCGGGGGATGGTGAAGTTCTGGAACCTGGTGGTGGGCGGGGCCGTTGCCGGCGGCCTGTACGCCATCCTGGCGTCGGGGATCGTGCTCACGTACCAGACGTCGGGCATCTTCAACTTCGCCCACGGCGCGATCGCGTTCGCCACCGCCTACCTTTTCTTCCAGCTCAACACCGGCCTGGGGTGGCCGGTGTGGCTGGCCGCGGTGCTCAGCATCGTGGTGTTCGCGCCGCTGCTGGGCTGGGGCCTCGACCGGGTCCTGTTCCGCCGGCTGGCCGCCGCCCCGACGACGGTGCGGCTGGTCGTGCCGATCGCCCTGCTGGTCACGGTCCCGGCCCTGTGCCTCTACGTCGTCGACCGGATCAACGCCTGGTTCGACGCCGACCTGCCCCGGCAGGATCAGGTCCTCGCCATCCGGGGCCTGGGGCCGATGCCCAAGCGCACCTGGCGGATGGGCGACGTGCTCATCGACTCCAACCAGATCGCGGTGTTCGCGGCCGCGCTGGTAGCGGCCGGCGGCCTGTGGCTGCTGCTGCGCCGGACCCGCCTCGGTCTGCGGATGCGGGCGGTGGTGGACCGGCGGGACCTGGCCGAGACGCGGGGCATCGACGCCGACCGGACGTCCGGCGTGGCCTGGATGATCGGGTCGTTCCTGGCCGGCCTGGCCGGGGTGCTGCTGGCCCCGCTGTTCACGCTCAACCCGCCCACGTTCACGACCGTCGTGCTCGTGGCCACGCCGGCGGTCGTGCTGGCCCGGTTCCGGTCGCTGCCGGTCGCCTTCGCCGGCGGGCTGGGGATCGGCGTGGTGCAGAACCTGGTCGCCGGCTACGCCGACTTCGCCGACGAGATCAACGGGTTCCGGACCGCGGTGCCGTTCATCCTGCTGTTCGGCCTGCTGTTCGTGTTCGGCAGCGACCGGAGCCGCCGAGCCGGCCTGGCCGCCCACGACTCGCCGCCCCCGGCCCTCGGGACCACCTCGCGCCGCCGGAAGGCGCTGGTCTGGGGCTTCTGGGTGGCGGTGCTGCTCGTCTACTCGTTCGCCGTCGCCGACACCTACTGGCAGTCGCTGATCGCCCGGGGGCTGGCGCTCGGCCTCGTGCTGCTGTCGTTCACGATCGTGACGGGCATCGGCGGCATGGTCAGCCTCGCCCAGGCCGCCTTCGTGACCGCGGCCGCCTTCACCGCCGGGTGGGCGCTCAGCCACGACTGGCCGTTCCTCGTCGCCCTGGCCGCCGGGACGCTGGTCGCCACCGCCCTGGGCGTCGTCGTCTCGCTGCCGGCCCGCCGCCTGGGCGGCCTGCCGCTGGCGCTGTCGACGATGGCGCTGGCGTTCATCGCCCAGTACCTGTTCTTCCAGCTCGACGCGTTCTCCAACCAGGACAACAGCGGCTGGCGCGTCGCCCCGCCCGAGATCGGCCCGCTCGACTTCGGCGAGGCCGAGACGATGATCGTCGGCCTGCTGGTCCTGCTGGGCGTGGCCGCCTGGCTGGTCGGCAACCTGACCCGGTCGGCGTCGGGGCGGGCGATGGCCGCCCTGCGCGCCACCGAGCCCGGGGCCGTGACCGTCGGCATCCGGGCGGCCCGGACCAAGGTGGCGGTGTTCGCCCTGTCCGCCGCGGTGGCCGGGTTCGGCGGCGTGCTGCTGGCCTCGACCACCGGGCAGGTGACCAACGTCGACTTCCCGGTCGAGATGGGGTTCTTCTGGCTCAGCTCGGCGGTGGTGTTCGGCATCCGCCGCCCGGCCGGGGCGGTGCTGGCCGGCCTGGCCGGGGCGCTCAGCCCCGAGGTGTTCGGGTGGATCGACAGCGGCTCGCTGCTGCCCCAGGTCATGTTCGGCCTGGCCGCCGTCCAGCTGGCCCAGAACCCCGACGGCATCCTGGCGATCGCCGCCGCCCACCGCCACGAGCGGCAGCGGAAGCGGGCGGCGCGGGCCGGGGCGGACGGGGAGGCAGCGGAGCCGGCGGCGGGCGCCGACGGGGCCGAGCCCGGGCCGGCGGCGGTCGTGGCCACGCCGGCGGGCGGCGACCTGACGGCGGGCGGCGAGGTGAGGGCGGGCGACGGGGCCGGCGACGGCGGGCCGGCCCCCGTGCTCCGCCTGCGGGGCGTGCGGGCCGGCTACGGCGACGTCGAGGTCGTCCGGGGCGTCGACCTGGCCGTGGCGCCGGGCGAGACCGTGGCCCTGGTCGGGGCCAACGGGGCCGGCAAGTCCACCCTGTGCGCGGTGATCGCCGGCCTCGTCGCCCCCGCCGGCGGCGCCGTCGAGCTGGCGGGCGCGGACGTGACCGGCCAGCCGCCGTTCCGCCGGGTGGCGGGCGGCGCCTTCCTCGTTCCCGAGGGTCGGGGGATCTTCCCGTCCCTGACCGTCGAGGAGAACCTGGAGATCTGGCTGCCCGGCCCGGACGACCGCGACGCCGCCTACGCCCGGTTCCCCGCCCTGGGGGAGCGGCGCCAGCAGGCCGCCGGCGCGCTGTCCGGCGGCGAGCAGCAGATGCTGGCTCTCGCCCCGGCCCTGGTGCGGCCGCCGCGGCTGCTGGTGGCCGACGAGCCGTCGCTCGGCCTCGCCCCGCTGGTGGTCGAGGAGGTCTACGGCGCCCTGCGCGAGCTCAAGGGCCGGGGCACCGCAGTGCTGCTCGTGGAGGAGAAGGCCAACGACGTGCTGGCCCTGGCCGACACCGTCGCCTTCCTCCAGGCCGGGCGCATCGCCTTCGCCGCCCCGGCCGCCGAGGTCGACGAGGCCCGCCTGGTTGCCGCCTACCTCGGCATCGGCAGCTCCGCCGAGGCGGGGACCCCGGAGGCCGGGGCGCCGGCGTGACCGGCGGCCGCCCCGCCCCGCACCTGGGGGTCATGCTGCCGCTGGCCCCCGGCCAGGTGACCTCCGGCGACTTCCTCCGGGAGTGGGTGGCCGTGGTCGAGGAGTGCGGCGCCGAGTCGGTGTGGGGCGTCGAGCACGTGGTGGTGGCGGACGACTACGAGCCCCGCTACCCGTACTCGACCACGGGCCGAATGCCGTCGGGCTCCGGGGCGGCGGCCGGCGCCGTGCCCATGCCCGACCCGCTCGACACACTCGCCTTCGTCGCCGCCGCCTCGCGGCGCCTGCGGCTGGGCACCGCCGTGGTCGTGGCGCCGCTGCACAGCCCGGCGGTCCTGGCCAAGCGGGCGGCCACCGTCGACAACCTGTCCGGCGGCCGGCTCGTGCTCGGCTTGGGCATCGGCTGGCAGCGGGAGGAGTACGCCGCGGTCGGCGTGCCGTTCGGCCGGCGGGGCGCCCGGCTGGAGGAGTGCATCGGGGCCATGCGGGCGCTGTGGACCCAGGCGCCGGCCACGTTCGTCGGCGAGCACGTGGCGTTCCGCCGCGTCTACTCGACGCCGCAGCCGGCCCGAGGCACCGTGCCCATCGTGCTAGGCGGCAACAGCGCGGCGGCGGTCGAGCGGGCCGGCCGGATCGGCGACGGCTGGTTCCCGTTCACGATCGGGCCCGACGAGCTGGCGACGTCGGCCCGCCGGCTGCGGGCGGTGGCGTCGGGCGCCGGTCGCGACCCCGAGGCGGTGGAGATCACGGCCTGGCCCGGCAGCCACGACCCGGCGGCGGAGGACGACGTCGACGCCGTGCGCCGGTACGTGGCCGCCGGGGCCCGACGGATCGTGATCCGGCGCCCGGTGACGCCGGAGGGCGGGCTGCCCGCCCTCCGCGAGGCGCTGCTCCGGTTCCGGGGGTGTGTGTTCGACCGGCTCTGAGCGGCGGCTGGCCCGCGGCTGGGCGTTCGGGTTCTGGTTCCGGGGG
>DATCLS010000094.1:0-181969 GCA_036563805.1 Acidimicrobiales bacterium | reverse complement strand
TGATGAAGTCGAGCTGCCGGCCCAGCAGGTTCTGGTTGCGTCGCCCGAGGTTGACGAAGGAGTCGGCGATGTTGCGGCGTAGCACCGCCTGCTCCACCGCCAGATCCAGGGCGGATTCCTGCACGGTGTTGAGGGCCTCGGTGACGTCGGCCACCTCGTCGCGGGTCTTCACCGCGATGCGGGGCACGTGCGGCACTTCGACGTCCTGGCCCAGCGGGGTCTCCAGGATGTCGAGCACCGCTTCGGGCAGCCGGCGCTCGGCCATCTCCTTGGCCTGGCGGGTGAGCGACCGCAGCGGCCGGGTGATCGACTGGGCGACGAGCCAGGTGATGAGCGCGGCCAGAACGAGCGCGCCAAGGGCCAAGATGGCGAACAGGCGCTGGCGGGCGACGGCCCGGTCGTTGAGCGTGTCGGCCCGGGAGACCAGCTCGTCGACGACGGCGTTGCGCAGCCGCCAGTAGCCGCCGTTCGGTTCGGGGGTCGTGCCCTCCAGGTAGGCGTCGATGTCGTCGCCGAGGTCGCCGCGGACGATGGCGTCCTGGGTCCGCTGGTCGAGCTCCTCGGCGATGTCGCGGGGGTACGTCTCCTCGACGATGTCGGCGTAGGGGCCGCTGGCGTCGAGGATCTGCTGGTTGTTGCTCCGGAACGCCGAGAGGAGCATGGCGATGCCGCTGATCTCCTCCGACGTGTCGATGCCGCCCTCGGACAGCATGGCGGCGACCGTCGTCTGCCGCGAGATCGAGGCCATCAGCTCGACCTGCTCGGTGGCGACGCTGGCCAGCTCGGTGCCTTGGCGCAGGGTGGCGTCGCGGACCTGGAGGGGGATGCGCGAGTTCGCGTCGATCAGGCTCTGGACCACCTCGGAGTAGCGGTCGTAGAGCTGCGTCGAGAACGGCATGTTGTCGAGGCTGCGGGGTCGGTCGAAGGCGTCGATGTCCCGCCGGATCTGCTCCAGCGACTCGAGGCCCTCGAACGCCGGCTGGAACGCCTCCCGGACGGAGCCGCCCTTCGACTCGACCTCCTCGCGGAAGGCCTGGATCGCCCGGTCGGTGGCGGACCGGGTCTCGTCGTAGCCGGCCACCGCGATCTCGTACTGGTCCTCGAGGCCGGTGAGCTCGATCGACGCCCAGTTGCGCTCGTCCTGGATCATCTGGATGATGCCGGACGGGCCGGTGGCCGCCGTCGCCAGGTCGGTCTCGCTGCGGACCTCGTTGGCGTCGGCCACCGTCTGGCGGACCTCCATCGCACTGAACACGAGCAGCCCGACCAGCGGCACGGACAACGAGGCAGCCAATTTGGCGCGGATCGGAATGCGGCGCACGTACCCCCCTTCCAGGCCGGGTCGTCGGCAGAACCCAGGGCCGGAAGCCAAGGGGGGAATATGACACGATCGTCAGCTCGGAGCAACCTGCCCGTAAAAAGTCACATAGAGTGGTGTAGTTTTCGCTCAGGGAGACGGCACAAACGTCAGTTCGTGATCACCCGGCCCGGACGGGCCCCGGTCAGCTCGTCGTGGTCGACCAGGACCGCGCCGTTGACCAACGTGTAGTCGTAGCCCCGCGCCCGTTGGACGAAGCGACTGGCGCTCCGGGGGAGATCGGCGCGCATCTCGGGCGCGGCCAGCTCCAACCGCTCCAGGTCGATGACGTTCACGTCCGCGAACGCCCCGGGGGCCAGCACGCCGCGGCCGGCCAGCCCGAACAGCTCGGCTCCCTCGAGCGTGAGCTTGCGGACGGCCCGGCCGACGTCGAGCAGGCCCTCGTCGCGCACCCAGTGGCCCAGCAGGTAGGTCGACTGGCCGGCGTCCATGGTCAGGGCGACGTGGGCGCCGGCGTCGGCCACGCCCACCAGCACGTCGGGGTGGGTGAGCATCTGTGCCACCGCGTCGAGGTCCTGGTTGAGGACCGGGTAGTAGAGCAGCCCCCGCCCCGCGGTCTCGCGCAGGAAGGCGATGAACGCGCCGGCCGGTGTCGTCCCCCGTCGCTCGGCCTCGGCGGCCAGGCTGTTGGCGGGGGCGACGTCGTAGCGGGCCGGCCCCGGCGGCAGGAGGTAGAGCTTGGCCGGGTCCTTGGGGGCGAGCGGGCCGGACAGCTCGCGGGGCCGGTCGGCCTCCGCCACCAGTCGGTGGACCAGCACCTCGTCGTCGAGGGCGTCGAGCCGGGCCGGTCGGGGCCGGGACATGAGGTCGGCCCAGCTGGGCAGCGCATCGTACGGGGTCCGGCCGGCCAGGCCGTAGAGGATGCCGGTGCCCCGCGCCGCCGTCTGGGGCCGCAGGTCGGCGCCCCGCTCCCGGGCCGCGGCCACCTGCTCCAGCACCCACGACCACAGGCCGGGGCGGCGGTCGCTCTGCATGATCGTGAACGTGACCGGCCGGCCCGAGGCGCGGCTCACCTGCTCCATCCAGGCCAGCTCGGCCACCGAGCCCTCCCGGCCCGGGCCGTCCCGCTCGCCGATCCGGGGGACGACCTCGATCGTGCCCCGGCCGCGCCCCGCCAGAACGGCGGCGATGGCGGCCAGCTCGTCGGCGGTGGCGAACGTGCCGGGCACCGGCCGCCCGTCGGGCACCGTGTGCAGGTAGCTGCGCGAGGTCGAGAACCCGAGCGCCCCGGCGTCGAGGGCTTCGGCGACCAGCTCGGTCATCCGGGCGAGGTCCTCGGCGGTCGCCGGCGCCTCCTCCAGGCTCCGGGGGCCCATGGCGTACCAGCGGAGGGCGCAGTGGCCGATCAGCCCGCCGACGTTGAGTCCCAGGGGGCGCCGGCCGAGCGCCCGCAGGTAGTCGCCGTAGGTCTGCCAGCCCCAGTCGAGCCCGTCCATGATCGTGTCGGCCGGGATGTCCTCGACGGCCTCCATCATCCCGGCCAGGAACGCCTCCTCGCCCGGGCGGACCGGGGCGAACGTGACGCCGCAGTTGCCGAGCACCACGGTGGTCACGCCGTGCCAGCACGAGGAGCTGCCGGCCGGGTCCCAGAACAGCTGGGCGTCGAGGTGGGTGTGGATGTCGACGAAGCCTGGCGTGACCAGGCGACCCTCGGCGTCGATCTCGCGCCGGCCGCGTCCCGTCACCTCGCCCACCGCGGTGATGCGGTCGCCGTCGATGGCGACGTCGGCTCGCCGGGGCGCGGACCCGGTGCCGTCGACCACGTCACCCCTGCGGATCACGACGTCGTGCATCGCTGAGCCCCTGCTATGGTGAGTGAGTCCTCATTTATGTCTGCGAGTCTCCGACCCCGCGCCCAGGCTGTCAAGCCGCACCGCTCCCGCCGCCTGCTGTCCGGCGTCGACACGCTGGCCGAGCTGTTGGTCGCCCGGCGTGCCCTCGACGAGCGCGACGGGCTCGACACCGCCACGTTCGTGTCCGGCTACCCGGGCTCGCCGCTCGGCACGTTCGACCTGGCGCTCGAGCGCCTGGGCGGCCGCCTGGCCGCCAACAAGATCGTCCACCAGCCCGGCCTGAACGAGGAGCTGGCCGCCGCCGCGGTGTGGGGCTCGCAGATGGGCGGCGCCGTGCCCTACGAGGGCGTCGACGGCGTGGTCGGCGCCTGGTACGGGAAGGGCCCGGGGCTCGACCGCTCGGGCGACGTGCTCAAGCACGCCAACACCATGGGCACCGGTCCGGGCGGCGGGGCGGTGCTGTTCGTGGGCGACGACCCCTCGGCCAAGTCGTCCACCCTGCCGTACGACACCAACCTCGCGCTGGCCGACGCCTCCATCCCCGTGCTGGTGCCCGCCGACCAGCAGGACCTCTTCGACCTGGGTCTGGCCGCCTTCCGGCTCAGCCGCTTCTGCGGGTCGTGGGTCGGCCTGCGCATCGTGACCGCGGTGGCCGACGGCATCGGCGCGGTCGACGCGGCCATCGACGGGTTTCCGGCCGGCGACCCCGAGGTCGAGGTGGCCGGCGAGCGCTGGCGCCACGAGCCGACCGGCCAGCTGCTGGGCGGCAACCTCGAGGAGCTGTGGCTCGACCGGCGGCTGCGGGCCGCCCAGGGGTGGGTGGCCGCCCGGGGGCTCGACCGCTTCCGGGGGGCGGCCGCCGGCGCCCGGCTCGGCATCGTCTGCGCCGGCAAGACCTACCGCGACGTGCTCGGGGCGCTGGAGGCCTGCGGCGTAACCGCCGACGACGAGGGGCTGGCGGCCGCCGGCGTGCGGGTCCTCAAGCTGGCCCTGACCTACCCGGTCGTGCCCGAGCGCGTGCTCGAGCTGTGCGACTCCGTCGACGAGATCCTGGTGGTCGAGGAGAAGCGACCGTTCGTCGAGCAGCAGGTGCGCGCGATCGCCCACGAGGCCGGGCGCACCACCCCCGTACGGGGCAAGCGGGACGCGGCCGGCGAGCCGCTCGTCCCGGTGGCGGGCGAGCTGACCGCCGAGCGCATCGTCCCGGCGCTGACCCGGGTGCTGCCCGACCTGGGGCCGCCGGCGGCGCGGGCGGACCGCCGGGTCGGCCGCTCCCTGCTGCCGCTCGTCGAGGTGCCGGGGCGAACGCCGGCGTTCTGCAGCGGCTGCCCCCACAACCGCTCGACGGTCGTGCCCGTGGGGTCGATCACCGGCGGCGGCGTCGGCTGCCACGGGATGATCCACTTCGAGCCCCGCCACGCCGACGAGACGTTCGTCCCGCCCACGCCGATGGGGGCCGAGGGCGCCCACTGGATCGGCCTCGCCCCCTTCGTCGGCGACCGGCACCTGTTCCAGAACCTGGGCGACGGCACGTTCAGCCACTCGGGCAGCCTGGCCATCCGGGCCTGCGTCGCCGCCGGCGTCCACATCACGTTCAAGCTGCTCTACAACACGGCGGTGGCCATGACCGGCGGCCAGGACGTCGCCGGTCTCATGGACGTGCCGGCGCTGACCCGCTCGCTGGCCGCCGACGGCGTGCGGGCCATCACGGTCTGCACCGACGACGTCGATCGCTACGGGCCCCACGCCGACTTCGCCCCCGGCGTCAAGGTCCGCCCCCGCGAGGAGGTCGTCGAGGCCCAGGAGGAGCTGCGCCGCAGCCCCGGCGTGTCGGTGCTCATCTACGACCAGCGGTGCGCCGCCGAGGCCCGCCGCCTGCGCAAGCGGGGCGAGCTCGAGGACCCGCCCCGCCGGGTCGTCATCAACCACGCCGTGTGCGAGGGCTGCGGCGACTGCTCCCGGATCAGCAACTGCCTGTCGGTCCTGCCCGTCGACACCGAGTTCGGCGAGAAGCGGGAGATCCACCAGTCGTCCTGCAACAAGGACTACTCGTGCCTGGAGGGCGACTGCCCGTCGTTCCTGACGCTCGAGCCCGCCCCCGGCCGGCGCCGGCCACGGCCGCTGACCCGGGTGCGGGCCCGGCTCGCCCGGTCGGGACGGTCCGGCGCCCGCCGCGGCAGCGCGGCCCCGGCCCGGCCCCGGCTGCCCGCCGGCTCGCTGCCGGCGCCCGACGTCGCCCCGGTCCGGGGCCGGTTCAGCGTCTACACGACCGGCATCGGCGGCACCGGCATCGTCACCGCCAACCGGCTCGTGGCGCACGCCGCCGTGATCGCCGGCTACGCCACCCAGGGCGTCGACCAGACCGGCCTGTCCCAGAAGGCGGGCGCGGTCGTGTCCCACCTCCACATCGCCGCCTCCGACGCCGACATCGCCACCGCCACCGTGGCCGACGGCGACGCCGACCTCTACCTGTCGGGCGACGTCCTCCAGGCCGGGTCCGCCGCCCACCTGGCCAAGGTGGCGCCGGGTCGGACGGTGGCCGTCGTCGACACCGACTTCGTCCCCACCGCCGGGATGCTGCAGGGCAACGGGTCGGTCGACCCGTCCCGGCTCGCCGCCGCCATCACCGAGGCCGTGGGGGAGGACCGCACCGCCCTGGTCGACAGCACGGGGCTGGCCGAGCGGGTGTTCGGCAACCACCTGGCGGCCAACGTGGTGCTGCTCGGGGTGGCCTTCCAGCGGGGCGCGCTGCCGCTGCCCCTCGCCGCGCTGCAGCGGGCGATCGACGACACGCCGGCCGCCGCCATGAACCGCGAGGCCTTCGAGTGGGGCCGGTGGCTGGCCGCCGACCCGGCCGCCGTCGCCGCCGCGCTGGGGACGGCGGCGGGCTCGTCGGACCCCTCCGACGCCTCCGACACGGCGACGTCGTCGGACGCCGCGGGCGCGCCGGCCGGCCAGCAGTCGCTGTGGGACCCCTCGCCGCGGCACGCCGCCCGGGGCCGGGAGCTGGTGGCGGCCGCCGCCGTGCCCGAGCCGCTGCGGCCGGTGCTCGCCCGCCGCGCCGCCCAGCTGCTCGACTACCAGGGCGAGGGCGTGGCCCGCCGGTGGCTCGAGCTGGTGGAGCGGGCGGCCCGGGTCGACGACGCCGAACAGGCCCACGCGCTGACCGGGGCCGTGGCCGAGGGCTGGTTCAAGCTGCTCACCTACAAGGACGAGTACGAGGTGGCCCGCCTGCACCTGAAGCTCGACCCCGACGCGGTGGCCCGCGAGCTGGGCTTCGACGGCAACTACCGGGTGACCTACCACCTCCACCCGCCGACGCTGCGGCGTCTCGGCCTCGACCGCAAGATCGGGCTCGGGGCCTGGGGGCGGGTGGCGTTCCGGGCGCTCGCCGCCCTCCGCCGGGTCCGGGGGACCCCGCTCGACCTGTTCGGCTACGACCCCCACCGGCGGGAGGAGCGCAAGGTGGCCCGCGACTACGCCGCCCTCATGGAGGCGGCGCTGACCCGGGTCACGCCCGACACGTACGGCGACGTGGTCGACCTGGCCCGCAGCGTCCAGGCCATCCGGGGCTACGAGGACATCAAGAGCGCGGCCATCGAGCGGTGGCGCGCCGAGGCCGCCGACCGGCGGGCGGCGCTCGGGGTCTGAAGGCCATGGCGTCGCCGGCAGTCCCCGCCGAGCCGCCGCTCCCGTTCCTGGCCGACGCGCCCAAGCGCCTGCTGATCGGCGGGGAGTGGGTGCCGGCCGCCTCCGGCCGCACGTTCCCCTCGGTCGACCCCTCCACCGGCCGGGTGATCGCCGAGCTCGCCGAGGGCGGTGCCGAGGACGTCGACCGGGCCGTGGCCGCCGCCCGCCGCGCCGTCGAAGGGCCGTGGCGGGCCCTGAAGCCGGACGCCCGCCAGCGGCTGATCTGGGCCCTGGCCGACGCGGTCGTCGACCACTTCGCCGAGCTGCGCCACCTCGAGGCCGTCGACATGGGCATGCCCATCGGCCGGTCGCCGGAGGCCGGCGCCGAGGCGGCGGCCGGGGTGCTGCGCTACTTCGCCGGGTGGGTGACGAAGATCCACGGCGAGACCGTGCCCAACTCGGCGCCCTGGGAGATCCTCACCTACACGCTCAAGGAGCCGGTGGGGGTCGTGGCGGCGATCATCCCCTGGAACAGCCCGATCAACAACGTCGTCTGGAAGCTGGCGCCGGCGCTGGCCGCCGGGTGCACGGTCGTGCTCAAGCCGGCCGAGGAGGCCAGCCTCGTCGCCCTCCGCATCGGCGAGCTGGCCACCGAGGTGGGGCTGCCCGACGGGGTCGTCAACGTCGTCACCGGCTTCGGCGAGCCGGTCGGCGCGGCCCTTGCCGCCCACCCCGGCGTCGACAAGGTGGCGTTCACCGGGTCGACCGAGGTCGGCCAGCACATCGTGCGGGCCGCGGCCGGCAACCTGAAGCGGGTCACGCTCGAGCTCGGTGGCAAGTCGCCCGACGTCGTGTTCGCGGATGCCGACCTGCGCCGGGCGGTGCCCGGGGCGGCGATGGGCGTGTTCGGCAACTCGGGCCAGGCGTGCTGCGCCGGCACCCGGATCTTCGTGGAGCGGCCGCTGTTCGCCGAGTTCGTCGAGGCCGCCTGCGCCTACGCCCGCTCGCTGACGGTCGGGCCGAGCCTCGACCCGGCCACGCGCATCGGGCCGCTGGTGTCGGACCGGCAGCTCGAGCGGGTCACCGGCTACCTCGACCTGGGGCGGGCCGAGGGGGCGCGGGTCGCGGTGGGCGGCGGGCGCCTGACCGACGGCGCCCTGGCCGACGGCTGGTTCGTGGCCCCGACGCTGCTGGTCGACGTCGAGGACGGGATGCGGGTGGCCCGCGAGGAGATCTTCGGCCCGGTCGGGTGCGTCCTGCCCTTCGACACGATCGACGAGGTGGCGGCCCGGGCCAACGCCACGCCCTACGGGCTGGCCGGCGGCGTGTGGACCCGCGACGTAAGCAAGGCCCACCGCCTGGCGCAGGCGCTGCGCACCGGCACCGTGTGGGTCAACACCTACAACCTGTTCGACCCGGCCGTGCCGTTCGGGGGCTACAAGATGAGCGGCTGGGGCCGCGAGAACGGCCCCGGCGCCCTCGACGAGTATCTCGAGACCAAGGCGGTCTGGGTCCGCACAGACTGATGCCGACCAGGGCCGCGCAGGGCCCTGGCGGTCAGCCGCCCAGGGTGGCCAGCAGGGCGTGGGTGTCCTGCTGGAAGACGCGGATCTCCGAGATCAGCCCGTCCGCGAACGAGAACAGCTCGACCACGTCGACGGTGGCCGACCGGCCGGTCGCCTTGGCCGTCCACGTCTGGGTCGTGACCTGGACCACGAGCGCGTCGCAGCCCTCGATGCGGGGCTCGCCGATCGTGCGGTCCCAGTGCTCGGCGAAGCGGCGGGCCATGGCGTCCATGCCCTCGGGCCCGCGGTACCAGCCGCCGTGGGGGAGCGAGGCCGGCTGCTCGATGCGGAAGTCGGGGTGGAGCAGTGCATAGGCCCCGTCGCGGTCGCCGGCCCGGAAGCGCCGGGCCAGCTCCTCGACCACGGCCCGGCTCACGCCGTCACCCCGGTGATCCGGCCGCCGGTGGAAGCCGCCCCGCGGCCGGGGTCGTCGTCCAGGCCGAGCAGCCCGGCCGTGTTGCCCCGCAACACCTTGCGGGTGGTCACCGGGTCGCAGCCGGCCAGCCGGTCGACGAAGTCGCGGGGCTCACGCAGGCCCTCGGGATGCGGGTAGTCGGAGCCGAACAGCACGTGGTCGGCGCCGAGCACGTCGATCAGGTCGACGACATCGTCCTCGGGGAACGGCGACACCCACAGGTGCTCGGCCAGCGCCTCGCTGGGCCTCGGCGGCAGCGGCCCGCCGAGCATGGGCCCTCGCCGGCCCAGGGCGGCCGCCTTGTCGACGGTCTTGAGCAGGTGTCTCACCCAGTCGCTCCCGTTCTCGATCGAGACGACCTTCACCCCGGGGTGACGGCCGAAAAGGTTGTGGAGGGTCAGCGCCGCGAGCGTGTCGACGATCGGGCGCTCGGTGTTGCACAGGGCCCACTGGAGGGGGGACTGCCGGTGCGAGGGGTTGCCCGGGTCCTCGGACCACAGGCGGCCGTAGGCCTGGTTGTAGCCGCTGTTGGACACGTGGAACACGACCGCCACGCCGGCCTCGGCCACAGCGGCCCAGAACGGGTCGTACACCGGGTCCGCCGGCGACCGCGCCGGCGCCCCGGCCGCGCCGGCCGTTCCCGGCCCGCCCACCGGCCCGGGCCGCAGGTGGACCAGCCGTGCCCCGGCCTCGACGACCCGGTGCAGCTCGGCCAGGCACCGGTCGAGGTCGAGCAGGGACAGCAGCGGCACGCCGAAGATCCGGCCGTCGGCCCCGTAGCCCCAGTCCTCCTCCAGCCAGCGGTTGAAGGCCCGCAGGCTGGCGTAGGTTAGGTCGACGTCGCCGTACAGGTCCTGCTCGACGGCGATGGCCAGGGTGGGGAGCAGGACGGTGGCCTCGACGCCCTGCTCGTCCATCAGCGCCAGTCGGGCCGCCCGGTCGGTGAAGGCCGGGTGGTCCTTGGCGCTGACGACCTCGCGGTGGGTGAAGCCGTCGGACACCTCGCCGGCGAACAGGCCCTGGAGGGCGCCGGGCGCCGACGCGTAGTCGCCGGGCATGACGCTCATGAACGTGCGCCGGTCGCCCACGAAGACGCGGCCCAAGCCGTCGCCCCGGCGCTCCACGCGCACGGTGGCGCCGCGGTAGCGGGCCTCGATGTGCCGGGAGAAGCAGTCGTCGGGCTCGTAATAGTGCCCGTCGGCATCGATCAGCGGGTAGTCGATCGCGCTCACACCCCGCATTGTAAGTGAGCGCTCAGTTAGTTGCTAGCGTCGGTTGGACGGCTCGAACGACGGGAAGAACCCGTTGAACGTGCCCTCGCTGGCCAGCTTCACGGCCCGCTCGCGGTCGAACTGCTTGTTGTGGTGGGCCTCGAGGGCGAGGATCAGCGCGATGCCCATGACGGCGCGGGCCGTGACGTCCTCGGCGCCGTGTTCGACGCCGTAGCGCTCCTCGACCACGCGCCAGGCCTCGGCCAGCCGGTCCATGGCGACGGCGAAGTTGTCGCGGTAGAAGCGGCGCGCCACCTTGGGGTCGCCGAACAGGACGAGGCCGAGCAGCGGCAGCATCTCGCCCAGGGTGGAGATGAGCTGCCGGTACATCTCGGTCATCGTCTGGACCTGCCGCTCGGGGGACAGCGGCTCGTCGCGGTCGACCACCTGCGAGGCCGCCACCAGGTCGTCGACCGCCTGGCTGAGCGGCTCGACGACGGCCTCGAAGAAGAGCTGGTCCTTGCTCTCGAAGTGGCGGTAGATCACGCCCTCGCTGATGCCCGCCCGCTCGGCGATGACCCGGATCGTCGTGCCGTTCATGTCGCCGGTCTCGGTGAAGGCGCGCCGGGCCGCCTTGAGGATCGAGCTCTTCCGGGCCTCGGCGGTGAGCCGCCGCCGCGTCCGGGGGGCGTCGCTGCCCGCCTTCGGCGCACGGGTCGCTTGCTTGGCCATGAGTCCTCCTGGTTCCGCCGCGCCCGCCTCGGTTCACAAGTGAGCGAACACGCACCCCGTACGATAG
Source organism: Acidimicrobiales bacterium (assembly GCA_036563805.1). GTDB lineage: Bacteria > Actinomycetota > Acidimicrobiia > Acidimicrobiales > VFJN01 > DATCLS01. The sequence goes on along the minus strand of DATCLS010000094.1, from coordinate 171,178 downwards.
GGGATCCGTCTCGCGGCCTGGTGGCTCCTGACCTGGTCGGGTGCGTGACTGGCGTCGCTCGGGGCCGGTTCCTAGGATAAGCGAATGTTCGCTCACATCGCTGGGCGCATCGGTGGGCACGTCGCTGGTTCGTGGGAGGGACGCCGGTGAGGGCTGCGGTCGCATACGAGGTCGGGAAGCCGCTGGTCGTCGAGGAGGTGGAGCTCCTGCCGGTCGGCCCCCGGGACGTCCGGGTCCGCATCGCCGCCAGCGGGATCTGCCACACCGACCTCAACGTGATCGAGGGCCGCTCCCCGCTGCCCATCCCGATCGTCCCCGGCCACGAGGCCTGCGGGACGGTCGAGGAGGTCGGGCCCGAGGTGCGGCGGGTGGCGGTCGGCGACCGCGTGCTGGCCTCGGTGTCGCCGGCCTGCGGCACCTGCTGGTGGTGCCTGCGGTCGATGACCAACCACTGCGAGCTGGGCGGCACGGTCTCGACCACGCCCCGATGGCGGGTCGGCGACGGCCGCGAGATCCCGTCGGTGTGCGGCTGCGGCACCTTTTCGGACGAGATGGTCGTGCACGAGGCGTCGGTCGTGAAGGTCGAGACCGACCTGGCCGACGAGCAGCTGGCCCTGCTCGGCTGCGGCGTGACCACCGGCGTGGCCGCCGCGCTCAACACGGCCGGGGTCGAGCCCGGCTCCAGCGTGGCCGTCATCGGCTGCGGGGGCGTGGGCCAGTCCGTGATCCAGGGCGCCCGCATCGCCGGCGCCGCCACCATCGTCGCCATCGACCCGGCGGCCGACCGGCGCCAGGCCAGCCTGGGGCTCGGCGCCACCCACGCCGTCGACCCGACCGAGGCCGACCCGGTCGAGCAGGTCCGGGCGCTGACCGAGGGCCGGGGCGCCGACTACACGTTCGAGGTGGTCGGCCAACCCGAGCTGATGGCCCAGGCCTTCGACATGGCCCGCCCCGAGGCCACGGTGACCCTGGTCGGCATGCCCGCGTTGGACGCCCGGCTCACGCTGCCGGCCGTCCCGGCCGTGTTCTCGGGCAAGCGGGTGGTGGGCGCGCCGGTGGGCGGCGCCCAGGTGTTGCGCGACTTCCCCCGCTTCATCCGGCTGGCCGAGACCGGGCAGCTCGACCTCGGCTCCCTCGTGTCGCGGCGCATCTCGCTCGACGAGATCAACGACGGCATCGAGGCCACGGCCCGAGCCGAGGGCGTCCGGACGGTGATCGTCTGACCGTGAGCGCCCGACCGTGACGGCCAGCCCCTGAGAGTGATCGTGTGAGGCCGGCGGCCCCCCGGCCGCCCGGACAACGGAGGGCCCATGCCCAACCAGCTGAAGGACCGCGTCGCCATCATCACCGGGGCCGGGCGCGGCATCGGCCGCGAGCACGCCCTGTTGTTCGCGGCCGAAGGCGCCAAGGTCGTGGTCAACGACCTGGGCGGCAACCTCGACGGCACGGGTTCCGACACCACCCCGGCCCAGCAGGTCGTCGACGAGATCACGGCGGCCGGGGGCGAGGCGGTCGCCAACTACGACGACGTGTCCGACTTCGAGGGCGCCCGCCGCCTGGTCGAGCAGGCGGTCGAGACGTACGGCGACCTCCACGTGCTCGTGAACAACGCCGGGATCCTGCGCGACCGCATGCTGGCCAACATGAGCGCGGAGGAGTGGGATGCGGTCGTCAAGGTCCACCTCCGCGGCCACTTCGCCCCGACCCGGTGGGCCGCCGCCTACTGGCGCGACAAGCACAAGGCGGGCGAGACCGGCAAGCGGGCGGTGATCAACACCAGCTCGACGTCCGGCCTGTTCGGCAACGTCGGCCAGACCAACTACGGCTCGGTCAAGACCGCCATCGCCACGTTCTCGATCATCGCCGACCTCGAGCTGCGCCGGTACGGCGTGCGGGTCAACGCCATCGCCCCGTCGGCCGCGACCCGCCTCATCGGCACGATCCCCGGGCGGGAGGGCCAGGCGGAGGCCCCGAAGGACGAGTGGAGCCCGACCGACCCGGCCAACGTGTCGCCCTTTGTCGCCTACTTGGCCACCGAGGACTGCCCGATCCACGGGCGGGTCTTCTTCGTCCAGGGCGGCGAGGTCAGCCTGTTCCAGCCGTTCGTGGTCGTCGACCGCATCGAGAAGCAGGGCCGGTGGACCGTCGAGGAGCTCCGGGAGGCCGCCCCGCGCCTCCAGGAGTACCGGTTCGACTACGGCCACCGGATCGGCGAGATGCTGCTCGGCGATCGTGACGGATGACGCAAAACTTATGTGAGCGTTCACTCGCTCGCGGCGTGAGAACCTGGTAGAAAGTAAGCGTGCACATAGGATTCGGTCCCCAGTTCGCCAACCTCGATCGGCAGCTCAGTGACTACGAGGCGTACAAGCGCGACCTCGAGCTCTCAGCCCGCGCCGAGGAGGTCGGCTTCGATTCGGTGTGGACCTCCGAGCACCACTTCTCGGACTATCAGCTGACCTCGCAGCAGCTGATGTTCCTGTCGTGGGTCGCAGGTCAGACGGAGCGGATCAGGCTCGGCACGATGGTGACGGTCCTGCCGTGGCACGATCCCGTCCGGGTCGCCGAGGGCTTCTCGGTGCTCGACCACCTGTCCAACGGCCGGGCCATCCTGGGCATCGGCCGGGGGCTCGGGCGGATCGAGTTCGACGGCTTCCGCGTCGACATGGGCGAGTCCCGCCGCCGCTTCACCGAGTACACGCCGGCCATCCTCAACGCGCTGGAGACGGGCTATATCGAGTGGGACGGCGACCTGTACAAGCAGCCCCGCACGCCCATCCGGCCCGAGCCGTTCAAGTCCTTCAAGGGGCGGACGTTCGCCTCGGCGGTCTCGCCCCAGTCGATGGAGCTCATGGCCCAGCTGGGCGTCGGCATCATGGTCATCGCCCAGAAGCCGTGGGAGACGGCCGAGGCCGAGCTGGCCGAGTACCGCAGACGGTTCCGCGAGCTCAACGGGCGCGAGGCGCCCAAGCCGATCCTCGTGATCGTGGCCGGCGTCAGCAAGACCAAGGCCGAGGCCCAGCGGGTGCGCGAGACGTACCTGCAGCGGTGGGCGCGCTCGACCGTCGAGCACTACCAGTTCGACAACATCGGCTTCGCCGAGATCGAGGGCTACGAGTACTACGCGGCGCTGGCCAAGAACATCGCCAAGCACGGGCTCGACAACTTCGCCGGCTTCCTCGCCGACCTCCAGGTCTGGGGCACGCCCGACCAGGTGACCGAGAAGCTGCTCGACTACGTCAAGCGCACCGACGCCGGCGGCCTCGTCGTCCCGCTGTCGTTCGGGGCCATGCCACCGGACGAGACCCGGGCCAACTTCGAGCTGTTCGCGGCCGAGGTGCTCCCCGAGCTCAAGCGCTACGACGTGGGCGGCGACATCGGCGTCACCTACGACGCCCAGCCGGCCGGCGCCCTCAGCCTCGACTAACCGGGACGGTCGGTCGATGGCGGGTCCGCTCCGGGGGTTCCGGGTCGTCGAGCTGACCGGCATCGGCCCCGGGCCGTTCGCCGGCATGGTGCTGGCCGACCTGGGCGCCGAGGTGCTGCGCATCGACCGGGCGGGCGGTGTGGCGGCGGGCGGCGCCGACCCGGTCGGCGCCCCGGTGGCGACCGACGTCCTCGGGCGGGGGCGGCGCTCGGTCGTGCTCGACCTCAAGAACCCGGCCGGCCGGGAGGCGGCGCTCCGGCTCGTCGAGCGGGCCGACGCGCTGATCGAGGGCTTCCGGCCGGGCGTGACCGAGCGGCTGGGGCTCGGGCCGGACGACTGCCTCGCCCGCAACCCGCGGCTGGTGTACGGCCGCATGACCGGCTGGGGACAGGAGGGCCCGTTGGCCCAGGCGGCCGGCCGCGACATCAACTACGTGGCCCTGAGCGGCACGCTGGCCATGATCGGGCGGGCCGGCGAGCCGCCGGTGCCGCCGCTGACGCTCGTCGGCGACTTCGGGGGCGGCGGCATGCTGCTGGCCGTCGGCATCCTGGCCGCCCTGCTGGAGGCGGCCCGCTCCGGTCAGGGGCAGGTCGTCGACGCCGCCATGGTGGATGGCGCCGCGCTGCAGGCGGCCATGTTCCACGGCCTGCGGGCGGCCGGCGAGTGGCGGGACGAGCGGGGCACCAACCTCGTCGACACCGGCGCCCCGCACTACGAGGTCTACGAGACGGCGGACGGGCGCTACGTCTCGCTGGGGGCGGTCGACGCCCGGTCGTTCGGCGTGCTGGCCGAGCTCGTCGGCCTGCAAGACGACGTCGACCGCGAGGACCGCGCCGCCTGGCCGGCGCTCAAGGAGCGGCTGGCCGCCCGCATCAAGGAGAAGACGCGCGACGAGTGGTGCGCCGTGCTGGAGGGCACGGACGCCTGCTTCGCCCCGGTGCTCGAGCCGGGCGAGGCGCCCGACCACCCCCACAACCGCGAGCGGGGGACGTTCGTCGAGGTGGGCGGCGTGGTGCAGCCGGCGCCCGCGCCCCGCTTCAGCCGCACCCCGGCCGGGACGCCGGCGCCGCCCGTGCCGCCCGGGCACGACACCGACGCCGCGCTGCGCGACTGGGGCTTCTCGGCCGACGAGGTGGCCGAGCTGCGGCGGGTCGGTGCCGCCGGCTGACCAGCTGACCGGCGGGTGCGCGCCGCGCCGGTCCCGGCGGGGCCGGGCCCGCCGCTAGCGCTGCCGGTCGCGGGCCCAGCTCTCGAGGCTGGTCCAGCCGGGGTCCGCCACCGGGGCGCCGCCCTTCACGACCGGGCCCACCCGGTCGCCGTCGAGCAGCACCCGGATGTCGGTGGTCGGATCGCCGTCGACGACGACCAGGTCGGCCAGGTAGCCCTCCTCGATGCGGCCCAGCCGCTCGCCGATGATCGGCCCGGCGTTGGCGGTCGCGGTGAGCAGGGCCTCGAGCGGCGAGAAGCCGAGCACCTCGACGTAGCTGGCCAGCTCGGCCGCGTACGTGCCGTGCTGGGTCCACTGGTGGCCGAAGTCGCCGCCGGCCACGATGCGCACGCCGTTGCTGTGCAGCTTGTTCAGCCCGTCGATCGAGGCCTGGATCTCCTCCGGGTACAGCGCCCGCTCGACGCTCTCCCGGGTGATGCCGTAGGGCTCGGCGTGGCCGTCGACCATCTGGCGCAGGTAGTGGAGGCCGGGGCACACCCACACCTCGTCACGGGCCGCGGTCAGCTCGCCGATGGCGGCGTCGTCGAGGTACGGGGCGTGGTGGACGATGCGGACGCCGTTGCGGACCGCCATGCGGACGCCCTCGGTGCTGCGGGCGTGGGCGGTGACGAAGGCGCCGTGGGACTCGGCCTCGCGGACCGCGGCCGCCACCATGGCGTCGTCCATGTAGGTCACCTGCGACGGGTGGTCGGGCACGATGCCGTCGCCCGACACCATCAGCTTCACCGACTTGACGCCCAGCTCGCACTGCTCGGCGACGAGCCGGCGCATCTCCTCGGCGTCGCCCACCTCCACGCACGAGCCGGCGCCGATGGCGCCCCGCTGGGTGAGCATCGCCCCCGACGGCACCAGGCGCGGCCCGTCGATCAGGCCCTTGTCGATGGCCCGCTGGACGAGCACGTCGACCCGCGGCTTGAGCGCGCCGGCGCCGATCAGCAGCGTGTAGCCCCACCGCAGGTAGGTGCGGACGACGCCGGCCACCTCGAGGGCGTGCTCGTCCTCGGGCATCGCCGCGATCTCGGGGTGGTTGAACACGAAGTCGAGCGGCCAGCTGATGTGCGTGTGGGCGTCGCACAGGCCCGGCAGCACGGTGGCGCCGCCCAGGTCGACCCGCCGCACCCCGGCGGCGTCGACCGGCGCCCGCCCGCGGAACACCCCGGCGATGCGCTCGCCCTCGATGAGCACGTCGCCGTCGAACGGGCGCTCGGTCGGGTCACCCGAGCAGGTGACGACCCGGGCGTTGGCGAGCAGGACACGGTCGGTGGGCGCAGGCATGGCGGCCTCCAGGGTGTCAGGTGCGGGCCCCGGACCCGGTGCCGGCCAGGACCCGGGGGCCGGGCGTGAACGTGATCGGCAGCGTGAGCGGAGCCCGGTTGAGCACGGAGTGGAAGGGGATGGGCTCGGCGCCCTCGGCCAGCTGGATGTCGGTGATCCGGCGGGTGATCTCCTGCAGGGCGATCCGCAGGTTCATGCGGGCCAGGTTGGAGCCGGCGCAGCGGTGGGGCCCGGCCCCGAACGCCAGGTGGCGGTTGCGCTCGCGCCCGAGGTCGAACTCGTGGGGGCAGGTGAACTCGTCCTCGTCACGGTTGGCCGACGCCCAGTAGATGAGGACCTTGTCGCCCTTGCGGATCCTCTGGCCGCCGATCTCGGTGTCGGCCATGCACGTGCGGGCGATGGCGATGAACGGCGGTTCCAGGCGCAGCAGCTCCTCGACCGCGTCGGGGATGAGCTCGGGCCGGTCGCGCAGCAGCGCCGGGATCTCGGGCTCGCGGGCGAAGCGGATGATCCACTGCCCGAGGGCGCCGGCCGTCGTGTCCAGGCCGCCCAGGATGAGCAGCTGGATGATCCCGATGATCTCGTCCTCGGTGATCGGCCGGCCGTCGATGTCGGCGTGGAGCACGGCGTCGACGACGTCGCCCTGGGGCGGTTGCTCGCGCCGCTGGGCGACGAACTCGGTGATCCAGGCGTACATCTGCTGCCACGCCTCGCGGGCGTTGGGGTTGGCCGCGTTCACCGCGGTGGTCGACAGCTCGGCCAGCCGCTCGACCTCGTCGGACGGGGCGTTCAGGGCCATCTCGAAGAACGCCAGGCCCGGGAACGGCCGGGCGAAGGCGGCCATGAAGTCGCACTCACCCGCCTCGATGAAGTCGTCGATCAGCCGGGTCACGAGGTCGCGGGTGGCCGGCTCGTAGCCGGCGACCACCGTGGGCGTGAAGTAGGCGTTGATCAGCCGCCGGTAGGTGCGGTGGAGCGGCGGGTCGACGTGCTCGGGGATGGCCTTGACGACCATGTTCGTGTCGGGCACCGACACGCCGTGGGCGGAGCTGAACGTACGCCAGTCCTGCGCCACCCGGAGCACGTCCTCGTAGCGGGTGACGACCCAGAAGCCGCCGTACTCCTCGCTCCAGGTCACGGGGTGGTCCGCCCGCATCTTGGCCAGCGTCTCGTGCAGGTGCTGGGCCAGCTCCGGGGAGATGTGGTCGAAGTGACGGGCGCACCACTCATCGGTGATCGGTGCCGCCTCTGACGATGCCTCCATCGTTCCCCTCCTCGGCTCGTCCGGTCAGGTTAACAGGTGAGCGATCACTCTCTAACGGCTGTCGGGGTGGAAGGGCTGGCGGCGCGTCGGTCGGGCGCGGGCGGGCACCAGGCGGGCCCGGCGTGCTCCCCGGCGCGGTCGCGGCCGTGGGGGTACGTCACCAGCTCGAACAGCAGGCCGAACGGCGCCAGGGCGTGGACGGTGCAGGCGTCCCGCCCGGCCTCGTACCGGTAGGCGGGCTTCTTGCCGCCCAGCAGGTGGACGTCCGTCGCCGCCAGGTCGGCCACCGCGGCGTCGACGTCGTCGACGTACAGCGCCAGGTGCCAGCCGCCGACGTCGAACATCGCCGGCCACAGCCGGTTCTGGCCCGGGTACGGCGGGCACTCCACCAGCTCGACGTTGAGGTAGGGGGAGCGCAGGACGCAGGCCCGCGCCGGCCGGGCCCGGGCGTCGACGTTGGCGTGGGCCCGCAGGTCGGGCCCGCTCCGGTCGGCCGGGGCGGGGGCGGCGCCCACGGCCTCGAAGCCGAGGACGCCGGTCAGCAGCCCGGCGGCCTCGTCGAGGTCGGCGACCGTGACCGTCAGGCGCTCGAACCCCCGGAACCCGGGCAGGGCGCCGGCGTCCGGCGGGAACGGCTCGACGCCGGGGCCGGGGGCGGTCGGGTCCCAGGGGGCGGGGCCGGCCCCGGCTGTCGTGCTCGGCTCGGTGGGTTCGCCGGGGCCGGTGCTCGTGGTGGGCTCGGTGGGTTCGCCGGGGCCGGTGCTCGTGGTGGGCTCGGCGGCCCGGCCGGCCGCCGGCACCAGCTCGAGGTGCAGGCCCCACGGGGTCATGGCGTGGCAGCTGTCGGATCCCTCCTCGAGCACGTACACGTCCTCGGCCTCGAGCCGGGCGACGGCGGCGCCCAGGTCGTCGACCACCCCGGTCAGCGACCAGCCGCCGACGTCGTAGAGGTCCGGCCACAGCGGGCGCTGGCGGGGCGAGCTCGCCTGGAACAGCTCGACGTTGAGGAACGGGCTGCGCAGCACGCGCACGTGGTGCACGACCGAGCGGACGTCGGCGTTGGCGTACATCCGCATGAACGGGCCCTTGGCCCCGGCGAACGGGCCCATCGTGTAGAGCGTCCGGCAGCCGAGCACGCCCGTGAAGAAGGCCGTGGCCTCCTCCAGGTCGGCCACCGTCATGGAGATGTGCTCGATCCCGCGCGACGTCCTGATCGCCGCAGATTAACATGTGAGCGATCACTTAGTTCAGGAGGGGTGCATGATCGACGAGGCGTTGGCGGGCGAGCTGGCCCGGCACTGGGACGAGGGGTGGAACGGCTACGACCTCGAGACGATCATGGCGCCGTTCGCCGAGGACGTCGTGTTCAGCTCGCCGTTTGTCGCCCGGGCCACGGGCGACCGGGCGAAGACCACGATCGAGGGCCGGGAGGCCCTGCGCGCCTACATCGCCGGGGCGCTGGAGCGGGCCCCGGGCATCCGCTACACGCTCGACGCCACCTACGCCGGCACCGAGAGCGTCGTGCTCGTCTACACGTGCCACCTGCCCGACGGCACCGACAAGCCGGGCGCCGACTCGATGCGGGTCGACGACGCCGGCCAGGTGGTCGAGTGGCGGTGCCACTACACCCCGGCCTTCAACGCCACGGTGTAGACGCCACGGCGCAGCGACGCCGTCTCCGCCGCCTCCGCTCCGCCGGGCGGGAGGTGTCGGCCGTCCAGCGGCAGGCCGTCCGGCACTCGGCGGGGCCGGTCGGGCGGGCATCCGGGCGGCCTTCGGCGGTCCGGCTGGTCGTGTCGGGCGCCGGTCGGGGGCGCCGGTCGTGCCGGCCGGCGGTCGGCGGGAGGTGTCGGCCGTCCAGCCGGCCACCAGCGGGTCGACCGGGGATGCGGGTGGGGCGGCGGCACGCCGACGCGTCCGGCTCCCAGCACGGCCAGACCGCGGGTCCGGCGTCCCGGTGGTGCGGTACGGCCCCCGTCCGACCGTCGGCCGTTCCGCCGCGCGGCGGGCGGCCCGGCGTCCGGCGACGATCAGGGGTCGAGGCGGCGGAGGGTCAGGGGCACGCCGACCAGCGTCGGCATGCCGGTGAGCGGGTCGACGTCGACGTCGATCGCCGTGAGGTGGCCGACGTTGGGCTCGGCGTACCCGTGGGGGATCGTGACGACGCCGGGCCCGAGCGTGGCGTCCACGCGCACCTCGCCCGTGACCGCCCCCTGGGGGCTGGCCACCTCGACCGTGTCGCCGTCGCCGACGCCGTGGGCCGCGGCGTCGGCCGGGCTCAGGTACACGTAGGGGCCGGGCCGCCCGCCCGCGCCCGCGTCCCAGGCCAGCGTCGAGTTGGTGTGGTGGACCTCCCGCCGGTTGCCGAGCACGAGCGGTGACGGCCCGGCGACCCCGGCCGCGGCGGCCACCGCGGCCCGGGCCCGGTCCAGGGCGTGGTCCATGCGGGCGACGAGCAGCGGGGGCGCGAGGTCCCAGCGGCCGTCGGGCAGCACGGTCCGTTCCACCCACCGGTCCTCGTAGGGGTGGGGGACGGGTGCGCCGCCGGCGGCGCGCAGCTCGTCCCACGCCACGGCCGTCCCGGCCACGAGCGACGCGGCCACGTCGTCGTCGGTGCAGGCGTCGGGGTCGGCGCCGGCCGGCATGATCGACAGGCCCAGGCGCCGGGCCAGCTGGCCCAGGCTCCACCACATCGGGCGCCGCTGGCCCCGCAGCGGCAGGACCGGGGGCGTGTGCTGGGCGTACACCGCGGAGAGGTGAACGGGCGTCACGACGTCGGCCCGCTCCAGCGGGGCGGGGCAGGGGAACACGTGCGTCGCCCGTCGGACGGTGGCGGAGGGGACGATGTCCCACACCGCCAGGGCGTCGAGGCGGTCGAAGGCCCGGGCGAGCTGCGCTGGCTGGGGGAAGGCGACCAGCGGGTTGCCGCCGATCACGAGCAGCGCCCGCAGGTGACCCTGCTCGATCTCGCCGGGCATGACCGCGCAGGGGAACTGGTTGGCCATGCGGGGGATGTCGGGCCGGCTGCGGGGGCCGGGCCCGAACCCCGAGGTGTCGGGCCCCGGGCCCCGGCGAGACGGGAGGACGGCCGCCGAGTGGTTGAACCACCGGCCGCCCGGTCGCTCGAACGACCCGGTCACGACCTGGAGGGCGTACGCCATCCACTCGGTCACGTTGGCGGTGGCCGCCATCGTCACGCCGGTGCCGGTCACGACGGCCAAGCGCCCGTGGCTGCGGACGGCGGCGAGCAGCTCGCCGAGGTCGGCGGGGTCGAGGCCGGTGAGCCGAGCCGCGGTGGCCCGGTCGAGCGGCTCGACGGCCCGGCGCAGCTCGTCGACGTGCCGGGCGTGGGCGGCGAGGTGGGCGCGGTCGGCGCCGTCGCGCAGCAGCTCGCGCACGAGATGACCGAGCACGGCGAAGTCGGCACCGGACCGGGGCCGCAGGTGGCGCGTGGCCAGCCGAGCTGTCTCGGTGCGGCGGGGGTCGAGCACCCACACCTCGCCCCGGCTCGCCACGCCCCGCAGGGCGCGGACGGGGTCGGGGAAGTAGGAGAAGCCGCCGTGGGAGACGACCATGTTCTCGCCCACGACCACGAGCAGCGTCGTGCGCTCCCAGTCGACGGCGGGGACCAGCCCCTCCCGGCCCGACATGAGCTTGCCGACGAGGACCTTGGCCACGCTGTCGACGGTCGAGCTGGTGTAGCGGCTGGGGGAGCCGAGGGCCCGGAGCAGCCGGTCGGCGTAGGCCCGGCCGGCGCTGTCGAGCATCGTGCCGGCGTAGGTCCCGATGGCGTAGGGGCCGGCGTCGTCCCGGACGCGGGCGAGGCGCTCGGCCAGGTCGTCGAGGGCGGTGTCCCAGGGGACCGGCACGAGCTCGCCGCGCCGGTCGCGCAGCAGCGGCTCGTCCAGCCGCTCCGGGTCGCCGGCCAGCGTGGCCATCCGCCGGCCCTTGGGGCACAGGTAGCCGCGGGACAGGAGATGGTCGCGGTCGCCGGACACCTTCACCGCCTCGCCGCCCTCGACGGTCACGAGCGCGCCGCACAGCGCCGGGCACATCCGGCAGAACGTCCGCACCACCCGCCGCCCGCCCCCGGCGCCGCCAGCGGCCGCGGGTTCGCCGCCGGGTCGGCCGTCGCCGTCAGCCACGCCCGGCGCCCCGACTCTTCGCCGGCGACAGCCGGACCCGCGGCTCGTCGAGCCCGTGGCCCCGGGCCCGGAGCTCGGCCACCACCGCGTGGTGTGTGCCCCGCCGGGCCGGGTCGAAGGGGTCGAAGCCCGTCCAGGGGGCGGCAGAGTCACCGGTGGGCACAACCCAGAAGATAGCGAGCGTTTGCTCATCATGTTACGGTCGGGGCGTGGACGATCGGCTGATGTACAGGCGAGAGCTCTTCATCGGGGGGGAGTGGGTCGCACCGGCGGACCCCGAGCCGTTCGGCGTGGTCTCGCCCTCCACGGAGGAGGTCGTCGGCGAGGTGCCGCTGGCCACCGACGCCGACATCGACAAGGCGGTGGCGGCGGCCCGCGCCGCCTTCGACGACGGACCCTGGCCCCGCATGGCGCCGGCCGAGCGGGCCGACGTGCTGGCCCGGGCGGCCGAGCTGCTGCGCAAGCGCGAGTCCGACATCGCCGGCATCACGGTCGACGAGATGGGCTGCGCCATCAGCCAGGCGCCCCAGGCCCAGACCGGCATGGTGGCGCCGCTGTTCGACTACTACGCCGGGCTGATCCGCAGCTACGAGTTCGAGCGGTCGGTCGATGCCGGCGAGCGCCACGGCCTCGTGACCAACGAGCCGGTGGGGGTCGTGGCCGCCATCATCCCCTGGAACGCGCCGGTGACACTGGCCGCGTGGAAGGTGGCGCCGGCGTTGGCCGCCGGCTGCACGATCGTCGTCAAGCCGCCGCCCGAGGCGCCGCTCAGCAACTTCGTGCTCGCCGAGGCCTTGGCCGAGGCCGGCGTGCCGGAGGGCGTGGTCAGCGTGCTGCCGGCCGGGCGCGAAGTCGGCGAGCACCTGGTCACCCACCCCGACGTCGACAAGGTGGCGTTCACCGGCTCGACCGCGGCCGGCAAGCGGATCATGAGCCTGTGCGGCGAGCGGGTGACCCGCGTCTCGCTCGAGCTGGGCGGCAAGTCGGCGTCGATCATCCTCGACGACGCCGACCTGGCCACGGTGGTCCCCGTCGTCGTGGGCGGCGGTATGCACCTGTCCGGCCAGGTGTGCGGGGCCCACACCCGCATCCTCGTGCCCCGGGCGCGCTACGCCGAGGCGCTGGAGGCCGCCGGCGCGGCGGCCGAGGCCGTGCCCTACGGCGACCCGCACGACCCGGCCACCGTGGTCGGCCCGCTCGTGGCCGAGCGCCAGCGCGACCGCGTCGAGGGCTACATCCGCCTGGGCGTCGAGGCCGGCGCCCGGATCGTCACCGGGGGCGAGCGCCCGGCGCACCTGCCCAAGGGCTGGTACGTGCCGCCCACGATCCTGGGCGACGTCGACAACTCGATGCGGGTGGCCCGCGAGGAGATCTTCGGGCCGGTGCTGTGCGTCATCCCCTACGACGACGAGGGCGACGCCGTTCGCATCGCCAACGACTCGCAGTACGGGCTGGCCGGCGGCGTGTGGAGCGGCGACGACGCCCACGCGCTGGCGGTGGCCCGGCAGCTGCGGACCGGCACGATCGCGGTCAACGGCGCCTATCCGCCTTTCCCGCTGGTCCCGTTCGGCGGGTTCAAGGAGTCGGGCCTGGGCCGCGAGCTGGGCCCCGAGGGCCTGGCCAACTTCCTCGAGGTCCGCAGCATCGGCATCCCGGCCTCGCTGGCCGGCTCGTAGGCTCGCCCCGCGCCGTCCGGAGCCCGGTGCCCTGATCCCCGGACGGGCCGGGGCCGCGCCCCGGCCCGTCCCCGACGGGTCCCAGGCTCGCCCGCGCGCCCGCCGGGCGGCGCGAACTCCCGGACGGGCTATGTGAGTGAGCGATCATTTGTTAGCGTAGGGCCCGATGGACCTGCTCCTGCGTCAAGGCTCGGTGATCGACGGGACGGGCGCCCCCGCCCGGCCGGCGGACGTCGCCGTCGAGGGCGGCCGCATCGCCGCCGTCAGACCGCCCGGCGAGCTGACCCCGTCCCCGGGGACCGAGGTGGTCGACCTCGACGGGCTGGTGCTGGCCCCCGGCTTCATCGACATCCACACCCACTACGACGCCCAGATCCTGTGGGATGGCGACCTCACGCCCTCGAGCTGGCACGGCGTGACGAGCGTGGTCATGGGCAACTGCGGCTTCGGCGTGGCGCCGACCCGGCCCGAGCACCGCGACACGATCGTCCGCACGCTGGAGAACGTGGAGGGCATGTCGATGGAGGCGCTGGAGGCCGGCATCGACTGGTGCTTCGAGACGTTCCCCGAGTACCTGGCGGCCATCGACCGCCGGGCCAAGCGCCTCAACGTCGGCGCCTTCATCGGCCACACGCCGCTGCGGCTGTTCGTGCTGGGCGGCGAGGAGCGGGAGGCCACGCCCGACGAGGTGGACGCCATGCGCCGCCTGGTGGCCGAGGCCCTCGACGCCGGGGCCCTCGGGTTCTCGACCTCGCGCCAGCCGGCCCACCAGGGCGCGTTCGGCCGCCCGGTCCCGAGCCGGTTCGCCGAGACCGACGAGGTGTACGCCCTGGCCGGCGTGCTCGGCGACAAGGGCAAGGGTGTCGTGCAGGTCTCCATCGGCCCGGGCCTGTTCGTCGACCAGTTCTCGGAGCTGGCGACCCGCTACGGCGTGCCCGTGACCTGGACGGCGCTGGTGGCCCGGGCCGACAAGCCCGGCGCCGCCCTCCGCACGGTGGAGCGGGGCGCCAAGCTCCCCGGTGAGGTCTACCCGCAGATCGCCTGCCGGCCCATCGTCATGCAGATCGGCATGACCGACCCGGTCCCGCTGGCCGAGATCGACGAGTGGAAGGAGGTGCTGGCCCGCCCCCGCGGCGAGCGGGCCGCCCTTTACCGCGACCCGGCGTGGCGCGACCGGGCCCGGCCTGCCACCCTCGCGGCCTGGAGCCACCGGTGGCCGAAGACGAGCGTCGAGGAGACGAACGCCCACCGCGACGTGGTCGGCGTCCCGCTCGACCGGCTGGCCGAGGAGCGGGGGACGACGCCGTTCGACCTCCTGCTCGACCTGGCGCTGGCGGACGACATGGCCACCCGCTTCCGGATCGTGCTCGACAACGACGGCGACGACGAGATCGGCGACCTGCTCGCCGACAAGCGGACGCTGCTCGGCCTATCCGACGCCGGGGCGCACGCCACCCAGCTGTGCGACGCCTGCTACGCGACCCACCTGCTGGGGCACTGGGTGCGCGAGCGGCAGGCGCTGAGCCTCGAGGACGCCGTGTGGCGCCTCACCGGGCACCCCCACCAGGCGTTCCGCCTGGCCGAGCGGGGCCTGGTCCGCGAGGGCTTCCACGCTGACCTGGTGGCCTTCGACCCCGACGCCGTCGGGTGCTCGGCGGTCGAGCGGGTGCACGACCAGCCGGGCGGCACCGACCGCTTGGTCGTGCGCTCGTACGGCATCGAGCATGTCTGGGTGAACGGGGTCGCCACCCGCGTCGGCGGCGAGGAGGTGCCCGACGTGGCGCCCGGCCGGATGCTGACGTCGTGACCGGCGCGACCGGCACGACCGGGGCCGAGACCGGCGGGCCGCTGGCCGGCGTGCGGGTCGTCGAGGCCGCCCTCGGCGCCGGCGCCGTCGGGGCGGTCGGCGCCGGCCTGGCCGCCAACCTGCCGGGGGCGCTGCTGCGCGACTTCGGGGCCGAAGTCGCCCACGTGCGCTCCGCCCGCCGGTCTTCGCTCGACCAGGGCGTCGAGCACGAACGGGCGTGGGACCGGGGCAAGGAGGTCGTCGAGGTCGCCGACCGCGAGGACCCGTCCGCGGCGGCGGAGACGGTGGCGGCGCTCGCCCGCGAGGCCGATGTGCTGGTCCTCTCCGGCCCCGAGGAGGCGGTCGAGCGGCGTGGCCTCGGCTGGCGCGCCCTGGCGGCCGCCAACCCCGGCCTGGTCCACGTGCGCATCCGGCCGAGCGTCACGGCCCACGGCCCGCTGCCCGACCTGGAGCTGCTCGTCCTGGCCCGCCTCGGCGTGTGCACCCAGATCCGGGGGAACCGGCCCGGCCCGAAGTTCCCCGTGGCGCCGCTGGCCACGGCCGGCGCTGGCCTGGCGGCGACGGTGGGGGCGCTGGCCGGCCTGTACGAGCGGGAGGCGACCGGCGCCGGCGGCTGGGCCGAGACGTCGCTGGTCGACGGCGTGCAGGCGATCCTGCCGATGATCATCGGCCGGGTCGAGCACCCGACCGGGGCCACCGAGCTGCTGTGGAGGAACCAGGGGCCGGCCGAGGGCCTGTCCTACCGCTGCGCCGACGGCGAGTACCTGCAGCTGTGGTTCGGTGCCAAGGGCGCCTACGAGGCGTTCCTCGAGCACATCGGCGACCCGCCCAGCGAGAAGGGCTACAGCGCCGACCTGGTCAGCGGCGCCATGGCCGAGCGGGACGCCCGGTGGCGGGCCACGTTCGCCACCCGCGACCGGGACGCCTGGCTCGAGGAGCTGGCCGGGCAGCCGTTCCGGTGCGAGCCGGTGCTCCGGCCCGGCGAGGCGCTGCTCGACCCGCACGTGCGCGAGATCGGGCTGAGCGTCGAGCACGACGACCCCGAGCGGGGGCGGATCACGGTGCTCGGGCCCGTGGCCCGGGTGACGCCCGCCGGCCCGCCCGGTGCCCCCGCAGGAGCACGCGACGGCGCCCCGGCCGACGCCGCGCCGGACGACGCGGCCGGCCGCGCCGCCACCCGCCTGCTGGCCGGCGTGCGGGTGCTCGACCTGTCGGCCTACCTGGCCGGGCCGGTCACGCCCCAGATCCTGGCCGAGCTGGGCGCCGACGTCGTCAAGGTCGAGCCGCCGACCGGCGACGTCCACCGCACCATGCACCCGATGTTCGCCGCCGGCCAGCGGGGCAAGCGGGCCGTGGCCCTCGACCTCAAGGACCCGGCGTCGCGGCCGCAGCTCGAGCGGCTGTTCCGGTGGGCCGACGTCGTCCACCACAACGCCCGCGTCGGGCTGGCCGAGCGGCTCGGCTACGACGAGGACACCGTGCGGGCCGCCAACCCCGGCGTCGTCTACGCCCACGCCAGCGGCTTCGGGGCGCATGGCCCCCGGGCCCTGCTCGCCGCCAACGACCACCTCATGCAGGCCCTGACCGGCATCGAGGCGGCCCAGGGTGGGCACGGGCAGCCGCCGGTGTTCACCGCCTGGGGCGCCATCGACGTCACCGGCGGCTGGGTGGCGGCCTGCGGCGTGCTGGCCGGCCTGTACGCCCGGCGCCGGACCGGGGCCGGGCAGTCGGTGGCGACCACGCTGTTGGGCGCCGGCCTCACGCTGACGTCCGGGGCGTTCGCAGCCGGCGACACAGTCGTCGCCGGCCCGGTCCTCGACGCCGAGCAGACCGGCTACGGGGCCGCCTACCGGCTCTACCGGGGCCGGGACGGCGCCTGGTTCGCTCTGGCCGTCCCGTCGCCTGAGGCGTGGGCGCGCCTGGTCGGGGTCGTGGGCGCCGAGGGCCTGCCGGACGCGCCGCCCCCGCTGCGCACGGAGCCGGGGGCGCGCCAGCCCGAGGAGGAGGCGCTGGAGGCCGTGTTCGCCACCCGCGACGCGGGCGAGTGGGTGACCGACCTGCGGGCCGCCGGCGTCCCCGTTGAGCCGGTGGCCGACGAGGACCGCACCGGCTTCATCAGCCGGATCCTCGACGACCCGGTCGGCCGCCAGCTCGGGCGGGTCGTGGCCTACGAGTGGGGCGAGCTCGGCCGTCTGGAGCAGCCGGGGTTCCCGCTACGCTTCGGCCCGGCCGCCCGCCCCGCCGCCCCGCTCCACATCCCCGAGCTCGGCGAGCACACCGACGAGGTCCTCTCGAGCCTGGCCTGACGGCGACTCCGCCACCACCCCGCCGGCGCCGGGGCGCGGCGGCAGGGGGCGGGAGTGTCGCCCAGGCTGGGCGGAGCGGAAGGGGGGATTTTCCCGCCGCCCAGCCCGAGCGAAGCCTCTCAGTCGGGCTCCGGCACGCTCCGGAGGTGCTGGGCCATGAGCAGCGGGGTCACGCTCAGCACGCCCGAGTCGACGGGCAGCGTGACGCCGGTGATCCAGCGGGCCTCGTCGCTGGCCAGGAAAACGACCGCCCAGCCGACGTCCCAGCCGGTGCCCTCGGTGCCGAGCAGCCCGGCCTGCCGGCGCATCTCGTTGAGGTACTCGGTCCGGGGCCCCGGCCCGTAGGCCGCCAGCACGTTCGGCGTGGTGATGTGGCCGGGGGCGACGGCGTTGACCCGGATGCCCTGGCGGCCGTGGGAGTAGGCCATGTCGACGGTCAGGGCGCTGACCCCGCCCTTGGCGGCCGAGTAGGCGGCGGTGTTGTCGCCCCGCAGGGCGGAGATCGACGACACGTTGACGATGGCCCCCGCCCCCTTCTCGGCCATGACCGGGATGGCGTGCTTGGAGGCAAGGAACGTGGTGCGGAGGTTGAGGTCGAACGCCCGGTCCCACGCCTCCTCGGTCGTGTCCACGACGTTGCCCACGGCCGCCATGCCGATGTTGTTGACCAGGATGTCGAGCGTGCCGAACGCCTCGACCGCGGCGTCGACCATCGCCTTGCACTGGTCGGAGCGGGTGCAGTCGGCGCCGAACACCTCGGCGGTGCCGCCCTCCTCGGCGATGATCTTCTGCGTCTCCTCGGCGCGCTCGGGGTGCACGTCGACCAGCAGCACCTTGGCGCCCTCGCGGGCGAGGAGGATGGCGCTCGCCTTCCCGGTGCCGACGCCCGGGCCGGGCGTCGAGCCCGCCCCGGTCACGATCGCCACCTTCCCCTCGACGCGGCCTGGCCGTTCCACCATCGTCAGCTCCTCCTAGTAGCGGGTCAGCAGGGCGGCGCCCGCCTCGTAGCCACCCACGTTGGTCACGGCGGCCACCTCGGCGCCCGCCACCTGCCGCTCGCCGGCCTCGCCTCGGAGCTGGCGCACCGCCTCGGCGGTGTGGCCGAAGGCGGCGTGTAGGCGGCCGCCCGACAGCTGGCCGCCCCAGGTGTTGAGCGGCAGCTCTCCGTCGAGGCCGATGCGGGTGCCGCCCTCGACGAAGGCGCCGGCCTCGCCGGTGCCGCAGAACCCCATGGCCTCGAGCCACCACACGGCCTCGATCGTGAAGCCGTCGTAGAGCTGGGCCACGTCGACGTCGGCCGGCCGCAGGTCGGTGCGGGCCCACAGGGCGGCGGCGGTGGCGTAGCCGACGCGGCCCATGTCCTCCCACTGGTCCCACGACGGCCGGCCGTCGATGACCCCGGCCATGGCCTCGATGCGGACCGGGGCCCGGAGGTCGGGGGCGGTCTCGGCCGCCGAGACGACGATGGCGGTGGAGCCGTCGGCGGGGACGTCGCAGTCGTACAGGCACATCGGCGTCGAGATCATGCGGGCCGACAGGTAGTCGTCGACCGTGAGCGGCGTGCGGTAGACGGCGTCCGGGTTGCGTGCCGCGTGGGCCCGCTGGGTGACCGGGATCCAGGCCAGCTGCTCGCGGGTCACGCCGTACTCGTGCATGTAGCGGGCCGCCCACGGGGCCACCTGGCACACCGGCGACAGCATGCCGACCGGCAGCAGCCAGGCCAGCGGCCCCTCGGCGGCCGGCTTGGTCGAGCCGTAGGCGGGGCGCCCACCGGCGTTGCGGGCGGCGCTGCCCTCCTTGACCGTCCGCCAGATCACGACGTGCCGGGCCTGGCCGGTCACGACCGCCTGCACGGGCGCGTAGAACGGCAGGCTCATGCCCTCGACCAGCCCGGCCCGCCAGGTGGTGGTGATGCGGAGGGCGTCTTGGATCTCGTACAGGTTGCCGTTGGCGTAGCCGGGCAGGTTGGCCTGCCCGCCGCCCGGGAACATGGCCAGGCCGTCGATGTCGTCGAGCGTGAGGCCGGCGTCCTCGACCGCGGCCAGGATGGCGTCGATCGTGAGCTGGAACCCTGAGCGGTCGACCTGCCGACCGATGGCCGACTGGCCCACGCCCGAGATCACCGCCCGGCGCTCGGGCACGTCGGTTGTGCTCACGCCGAGGGCTCCCGGACCGCCACGAAGCTGGGGATGGCGTAGCCGCCGGGCCCGGGCTCGAAGCCGATCTCGACGGGCATGCCGATGGCGGCCTCCTCGGGCTCGCAGCCCCGCAGCCGGCCGACGACCCGCACGCCGGGGTGGTCGGGGAACTCGACCAGCACCACGGCGTAGGGCACCTCGAGGTCGGGCAGCCAGCGCTGGTAGTTGACGGTCAGGCTGTACACCTCGCCCCGCCCGGTGATCTCGACCATCTCGGTGGACCGGTTACGGCAGGTGCGGCAGATGCCCCGCGGGGGCAGCGACTCGGCGCCGCAGGCCGTGCACCGCTCGACCAGGAGACGGCCCTCGCGGGCGGCCTCCCAGAACGGCTCGGTCTCCTCGGTCACGGCGGGGGGTATGCCGATCGTCGCATCCACGCTCACATACTCCTGGTCGGGCTCGGGCCCAGCACGCCGGCCGGGGGGCGGCCCAGGGAAAGAGAGTGTACGTTTACTCGCAATGAGTGCCAAAGGCGACACCGTAGCCCTCGACCGCGTCACGTTCGGCGCCGCCGCGCTGCCCGAGCCCGACCGCGACTGGCTGGCCGCCGCCGAGCAGCTGCCGATCGACGGCGTCTGGCAGGGCGGCCACCTGCTGCCGCCCAGCCCCACCGGCGAGGCCATCACCCGCCTCGCCCTGCTGACGGCGTGGACGGAGCGGGTGCGGGTGGGCACGTCCATCCTCCTGCTGCCGCTCTACCAGCCGGCGGTCGTGGCCAAGCAGCTGGCCGATCTCGACTCCCGCTCCGGCGGCCGTCTGACCGTGGGCGTCGGCGTCGGCGGCGAGTTCCCGGCCGAGTTCGACGCCGCCGGCGTGCCGATCCGCGAGCGCGGGGCCCGGGCCGACGAGGCCATCGAGGTGCTGCGGAAGCTGTGGTCGGGTCGGCCGGTCAGCCACGAGGGTCGCTTCTACCGGTTCGGCGAGGTCGAGCTGCGGCCAGTGTGCCCGCCCGGCGCGGAGGGCCCCCGCATGCAGCCGGGCGGCCCGCCGATCGTCGTGTCGGGCCGCAAGCCGCCGGCCATGCGGCGCGCCGCCCGCTTGGGCGACGGCTGGATGCCGTACCTGGTCTCGCCGGACGCTTACGCCCGCTCGGTGGCCACCATCCGGGAGGAGGCCGCGGCCGTGGGGCGCGACCTCACCGGCTTCCAGTGGATGATGTACCTGTACTGCTCGGTGCGGGCCGACGGCGACCGGGCCCGCGACGACGTCGCCGCGTTCCTGGGCGGGGCCTACGGCGACAAGCCGGGCGCCATGCTCGACCGCATCGCCCCGGCCGGCACGCCCGAGGAGGTGGCCGCCCGCCTCCAGCGGTACGTGGACGCCGGCGTCCGCTACTTCATCGTCTCCCCGGCCGCCCGCGAGGACACGCTCGAGGTCGTGAAGTTGGCCGCCGAGGAGGTCCAGCCTCGGCTGAAGGTGTCGGACAGCCCGGACAGCAAGGTGCCGGACACCGCGGTGCCCGAGGGCCGCTGAGCGGGCCGCCAGCCGTTCAGCGGGCGGTCCACCCCCCGTCGACCACGATCGTCTGGCCGGTCACGTACCGGCCGGCGTCGCCCACCAGCCACAGGACGGCCCCGACGATGTCGTCGGCCGTGCCGTCGTAGGGGAGCGGGGTGTTGCGGCGCAACCAACTCAGGCTGCGCTCCTCGTCGTACATCCCGGCGGTGATCTCGCTGCGGAAGAAGCCGGGCGCCACCGTGTTGACCCGGATGCCGTGCTTGGCCCACTGCACGGCCAGCTCGGAGGTCAGCCCCGACAGCCCGGCCTTGCTGGCCGCGTAGGACGCCTGGGGGATGCCCGGGATGCCGACGTGGCCGCTGATCGAGGACACGTGGACGATGGCGCCCCGGCCGGCTTTCACCATGTGGGGGAACACCTGCTGGCAGAGGCGGAACGGCGCCACCAGGTTGAGCGCGAGCGTCCGCTGCAGCGCCTCCGGCGTCTCCTCCTCGGCCGGCTGGACGTCGACGATCGCCCCCGCTGCGTTGACGAGGATCTCGGGCCCCGCGCCCCAGGCGTCGGCCACCCGGGGGACGACGGTGTCCAGCTGCTCGGCGTCGAGCAGGTCGCAGCTCAGCGCCAGCCCGTCGATCTCGCCGGCGAGGGCGGCCAGGCGGTCCTCCCGGCGGGCGACGACCGCGACCCGCGCCCCGACGCCGGCCAGCGCCCGGGCGACGGCCTCGCCGAGCCCGGAGGAGGCGCCGGTGACCAGCGCGATCCGGCCGTCGAGATCGAAGCCTGCAGGCGCGTTAGTTGAGCGTGCGTTCACTCATCAGCTCCCTTGAAAAGTGAGTGTTTGCATGTTATGAGGTTCGTGGACGCGAGGGGGGAATCGATGCGGCTCGAGCCGGCCGAGCATGCGCTGGTCGCCGACGCTCCGGAAGGGGTGGGCGGGGCAAGTTGAAAAGTGAGCGTTCGCATGCTTATGTTCGTCCCGGTCTACGGCGAGCGAATTTCTCCGAGGGGGACCACATGACGACAGGCCCGAGCACGCGTCAGGTGCGCCCGGCGCACCCGACCCGCCCTGTGCGCTCGGCCCACTCGGCCCGTTCCGTCCGTCCACCCCGTGCGTCGGGCCGCCCGTCGGTCCGCGTGTCGGGCCTGCTCCTCGCCCTCCTCCTGGTCGTCGCCGCCGCCTGCGGCGGCGACGGGGGCGACGGCGCGGGCGGAGCGGTCGGCGACGAGGCCGAGGTCGACCCGGTCGAGGCCGCCGACCGCAGCGGGTCGCTCACCTTCGCCATGAGCTACGGGTTCAACTCGCTCGACCCGCACCGCTCACCCAACGCCCTGGGCGACGCCCTGTGGATGCGGCCGCTCTACGACCGGCTCCTCGGCGTGGCCAACGGGCCGGACGGCGCCGAGCTGGTCCCCCAACTGGCCACGTCGTACGAGGTGTCCGATGACGGCCGGACCATCACGTTCGAGCTCCGCGACGACGTGACGTTCCACGACGGCGCCCGCTTCGACGCCTCGGTCGTCGAAGCCAACATCGAGCGGGCCAAAGGCCCGGAGTCGACGGTGGCCAGCACGCTCGAGAACCTCGAGCGCGTCGAGGTCGTCGACCCCACCCACGTCGTATTCCACCTGGCCGAGCCCGACCCGGCCCTCCTGTGGTCGCTCGCGGTGGGAACGGCCGGGATGATGGTCAGCCCCGAAGCGCTGGATCGCGACCTGTCGTCGGAGCCGGCGGGGTCGGGGCCGTTCACGCTGGTGTCGGCCAGCCGCGACGCCGACGTCGTCTACGAGCGCTGGGACGACTACTGGGACCCCGACGCCGCCCTGGTCCAGGAGCTGACGATCACCACGGTCCCCGACGTCAACGCCCGGTACAACGGCCTGCGGACCGACGAGTACGACGCCGCCTACCTGACCCTGCCCCAGGCGGCCGAGGCCGAACAGCTCCAGTCGGAGGGCTACCACTACCGGCGCCAGGGCGGCCCGAGCAGCTACGGCATCCTGCTCAACACCGACGAGCCGCCGCTCGACGACGTGCGGGTCCGCCGGGCCATCTCCCTGGCCGTGAACCGGGAGGAGATCTCGGAGGAGCTGCTGTCGGGCGTGAACCCGCCGTCGAACCAGCCGTTCAACGAGGGCTACGTCGGCCACGACGACGGCGTCGAGGTGCCCTACGACCCCGAGGAGGCCCAGCGGCTGGTCGACGAGGCCGGCGCCACCGGGACGCGCCTCGAGGTCATCCAGCAGATGACCCCGCCCCAGGACTCGCTGGCCCAGGTGGTGCAGCAGGCGCTGGAGGACATCGGGTTCGAGGTGGAGCTGACGCCGCTCAGCTCGACCGAGGCCCGGCCGGCCTGGCGCCGGGGCGGCCACCACGCCATGGTCACGCCGGTCGTCGGCCAGGCCGACCCGAGCCAGACCCTGGCCGTCACCTACCTGGGCGGCGACAACGTCGGCACGCCGCCCGAGGAGCTGGTGGCCATGGCCGACGAGGCCCGGGCCCTGCCCCTCGGCAGCGCCGAGCGCGAGGAGGCCTACCAGGAGATCTCGGCCTGGCTGGCCGAGAACCCGGTGCACGTGCCGATCGCCCAGTTCACGACCGTTATCGTCAGCCGGCCCGAGGTGGTCGGCACCGACAACATCGTGTCGATCGACATCGCCAACCTCGAGTTCCGCCGGGTCGGGGTGACGGAGTGATGGCCGCCGGAGTGATCGCCGCCGACACCCCGCCCGCCCGCACCCCGTCCACCGCTTCCCACCGGGAGGTGACGGACTGATGGCTCGGGTGCTCGCCCGCCGCGTGCTCACCAGCATCCCGGCGCTGCTGGGCGTGATGCTGGTGGCGCTGCTCCTGCTCGAGCTCATGCCCGGCGACCCCGCCGAGATCATGGCCGGCGAGAACGCCACGCCCGAGGCCGTCCAGATGATCCGCGACGACCTCCGGCTCGACGACCCCCTCTACGAGCGCTTCTCCCGCTACGTCGGGGGCGTCGTGACCGGCGACCTGGGCGAGTCGCCGGGCAGCGGGATCCCGGTGTGGGACCGGATCTCCGAGGCGCTGCCGGTCACGCTCTCGCTGGGCGGCATGGCGCTGGTGCTGGCCGTGGTCGTCGCCATCCCCGCCGGGACCTGGGCGGCCCTGCGCCGCGACGGGCTAGCCGACCGGGCCGTGGCCGCGGCGGCCGCCGTGCTCCAGGCCGTGCCGCCGTTCGTGATCGGCCTGGGCCTCGTCATCTTCCTGGCCGTCGAGCGGGCCTGGCTGCCGGCCAACGGCTACGTGGCCTTCGCCGACGACCCCTACGAGTGGTTCCGCCACCTCATCCTGCCGGCCACGGCCCTGGCCCTGTCCGCCGCCGCGGAGCTGGCCCGGCAGACCCGGGGCGCGGTGGTCGACGTGCTCGAGCAGGACTACATCCGGGCGGCCCGGGCCAAGGGCCTGCGCGACCGCCTGGTGATCGGCAAGCACGTGGCCAAGAACGCGGCGACACCGGTCGTCACCGTGCTCGGCCTGCAGGTGGGCCGCATCCTCGGCGGCGCCGTCGTCGTCGAGCTGATCTTCGGCATGCACGGCTTCGGGGCGCTGGCGCTCAACGCCGTGGTCACCCGCGACATCGTGCTCATCCAGGGCGTGGTGCTGGTCAGCGCCATCGCCGTCCTCATCGCCAACCTGCTCGTCGACCTGGTCTACGTGTACCTGAACCCGAGGTCCCGCGCATGAGCCGCATCAGGGGCGTCCGCGACGCGCTCCGGTCCAACCGCACCCTCCGCCGCCTGGCCCGCAACCGGGCGGCCGTGGTCTCGGCGGCCTTCCTGGCCCTTCTCGTGGTGGTGGCCGTGCTGTCGCCGGTGCTCATGCCCCACGACCCGGGCCGCCAGGACCTGCTGAGCCGGCTCGAGTCGCCGAGCGGCGAGCACTGGCTGGGCACCGACAGCCTGGGCCGCGACAACTTCAGCCGCCTGATCGAGGGCACCCGGGTCACGCTGTGGGCCTGCCTGCAGGCCATCGCCCTGGCCGTCGCCATCGGCATCCCGACCGGCCTGATCGCCGGCTTCGTGGGCCGCAAGGTCGACACGGTGCTGAGCTGGGTGGCCGACATCCTGCTGTCCCTGCCGCCGCTCATCCTCGCCCTGGCCATCGTCGGCATCCTCGGGCCCGGGCTGACCAACGCCATGGTGGCCGTCGGGGTGGTGTTCGCCCCCCGGTTCTTCCGGGTGGCCCGCGCCGCCGCCTACTCGGTGCGCAACGAGACCTACGTCGAGGCGACCCGGGCGCTGGGCTGCTCGACGTCGCGGATCCTGTTCCGTCACGTTCTGCCCAACTCGAGCGGCCCGCTGCTCGTGCAGCTGACGTTCGCGCTCGGCCTCGTCGTGACCGCCGAGGCCAGCCTCAGCTTCCTCGGGCTCGGTGCCAAGCCCCCGACCGCCACCTGGGGGTCGATGGTGCGGGACGCCTTCAACAACGTGTACGACACGACGTTCCCGCTGATCGCGCCGTCGCTGATGATCGTGCTCACGATCCTGGCGTTCTCGGCGCTCGGCGACGCGCTGCGGGACGCCTTGGGACGGCAGAGCCGGGTGGGGGACTGACATGCTCGAAGTGGAGGACCTGGCCGTCGAGATGTTCACCCAGGACGGCCCGGTGCGGGTCGTCGACGAGGTGAACTTCACGCTGGAGCGGGGCGAGACGTTCGGGTTGGTGGGCGAGTCCGGCTCCGGCAAGACCGTGACGTCTCTGGCCGTGCTCGGGATGATCGGCCCGCCCACCGGCCGCGTGGTCGAGGGCTCGGTCCGCCTCGACGGGCGCGACCTGCGGGCGCTGTCGCCGGCCGAGCTCCAGCAGCTGCGGGGCAAGGAGATCGGGATGATCTTCCAGGAGCCCCGCCGCAGCCTGGACCCGGCGTTCACGGTCGGCGACCAGATCGCCGAGACCGTGCGGGCCCACCTCGGGCTGTCCCGGCGCGACGCCTGGCGCAAGGCCGTGGAGATGCTCGAGCTGGTGGGCATCGACGAGCCGGCCCGGCGGGCCAAGGCCTACCCCCACGAGTTCTCGGGCGGCATGGCCCAGCGGGTGATGCTGGCCATCGCCGTGTCGTGCTCGCCCAAGGTGCTGATCGCCGACGAGCCGACCACGGCGCTCGACGTCACCGTGCAGGCCCAGGTGCTCGATCTCATCCGCGAGCTGCAGGACGAGCTGGGGCTGGCGGTGCTGTTCATCTCGCACGACCTGGGCGTGATCGCCGAGATGTGCGACCGCGTGGCGGTCATGTACGCCGGCCAGATGGTGGAGCAGGCGCCGGCGCTCGAGCTGTTCCTCCAGCCCCGCCACCCCTACACGGCGGCGCTGCTGGAGGCGATCCCCAACGCCGCCGCCGGCGACGACCGCCTGGCCGCCATCCCCGGCGTGGTGCCGCCGGCGCACGCCTGGCCCGAGGGCTGCCGGTTCCACCCCCGGTGCGCCCACGCTACCGAGCGGTGCGGCGCCGAGGCGCCGGCCCTGGCCGCGGCGCCGGCCAGCAACGGCGAGGGCGGCCGCACGGCCCGCTGCCTGCGGGTGGCCGAGCTGACGCTGGAGGGCGTGGCGTGAGCGGGGACGTGCTGCTCGAGGCGACGGGGCTGTGCAAGTCGTACCCGACCGGGCGGAACCTGCTCGGCCGGCCCACCGGCCACCACCAGGCGGTCAAGGACGTCGACATCCGCCTGGCCAAGGGCGAGACGTTGGCGGTCGTGGGCGAGTCGGGCGCCGGCAAGTCCACGGTCGGGCGCATGGTGTTGCGCCTGATCGAGCCGGACGCCGGCCAGGTCCACCTCGACGGGGTCGACGTGCTGGCGCTGGGCCGCAAGGACCTGCGGGCCCTGCGCAAGCGCATGCAGATGATCTTCCAGGACCCGTTCGGGTCGCTCGACCCCCGCATGGTCATCGAGGACGCGGTGGGGGAGCCGCTCACCGTCCACTTCGGCATGCAGGGCGCCGAGCGGCGCCGGCGGGTGCTCGAGCTGCTCGACCGGGTCGGCATCGGCGAGCACCAGGCCGAGCGGTACCCGCACGAGTTCTCGGGCGGCCAGCTCCAGCGCATCGCCATCGCCCGGGCCCTGGCCGTCGAGCCCGACCTGATCGTGTGCGACGAGCCGGTGGCCGCCCTCGACGTGTCGATCCGGGCCCAGGTCATCAACCTGCTCCACGACCTGCAGCAGGAGCGGGGTGTGGCCTACATCTTCATCTCGCACGACCTGTCGCTCGTCCGGCTCATCGCCGACCGCGTGGCGGTGATGTACAAGGGCGAGATCGTGGAGGAGGGGGACACCGCGGCGCTGTTCGAGGACCCCCAGCACCCCTACACTCGCACCCTGCTCGATGCCATCCCCGTCGCCGACCCCCGCCGCCGTGAGGAGCGCCGTGCGGCGGCCCGCCGGGCCGCCGAGGTAGCGCCGTCGTGACGGCGCCCGACGCCTCCCCGGACCCGAGCCGGCCGGCCGACGGCCGGGCGCCCGACCCCCGCCGCCCCTGCGCCGGGCTGTCGGTCGTCGAGGTGGCCGCCGGCGTCGGCGACCTGAGCCTGGGGCTGGCCGGCGGGCTGCCCGGCATGCTGCTGGTCGAGCTGGGCGCCGAGGTGACCCGGTTCACCGGCCGGTCCGGCGCCGGGGCCCCGCCCGGGATCGACGACCACCTGGCCTGGGGCCGGGTCTGGCACCGCGACAAGCGGGTCGTCGCCACCGACGACCCGGCCGAGATCCGGGCCGCCCTGGCCGCCGCCGACGTCGCCCTCGTCTACGGGCCCGAGGACCTGGTCGAGGCCCGGGGCCTCGGCTGGTGCGACCTCCGGGCCGACCACCCCGGGCTCGTCTACGCCCGGTGCCGGCCCAGCCGCACCGGCGCCGGCCCGCTCGACGACCATGCGCTGTTGGTCGAGGCCCGCACCGGCTTCTGCACCCAGCTGGCCGGCCACCGGCCCGGCCCCATCTTCGTCGAGGTCCGGGCGCCGGGCGCCGGGGCGGCGGTGGTGCTGACCACCTCGGTGCTGGCCCTGCTGCGCCGCCGGGCGCTCACCGGCGCCGGGGGCTGGGCCGAGACGTCGCTCTACGACGGCCTGCTGGCCACGCTCGGCTGCATGATCGGCCGGTCGGAGCGGGCCGCCCCCGAGATCGAGGGGTACTGGGAGAAGGGCTCGACGTTCCCCAACTTCCTGTACCGGTGCGCGGACGGCGAGCTGATCCAGGTCTGGTTCGGTGGCAAGGGCATGTACGCCAAGCTCATCGAGGTGCTGGGCGATGAGCCGAGCACCGAGGGCTACTACACCGACCAGGCCACCGGCGCCCTCCGGGCCCGGGCCGAGCGCTGGAAGTCGATCTTCGCCACCCGGCCCCGCGCCGAGTGGGCCGAGCGCCTCCGCGCCGTCGGCGTCCCCTGCGAGCCGGTGCTCGGGCCCGGCGAGGCGCTGTCCGACCCGCACGTGCTCGAGACCGGCCTGGCCGTGCGCCGCACCGAGCAGGGGCACGACGACGTGGTGGTGGCCAGCCCGATCGTGGTCGGGCCGCTGTCGGAGCGCGGGCCCGACGCGGACGGCCTGCCCCATGCGGACGGTCTGGCCGACGCGGACGGCGGGCCCGACGGGGGCGCGGGATCGGGCGCCGGGCCGGTGGTCCGGGTCCCGAGCCCCGGCGGCCCCCGGGGCCTGCTCGACGGCCTGCGGGTGCTCGACTTCTCGGCGTTCGTCGCCGGCCCGCTGGCCGCCGAGGTGCTCGCCGACCTGGGCGCCGAGGTCGTCAAGGTCGAGCCCCCGCAGGGCGAGGCGATGCGGGGCGCGGCCTACGCCGTCGCCGCTTGCCAGCGGGGCAAGCGCAGCCTGGCCATGGACATCAACGCCCCCGAGGCCCGCCCGGTGGTCGAGCGGCTCATCGCCTGGGCCGACGTCGTGCTCCACAACTTCCGGGTCGGCGTGTCCGAGCGGCTCGGCATCGACGAGGAGACGGTCGCCCGCATCAATCCCGGGGCCGTCTACTGCCACGCCAGCGCGTTCGGCACCACCGGCCCCCGGGCCACCTCCCCCGGCAACGACGCGCTGATGCAGGCGCTGACCGGCTTCGAGCGGGCCATCGGCGGGGCCGGCAACGACCCCATCGCCGCCACCTGGATCCCGATCGACATGTTCGGCGGCTGGGTGGCCGCGGCCGGGATCCTGGCCGGGCTGTACGCCCGGGCGGTGACCGGCGAGGGGCGGCGGGTGACGACCAGCCTGCTGGGCGCCGGCCTGCTGCTGCACAGCGGCGTGTTCCAGCGGGACGGCGAGCTGGTCCGGGGCCCCGAGCTGGACGCCGCCCAGACCGGCTACGGGCCGGGCTACCGGATCTACCGGGCCGGCGACGGCCGGTGGCTCGCCCTGGTCGTGCCGGACGCCGACGCTTGGGGCCGCCTACGGGCCCTGGTCGGGTCCGACGACGTGCCCGAGCGGTACGCCCCGCTGCGGGGCGGCGCCGACGAGGGGGCCGCCCGCGCCGCCGAGGCCGCCCTGGAGGCGGCGTTCGCCACCGCGCCGGCGGCCGAGTGGGTGGCGCGCCTCCGGGGCGCCGGGCTGCCGGCCGAGCCGGTCGAGGAGATGGACCGCGACCGCTTCCGCCAGGGCATCCTCGACGACCCGGTGAATCGCCAGCTGGGCCGCGTCGCCGCCTACGACACGGCCGACTGGGGCTGGTTCGAGCAGATCGGTCCGCTGCTGCGGTGCGGCCCGGAGCGGGGGAGCGGCCCGGAGACGATGCTGCCGCGGGCCGGCGAGCACTCGGTGGCCGTGCTGGAGGACCTGGGCTTCACGCCGGACGAGATCGACGGCCTCCTGTCCTCCAAGGCCGTCCGCCAGTTGTAGAGTGAGTAATTAGTTACTAAGCCCGACGCCGAGGGAGGGGTGACCGTGGACCGAGAAGCCTTCGAGCATGGCCTCGCACGCCGGCTGCTCGACCACATCGAGAACGGCACGACCGACCTGGCGGACGAGATGCTGGAAGTCCCGGCCGAGTGGTACACGTCCGAGGAGCGGGCCGCCGAGGAGCTGGAGGTGCTGTTCCTCGGCCAGCCGCTCGTGCTGGCGCTGTCGGGCGCCCTGCCCGAGCCGGGCTCCTACCGCACGCTCGACATGTGCGGCACCCCGATCATCCTCAGCCGCGACGACGAGGGGCGGGTGCACGCCCTGGCCAACGCCTGCCGCCACCGCGGCGTGCGGGTGGCCGACGGCGCCGGCACGACCCGGCGGTTCACCTGCCCGTTCCACGCCTGGGTGTACGACCTCGAGGGCCGGCTCGTCGGCGTGCCCGTCGAGAGCGCGTTCTCCGACATGTGCCGCGAGGAGAAGGGGCTGGTCGAGCTGCCCGTCGCCGAGGGTTACGGCCTGATCGTCGGCCGGCTGCGGCCCGGCCCGCCCGTCGACATCGACGAGTACCTCGGCCCCGAGCTGGCCCAGGAGCTCGCCATGTTCGACTTCGCCGACTGGCGGCCGCTGAGCGAGCCCCACGTCCATCCGGTGAACGCCAACTGGAAGGTCACGCTCGACACCTTCCGGGAGAACTACCACTTCAACTACCTGCACCGGAAGACGCTGAAGGAGTACGCCTACGGCGGCGTGCTCACGTTCGACGCCCTGGGGCCCCACCTGCGCAACGCCTCCGCCATCCGCTCGATCGACGAGCTGCGGGGCAAGCCCGAGTCCGAGTGGGGCGACGTCAGCCCCTACATCAGCCCGCAGTACTCGCTGTTCCCCAACACGTGCCTGACGTTCGACGCCCGGCACGTCGAGCTGTGGCAGATCCTGCCCGTCGACGCCGCCCGGTCCGAGGTGCTGCACACCTCCGCCATCCGCCCCGACCTCGACGAGGCCGACCGCCGGCGCATGGAGGAGATGGCGCCCTGGATCTGCGAGACGGTCGTCGACGGCGAGGACTTCTGGGTGGCGGGCCGCACCGAGCCCGGGCTCCGCACCGGCTTCGTCGACACCGTGATCTTCGGCCGCAACGAGCCGGCGCCGCAGCACCTGCACAAGGGGTTCCAGGCGGCGCTCGAGGCCGCCCGCTCCTCCTCCTGACGGATCGGACCCACATGGACTACGAGCTGGGCGCGGACGCCGACGCGCTGCGGGGCGAGCTGCGCCACCTGATCGCCGACAACATCCCGCCCGACTACCTGGGCGCCTTCACCGACGATCCCGCCGACCTCGAGGTGGCCCAGCGCTTCTGCCGTCTCCTGGCCGACAAGGGCCTGCTGTGCCTGGCCTGGCCGGAGGAGTTCGGCGGCCGGGGCGCGTCGCTGTGGGAGCAGACGGTGGTCCGCGAGGAGATGTGGGCCCACCACGAGCCCCGGGGCGCCCAGTACATGGGCGTCAACTGGGTGGGGCCGGCCATCATGCGTCACGGCACGCCCGAGCAGCAGCGGCAGCACCTGCCGCCCATCGCCCGGGGCGAGGTCATCTGGTGCCAGGGCTTCAGCGAGCCGGACGCGGGGTCGGACCTGGCCTCGCTCCAGACCGCGGCCCGGCGCGACGGCGACGGCTGGCGGATCACGGGCCAGAAGATCTGGACGTCCTACGCCACGATGGCCCAGTGGTGCTTCCTGCTGGCCCGCACGTCGCGGGGGGAGAAGAAGCAGCACGGCATCACCGTCTTCCTCGTGCCCATGGACGACCCGGCGATCGAGGTCCGGCCCATCGCCTCCATGCTCGGGCCCCACCACCTCAACGAGGTGTTCTTCGACGGCCTCTGGGTCACCGAGGCCGACGTCCTGGGCACGGTCGACCAGGGATGGTCGGTCGTGCAGGAGGTGCTGGCTTTCGAGCGGGTGGGCATCGCCCGCTACGCCCGCTGCGAGCGGCTGCTCCGGCTGGCGCCCGCCGTCCTCGGCGACCGTTGGGAGCGGCTGCCCGAGGAGCTGCGGGGCCGCTGGGCCCGCATGCTCGTCCACTGCCGGCGGGCCCGGCTGCTGGCCTACCGGGTCATCGACCTCCACGGCCGGGGCCAGGTACGACCGGGCGACGCCGCCGCCTACCGCATCGCCGTGACCAAGCTCGATCAGGACAGCGCCGAGGTGCTGATGGACATCGTGGGCCTGGCCGAGGGCCTGACCGACACCGAGGAGGGGCTGCGGTTCCAACGGGCGGTGGAGGACCACCACCGCTACTCCGTGTCGGCCACCGTGGCCTCCGGGAGCATCGAGATGCAACGGATCCTGCTGGCCCGAGCCCTGCTGGCGGCGTCGTCGTGAACATCGACCTGAGCGAGGAGGCCCGCGAGTACGGGCGGGTGGCCCAGCAGGCGCTGGAGGCCGCCGGCGGCGACCGGCTGGTCGAGGACGCCGAGCGGGAGCCCGACCGGCGCGCCGACCGCGTGGCGCCCGCTCTGGCCGAGCTGGGCGCCTGGGACCTCGACCCCCGGTCCGGCGCCGACGAGCTGGAGGCGGCGGCCGCCCTGTGCCGCGCCGCCGGCTGGTGGGCGGTGCCCTACCCGGTGGCCGAGCGTCTGTGCCGGCCCCGCGACCTCGAGGCCGAGGGCCTGGTGGTCGTCGGCGACTCTCGGCCCGCCGCCCGCGTCGCCGGCCTGGGCGGGCGGTGGGTGGCGGTGACGCTCGACGGCCACCGCCGTCTGGCCACGCCCCGGCCCCCGCTGGAGCCGCCCCGCAAGTCGGCGTTCGTGGCCGACCTCGACCTCGAGCCGGCCGGGCCCGACGCCGACGCCCCGGCGCTCGACGTGGCGCTCGGGCTGGTCCTGCCCTGCTGGACCCTGCTCGGCATGCTCGACCGGGCCATCGCCCTGACCACCGCCTACGTCCAGGAGCGCCAGCAGTTCGGCCAGCCGCTCGCCGCCTTCCAGGGCGTGCAGTTCCAGCTGACCGACGCCGAGGTCGAGCGGGCGGGCGTGGCGGAGCTGGCGCACCACGCGCTCTGGAGCATCGAGGCGAACCGTCTGGATGCGGTGGCCGACGCGCTGGCGCTGCGTCTGGCCGCCATCGAGGGGGCCGAGACCGTGTTCCGGGTCACCCACCAGCTGCACGGTGCCATCGGGTTCTGCGACGAGACCACGCTGTCGTGGCTGTCGCGCCACAGCCAGCCGCTGCGCCGCCTGCCGTTGGCGCTGTCGGCCACCCGCGAGCGTTTGACCCGCCAGGTGGGCCGGCGGGGCCTGGCCGGCCTGTTCGACGCGGTGGCGCCATGACCGCCGCCTACGACCTGCCCGACGAGCTGGTCGTCGAGGCCGACGGGCCGATCCGCACGGTCACGATCAACCGTCCCGACGACCTGAACGCGGTGAACGAGCGCCTGCACTGGGCGTTGGCCAACGTGTGGCGCCAGCTGGCGGCCGACCGCGCGGCCCGCGCCGTGATCCTGACCGGCGCCGGCCGGGCGTTCTGCGCCGGCGGCGACCTGGGCTGGATCAGCTCGTTCCTCGACGACCCGGTGGCCCGCGACGAGAGCCTGCGCGAGGGCGCCCAGATCGTCGAGGAGATGCTCCGCTTCCCGCTGCCGGTGGTGGCGGCAGTGAACGGCCCGGCCGTCGGGCTGGGCTGCAGCGTCGCCATCCTGTGCGACGTGGTGCTCATGGCCGAGACCGCCCACCTGGCCGACCCCCACGTGGCCGTCGGGCTGGTGGCCGGTGACGGCGGGGCGGCGTTCTGGCCGCTCCTCACGCCCATCCTGCGGTCCCGGGAGTACCTGCTGACCGGCCAGCGCATCCCGGCCGCCACGGCGGTCGAGCTCGGCCTGGCCACCCGCACCACGCCGCCGGACGAGCTGCTGGCCGAGGCCCGCACCCTGGCCGAGCGCCTCGCCGCCCAGCCCCCGGAGGCCGTGCAGGCCACCAAGCGGGTCGTGAACATGCACCTGTCCGCCGCTCTGGCCGGCCCGCTCCAGGCCGGCTTCGCCGCCGAGCGGGTCACGATGCAGACCGCCGAGCACGCCGAGCGGCTGAGGAAGCTGCGGGAGGGGCCGCGATGAGCCGCAACGGCGCCGCCGCCGACCTCGAGGCGTTCCGCGCCACCGTGCGGGACTGGTGCCGGGCCCACGTCCCCACCGACTGGCGCCGGGCCCAGACCGGGGCGTCCGACGAGGAGTTCGTCGCCTTCCAGAAGGCCTGGTTCGCCGAGCTGCGGGAGGCCGGCTACGCCGTGCCCCACTGGCCGGCCGAGTGGGGCGGCGGCATGTCCACGGCCGAGCAGGTGGTCCTGTACCAGGAGCTGGCCGCCCACGACGCGCCCCGGCTCGTGCTCCAGTTCGTGGCCATCCACCACGCGGCGGCCACGCTGCTGGAAGCCGGCACCGACGAGCAGCGGGCCCGCCACCTGCCCGCCATCCTCGACGGCGAGATCTGGGTGCAGGGCTTCTCCGAGCCCGAGGCCGGCTCCGACCTGGCCAGCCTCAAGACCAGCGCCCGCCGCGACGGCGACCACTACGTCGTCAACGGCCAGAAGCTGTGGGCCAGCGGCGCCCTGCACGCCGACTGGTGCCTGCTGCTGGCCCGCACCGACCCCGACGCCCCCAAGCGCAAGGGCATCTCGTACTTCCTGATGGACATGCGCTCGCCGGGCCTGGACGTCCGCCCGATCCGCCAGGCGACCGGCGAGTCGCACTTCTGCGAGATCTTCCTCGACGACGTGCGCATCCCCGCCTCCCAGCTGGTCGGGGCCGAGAACGCCGGCTGGCGGGTGGCGCAGGCCACGCTGAGCGCCGAGCGGGGCATGACCATGCTCGAGCTGGCCGAGCGCCTCGCCAACGGGTTCCGCTGGCTGGTGGACGACTGCCGGCGGCTGGGGGCGCTCGACGACCCGGTCGTGCAGGACCGTCTCGTGCAGTTCGAGACCGAGCTGACCGGCCTGCGCGCCCTGTGCCGGAGCCTGGTCGAGAAGGTCGACGCCGGCACGGCGGGGCCGGCCGACGCCTCGATCGTCAAGCTGTTCTACAGCGAGCTGCTCCAGCGGATGACCGGCTTCGCCGCCGAGGTGGCCGGGCTCCCCGCCCACGCCGAGCTACAGAAGCCCCTGTCGAGCGGGTGGGAGTCGGGCGCCTGGGTGCTCGACTTCCTCGGCTCGTGGGAGTGGACGATCCCCGGCGGGACCAGCGAGATCCAGCGCACGATCATCGGGGAGCGGGGGCTGGGCCTGCCCCGGGAGCCGAGCGTCGCATGAACGACCTCGACTTCGCCGCCGTCCACGAGGAGCTGCGGGACGTCGCCCGCGACCTGCTGGGTGCCGGCCCGCCGGACGTCCGCCAGCTGGCCGACGCCGGCTGGCTCGGTCTCGAGCTGCCCGAGGAGCTGGGCGGCGCCGGGGCCACGTTCGCCGAGGTGGCCGTCGTGCTCGAGGAGATGGGCCGAGCCGCCACCCCCGGCCCCTACCTGGGCACGGCCGTGCTGGGCGCGGGCGCCCTGGCGCTGCTGGCGCCCAACCCTGACGCCGAGGCCCTGGGTCGCCTGGTGGCCACCGGCGAGCGCACCCTGGCCGTCGCCCTGCCCACCGGGGACGATCGCGAGCCGCCGTTCCGCCTGGAGCGGACCGGCGGCGGGCTACGGGTGCACGGCCGGGCCACCTTCGTCCCCGACGCCCCCACGGCCGATCGGCTGCTGCTGGTGGCCCGCGGCGACGACGGCGAACCCGTCGTCGTGGTGGTCCACGACGACCACCCGGGCCTGGAGGTCGCCGCCCAGCCGGTGCTCGACGCCACCCGCGACCTCGGCACCGTCGCAGCGCCGGGCCTCGAGGTGGGGGAGCGGCAGGTCTGGCGGTTCGCCGGGCCCGGCGACGACGCCGTGCGGCGCCTGGCCGACCGTGGCGCGGCGGCCGTGGCCTGCGACAGCCTGGGCCTGGCCGCGGCCATGCTCGACGCCACCGTCGCCTACGCCGGCGCCCGCCACCAGTTCGGGCGGCCGATCGGGTCGTTCCAGGCCGTGAAGCACGCCTGCGCCGACATGCTGGTGGCCGTGTCCGTGGCCCGCGAGCTGGTCGCCCAGGCCGTGGCGGGCGTCGTCGCCGGCGACGAGGCCGGCTCCCGGGCCGTGGCCCGGGCCAAGGCGCACGTGTCGTCGGCCGCCGTCGACGTGGTGGGCACGGCCCTCCAGCTCCACGGGGGCATCGGCTACACGTGGGAGAGCGGCCTCCACGTCCACTTCAAGCGGGCGACGCTCGACCGCTCGCTGTTCGGCTCGCCCCGGGCGCACCGGCAACGCCTGGCCGGGAGCCTGCCCGGGTGCTAGCCTGTATGTGAGCGTTCGCTTACTGGGAGGATGGTCAGGATGTCGTTCAACTGGTTCGTCTCCGTCGACGACCACCTGATCGAGCCGGCGCGGCTCTGGCAGGAGCGGGTGCCGGAGCGCTGGCGCGACACCGCCCCCCGGATCGTGCGCGACGGCGACAGCGAGTTCTGGGTCTACGAGGACCGCGAGATCGTCACCACCGGCCTCAACGCCGTGGCGGGCAAGAAGCGCGAGGAGTTCTCGCCCGAGCCCATCACCTACGAGGACATGCGGCCCGGCTGCTACGAGCCGGCGGCCCGGGTGGCCGACATGGACCAGGGGCACGTCCTGGCCTCCCTCATGTTCCCGTCCTTCCCGCGGTACTGCGGCCAGGTCTTCCACGAGGCCAAGAACAAGGAGCTGGCGCTCCTGTGCGTGAAGGCCTGGAACGACTTCGTCCTCGAGGAGTTCGCCGCCGCGTATCCCGGGCGGTTCATCCCGATGATGATCATCCCCTTGTGGGACCCGCAGGCCGCCGCCGCCGAGATCGAGCGCACCGCGGCCCTCGGCGCCAAGTCGATCGCCTTCTCCGAGAACCCGACCAAGCTCGGCCTGCCCTCGATCCACACCGACTTCTGGGATCCGGTGTTCCGGGCGTGCGAGGAGACCGGGTTCGTGATCTCGATGCACGTCGGGTCGTCGTCCAACCTGCTGCGGACGTCCGACGACATGCCGACGCTCGCCTTCATGGCCTACTCGGCCGCCGCCAACCAGGCCGGGACCCTGCTCGACTGGCTGTTCAGCGGCAACTTCGTGAAGTACCCGAACCTGAAGATCGCCCTGTCCGAGGGCTCGATCGGCTGGATCCCGTACTTCCTCGAGCGGGCCGAGCAGGTCGTCGACAAGCAGCGGTTCTGGGCGTCGCGCTTCGACATCGACATGAACGCCGCCCACGACCGGGGCGAGGCCAAGAGCGCGGCGCGGTTCGACCTCGACACCGACATCCGCCGCCTGTTCAAGGACCATGTCTACGGCACGTTCATCGAGGACCAGGCCGGCCTGCGGCTGCTCGACATCATCGGCGAGGACAACGTCATGCTCGAGTGCGACTACCCGCACTCCGACTCGACGTGGCCCGACACGGTGAACCTGGCCCGCAAGTGGCTCGGCCACCTGCCCGAGGACGTCCAGTACAAGATCACGGTCGGCAACGCCGCCCGGGTCTACGACTTCACCCCGGCCGACCCGCCGGCCTGAGCCGTGGGCGCGCTCGACGGCCGGGTCGCGGTCGTCACCGGGGCCAGCCGCGGCATCGGGGCGCGGATCGCCGAGCGCTTCGCCGCCGAGGGCGCGGCGGTGGCCCTGGTGGCCCGGACCGCGGCGGCCGGCTCCTCCCGGCTGCCGGGCTCGCTCGACGAGGTCGTCGACCGCATCCGGGCGGCCGGTGGCCGCGCCGTGCCCGTCCCCGCCGACCTGAGCGTGCCCGAGGAGGTCGAGACCGTGGTGGCCCGGGCCGAGGAGGCCCTGGGCCCGGTCGACACGCTGGTGAACGACGCCGGGGTCAACTTCTACGGGCCGGCCCTCGCCGTGACCCCGCGGCGCTACGCACTGATGTTCCAGATCATGGTCCACGCCCCGTTCCGGCTGTGCCAGCTGACCGTGCCGGGCATGGTCGAGCGGGGCCGGGGCTGGGTGCTCAACATCACCTCCAAGCAGGCCCGCCACCCCCAGGGCCCGCCGTACCCCGACTGGGCCCGCGACGGCTGCGTGCCCTACGGCATGTGCAAGGCGGCGCTCAACCGCCTGACCACCGGCCTGGCCGCGGAGCTGGAGGGCACCGGCGTGAGCGTGAACGCCCTGGGGACCTCCGCCCTGGTGATGACGCCGGGGGTGGCCGCCGTCGCCCCGTACGCGCCGGACGACACGCCGGTGGAGCCCGACGACGCCATGGCGGCGGCCGCCCTGCGCCTGTGCGCCGAGCCGCCCGGCGCGACGACCGGGCGCATCGTGTACAGCATGGAGCTGCTCGGCCGGCCGCTGCCCGACGGCCCCTGGGCGCTGTCCGCCACGTTCTGACCGAGAAGGAGAGGGAGCGATGAAGGTCGAGGTCGACTCGGAGCTGTGCCAGGGGCACGCCCGCTGCTGGGAGATCTGCCCTGAGGTGTTCCAGCTCGACGACGAGGGCTACGCCTACGTCGAGGTCGCCGACGTGCCGCCCGAGCACGAGGCCAAGGCGCGCCAGGCGGTCATCAACTGCCCCGAGCGGGCCATCACGGCGACCTGACGCCCGACGGGCGGGCGCCGCCGGCCGCGTCCGCTTACCGGCGCGGGTGCGGCCGATGGGCGCGGCGAGCCGCGTGCCGCGGTCAGCCCGCCAGGCGGCGGAGCTGGGCCCGGAGCCACTCCGTCATGTCGCGGTGGCTGCGGCGGCAGATCTCGGAGTCGACCGCGACCTGGAGGCCGTGGGGCGCCCCGGGATACACGTGCAGCTCGGTGGGCACACCGGCCTGGTTGAGGCGCACGGCGTAGTCGACGTCCTCGTCGCGGAAGCCGTCGAGCGCCCCGACCGACACGAACGCCGGCGGCAGGCCGGCGAGGTCGGTCGCCCGGGCGGGCGCGGCGTGGTACGGCACGTCGTCGCGGCCGTAGAGGGGGCCGAGGTACGACCGCCACCCGAACGTGTTCGACTCGCGGCTCCAGATGGGCAGGCCGTCGAGCTGGCTCGACGGCGTGACCTGCCGGTCGTCCAGCATGGGGGCGATGAGGGTCTGGAAGGCGAGCGGCGGGCCGCCCCGGTCGCGGGCCACGAGGGCGAGGGCGGCCGCCAGGCCGCCGCCGGCGCTGAGGCCGTGCAGGCCGATGCGGGCCGGGTCGACGCCCAGCTCGGCGGCGTGGTCGTGCACCCAGCGCAGCCCGGCGTAGCAGTCCTCGATCGGGCCGGGGTACGGCGTCTCCGGCGCCAGCCGGTACTCGACCGACACGCCGACGATGCCGAGCTCGGGGCACAGGCGGTCGAACAGCGGGTCGTCCATCGTGTGACTGCCCATCACGTAGCCGCCGCCGTGCATGCTGTAGACGCACGGCAGCGGCCCGTCGACCCCGAGCGGTCGGTGGACCCGCAGCGGCACCGGCGGGTCGCCGTCGTCCCGCTCGACGACGTGGTCGGTGCGCTCGACGGCGTCGGACAGCTCGGGCTGGACGATGCCCATCTGTTCGCGCACGGACGGCAGCACCTCGGCGTCGATCGTCCGGAACGGGACGAGCTCGACGAACGGCACGATCTCCGGGTCGAGCAGCTCCTGCACGTTCATCCGGCTCCCTCCGGTCTGGCCTCGGCGGTCGCGACCGGGCCCGCCAGCCCCGCCAGCAGCTCGGCGACGGCGTCGGGCTCGGTGATCATCAGGTCGTGGCCCGTGTCGATGTCCCACAGGCGGCCGGCCTCCCGGGCGCGGGCCAGCAGCTCGGGGTCGCGGGTGGGCAGCGTCTCGGTGCACACGATGTGCGACTGGGGGATCGCCCGCAGGGCCGCCTCGTTCTCGAGCCGCAGGGGCTGCTCGAAGCAGCGCCAGGGGTGCGGCGTGAGCCGCTCGGACATCCAGGTCAGGGCGTCGGGGTCGGTCACGCCGTAGAAGGGCAGCGCGGCCTCGGGGAAGAGGACGAGCTCGACGCCGTCGACCACCCGGCCGGCCTCGCGGGCCATCTGCATGAGCGGGCCGGCGACGTCGACGAGCGACTGGCCGTTGCGGGGCGTGGCCGCGTCCAGGTAGACGAGGTGCCCGATTCGGTCGGCCGCCCGGTCGGCGACGCCGGTGATGACCATGCCGCCGTAGCTGTGGCCGACGAGGATGACGTCGCGCAGGTCCTCGTAGTGGAGGACCTGGACGACGTCGGTGATGTGGGTGTCGAGGTCGATGTCCGGGCCGAGCAGGTGCGACCGCTCGCCAAGCCCGGTCAGCGTGGGGGCGTGGACCTCGTGTCCCGCCGCCCGCAGCCGCCGGGCGACCGGGCCGTAGCACCAGCCGCCGTGCCCGCCGCCGTGGACCAGGACGTACGTTGCGATGAGCTTCCCCCTCCTCGTGAGCGCCTCGTGGGCCGGGCGGAGCGCGGCCGGATGCCGTCCGCCGGGCCGGCCCGTCAGGTCTCGTCCCGCCGCAGCAGCATCACGCCGGACGGCGTGCCGCCGCCGGAGGTGACCACCGCCGTCCGGGCGTTAGGCACCTGCCGCTCGCCGGCCTCGTGGCGGAGCTGGGTGACCGCCTCGTAGATGAAGCCGAAGCCGTGGGTGCGGCCCTCGGACAGCTGGCCGCCGTGCGGGTTCACCGGGAGCTCGCCGTCGAGCGCGATGCGCTTGCCGCCCTCGAGCCAGTCCTTGGCCTCGCCGAAGCCGCAGAACCCGAGGCCCTCCAGCCAGGAGATGGCGTTGAACGTGAACCCGTCGTAGAGCAGGGCGATGTCGATGTCGGACTGGCGCAGCGACGTGCGCGACCACAGGTGGGCCGACTGGCCGAGGACCTGGGGCTCGTGGGTCACCGTGCCCTGGTCCCACGACACGCGCTCGGTGATCTGGGTCCCGACGGCCTCGACGCGGATGGGCGTCTTGGGCAGGTCAGGGGCCACGTCGGCCGCGGAGACGATCACCGCCACCGAGGCGTCGCAGGGCACGTCGCAGTCGTAGAGGCCGAACGGGCTGGTGATGCGTCGGGCCGACAGGTAGTCGTCCATCGTCATCGGGTCGCGGTAGATGGCCGCGGGGTTGCGGGCCGCGTTGGCCCGGCCGTTGAGGGCGATCCACCCGAGCATCTCGCGGGGCGCGTTGTAGCGGTGGAGGTACTGGGTGGCGTTGATGCCGATCCAGTTGGCGGCCGACATGGCGCCGAACGGCGACCGCCACTCGTGCATCGGCCCCGAGACCCGCGACCCGCCCGCCGGGTACAGGCGCAGGGCGGCGCTGGTGGCCTCCCACACCGTACGGAAGCACAGGACGTGCCGGCACAGGCCGCTGGCGACCGCCAGCATGGCAGCGATGACCGAGCCGCCCGGCCCGGGCAGGTCGCCGCCGCCGTTGATCCACGTGGGGCGGATGCGCAGCGCCTCCTCGACGGAGGTGACGCCCCCCTCGCTCATGCCCATCACCGGCGGGCCGCCCGGGTAGGTCGACAGCCCGTCGATGTCGTCGGGCGACAGGCCGGCATCGGCGATGGCGGCCAGGCAGGCGTCGACGGTGAGCGACAGGGGGTCGACCATGAGCCGCCGGCCGATCCTGGAGCGGCCGATGCCCGACAGCACCGCCCGGTGCTCGAACCGGTCGTCGCTCACCGGCGGCCGGACGACCGGGCGGGCCGGCTCGCCCACCCGGTCGGTCGGGTCGGTGGCCCCCGTCGGCTCGAACAGTGGGAGCCACACGTCCTCGTGCTGCTCGAACCGGACCTGGACCTCCTGGCCGACGTGGACCTCGTCGGGCGCGCAGCCGACGATGTTGGTCGTCAGGCGGACCGACGGGTCTTCGGCCAGCGCCACGTTGGCGATGACGTACGGCGGCTCGAACGCCGGGTGCCACATGTGGTGGTTGACCGTGAAGCCGATGACCGTGCCGCGGCCCGACACCTCGGTCGGCTCCCAGGAGCGGCTGCGGCAGGCCGGGCACACGGGGACCGGCGGGTGGACGAGCGTCTTGCAGTCCATGCAGCCCTGGATGCGCAGGCGCCCGTCCTTGCCCGAGGTCCAGAACCACTCGTTGAACGGCGTGAGCTGGGGGAGCGGTCGTTGCATGTCAGCCGTGGGGAGCCCTCAGAGCTTCATCGTCGTCATGAACTCGACCGCGGGGGTCGCCGGCTCGAACGACCCGGTCACGCCCGCGGCGTGGTAGCCGGCGTCGGTGACCATCGTGATGCCGGTCACGCCCGAGGCCGCGTCGCTGCACAGGAACACGAGCGGGTAGGCCTGCTCGAGCGGCGTCGACGGCTCGATGCCGAGCTCCTGGCGGTAGTCGGCGCCGAAGCCCAGCCACAGCTCCTCGTTGGCCCGGGCCAGGGGCGTGTTGGTGGGCCCGGGCAGGATGGCGTTGATGCGGATGCCGCGCTTGAGCAGGCCGAACGCCTCGCGGGCGACGTAGGCGTTGATGGCCATCTTGCTGAACATGTAGTCGGCCTTGTTGTTCTCCTGGGCCCAGCGCGCCGCCTCGTCGAAGTCGGTGATGTCGAGGTACTGCTTGACGAGGTCGAGGTTGGCCTGCCAGCCGATGCCGGCGAACGACGAGATCATCCCGATGGCCGAGCCCCGGGGCAGCATGTCGCCCCCGAGCAGCTTGTCGATCAGGTAGCGGTGGCCGATGAAGTTGATGCGCTCGATGCCCGGCGTGCCGTCGGCCACGCCGGCGCAGGAGAACAGGGCGTGCACCGGGCCCCCGCACTCGGCCACGGCGGCGTCGATCGACGCCTTGTCGGCCAGGTTGACGTGGATGGCCTTGACGCCGGGCAGCTTGACCTCGGCGTAGTCCATGACCACGACCTCGGCGCCGGCGTCCTGGACGAGCTCGGCGACGGCCGCGCCCATGCCGCTGGCGCCGCCGACGACGAGCGCCCGCTTGCCGGTGTACCTGAACGCGTCGAACAGCGTCATGTGTGTCCTCTCTCCTTCTCCACGGACTTCTCCGGGCGGCCCGTCGTCTCCGGCGGCCGTCAGGCGACGACGCCGCGGACCTTGAGGTCGACGATGGTGTCCCAGTCGAGCCCGAGGCCGCTCAGGATCTCGTCGCCGTGCTCGTTGAACTCGGGGGCGCGCTTGGGGGCGGGCGGCTCGCCGTCGTACTCGACGGGCGCCGCCACCAGCTGGAAGGGCGTGCCGTCGGCCGTCTTGCACTCCTGCACGTAGCCGTTGGCGACGGTCTGGACGTCGGCCGCGGCCTCGAGCGTGTCCTGCACCATCGTCCACTGGCCCGAGAAGTCGGCGAGCACCCGGCGCCACTCGTCGGCCGTGCGCTCGGCGAAGGTGGCGCGCAGCAGGTCGGTGGCCGCGCCCACGTTGGCCTTGATGGCCTCGGCGTCCGCGAAACGCTCGTCGGTGGCCAGCTCGGGCTTGCCGATGACCTGGCAGATCTCGGGCCAGTACTTGCCGGCCTGCAGGCAGCACAGGGTGAGGAACTTGCCGTCCTTGGTGGCGTAGGTGGCGCTCAGCGGGTTGCCCGTCGGGGTGTTGGGCGGCGGCGCCGTGAAGGCCACGCCGTGCTGGAGCGCCAGCGCCATCGACGCGCCCATCGACCACAGGCCGACCCCGAGCAGCGACACGTCGACGGTCGTCGCCTCACCCGTGCGCTCGCGGTGGTAGAGGGCGCCCATGATCCCGCCGGCGATGGTCATGGCCCCGATCGAGTCGCCGAACGCCGGCCCGGGAGGGCCGGGCACGTGGTCGGCGTCGGCCTGCTTGAGGGCCATGGCGACGCCGGACCGGGCCCAGTAGCCGAGGGCGTCGTACGAGCCCCGGTCGGCCTCGGGCCCCCGGGGACCCTGCCCCGAGCCGGACACGTAGATGATGTCCGGGTTGGCGGCCCGGATGTCGTCGACGTCGATCTTCAGCTTGGCCCGCACGCTGGGCAGCTTGTTGGTGAGGAACACGTCGCACGTCGCC
Source organism: Acidimicrobiales bacterium (assembly GCA_036563805.1). Taxonomy (GTDB): domain Bacteria; phylum Actinomycetota; class Acidimicrobiia; order Acidimicrobiales; family VFJN01; genus DATCLS01. The sequence goes on along the minus strand of DATCLS010000094.1, from coordinate 127,582 downwards.
GCCAGCTTGTAGAGGATGTCGAGGCCCTCCTCGCTGGAGAGGTCGAGTCCCAGGCTCTTCTTGCCGCGGTTGGAGTGCTCGAGCAGCACGTGCACGGTCGTGCCCATGACCGCCAGGCCGCTGGAGGCGAGGCCCCGCATGGCGTCACCCCGCTCGACGTGCTCGATCTTCACGACCTCCGCGCCCCAGTCGGCGAGGAGCGCCGACGCCGCCGGCACGAAGGTGTGCTCTGCGACCTCCAGGACACGGACGCCCTGCATGACAGCGGTCATGGATCCCCTCCGGTAGCTGGCGGCAAGTGTGACACATCCGTTAGGTGAGACACAGCCTAGGGGCTGGGCCGCAGCGGCGCCCTGGCAAAGGTTGACGCAATTGTTAGATCGAGCCTACTGTCGGGGCATGGCTCGACGGTGCGAGTTCCCTGTCTTCGACTCCGACAACCACATGTACGAGACGCAGGACGCGTTCACCCGGCACCTGCCCGACCGGTACAAGAACGCGATCCAGTACGTCGAGGTGCGGGGGCGGACGAAGATCGCCATCCGGGGGGTGATCAGCGAGTACATCCCCAACCCGACGTTCGACGTCGTGGCGGCGCCGGGCGCGCAGGAGGAGTACTTCCGCAACGGCAACCCCGAGGGGAAGTCGTACCGCGAGCTGGTGGGCGACCCGATCCGGTGCCTGCCCGGGTTCCGTGAGCCCGAGCCGCGCATCCCGCTGATGGACGAGCTGGGCGTCGATCAGACGCTCATGTTCCCGACGCTGGCCAGCCTGCTCGAGGAGCGCATGCGCGACGACCCCGAGCTGACCCACGCCGTCGTCCACGCCCTCAACCAGTGGATGTACGAGACGTGGACGTTCGACTACGAGAACCGCATCTTCGCCACGCCCGTCATCACGCTGCCCATCGTCGAGAAGGCCATCGAGGAGCTCGAGTGGGTCGTCGAGCGGGGCGCCAAGTGCATCCTCATCCGTCCCGCCCCCGTTCCGGGCTACCGGGGCTCGCGGTCGTTCGCGTTCGAGGAGTTCGACCCGTTCTGGCAGGCCGTCGTCGACGCCGACATCCTCGTCGGGATGCACGCCTCCGACAGCGGCTACGCCCGTTATCAGGCCGACTGGACGGGCCCGGAGGAGTACCTGCCGTTCCGGCTCGACGCCTTCAAGATGCTGACGGCCGGCAAGCGGCCGATCGAGGACGCGGCGGCCGCCATGACCTGCCACGGCCTGCTCACCCGGTTCCCCGACCTGCGCATCGCCTCGATCGAGAACGGCGCCGAGTGGGTGGTCCCGTTCCTCGACCACCTCGAGGACACGTACCGCAAGATGCCGCAGATGTTCGACGAGGACCCGGTCGAGGCGTTCAAGCGCAACGTCTACGTGGCCCCCTTCCACGAGGACGACATCGGCGAGCTCGTCGACGTGCTCGGCATCGACCACCTGCTCTTCGGGTCCGACTATCCGCACCCCGAGGGCCTGGCCCAGCCGTGCACCTACGTCGACCACCTGCCGCCCGGGATGTCGACCGAGGATCAGGCCAAGATCATGGGCGGCAACCTGGCCCGGATCATGAAGGTGCCGAGCCTGGCTGCGGCCTGAGCGGCCCGTCACCCGCACCGACCACCGCAGCCCACAGAGCTTCCACAGAGAGGACGACGACGCACGTGGACCTGGACGGACGATCGGCACTGGTGACCGGCGGGGCGGGAGGCCTCGGCGGCGCGACCGTGCGCCACCTGGCCGGCCTCGGCCTGGGTGTGGCCATCTTCGACCGCGACGGCGACCGGGCCTCCGACCTGGCCAAGGAGCTCGGCGACCGGGCCGTGGCCGTCGGCGGCGACGTGACCGACGACGACGACGTGCGGGCGGCGATCGAGGCCGCCCGCTCGGTCGGCACGTTCTCGCTGCTGGTCAACGTCGCCGGCGGCGCCACCGGCGGCGGCCGCACGGTGGCCCGCGACGGCACGCCCCACGACAAGGGCGTGTTCGTCTCCACGATGGAGATGAACGCGGTCGGCACGTTCAACGTCACCCGCTTCGCGGCCGCGGCCATGGGCGCCAACGAGCCCGACGAGCACGGCCAGCGCGGGGTCGTGGTCAACACGGCCTCGATCGCCGGCATCGAGGGCCAGGCCGGCCAGCTCGCCTACGCGGCGGCCAAGGGCGCCATCCTGGGCATGACGCTGCCGCTGGCCCGCGACCTGGCCGCCCTCGGCATCCGGGTGTGCGCCATCGCCCCCGGCACGATGGGCACGCCCATCATGCTGAGCGTCGGCGAGGAGATGCGCGAGCACCTGACGCGCAACATCGTGTTCCCCAAGCGGATGGGCCGGCCCGAGGAGTTCGCCCTCCTCGTCGAGTCGATCGCCCGCAACCCCTACCTCAACGGCGAGAACATCCGCCTCGACGGCGCGCTGCGCTTTCCGCCGAAGTAGCCATGGTCGCCGTCGACGACCTCGTCCGGGCGCTGCGCCTCGAGCAGACCGGCGAGGACACCTACCGGGGCACCAACGCCGAGTCCGGCACACCGGTGATCTTCGGGGGCCAGCTGCTGGCCCAGACGATCGTCGCCGCGCTCGCCGGCCAAGACGACAAGACCGTCAAGACCGTCCACACGATCTTCGCCCGGGCCGGCAGGTCCGAGTCGCCGGTCGAGATCACGGTCGACCGCATGCACGCCGGGCGGGCGTTCGCCAGCAGCACGGTGACGATCGCCCAGGGCGACCGGCTGTGCGCCCGCTCGCTGGTGCTGCTCACCGCGGACGAGCCCGACCTCATCCGCCACGCGGACCCGGCCCCCGACGACGTCGAGCCGCCGGACGACGCCGGCGACGACGGCGAGTGGCAGGTCCGCATCGTCGGCGACGTCGACGTCAACGACCCCGACCAGGTGGGCCCGCCCGAGCTCGACGCCTGGAGTCGGTTCCCCGGCGCGCCCGACGAGCCGGGCATCGCCCAGGCGCTGCTCGCCTACGCCACCGACGGCTTCCTCATCGCCACCGCCATGCGGCCCCACGCCGGGGTCGGGCAGGCCCAGGCGCACGTGACGCTGTCGACCGGCGTGATCAGCCACACGCTCACGTTCCACGAGCCGTTCCCGGCCGACGAGTGGCTGCTGCTGGCCCACCACAGCCCGTACGCCGGGCGGGGCCGGTCCTACGGCCGGGCCCACGTGTTCCGGCCCGACGGCACCCTCGTCGCCTCCTACGTCCAGGACGCCATGATCCGCCCCCTCCAGAAAGGGAGCGGGCTGTGACCGACGCGGTCATCGTCTCCACGGCCCGCACGCCGATCGGCACCGCCTTCAAGGGCACGCTGGTCGACGTCGACGCCTACGAGCTGGCCACGCACGTCGTCCGCGAGGCCGTCGACCGCTCCGGGCTCGACCCGGCGCTCATCGACGACGCCGTCATGGGGGAGCAGCGCTACGGCGGCGGCGACATCGCCCGCTACGCGGCGCTCGAGGCCGGCCTCGAGCACGTGGCCGGCGTGGCCCACAACCGGCACTGCGCCTCGGGCCTGGCCGCCGTCACGACGGCCGCCGCCACCATCCGGGCCGGGATGGACGAGGTGGTGGTGGCCGGCGGCGTCGAGTCGGTGTCGACCATGCCGCGCTTCCTGCGGAGGGTGCCCGGCACCGACGACTGGGCCGACTGGCAGCCGCCCAGCCACGTGGACACGCCCGAGGCCCCCAACCTCGACATGTCGATCACCGTGGGCTGGAACGCGGCCGTCGAGGCCGGCGTCACCCGCGAGGAGATGGACGCTTGGGCGCTGCGCTCGCACCAGCGGGCCGTGGCCGCCATCGACGCCGGCGCCTTCGTCGAGGAGATCGTGCCGATCGAGGTCGAGCGGCGCGACGGCACCCGCACGACGTTCGCGGTCGACGAGCACCCCCGGCGCGACACGAGCATGGAGAAGCTGGCCGCGCTCAAGCCGCTCCACCCCGAGATCGAGGGGTTCAGCATCACGGCCGGCAACTCGTCGGGCGTGAACGACGGGGCGGCGGCCCTGGTGATCGCCGAGCGGTCGGTCGCCGAGGCGGCGGGGCGCGAGCCGCTCGGGGTGGTGCGGGCCTGGGCGTCGGCCGGCGTGCCGCCGCGCCGGACGGGGCTGGCGCCGACGGTCGCCATCCCCAAGGCGCTCGACCGGGCCGGCCTGACGGTCGGCGACGTCGACCTGTGGGAGATCAACGAGGCGTTCGCGTCGATGTGCGTGGCGACGACGCGGATCCTCGGCATCGACGACGCCCTCGTCAACGTGCTGGGCAGCGGGTGCAGCCTGGGGCACCCGGTCGCCATGACGGGGGCCCGGATGGTGATCTCGCTCGTGCACGAGCTGCGCCGGCGAGGGGGAGGCACCGGCGTGGCCGCCATGTGCGCGGGCGGGGGGATGTCGACGGCCGTGGTGCTGGAGGTGCCTGCGCCGCAGACCTGACAACAGAGACAGGCAACATGGAGGGGGGCCATGTCCGACAACACGACCGCCCGGTGGCGGTACCGGCTCGCCGGCGCGCTCGTCGCGCTGGGGCTCGTGGCCGCCGCGTGCGGCAACTCGGGCTCGGGTGACGACGACGCCTCCGGGCGGGAGGAGCCGAGCGAGAGCAGCGACGCGTCGGGCGGTGGCTCCGGCGGCAGCCGCGTCCCCGGCGTGACCGAGGACGAGATCCGGTTCGCGGCGTTCGGCACCAACTCGAACAACCCGCTCGGCACCTGCAACCTCGACTGCTATGTCGAGGGCATCGAGGCCTACTTCGCGTTCCGCAACAGCGAGGGCGGGGTCCACGGGCGCGAGCTCGTGCTCACGACCCAGCTCGACGATGAGCTGGCGCGCAACCAGGAGCGGGCGCTCGAGATCGTCTCCGCCAACGACGTGTTCGCGGCGTTCAGCGCCACCCAGGTGGCGAGCGGCTGGCACGAGGTGGCCGACGCCGGCATCCCGCTGTACGTGTGGGGCATCCACGCGGCCGAGATGAACGGCCAGGAGGGGATCTTCGCCAACTGGGGCGCCCGGTGTCAGACCTGCACGAGCCGGTCCCTGCCGTACGCCGGCACACTGGTCGACGCCTCGCGGGTGGCCGTGCTCGGCTACGGCGTCAGCGAGGCCTCGAAGGACTGTGTGACCGCCAACGCCGACTCGATCGAGATGTACGCCGATGAGACGGGCCAGGAGCTGGTGTACACGAACGACGAGCTGGCCTTCGGCCTGCCCAACGGCATCGCCCCCGAGGTCACGGCCATGCGCGACGCCGGCGTCGACTTCATCGGCACGTGCATGGACCTCAACGGCATGAAGACCCTGGCCCAGGAGCTGGAGCGCCAAGGCATGGGCGACGTGCCCATGCTGCACCCCAACACCTACGATCAGGCGTTCGTCGAGGAGGCCGGCGACCTGTTCGAGGGCGACCTGGTCCAGGTGGCCTTCCGCCCCTTCGAGGCCGACCCGGGCGACAGCGCCCTGGCCGACTACTTCGAGTGGATGGAGGAGACCGGCAGCGAGCCCACCGAGATCGCGATGGTGGGCTGGATCAACGCCGACCTGGCCTACCAGGGGATCCTCGCCGCTGGGGAGGACTTCACGCGGGAGAGCGTGATCGAGGCGACCAACCAGATGACCGAGTACACGGCCGGCGGCCTCATCAACCCGGTCGACTGGACGCGCCAGCACGAGCCCCCGACGGAGGACGACCCGGCGACCCACGGGTACGCCCAGGAGTGCTACGCCTACGTCCAGGTCCACGACGGCCGGTTCGAGGTCGTCGGCGACGAGTCCGCCCCCTGGTACTGCTGGGACGGCAGCACCCGCGAGTGGGGTGAACCGGAGCCGACCAACTTCGAATAGCGTCCGCAGGGGGACCACACCATGACGTTGGCCGCATCGGTCGGATCGGACCTGTTCACCGCCATCCTGCAGGGCACGCCTCCCGGGACGATCTACGCCCTGATCGCGCTCGGGTTCGTGCTGACCTACAAGACCTCCGGCGTGTTCAACCTGGCGTTCGGGGCGCAGGCGTACGCGTCGGCGGTCATGTACTTCAAGACCCACACCGAGTGGGGGTGGGGTATCTGGCCGTCGCTGATCGTGTCGGTGTTCGTGCTGGCGCCGGCGATCGGCCTGGTGCTGGAGGGCCTGATCTTCCGGCACCTGCGCACCGCCCCGCCGGTGGCGAAGCTGGTGGTGACGATCGGCCTGGCGGTGGCGCTGCCGCCGCTGGTCGATCTGGCCACCCACTTCGAGGCCATCGCCGGCGTGACGCCGGTGGGCATCGTGCCGGACGGGGCGGGCGTGTTCTACGACCCGTTCGGGGCCTACTCGTTCTCCCGCAACGAGCTGGTGGCCATGGGCGTGGCCGTCGCCGGCATGGCGGCGCTCGGCGCCCTGTTCCGGTTCACGGGCATCGGCCTGCAGATGCGGGCGGTGGTCGAGAGCCCGCGCATGACCGAGCTGGACGGCATCGCCGCCGACCGGGTCTCGGCGTTCGCCTGGGCGCTGTCGTCGCTGTTCGCCGGCCTGGCCGGCGTGCTGATCGCCCCCCGGTTCAACACCCTGGCCGCCAACGAGTTCTTCAACCTCGTCGTGGTGGCGATCGCCGCGGCCGCGGTCGGGAGGCTGGTGTCGCTTCCCCGGGCGCTGCTCGGCGGGCTGGGGCTGGGGATCGTCATCGCGGTGCTCAACACGTTCCTGCCGCGGTGGAGCCAGACGGCGTCGTGGCTCGAGCCCCTGCAGGACAACCTGACCCCCGCCATCCCGTTCGTGGTGCTGTTCGGGGTGCTGGTGCTCGTGCCCGGCATCCGCCGGGCCCGGGAGGCGGGCGACCCGCTGGCCGGGGTCGACCCGCCGCCGCCGTCGCTGGCCGCCGCCACCCGCGACGCCCGCACCACCGCGGTCACCCGCATCGCCGGCACCGCCTTCCTGGCGCTGGTGGCGATCGTCCTGTTCACGCAGGGCGACCGGACGTGGGTGTTCCTGGTCACCCAGGCGGTGATCCTGTCGATCATCTTCCTGTCGGTCACGGTGCTCACCGGGTTCGGCGGGCTGATCTCCCTGTGCCAGGGCACGTTCGCCGCCATCGGGGCGTTCACGGTGTTCCAGCTGGTCGACCGCTACGACATGTCGGTGCTCCCGGCCGCGTTCGTCGGCGCCGCCATCGCCGCGGGCGTGGGGGCGCTGCTGTCGCTGCCGCTCCGCCGGCTGTCGGGCATCTGGGTGGCGATCGCCACGCTGGCGTTCGCGTTCTTCTTCGACTCGGTGATGCTGAAGTTCTCCTGGGTCGGGGGCAGCGACACGGCGCTGCTGCAGGGCACGCGGGTGCCACGGCCGGTGATCGGCCCGTGGGACCTGGCCGACGACAAGGCGTTCCTCGTGCTGGCCATCGTCCTGCTGGTCCTCGTCGGCCTGGCGGTCGTCCAGATCCGTGAGGGGACGGTCGGCCAGACCCTGCGGGCCCTGCGGGGCAGCGAGCTGGCGGCCCAGTCGATCGGCATCTCGCCGGCCCGGGCCCGGCTCGTCGCCTTCGCCCTCTCGGCGTTCATCGCCGGCCTGGGCGGGGCGCTGCTCGCCATCCACCAGGAGAACGTGAACTACGCCAACAACTTCGCCCCGTTCGCGGCGCTGTTCTGGATCGTGCTGGTCGTGACGCTGGGCTCCCGGACCGTGGAGGGGGCGGTGAACGCGGGCGCCGCCTTCGCGCTGTTCGACACCCTGATCCTCAAGGGCACGGTGCTGGGTTGGATCCTACGCAGCCCCGACCGCATACCCGGGATCTTCCCGGTGTCGCCCAAGTGGCGGCTGGTGCTGTTCGGGCTCGCCACCATCCAGTTCGCCCGCCACCCCGAGGGCCTCATCGAGGCCAACAAGCGGCGGGCCGCCGCCCGGGCCGACCGCCGGCGGGCTCGGCGGGCCCCGAGCCCCCCGGCGGTCGCCCCGCACGCCGACGCCGAGCCGGAGCCCGTGTCATGAGCACCGTCCTGAAAGCCACCGGGGTGACCAAGCGCTTCGCCGGCATCGTCGCCCTCGACGGCGTCGACGTCGAGGTCGGCGTGGGGGAGCGCGTCGGGCTGATCGGCCCCAACGGCGCCGGGAAGACCACCCTGTTCAACTGCCTGCTCGGCGTGCTGCGGGCCGACGCCGGCTCGGTCGAGCTCGACGGGCGGGACGTCACGCGCCTGCCCGTGCACGAGCGGGCCCGGCTCGGGATCGGCCGGACGTTCCAGCGGATCGAGCTGTTCCCCGACTGCACCGTGCGCGAGCACCTGCTCGTCGCCGAGCGGGTCCGCCGCGGCACGGGCCGGCTGTGGAAGGACCTGATCGGCCGCGGCCGACCCCAGCCCGACGAGATCGCCCGGTGCGACGAGGTCCTCGACCTGCTCGGCCTCGGCGACATGGCCGACGAGCCCGTCGAGCGGCTCAGCCTCGGCAAGGGCCGCCTGGTCGAGGTCGGGCGGGCGCTCATGACCGACCCCAAGGTGCTGCTGCTCGACGAGCCCTCGTCGGGGCTGGACCGGGCCGAGACCGCGGCGCTGGCCGCGACGCTGCGGCGGGTCCAGGACGAGCGCGGCTTCGCCATCCTGCTCGTCGAGCACGACGTCGAGCTGGTGGCCGGCTTCACCACCCGCAGCTACCTGCTCGACTTCGGGCGGCTCGTGACGCAAGGGCCGACCGCCGAGGTCATGGCCAGCGACGAGATGCGCCGGGCCTACCTCGGCGAGCTGGAGGAGGCGTCGTGACCGCGGACCCGACCACCGACGGCACCCCCGTCTTCGAGCTGCGCGCCGTCAGCGCCGCCTACGGGCCGTTCCGGGCCCTGTTCGGCGTGTCGCTGGCCGTCGCCCCGGGCGAGGCGGTGGCGCTGGTCGGCCCCAACGGAGCGGGCAAGACCACCGTCGCCCGCGTCGCCTCGGGGCTGGTCGTGCCCACCGAGGGGGCCGTGCTGGTCGACGGCGCCGACCTCACCGGCTCCCGGCCCTACCAGTTCGCCCGGGCCGGCGTCGCTCACGCCCCCGAGGGGCGGTCGGTGTTCGCCACGCTCACCGTCGAGGAGAACCTGGCCCTGTCCTTCCGGCGCTCCCGAGGTCGTCGCGGCGTCCGCACCGGCCTCGACCAGGCCTTCGAGCTGTTCCCCGCGCTGGCGGGGCGCCGCCACCAGCTGGCGGGGAGCCTGTCCGGCGGAGAGCAGCGCATGCTCTCGCTCGCCCGGGTGCTGGTCGAGGCGCCCAGGCTCCTCGTGGCCGACGAGCTGTCGCTGGGCCTGGCCCCCATCGTCGTCGACCAGATCTACGACTCGCTCCAGCGCCTCCGCGGCGCCGGCACGGCCCTGCTCGTCGTCGAGCAGCACGTCGGTCACGCCCTCCGGCTCTGCGACCGCGTCGCCATGCTCGACCACGGCGCCATCACCTGGTCCGGGCCGGCCGGCGAGGCCGGCGACCGGGTCACCACCCAGCTGTTCACCGCGGTGGGCGGCCCGGCCGGCGACGGCGCGGCGGCCGCCGACTAGGTGCGCACCCGGCCGACGGCCCGTCCTGCCGGCGGCCGGCTCTGCCGAGGGCCCGGGCCGCCGGGGGCCGGGCGCGGACGGGCGCGCCCGGTCAGCGGACGGCGCGGACCGGGACGTTCTGGTACCCGGCCACGTTGGACATGTGGACCCGGCGCAGGCCGGTCTCGTCGACCTCGAGGCGCTGCCAGCGCGCCGCGATCTCCTCGAGGGCGAGGCGGCACTCCATGCGGGCCAGCGCCGCGCCCAGGCAGGCGTGCACGCCGTGCCCGAGGGCGATGGCGACGTTCGGCGGCCGCTCGATGTCGAACTCGTCGGGCCGGTCGTAGGCGCGGGGATCGCGGGTGGCCGCCCCGGTGATGAGGAGCACCGGGTAGCCGGCCGGGATCGTGCCGCCCTCGTAGGTGCGCTCCTCGACCGAGAACCGCCCCTGGTACTGCGAAGGCGGCAGGTAGCGCAGGACCTCCTCGACCGCCGATGGGATCAGCTCGCGGTTCTCGACCAGCTTCCGCCACTGGTCGGGGTGCCGCGAGAACAGGACGACGGCGTTGCCGATCGCCTTGGTGACGGTCTCGGCGCCGGCGCCGCCCAGCAGGGTGGCGAAGCCGGCGATCTCCTCGTCGTCGAGGCCGGTCTCCTGGCCGTCGCCCCGGTCGACGGTCACCTGGGTGAGCCGCGACAGCATGTCGTCGACGGGGTTGCGCCGCTTCTCGCCGGCCAGCGCGTACCAGTAGGCGCCGGCCTCCAGCATCGCTTGTTGGCCCTCGGGCGTGGGCTCCATCGAGCCGGGCTCGCGGTGGAGGCTGAGGTCGACCCAATGGCGGACCTGCTGGCGCATGTCCTCGGGAACGCCCAGCATGCGGGAGATGATCTCGACCGGGAACGGCGCCGAGAAGTCGGCGACGGCGTCGAACTCGTCGCGGTCGGCCAGCGGCTCGAGGAAGCTTCGGATGACCTCCCGGATCATCGGCTCCAGCGCGGTGACCGCGCGGGGTGTGAACACGCGGCTGACCAGGCCCCGGAGCCGGTCGTGCTCCGGCGGGTCCATCATGATGATGCTGCGGAAGGTGCGGATCAGCTCCGGGTCCTTCGACAGCGTCGACAGGTCGACGCCGTGGGCGCTCGACAGGCCCTTCCAGTCGCGGTGGGCGGCGACCACGTCGTCGAACCGCGACAGCGCGTAGAATCCGTACTTCTCCGAGTAGTAGACGGGCGCCTCCTCCCGCAGGCGCCGGTACACCTCCGTCGGGTCGTTGAAGTACTCGTCGGAGAACGGATCGAACTCGACGGGCGCAGCGACGGTGGCCATGCTTCCCCCCTCCTGTGGCGGTCGGTCGGGCGTCAGCCCTCCGGGCGCGGGGCGCGGGGCGTGACGGCCACGAACGGCACCGAGGCGGTCGGGCCGCCCGACAGCACCGTGTGGACCATCGCCACCAGCGCCTCGACGTCCATCAGCCCGCCGTTCATGTAGTTGCGGGCCTGCCAGATCGGGTGGAGCTCGGCGGCCAGGTCCCAGTCCCACTCCGAGGGGAACTCGGTGCCCCCCTCACCCTCGCCGCCGACGCAGTCGCCGACCACGACCCGGGTGAACCCGACGGTCGGGTGCTCCTGGCGCCAGGCCTCGACGAGCTTGTCGAGCGCGGCCTTGCTCACCGCGTAGGCCCCCAGCCCGGGCCACGGCGGCGTGAGCGAGCCGGTCACCGACGACAGGTAGACGGCGGCCCCCGTCGGCGACTCGCTCAGGTGGGGGATGGCCGCAGCGGTGACCAGCGCAGCGCCGGTCACGTTGGTCTCGAACACCCGGCGCCAGGTCTCGGCGTCGACGTCGACCAGGCGGGCCAGCGGGCCGATGCCCGGCGTGTAGACGAGGGCGTCGATGCCGCCGAGCTCGGAGGCGGCCTGCGCGATGGCCGAGCGGCACGACTCCTCGTTCGTGACGTCGCACTCCAGCGCGATGGCGTCCTCCCCGGCCTCCTTGGCGGCGCGCTCGAGGCGGTCACGCCGGCGGGCGAGCAGCGCCACCCGGGCGCCGCGCTGGCCGAGTCCCACTCCGATGCAGCGCCCCAGCCCGCTGGAGGCGCCCACGACCACGGTTCGCAACGTTCCCATCCCCTCCGTAGGCTGACGCAGATGTTAGTCCAAGAGCGGCTCTAGGGGGAGACGGTGAAGCAGTCTGTGACTCAAGTGTCAGAAAGCGTCGACGTCTCCGACCCCTTCGGGCTCACCGGTCGGGTCGCCGTCGTCACCGGCGGGGGCGCTGGCATCGGCCAGGGCATCGCGCTCGGGCTGGCTCGGGCCGGCGCCGACGTGGTGGTCGGCGACGTCGACCTCGACCGGGCCGCAGTCACCGCCCGGCAGGTCGAGGGTCTCGGCCGCCGGGGCGCGGCCGTCGCCGCGGACGTGACCGACACCGACCAGGTCCGGGCCCTGATCGGGGAGGCGGTGGAACGGTTCGGCCGCCTTGACGTGCTCGTGAACAACGCCGGCGGGACCGCCCGCCGGCCGTTCCTCGACCAGTCGGAGCGCAGCTGGCGCCGTCACATCGACCTCAACCTGGTGAGCGTGCTGGCCGGGGTGTCGGCCGCCGCGCCGGTCATGATCGAGCAGGGCAGGGACGGTCGGGGTCGGGGCGGGGCGATCCTCAACGTCGTGAGCATAGAGGCGGTCCGGGCTGCGCCGAACTATGCCGTGTACGCCGCCTGCAAGGCCGCGGTCGTGAACTTCACGCGCACGATGGCGCTCGAGCTGTCCGAGCACGGCATCCGGGTCAACGCCCTGGCGCCCGACCACACCGACACGCCCGGCATCCGGGGCATCGTGCGGGGCCCGGTGCCCGACCCGCTGCCGCCCCGCCCGCCGGAGGCCGCCGAGGCCGACCGCCGGTACATCCCCCTGGGCCGCGTCGGCGACCTGGGCGATTGCGCCGCCGCCGCCGTGTTCCTGTGCTCGCCCCGCCTGGCCGGCTACGTCACCGGCGTGAACCTGCACGTGGACGGCGGGACCTGGGCGTCGGGCGGGTGGACCCGCGGCGACGAGCCGGGCGCCTGGAACCTCTGGCCGCACTCGGGCCCGGCAGTGCGGGCGGCGCCCGACCGCGATACGAGATAGCCTGCTTCTGTAGAATTGCGCTCTACAGGCCCGTGGGGGCCGGGAGGGGGGACGCCGCCGTGTCCGAGCCGAACTACACGCAGCCCGACCTGACCCTGCTCGGCGAGGAGCACGTCAAGGCCTACCGCGAGACGAACGGCGAGGTCGGCGGCGTCTGGAACGGCGTGCCGATCCTGCTCCTGACGACGAAGGGGCGCCGCACCGGGCTCGACCGGACGATCCCGATCATCTACGTCCGCGACGGCGGGGACTACGTGCTGCTGGCCTCGTACGGCGGCGCGCCCAAGCACCCCGCCTGGTACCTGAACCTCCTTGCCAACCCCGAGGCCGAGATCCAGGTCATGGCCGAGCGCATACCCGTCGTGGCCCGGACGGCGACCGGCGCCGAGCGCGAGCGGCTGTGGAAGCTCGCCGCCGCCCAGTGGCCCAACTACGACGTCTACCAGACCCGCACCGACCGGGTGATCCCGGTTGTGGTCCTCACGCCCAAGTAGAACCAGATATCGCATTTCGGTAGAACACCGGTTGCCATCCCGGTGGAATTTTCCTAGAGTCGCCGCTCGTAGGGGGGATGAAGCAGCGCCGGCCCGCCGAGGCGCCGGCGCGTGGACCCACGCGAGTGGGGAGGGGGAGCTGACATGCAGCTGACGGGCGTACGGGCGGCAGGTGCAGCGCTGGCCGTCGCGGCACTGCTGGCCGCCGGGTGCGGCGGCGACGACGACACCTCGTCGGACGACGAGGTGTCGGCCGACGAGGCCGCCGAGGTCCTCGGGTCGGAGAACCCCGCCGAGGGCGAGCCGGTCAAGGTCGGCCTCATCTCCGACGGGCCCAACCAGGCGACCGACATGCAGATCGAGCTCGACGTCGCCGACGCCACCGTCGAGTACCTCAACCGCCACCGCGGCGGCATCGGCGGCCGGCCCATCGATCTGGTCCCGTGCAGCACCGAGGCCGACCCCGGCGTCGCCACCGACTGCGCCAACCGCATGGTCGAAGAGGACGTCGTGGCCGTCGTCATCGGATCGTCCGCGGTGATGGACACGGTGTGGGAGCCGCTCCACCAGGCGGGGCTTCCGACGGTTCTCTACGCGTCGAGCAGCGCGCAGATCATCCAGGACACCGAGTCGTCGTTCGTGATGTCGAACTCGACGGCCGGGATCATCGACCTCCCGATCGCCACCGCCCAGGAGGAGGGGGCGGACAAGGTGACCGTGGTGGTCATCGACGTGCCCGCCGCCCTGAGCATCTACGACGGCATCGGGGCGGAGGCCTACGAGGAGGCGGGCCTCGAGCTCGACGTGGTCACGGTCCCGCCGGGCACCGCCGACATGTCCCCGCAGATGCAGGACATCGTCAGCGGCGACCCGGGCGTCATCCAGGTGGTCGGCAACGACTCGTTCTGCATCAGCGCCTTCCAGGGCCTGCAGGCCGCCGGCTACGACGGGCCGCTCACCACCATCGGCCAGTGCATCACCGACGCCACCCTGGAGGCCGTGCCCGGCGAGTTCCTCGAGGGCACGCTCATGTCGGCCACGGCGCCGGTGGGCATCGACAGCCCGGACGTCGACCTGTACGAGGCCGTCATCGAGGCCTACGGGTCGGACATCGACCCCAGTCGCATCACCGGCTGGAACATGTTCATCCCGCTGGCCGGCTTCGGCGTCGCCGTCGCGGACATGGAGGGGGAGGTCACCCCCGAGACCATCGTCGAGGCCCTGCGCACGATGCCCGAGATGGAGCTACCGGGCTCGGGCGGCCTGACGTTCCAGTGCGACGGCAACGCCGTGCCCGGCCAGCCGGCCATCTGCACCCGCGGCCTGCTGGGGGCGGTGCTGAACGCGGACGGCGAGCCTGCCGAGTACGAGATCATCGGCCTGGACTGAGCCGAGGACGACTCGGTCGAGGACGACCAAGTCGGGAGCGCGGACGCCTCCTGGGCCGCGGGATCAGCGGCCCAGGAGGCCCCGCTCGATGATGTAGGTGGCGGCCTCGATGGTGGACGCCGGCTGCTCCCGGCTGCCGAACGCCCCGAGCAGGCCGAGCATCACCACGGCCTCCATCTCGACGTCGCCGAAGTCGCGGGGCGCGAGGAACCGGGCCAGGCGACGCCGGCCCCAGTCGAACATGGCCGCCGAGTCGGCCCGCAGCGTCTCGTCCTGGAGCTTGGCGTCGACCCAGATCCGGATCATCGCCGCTTCGGCCGCCTGCATCGTGTTGTAGCGCCGCAGCCACCGGCGCAGCGCGGCCCGGCCGGCCGAGCCCTCGAGCGTGGTCGGGTCGGGGATGTCGGCCAGGGCCGTCGACACGTGACCGATGGCCCGCACGGCCAGGATGTGGGCGAACTGGTCCTTGCTCTGGAAGTAGCGGTAGAAGGCGCCGTGCGACAGGTTGGCGGCGGCCACGATGTCGTCGACCCGGGTCCGGTGGAAGCCGCGGGTGACGAACACGTCGCGCCCGGCCTCGAGCAGCGCCTTCAGCGTGCGCCGCCCGGCCGCGTTCAGCCGGGGCCAGGCGTCGTCCTGCCGGAGCGCCTCCCGGGTCAGCGGGCCGAACCCGAGCTCGGGCGGCCGGGGCCCGGCGGGCGGGTGGACGTTGACGTCGGCCCGCAGCCCGAACAGCGTGCGGTGGACGACGTCGGTCAGGGCGTCCTGCACCCGGTCGTCCGGGTAGGCGGCCGGGGTGGCCGCCGCCAGCACGCGGAAGTCGGCCAGCGCCCGGGGCAGCAGCGCCAGCACCAGCGTGATGACCGGGTCGAGCTGGCGGGGCGGCAGCGTCGTGGTCGCCAGCCGCGACCGCAGGGCAGCGACGTGGCGCTTGCCGGTGCGGGCCGAGCCGCCCGCCACCGCCTCGTCGCTCTCGGCCGCCGCCTCGATGGCCTGGAAGACCGGCTCGTAGCGGCTGTAGATGTCGGCGTAGCGGGCCACCCAGGCCCGGAGCTGGGCCCAACCCTCGGCGTCGGGCGTCAGCGGGCCGAGGGCCTCGGTCGACGCCCGGAGCTGGCGCGCCACCTGCCCGGCCAGGTGCCGGAACACGTCCTCCTTGCCGGCGAAGTACTGGTAGAACGACGCCCGCGAGCACCCGGCCAGGCTGGTGATGCGGTCGATGCCGCACTGGTGGTAGCCCTCCTCGCCGAAGACCCGCAGCGCGGCGTCGAGGATGCGCTGCTGCGTCCGCTGGCCCCGGGCCCCGACCTGCGGGTTGTCCGAGAACGGGGCGCGGCGGACCACCGACGACGGCTCCCCGTCGGGAAGCCCGTCGTCGTCCGCGGCGGCCGCGGCGGACGCGGCCGCGTGGTCGGAGCTCGTACGGCGAGGTGGCATCGACCGGTCGTCGCGTGTCGGGAGGACGCTACCCGCGGCTTCAGGAGTCGGAGCGGACCTTGTCCTTGACCGCGTTCACGATCGGCGGCGCCTCCTTCCAGTTGGGGATGCCGGCATCCTCCTGGGCGATCGGGTAGCGGTTCTCGTTGGCCCAGGCCCAGTGGGCGTGGTTGAGCTCGTGCAGCGTGAAGGCCGCGTTGAGCGCGTTGTAGAAGCCCATGTTGTCCTGCGTCTGGTTGACGGCCTCCTTGATGAGGAGGGCCGCCATCGTGGGCACCTGGGCGATGCGCCGGGCGAAGTCGACGGTGCGGTCGGCCAGCTCGTCGGGCGGGAAGACCTTGCTCACCATGCCGAGGCGGTAGGCCTCGTCCGCGTCGATGGCGTCGCCGGTGAGCAGCAGCTCCTTGGCCTTGCGGGGCCCGAACTCCCACGGGTGGGCGAAGTACTCGACGCCGCACATGCCCAGGCGGGTGCCGACCACGTCGGCGAACCGGGTGTTCTCGTCGCACACGATGAGGTCGCAGGCCCACAGCAGCATCAGGGCGGCCGCGTACACGTCACCGTGCGCCTGGCCGATCGTGATCTTGCGCAGGTTGCGCCAGCGGCGGGTGTTCTCGAAGAAGTAGTGCCACTCCTGCAGCATCAGCATCTCGGCGCCCTGGCGGGTGCCGCCGTTCTGGCGCCACGTCGGATGCTGGTTGGGGCCCGGCATCCGCTCCTCGAGCGACACCTTCGACCCCATGTCGTGCCCCGAGGAGAACATGGGCCCCACGCCGCCCAGGATCACCACCCGCACCTCGTCGTCGGCCTCGGCGCGGAGGAACGCCTCGTTGAGCTCGACGAGCATGGTCCGGTTCTGGGCGTTGCGGGCCTCCGGCCGGTTGAGCAGGATCCGTACGATGCGCCCGTCATCGAGCGGTTCGTACAGGACGTACTTGTAGTCGGGCATCTCCGCTCCTCATGGGATGGTGCGCTCGGCGAAGATGACTCTACTGTTAGACGGGTTGTCCGACGAGACGAGGGGTTTCATGAAGCTGCGACCCGGCCAGAAGCTGCAGAGCGCCGTGTGCGACGCGCAGGTCATCGTCGTGCGCGCACCCGAGGGCGACGTCGACGTCCGGTGCGGCGGTGCGCCGTTGCTCGCCGACGGTGAGACCGCCGACGGCGGGGCCGAGCTCGACGCCTCGTTGGGCGAGGGGCCGGTCCTCGGGAAGCGGTACGCGGACGAGGAGCTCGGGCTCGAGCTGCTGTGCACGAAGCCCGGCAAGGGGGCGCTGACCGTCGACGGCCGCGTCCTGCCCATCAAGACCGCCAAGCCGCTGCCCTCCTCCGACTAGGCCGGCTCCGACCAGGCCGGCGACGGCCCGCCGCCGCCCCGCCGGCGGGCCGCACCACCCCGGCCCGCCGACCGAGTGCACCTCGTCGCTCCGGAGCCGCTCGTAGCCCGGGGGAGGCGCGTGCTCGGTCCCGGTGATCGGGACCGGCTCGGTGCGGTTCGGTAAGGTGACGCGACTGTTAGCAGGGGGAGCGACACATGATCCGGACTGCACTAGTCCTGACGGTGGTCGGTGTCCTCGCGGCTGGGGCCGCCTGCTCGTCGTCCGACGACGAAGACGCTGGTGGCGCCGGTGGCGCGGACGAGACGGAGGAGCGGGCGGGCCCCGTCCCCGGGGAGGACGTGGCCCGGCCCACGGTGACCGGGCCGATAGAAGGCGGCGCGCAGGACGGTCCGTTCAACGCCATGCCGTCGGGCCTCGCCGAGGAGTACGGCTACGTCGAGGAGGAGTTCGTCCTCGAGGGCGAGGCCACCGCCTACCGGGCCGAGGGCGAGCTGGGCGAGGACGGCCGCTGGTCGGTGGCCGAGGCCGGCACCGGGCCGTACGCGACCCGGGTGATCGTCCGCCGGCCGGCCGACCCCGACGACTTCGACGGCACCGTGTTCGTCGAATGGCTCAACGTGACCGGCGGCGTCGACGCCGATCCCGACTTCGGGCTCACCCACGCCGAGCTGCTGGGCCACGGCTCGGCGTACGTCGGCGTGTCGGCCCAGCGGGCCGGCATCGAGGGTGGGGCGGCGCTGCCGATCGAGATCCCGGGGATGGGGGAGCCGCAGGCGCTCAAGCAGTGGGACCCCGAGCGCTACGGCGACCTCGTCCATCCCGGCGACCCGTACTCCTACGACATCTTCTCGCAGGCGGCCCAGGCCCTCCGCCGCCCCGGCGAGGTGGGCGTGGACGTGCTCGACGGCCTCGAGGCCCGGCACGTGATCGCCATGGGCGAGTCGCAGTCGGCGGCCCGGATGGTGACCTACGTCAACGCCGTGCACCCGGTCGCCGGCATCTACGACGGCTTCCTGATCCACAGCCGCGGCGGCAGCGGCGCCCCGCTCGACGAGAACGCCAACGTGCTCGGCGACGGCGTGGCCCGCATCCGCGACGACCTCAACGTGCCGGTGCTGCAGTACATCACCGAGACCGACCTGTTCGGGGTGCTCAACTTCCACCCTGCCCGGCAGGACGACACCGACCGGCTGCGCACGTGGGAGGTCCCGGGCACGGCCCACGCCGACCGGGCGCTGCTCGACTACAACGCCGAGATGGCCGCCGAGGTCGGCGGCGGCTTCGACCTGGCCGGCCAGTGCGGGTCGATCAACGAAGGCGACCAGGGGCTGGTGCTGCGGGCCGGCGTGCGGGCCCTGCGGGCCTGGGTCGTCGACGGCGAGCCGCCGCCCGAGGGGCCGCCCATCGAGGTCGAGGGCGGCGCCATCGCCCGCGACGAGCGGGGCATCGCCCGGGGCGGGATCCGCACGCCGCTGGTCGACGCGCCGACGGCGGTCCTGACCGGCGAGGCGCCCGAGGGGCGCAGCATCCTGTGCACGCTGTTCGGCGACACCCGCCCGTTCGACGCCGCCACGCTGCGCGACCTGTACCCGGCGCACGACGACTACATGGCGGCGGTGCGGTCGTCCGCCGAGGAGGCGGTCGACGCCGGGTTCCTGCTCGAGGCGGACGCCGAGGCGCTGATCGCCGAAGCCGAGGACGCCAACGTGCCGGGCTGACGGCGGGCCGGGCCGGCGGACCGGCCTCCGGCCACCGGCACCGACCCAGGACAGAGACCCGGCACAGAAAGGAGACACCACCGTGACCATCGACCCCGACGTGCTCGGGCTGCAGGACGCCCCGGCCCTGGTGATCGGCGGCGGATCGGGCATCGGGCGGGCGACCGCCCAGCTGCTGGCCCGGGCCGGCGCCCGCGTGGCGGTGGCCGACCTCGACGGCGACCGGGCGGCCGAGGTGGCCGAGGAGGTCGGCGGCCACCCGGTCGTCGGCGACGTCACCGACGAGGCCGGGGCCACGGCGGTGGTCGACGCCGCCCACGAGGCGCTGGGCGGCCTCACCGGGCTCGTCAACATCGTCGGCCTGGCGTCGTGGGCCGACCTGATGTCGATGGACACGGCGACGTGGGAGACCGACTTCCGCGTCAACCTCACCCACCACCTGTTCGTCGGCCGCGCCGCCGCCCGCCACATGCTGGCGGCGGGTGGCGGCGCCCTGGCGTTCGTCACCTCGGTGAGCGGCATCTACGGCGCGCCCAACCACGCCGCCTACGGGGCGGCCAAGGCGGCCGCCAACTCGCTCGTCCGGACGATGGCCGCCGAGTGGGGCGGGGGCGGCGTGCGGGTCAACGCGGTGGCGCCCGACATCATCGCCACGCCCCGGGTGGTCGCCGGCCTTCAGGGGCAGCCCGACGCCGACCTCGACGCCACCGCCCGGCGCGACCGGGTGCCGCTGGGCCGCTTCGGGCGGCCGGAGGAGATCGCCGGGCCGCTGGTGTTCCTGCTGTCCGACCTGGCGTCGTTCATCACGGGCCAGTGCCTGATCGTCGACGGCGGCACCCACGCCCAGTTCCCCCACGGGGGGCTGACGGCGACGGACCGCTGAGCTCGAGGGGGCCGACGCCATGGGACGCCTGGAGGGGAAGGTGGCGATCGTGACCGGCGCCGGGTCCGGCATCGGCCGCTCGGCGGCGCGCCTGTTCGCCGAGGAGGGGGCCCGGGTCGTGTGCGCCGATGTCAGCGGCCGCGAGGCGCAGGTGGCCGCGACCATCGGCGACGCCGCCGTCCCCGTGCACGTGGACGTGTCGGTGGCCGACGACGTGGCCCGCATGGTCGACACCGCGGTCCGCACGTTCGGGCAGCTCGACGTGCTGTTCAACAACGCCGGGTTCGGCGGACCCCACCAGCCGCTCGCCGAGACCTCCGAGGAGACGTTCGACCAGCTTGTGGCCGTCAACCTCAAGGGCGTGTTCCTGGGCCTCAAGTACGGGATCCCGGCGATGCTGGAGAGCGGCGGGGGCTCGGTGGTCAACACCGCCTCGGCCGCCGGGCTCGTCGGGTGGAAGGGGCTGGCCGCCTACTCGGCGGCCAAGGGCGGGGTGGTGCAGATGACCAAGTCCGCCGCCCTCGACTACGCCGAGACCGGCGTGCGGGTCAACGCCATCTGCCCGGGCATGACCTGGACGGGCCTGGCCAACGCGCCGGACGATTCCACGCCGCCTGAGGGCTCCCGCCCGCCCCAGCCCATGGCCCGCTGGGGCCTGCCCGGCGAGCTGGCGGCGGCCGCCCTGTTCCTGGCCAGCGACGAGTCGTCGTTCGTCACGGGCGCCGCCATCCCGGTCGACGGCGGCTACGTGGCCCGTTGAGCAGGGGAGGCGAGCGCCGCCACGCCAGGGCC
The DNA here is from genome assembly GCA_036563805.1 of Acidimicrobiales bacterium. Taxonomy (GTDB): domain Bacteria; phylum Actinomycetota; class Acidimicrobiia; order Acidimicrobiales; family VFJN01; genus DATCLS01. The sequence goes on along the minus strand of DATCLS010000094.1, from coordinate 106,934 downwards.
GGGCCCGCGCGGCCCGGCCGCCGGTCGGCCCCGCCCCCGGGCTCAGCGCCCCGCCAGCTGCGCCACGAGCGGGGCGAACGCCTCGACCTGGTTCTGCTGGATCGTCACGTAGTTGACGCCGAACCGCTCGCGCCGGGCCTGAAGGCGCTCGGCCAGCTCGCCCGCGGGGCCGATCAGCACGTTGGGGTGGTCGGCCAGTTCGTCGAGGTCGGCGCCCACCATCCGGGCGACCTTGGCGAAGGCGCCGGCCGCCCGGTCGGCGTCGTCGGTCACGAGCGTGAAGAACGGCGAGCTCTCGATGTCGAGGCCGGCGAAGCGCCCGCCGGCCGCCTCCCGCACGTAGCCCAGCCGCCGCTCCGCCTCCTGGCCCGGGGTCAGCCCGTCCTCGCCGACGGCGAACGGCACGTTGTTGATGCTCACGATGTCGGCCTCGCGCCCGGCGAACGACAGGACCCGGCGCCGGGCGCCGCCGATCATGATCGGCGGGTGCGGCCGCTGCACCGGCGCGGGAAGGCCGGCGTAGCCGGCGGCGGTGACGTGGGCGCCCCGCACGTCGAGCTCGCCTCCCGACCAGTGGGCCTTGAGCAGGCCCACCACCTCCTGCAGCTTGGTGACGCGCTCGCCGGCCGGCCCGAACGTGAGGCCCAGGGCCCGGTACTCGGGTTCGCTCCAGCCGGCGCCGATGCCGAGCTCGAGCCGGCCGTCGGACAGGAGGTCGAGCGTGGCCGCCTCCTTGGCCAGGGCGGCGGGCACGTGATAGTCGACGCAGAACACCCGGCACCCGACCCGGAGGGTCGACGTCACGGCCGCCGCCGTCGCCATCGCCGCGATCGGCGCCAGGTGCTGGGGCGGCTGGGACGCGGAGTGCGCCGCCGGCCCCGGTCCCAGGTAGTGGTCGGCGACGAACAGCGTGGCGTAGCCCCGGTCCTCGACCTGGCGGGCCAGGTCGCGCCACTCGGCCGCCGACGTCGCCCGGGTCGCCTGGACGGCGAAGCGGAAAGGTCGCGTGCTCACGATGAGAGAATAGGCTAATCGTCCATGATAACGTCCTTCTCGTGACCGACCTCCAGGAACGGCTCGCCACCGGCAAGGGGAAGTTCACGCCCCGGTATCCGGAGCTGGGCACCGGCCCGGTCGACTACGAGGACGCGATCTCGCCCGAGTTCTTCGCGGCGGAGCGGGAGGCGATCTTCGAGCGGTCATGGCTGTACGTCGGCCGGGTGGAGCGCCTGCCCCGCCCCGGCACCTACTTCACGCGCGAGCTGCCGGGTCGCTTGGCCTCGATCGTCGTGACCCGGGGCCTCGACGGCGCCCTCCACGCCTTCCACAACGTGTGCGCGCACCGGGGCAACAAGGTGGTGTGGCAGGAGCACCCGCAGCGCGAGACCCGGGGTTCGTGCCGGCAGTTCGCCTGCAAGTACCACGGCTGGCGCTACGGGCTCGACGGCTGCGTCACCCACGTGACCAACGAGGACGAGTTCTTCGACCTCGACGAGAGCACGCTGCGGATGCCGCCGGTGCACTGCGACGAGTTCGCCGGATTCGTGTTCGTGAACCTGTCGCCGGACGAGCCGGTGCCGCTGCGCACGTATCTGGGGGAGCGGATCGGGGCGCTGGAGGCGTACCCGTTCCACCTGATGACCCAGCGCTACGGGTTCGCCACCCGCATCCACGGCAACTGGAAGCTGGCGGTGGACTCGGTGTGCGAGTGGTACCACCCGCCGTACGTGCACGGGGCGTTCATCGACCCGGACGTGTCCAAGGCCGAGAAGCTGGTGCCGCCGGTCGACGCCTACCACTACGACCTGTTCCCGCCGCACCAGCTGACGTCGGTGCCGGGGCCGCCGCCTCTGCCGCCGCGGGAGCCGGGCACGGCCGGGCCGCCCGAGCGCGACCAGAAGTGGGTGTACCGGCTCTTCCGGGCCGGGCTGTTCGGGCCGGACGACGTGCCCGACATCGGGCCGCTGCCGGAGTTCCTGAACCCGGGGAGGATCCGGTCGTGGGGCAACGACCAGTACTGGCTGTTCCCCAACCTGTCGATCCAGATCTGGGCGCGGGGCTACTACATCACCTACACGTACTGGCCCGAGGCGGTCGACTCGCACGTCTACGAGATCGACCTCTATTTCGTGCCGCCCGAGACGGCGAGCCAGCGGTTGGCCCAGGAGCTGGTGGTCGACTCGACGATCGAGTTCGCCATGCAGGACGTGAACACGATCGAGGCCACCCACTCGGCGCTCGCCACCCGGGCCCAGCAGACGTTCCACCTGAGCGACCAGGAGTTGCTGATCCGCAACTTCCACAAGGTCGTCCGCGACACGGTGGCCGCCCACCAGGAGGCACAGGCATGACCCTGCCCCGCGGGTTCGAGGACCTCGAACCGTACGTCGACGACTGGGCCCGGCCCACCCGCGCCGAGCGCTACGCCATGCGCCTGTCCAAGAACATCGACGAGCTCGAGGCGTTCTACGACGCCGTCGCCCCCCACGCCGAGGCCGCCGTCACCTACCTCGACGGGCTCGACCTCGCCCACCTGCCCGACGACGCCACCCGGCTTCTCCACCTGCTCTACTCGTTCATCCTCGTCTCGTACGCGGTGAACGTGTTCAAGCAGCCCCGCATCCCCGACTCGGGCTCGGCGTTCTTCGACATGGTGGCCGAGCCGGTGGTCTGACCGGCGTGTGAACCGGAGAGGGAAGTCCCCATGACCGTCACCGTCACCGAGCCGACGCCGGCCGTCGGCGTCGAGATCTCCGGCCTGGCCGGGGCCGCCCTGGTCGACCGGCGCGTCGCGGACGACTGCCTGGCGGCCCTGGAGGAGCGGGGCGTCGTCGTGTACCGCGAGGCCGCCCTCGACGACGACCAGCTCGTCGCGTTCAGCCGCCTGCTCGGCGAGGTCGCGATCCTGCCGATGGGCACCGACGAGGCGCACCCCGAGATCTCGAAGATCACCCGCGACCCGTCCCAGAGCGAGCTGGCCGCCTACCGCGAGGGCACGTTCTTCTGGCACATCGACGGGACCACCGACGCCGTGCCGAACAAGGCCACGGTGCTCACCGCCCGCGAGGTGTCCGACGAGGGCGGCGACACGCTGTTCGCCACCACCTACGCGGCCTACGAGGCGCTGCCCGAGGACGAGAAGGCCGCGCTGGAGGGCGTGCGCGTGGTCCACAGCTTCGCCGCCTCGCAGCTACTCGTGCACCCGGACCCGACGCCCGAGCAGCGGGCGGCGTGGGCCAAGGCGCCGGCGCGCGAGCACCCCCTCGTCTGGACCCGCCGCGACGGGCGCAGGTCGCTGTTGATCGGCGCCACGGCCGGCGAGGTCGTGGGCCGGCCGGCGGACGAGGGCCGAGCGCTGCTCGACCGGCTGCTCGGCTGGGCCACCCGGCCCGACTTCGTGCTCCGCCACCGCTGGCGGCGGGGCGACCTGGTCATCTGGGACAACACCGGCATGCTCCACCGGGCCGAGCCCTACGCCGCCAGCTCCCGGCGGCTCATGCACCGCACCAGCATCATCGGCGAGGAGGCCGTGGCGTGACCGACGCCGTGTCCGACGTGACGACCAGCGACCCCACCCCCGTCCGGGCCGCCTTCGTGACCGGCGCCGGCTCGGGCATCGGCCGGGCCATCGCCTTGCGGCTGGCCGAGGACCGGTTGGCCGTGGCCGTGGTCGACCTCGACGGCGGCGCCGCCGAGCGCGTGGCGGCCGAGATCCGCGAGAAGGGGCACGTGGCGCTGGCGGTCGGCGGCGTCGACGTGTCGGATCGGGCCCAGGTGAGCGCGGCCGCCGAGCGGGTGCGCACCGAGCTGGGCCCGCCGCTCGTGCTGGTCAACAACGCCGGCGTGACCGGGTTCGACCCGTTCCTCAAGATCACGGACGAGACGTGGAACCGGATCCTGGCGGTCAACCTCAACGGCCCCTTCTACTGCGCCCAGGCCGTCGTGCCCGACATGGTCACCGTCGGCTGGGGGCGGATCGTGAACATCTCGTCGTCCAGCGCCCAGCAGGGCCAGCAGTACATGGTCCACTACGTGTCGTCGAAGGCCGGCCTCATCGGGTTCACCAAGGCGCTGGCCAAGGAGCTGGGGCCCAAGGGCATCACGGTCAACACGATCCCGCCCGGGTTCATCGACACGCCCATGCTGCGTGCCTCCGAGGAGAAGGGCCTGCTCGGCGGCACGGTCGACCACCACGCCGACCTCACCCCGGTGCGCCGCGCCGGCCGGCCCGAGGACATCGCTGCGGCCACGGCGTTCCTCGTGTCCGACGAGGCCGGCTACGTCACCGGCCAGGTCATCGGCGTCAACGGCGGCCGGGTGACCTGACCGCCGGGCGAGCCGGGCCACGGGCCGGCTCGCGGGTCAGAACGACTCGTACTCGACGATCACGCGGCGGCCGCGGGGGAGGGACTGGCAGGTCAGGGCCCAGCCCTCCTCGACCTCCTCCGGGGTGAGCGCGTTGTTGGCCCGCATGGTCACCGCCCCCTCACGCACCAGGGCCATGCAGGTGGCGCAGTTGCCGGCCTCGCACGAGAACGGGGGCTGGAGCCCGCCCCGGCGGGCGGTCTCGAGCAGGGTGTCGCCGGCCCGGTAGGCGACCTCGGTCTCCTTGCCGTCGAGCACGATGACGACGGTCTCGGTGGCCTCGGCGCCCGCGGTTCCGTCGCCCGCGGCCCCGTCGCCGTCAGCGGCGGCGCCTGCGCCGTCGGCGCCGGCCGGATCGCCGACCACCACGAACCGCTCGGCGAGGATGCGGTCGTCGTCGACCCCGCTGGCCCGCAGGGCCCCCTCGACCAGGTCCATGAACGGCTCCGGGCCGCACACGTAGAAGTCGGCGCCGGGGCTGGCGGCCGCGAAGGTGGCGATGTCGGCGGCGGTGAGGTAGCCGCCGTCGGTGTCGACGTGGTGGCGGAGCTCGAACCGGTCGGGGTGGGCGGCGGCCAGCCGCCGCAGCTCGGCGTCGAAGATGACCGAGTCCGCGTCGCGGTTGGCGTACAGCATCCGCACCCGGCGACCGGTGGAGGCCAGCACGCTCTTGGCGATCGACATGATCGGCGTGACACCGCTGCCGCCGCAGAACGCCACGATCGGGTGGTCGCCCTCGCGGGGGCAGAACACGCCGGCGGGCGGCGTCACCTCAAGGATGTCGCCCTCGCGCACCGTGTCGTTGAGCCAGTTGGACACGAGCCCGCCGGGGACCCGCTTGACGGTCACGGCCAGGTCGTCGTCGGTCTCGGGCGCGCTCGACATCGAGTAGCACCGGAGGTGCTCGGCACCGTCGACCCGGGCCCGGAACGTGCAGAACTGGCCCGGCCGGTAGCGGAACACGTCCCGCAGGTCGTCGGGCACGTCGAGCACGTACGACGTGGTGTCCGCGGTCTCCGGCACGACCCGCTTCACCCGCAGCGGGTGGAAGCCGTGGGCGCGCCGGACCGCGTCGCGATCCGTCGAGGCGGGCACCGGCGAGGGCGACACGTCAGCCCGCCGGGGCCCCGGAGATGGCCTTGGCGTCGAGGTAGCCCTCCAGCCCCTCGCGGCCCAGCTCGCGCCCGATGCCGCTCGCCTTCACCCCGCCGAACGGCCCGGCCGGGTCCATGCTGTAGGGCTGGTTGACACCGAACGAGCCGGTCCGCACCCGGCGGGCGACGTCGAGGCCCCGCTCGCCGTCCGCCGTCCACACCGAGCCCGACAGCCCGTAGTCGGAGTCGTTGGCGATGCGCACCGCCTCGTCCTCGCCGTCGTAGGGGATGACCGACAGCACGGGGCCGAAGATCTCCTCGCGGGCGATGCGCATGCGGTTGTCGACGTCCGCGAACAGCGTCGGCCGGACGTACCACCCCCGGTCGACGCCGACCGGCAGGTCGGTGCCGCCGACCACCAGCCGGGCGCCCTCCTCCCGGCCGCTGGCGATGTAGCCCCGGACCCGCTCCTGCTGGCGGCGGGCGACGAGCGGGCCGATCTCGGTGGCCTTGTCGTTGGGGTCGCCGACCGGGACCGACTCGACCATCGCCGCCAGGGCGTCGACGTGCTCGTCGTAGCGCGAGGCGGGGACGAGCACCCGGGTCTGAGCGACGCACGCCTGGCCGCTGTTCATCAGGCCCGCCACCTTGACGCCCTCGGCCACCGCGGCCGGGTCGGCGTCGTCGAGCACGATGGCGGCGGACTTGCCGCCCAGCTCGAGGCTCACCCGCTTCAGCCCCTCGCCGCACGCGGCCGCCACCTGGCGCCCGACGGCGGTCGACCCGGTGAACGCCACCTTGTCGACCCCGGGGTGCCGGGCCAGCTGGGCCCCGACGTCGCCCCCGCCGACGAGGATGCTGACCACGCCGGGCGGCAGGTCGAGCTGCTCGACCAGCTCGGCCAGCAGCAGGGCGTCGAGCGGCGTCTCGGGGGCGGCCTTGACGATGATCGGGCAGCCGGCGACCAGCGCTGGCGCCAGCTTCCCGGCGATGAGGAACTGGGGCATGTTCCAGGGGACGATGGCGGCCACCACGCCGACGGGCTCCTGGCGGACCAGCAGGTCGGCGCCGAACACGCCCGGCCGCGTCTCCTCCCACGGGTAGGCCTCGCCCAGGTCGGCGAAGGCGTTGAGCAACGTGAGCGGCAGGGTCGCCTGGGCGAACTTGGAGAAGGAGATCGGCGCCCCCATCTCGGCGGTGATGAGCTGCGCCATCTCCCGCCGGCGCTCGTCGTACAGCCCGGCCAGCTGGCGGACGGCCTGGATGCGCTCGGAGGGGTCGAGCCGGGGCCAGGGGCCCTCGTCGAAGGCGGCGCGGGCCGCGGTGACGGCGCGGTCGACGTCCGCGGGGCCGGCCGCGGTGACCCGGGCGATCGGCTGCTCGGTGTGCGGGGAGATCACCTCGAAGACGTCGCCGGTCGCGTCCGACCAGGCGCCGCCCACGAACGCACGTCGTTGATGCTCCACGGTCCCTCCTTCGCCCCGCCGGCGACCCGAGCTGGGTGCTCCCTGGGTGCGGTCCCGCGCGGAACTAGCATTACACTCTAACAAGAGGAACGTTCTCACACGCACGGGAGATGAGGCGCCGATGAGCGTCCGCCATGACCACTGGATCGGCGGGAAGGCTGTGGAGCCGGCGACCGGCACCTACCTTCCCACGCTGGACCCGGCCACCCGCCAGCCCGGCGACGAGATCGCCGCCGGGTCGGCCGCGGACGTCGAGCGGGCCGTGGCCGCCGCGACCGGCGCCCAGCCGGCGTGGGCCGACCGCCCGGCCGGCGAGCGGGGCGAGCTGCTCCACAAGGTGGCCGACGCCATCGAGACCCACGCGGACGAGCTCATGGAGCTCGAGCGGGCGTGCACCGGCAAGGTGCCCCACCAGCTGCGGTCCGAGGTCGACATGTCGGCCGCCTACTTCCGCTACTACGCCGGGGTGATCCGGGCCCACCACGGGCGCACGATCGACCTGGGCCGGGGTGCCCATACCTACACGCGGCTCGAGCCCTACGGCGTCGTCGGCATCATCACGCCCTGGAACCTGCCGCTCAACCAGGCGGCGCGGGCGGTGGCGCCCGCCCTGGCCGTCGGCAACGCGGTCGTGGCCAAGCCGTCCGAGCTGACGTCGACCTCGACGCTGGCCCTGGCCCGCCTGGCCACCGAGGCCGGCCTGCCCGACGGCGTGCTCAACGTCGTGACCGGCACCGGCCCCGACGTCGGCACGCCGCTGGCCGCCCACCCCGACGTGCGCCGCGTGGCCTTCACCGGCTCGGTCGCCACCGGCCGGCGGCTGGCCGCCGTCGCCGCCGAGCGGCTGATCCCGGCGACGCTCGAGCTGGGCGGCAAGTCGCCGATCGTGGTCTTCGCCGACGCCGACCTCGACCGGGCCGTGCCCGCCGCGGTGAACGCCGTGGCGATGAACGCCGGCCAGGTGTGCTCGGCCACCACCCGCCTGCTGGTCGAGGCGTCCGTGCACGACGAGGTCGTCGGCCGCGTGGTCGAGGCCGTCGAGCGGCTCGAGCCCGGCGTCGACTTCGGCCCGATGATCACCGAGGCCCAGTACCGCAAGGTGCTCGACCACTTCGCCGAGGCCCGGGAGCAGGGGCTGATGCCGGCCACCGGCGGCGCCGCCTACGAGGAGGGGCCGGCGGCGCAGGGCCTCTACATCCGGCCGACCGTGTACGCCGGCGTGCCGCCCCACGTGCGCATCGCCCGCGAGGAGATCTTCGGCCCCGTGCTGGTCACGATGCCGTTCACCGACGAGGCCGACGCCCTGGCCCGGGCCAACGACACCGACTACGGCCTGGTGGCCAGCGTGTGGAGCGGCGACGCCGCCCGGGGCCTGCGCCTGGCCGAGCGGATCGACGCCGGGCAGGTGACCGTGAACGGCGGCCCGCTCACCATCGAGACGCCGTTCGGCGGGTACAAGCAGAGCGGCTATGGGCGGGAGAAGGGCCTGGAGGCGCTCGACGACTACGCCCAGGTCAAGACGATCAGCCTGACGCTCTGAGGGGCGCCCGCCACCGACCTTCGACCGAGGAGCCGCCGTGGACGACGCCGGACACCCCGACCAGCCCGACCCCCGGGAGGCCCGCGGCCGGCCGGATCCGGCCGAGCGCCTCCCGGCCGCCCGGGCCGCGCGGCGGGCCGTGCTCGGCGACGCCTACGTCGACGCGGTGGCGGCGGACCCCGAGGTCGACCCGGTGGGCGCCGACTTCCAGGACTACATCACGGCGGTGGCGTGGATGCCGTGGGCCCGGGGCGGCGCCCTCAGCCGTCGCGACCGCAGCCTGCTGGTGATGGCCATGACCGCCGCCCTCGGCCGGATGGAGGAGTTCAGCCTGCACGTCCGCAGCGCGCCCCGGGCCGGGGTGCGCGACGAGGAGATCGACGAGCTGCTGTTCCAGATCGCCGGCTACTGCGGGGCGCCCGCCGGGGTCGCGGCCCGTCGCTGCGTCCAGGAGGTCCGGGCCGCCCGGCGGGACGGGCCGTGACCGGGCCGGACGACACCACCGGCCCCGGGGGTCCCGCCAGCCCGGAGGCGGCCGCCGACACGGTCGGCCCCGTCGGCTTCGTCGGGCTGGGGAGCATGGGGAGCGTGCTGGCCGGCAACCTGGTCGCCGCCGGGCACGCCGTCGTCGCCCACGACGCCCACGCCCCTGAGCGCACACCGGCGGGCGCCACCCACGTGCCCGCGGTCGCCGAGGTCGCCCGGCGGGCCGCGGTGGTGGTGCTGAGCCTGCCCGACGGCGCGGCGTCCGAGCAGGTGGCGCGCCAGGTCGTGGCCGTGCCCGCCGCCGAGCGGCGGACCACCCACGTCGTCGACACCTCGACGGTCGGCGTCGAGGCGGCCCGGGCCATCGCCGCCCTGCTGGACGAGCACGGCGTCGCCTACGTCGACGCCCCCGTGTCGGGCGGGGTGGCCGGGGCCCGCGCCCGCACGCTGACGGTCATGGTGGCCGGGGCGCCCGACGCCTGCGCCCGGGTCGAGCCGGTGCTCGCCGGCCTGAGCGACCGCCGCCGGCGGGTGGGGGAGCGGCCGGGCCTGGGCCAAGCCATGAAGTTGGCCAACAACTTCCTGTCCGCCACGGCGCTCGCCGCCACCAGCGAGGCCGTGGCGTTCGGCCTGGCCGCCGGGCTCGACATGGCGACCATGCTCGACGTGCTCAACCAGGCCAGCGGCCGGAGCGGGGCGACTGACGACAAGTTTCCGACCCACGTGCTGACCGGCCGCTACGCCTCCGGCTTCGCCAACTCGCTCATGGCCAAGGACGTCCGGCTCTACCTGCGGGCCGTCGAGGACCAGAACGGGCCGGCGGCGCTGGGCGCGGTGACGGCGGCGGTGTGGGAGCGGTTCGCGGCCGCTGAGCCCGGCGTGGACTTCACCCGCATCTACCCGTTCGTCGTGTCCCGGGCCGGGGCGCCGACCGACGAATCCGACACGACCGGGCCGACAGAGCCGACCGACCCGACCGCCGACGCCCGGAGGGGGGCCTCATGACCGCACGCCTGGACCCGCTGCCGCCGAAGGCCTGGCCACCGGAGATGCGCGAGGCGATGGCCGCCCTCGCACCGCCCGTGCCCCGCCACCCGCTGCCCCGCACCGACGGCGGCCGCCCCAAGGCGCTGAACCTGCTCGGGACCATGGCCCGCTACCCGGAGCTGGTGCGGGCCTACCACGTGTTCAACGGCCACGTGCTGTTCGCCACCACGCTGTCGGCCCGGCAGCGGGAGCTGCTCGTCCTCCGGGTGGCCGCGATCCGGGAGGCGGAGTACGAGTGGCGCCAGCACGTCGTCCAGGGCCGGGACGCGGGCCTGGACGACGCCGAGATCGCCCGCGTGGCCGCCGGACCCGACGCCCCGGGCTGGTCGCGGCTGGAGGCGGCCCTGATCCGGGCGGCCGACGAGCTGGTGGCCGACGCCGCCCTGTCCGACCCCACGTGGGCGGCGCTGGCGGCCGAGCTCGACGAGCGCCAGCTGATGGACGTGATCTTCACCGTGGGCGCCTACGACGCCCTGGCCATGGCCATCAGGTCGTGGCGGGTGGAGGTCGACCACGACCTAGCGGAAACGACCTTCTCGTACACCGAGATCAGTGATATCGTGAGCGGCTAGGACGTGACCGGAGGACCTGACCCGCAATGGCGCACTTCACCAAGCCCGCCGAGGGCTCCTGGACGCAGCACTACGGCCTCGACACGACCCCGGTGTCGTACGAAGACTCGATCTCGCCGGCGCACTACGAGCTGGAGCGCGACGCGATCTTCCGCCGCACGTGGCTGAACGTCGGTCGGGTGGAGCAGCTGCCGCGGGCCGGCAGCTACTTCACCAAGGAGCTCGACGCCGCCCGCACCTCGGTCATCGTCGTCCGCAACCGCGACGGCGACATCAAGGCGTTCCACAACATCTGCCGCCACCGCGGCAACAAGCTCGTGTGGCAGGACTACCCGGGCGAGGAGGTGAGCGGCACCTTCCGGCAGTTCACCTGCAAGTACCACGGCTGGCGCTACGACCTCGACGGCGCGCTCACGTTCGTGCAGCAGGAGGACGAGTTCTTCGACCTCGACAAGGACGCCTACGGCCTGGTCCCGGTGCGCGCCGAGGTGTGGGAGGGGTTCATCTTCGTGAACCTCGACCCCGACGCCGAGCCGCTCGTCGACTACCTGGGCGAGTTCGGTGCTGGCCTGGCCGGCTACCCGTTCCACCGGCTGACGCAGGTCCACCGCTACCGGCAGGAGATCCGCGCCAACTGGAAGCTCTACATCGACGCGTTCACCGAGTTCTACCACGCACCCGTCCTGCACGCGAAGCAGGCGGTGGCCGACGAGTCACGGAAGCTGCAGGCCTACGGCTACGAGGCGCTGGCCTACGGCATCGACGGGCCCCACGGCATGGTGTCGTCGTGGGGCGGCATGTCGCCGCCCAAGGACCCGAACATGGTCAAGCCGATCGAGCGCAAGCTGCGCAGCGGCCTGTTCGGCCCGTGGGACCCGCCCGACATCGGCCTCGACGAGCTGCCGCCGGCGCTCAACCCCGCCCGTCACAAGGCCTGGGGGATGGACTCGTTCCTGTTCTTCCCCAACTTCATGGTGCTCATCTGGAAGACGAACTGGGTGCTCACCTACCACTACTGGCCGACGTCCTACAACACCCACGTGTTCGAGGGCACCTGCTACTTCGCCCCACCGCGGACGGCGCGCGAGCGGCTCCAGCAGGAGATGGCGGTCGTGACCTTCAAGGAGTACGGCCTCCAGGACAGCAACACGCTGGAGGCCACGCAGCGGATGCTCGAGTCGCGGGTCGTCACCGACTTCCCGCTCAACGACCAGGAGATCCTGCTGCGCCACCTGCACGTCACGGCGCGGAACTACGTGGACGAGTACCTGAAGCAGCAGCCTGGCACGCCGGTCAGCATCTCGGCCGCGTCCTGAGCGACGGCCGACCGAACCGCGACGAGCACTGACCGAGCAGCGAGGAGACCGACGATGGCCACCTTCCCTCCCGAGTTCGCCGAGTTCGAGCCCCTGGCCGACTGGGCGCTGCCGACCGAGCGCGAGCGCTACGCCAAGCGGCTGGCCAGCTCGATGGACGAGCTGCAGGCGTTCTACGACGCTGTCTTCCCCCGGCTGGAAGAGGGCATGGACTACCTCGACCGCTACCCGTACGACGACATGCCCGACGACGCCCGCAACCTGCTGTGGCTCCTCTCGTCGCTCGTCACGGTGTCGTTCCCGGTCGAGGTGTGGCGCCAGCCCCACGTGCCCGACGCCGGGGCGGCGAGCCTCGACAGCGTCCGCGAGCCGACGCCCTGAGGCCCGCCGTGGCCGTTGCGCGACTGTGACGCAAGCGTTAGTTTCCGTGGCATGTGGCACGACGAGCGCCTTCTCATCGGCGGAGAGTTGGTCCCCGCGGAGGGGAACCGCACCTACCAGGCGATCGACCCCAGCACCGGTGAGGAGCTCGGCCCGGCGGCCGACGCCTCCGTGGCCGACGCCCAGCGGGCCGTCGAGAGCGCCCGGCAGGCGTTCGACACCACCGACTGGGGCACCGACGTCGCCTTCCGGCAGCGGTGCCTGCGCCAGCTGCACGAGGCGCTCGTCGCCAAGCAGGAGGACCTCCGCCAGGTCCTGATCGCCGACACCGGCTTGCCGCACCAGTTGACGCAGGGCCCCGGGCTCGAGACGCCGACCGGCATGGTCACCTGGTACGCCGACCTGCTCGACAAGTACGAGTTCCGGCAGGACCTCGGGCTGTCCGAGTTCCACGGCCAGATGCACGCGCGCTGGGTCGAGAAGGAGCCGGCCGGCGTCGTGGCCGCGATCGTGCCGTACAACTACCCGGTCCAGATCACGCTGGCGAAGCTGGTGCCGGCGCTGGCCGCCGGGTGCACGGTCGTGGTCAAGGGGCCGCCCCAGACGCCGTGGATCACGGCCGCGCTGGCCAGCGTCATCGCCGAGGGCACCGACATCCCGCCGGGCGTCGTCAACGTGCTGACGTCGTCGTCGCGGGAGGTGGGCGAGCTGCTCACCACCCACCCGCAGGTCGACATGATCAGCTTCACCGGCTCGACCGCGGTCGGCCGGCAGATCATGGCGGCGGCGAGCGCCACGGTGAAGAAGGTGTTCCTCGAGCTCGGCGGCAAGTCGGCGTTCATCGTCGTCGACGACGCCGACATCGGTTTCGCGGCGATGATCGCCGGGTTCACCGTCTGCTCCCACGCCGGCCAGGGCTGCGCCATCACCACCCGGCTGCTGGTGCCCGAGGCCCAGCACGACGCCATCGTCGAGGCCGTGGCCAACACGTTGGCCGGCGTGCCCTACGGCGACCCCCGCGACCCGTCGACGATGATGGGCCCGCTGATCAGCGCGGCCCAGCTCGACAAGGTCGAGGGCTGCGTGCGCCGAGCCGTGGAGGACGGGGCGAAGGTCGTCACCGGCGGCACGCGCGCCGAGATGGAGGGCGCCCTCGCCGGCGGCTACTTCTACGAGCCGACGCTGCTGACGAACGTCGACCCCGACTCGTCGATCGCGCAGGACGAGGTGTTCGGGCCGGTGCTGGCCGTGATCCCGTACCGCGACGACGACGAGGCGGTCGCCATCGCCAACAACTCGATCTTCGGCCTGTCCGGCTCGGTGTTCGGCACCGACGTCGAGCGGGCCACGGCCATCGCCCGCCGCCTGCGCACCGGCACGGTCAGCATCAACGGCGGCGCCTGGTTCGGCCCCGACGTGCCCTTCGGCGGCTACAAGCAGTCGGGCATCGGCCGCGAGATGGGCGTGCCCGGCCTGGAGGAGTACTTGGAGCAGAAGGCGCTGGCCCGTCCGGCCGGCTGACGGCCGGGCGCCCGCACGGTCGCAGGGCCGCGGAGGGTGCGGGGACCACCGCCCGGTGGTCCCTGGCAGCCTGCGTGCCGATATGCGAGAATCTTGTTAGCGCCTACCAAGATCAAGCTTCTGTATCAAGATCTTGATTCTCGGGGGACGGTCCTGCACACTGCTCCCCGAGGGGGGAGTTCCACAGCAACCACATGGAGGGGACGATGGGGGACCAGGGGGAAGCGCGCCAGCGCACCCGGGGGCGGTCTGGGCGGCGGTTCGCGGCCGGAGCGTTGGCCGCGTCGATGCTGCTCGCCGTCGCCGCGTGCGGTGACGACGACGACTCGGCGTCCGACGAGGACGAGACCGCCGTCGAGAACGCCGCCGACCTGCTCGGCCCCGAAGACCCCGCCGAGGGCGAGCCGGTGCGGATCGGCATGATCACCGACGGCCAGACCCCCAACTTCGACAACCGCGACGAGGCCCGCTCGGCCGAGGCCGCCGCCGAGTTCTGGAACGAGCGGCGGGGCGGCGTCGGCGGCCAGCCCGTCGAGGTCGTGGTGTGCGAGACGGTCGCGGACCCGGCCACTGCCACCGACTGCGGCAACCAGATGGTCGAGCAGGAGGTCGTCGCCGTCGCCCTCAGCCAGTCCGCCGTCACCGAGCAGGTGTGGGAGCCGATCAACGAGGCCGGCATCCCGATGTTCCTGCTCCAGGCGAGCGGCGAGGAGCTGGCCGCCGACGACGAGACCACCTTCCTGATGACCAACCCGACGTCGACGCTGTTCGGCATCCCGGTCACGACGGCCGAGGAGGAGGGGGCCGACCACATCGCGTTCGTGACGATCGACGTGCCCGTGGCCCTCACCCAGTTCGAGTCGGTCGGCCCGACCGTGCTGGAGAACGCCGGGATGGACTACGACCTGGTCCGGATCCCGCCGGGCACCGCCGACATGACGTCGCAGATGGGCGAGGTCGCCAACAGCGACGCCGGCGTGGCTCACGTGGTCGGCAACGACGCCTTCTGCGTCGCCGCCTTCAACGGCCTGGCCGCCGTCGGCTTCGAGGGCGCCATCACCGCGGTCTCGCAGTGCATCACCGACGCCACCCGTGAGGGCGTGCCCGAGGGCGGGCTCGAGGGCATCCGCATCACCGCCACGATGGCGGTGGGCGACACCGAGGACTCGGCCTACCAGCTGTACCAGGCGGTGATGGGGGAGTACGGCGACGACGTCGAGGACGTCGAGAACGCGCTGGCCATGGGCGGGTACACGGTCATGTCGTCGCTGCTGGCCTCGCTCGAGGGCATCGAGGGCGACATCACGCCCGAGAACGTCGCCGAGACCATCCGGACGATGGACGAGACCGAGTACCCGGGGGCCGACGGCGTCACGTTCCAGTGCGGCGGATCGGCCTTCGAGTCGCTGCCCGCTGTGTGCACCAACCAGTCGCTGGCCGCCACCCTCGACGCCGAGGGCAACCCCGCCAGCTACGAGGCCGTCGACTTCACCGACCTCCTCGAAGGGCTCTGAGCTCCGGCGGCCGCCGTGCGCCCCGCCCGGCGCACGGCGGCCGCTCGCCCGCCACTGGACATTCGAACGTTCGGAGGCCCACCGCCGTGGACCACATCGCATCGCTCCTACTCGGCCTCGGCAACGGGGGTGTGTTCGCCGCCCTGGCCCTCGCCCTCGTCATCACGTACCGCGCCTCCGGGGTCGTCAACTTCGCGACCGGTGCGGTCGCGCTGTACGTCGCCTACACCTACGCCGGCCTGCGGGCCGGCGAGCTGCTCGTTCCCGTCCCGGGCCTGCCCAAGACCGTCGACCTCGGGCAGGACCTGGGGTTCGCGCCGGCGGTCTTCATCGCCCTGGCCCTGGCCGCGGTGGTCGGCGCCCTGCTCTACGTGCTGGTCTTCCGGCCGCTGCGGGACGCGCCGCCCCTGGCCCGGGCCGTCGCCTCGCTCGGCGTGCTGGTGGTGATCCAGGGCGTGCTCGCCATCCGCCAGGGCACCGCCCCGGTGAGCGTGGCCGCGATCTTCCCGACCGACCGCTGGGAGCTGGGCGAGGTCACGATCCTCGCCGACCGCTTCTACCT
Source organism: Acidimicrobiales bacterium (assembly GCA_036563805.1). Taxonomy (GTDB): domain Bacteria; phylum Actinomycetota; class Acidimicrobiia; order Acidimicrobiales; family VFJN01; genus DATCLS01. The sequence goes on along the minus strand of DATCLS010000094.1, from coordinate 91,070 downwards.
GGCGCTCACGGTCGTCGGCCTGGCGCTCCTGCTGGCCCTCGGGTTCAAGTACACCCGCTTCGGCCTGCTGACCCGGGCGGCCGCCGAGTCGCAGACCGGCGCCTACGTCAGCGGCGTCTCACCCGACCGGGTGGCGCTGTTCAACTGGATGATCAGCGCCATGATCGCCGGCGTCGCCGGCATCCTCATCGCCCCGGTGAGCCCGCTGACGCCGACCACCTACACGCTCTTCGTCGTGCCCGCTCTTGCCGCCGCGGTCGTCGGCCGGTTCGAGCACCTCGTGCCGATCGTCGTCGCCGGCATCGCCATCGGCATGCTGCAGTCCGAGGCGCTGTCGCTCGCCGGCCGCAACTCGTGGATGCCGCAGACCGGCTCGGCCGAGCTGGTGCCGCTGATCGTCATCCTGCTCGCCCTCGTCGTCGTCGGCGGCGGCATGCCGGCCCGTGGCGGCCTGGTGCGCCAGAAGCTGGGCCACGCCCCGCGGCCCCGGTCCTACACCGGGCCCATCGTCGTCGGCACCGCGGTCGGCGTGGTCATGCTGCTGATCACCGACGGCACGTGGCGGGCCGCGGTCATCGGCACGTTCATCGCCGCCATCATCGGGCTGTCGCTGGTGGTGGTGACCGGGTACGCCGGCCAGGTCTCGCTGGCCCAGCTGGCGTTGGCCGGCACGGCGGCCTTCACGCTGAGCGGCCTCACCCAGAGCTGGGACGTGCCGTTCCCGTTCGCGCCGCTGCTGGCCGCGATCGTGGCCACGGTCATCGGCGTCGTGATCGGCCTGCCGGCTCTCCGCCTGCGGGGCCTGACCCTGGGCGTGGTCACGCTCGCCCTGGCCTACGCCATCGAGGCCGTGTGGTTCCGCAACACCGACATCGTCGACACGGCGGGCGCCCGGGTCACGCCGCCGTCGATGTTCGGCATCGACCTCGGCATCGGCTCGGGCCAGGAGTTCCCGCGCATCGAGTTCGGCCTGGTCTGCCTCGTCACGCTGGTGCTCGTGGCCTGGGGCGTCGCCGCCCTGCGCCGCAGCGCGCTCGGCTCCGCCATGCTGGCGGTGCGGGCCAACGAGCGCTCGGCCGCCGGCGTGGGCGTCAACGTCGTGCGGGTCAAGGTGCTCAGCTTCGCCTTGGCCTCGTTCATCGCCGGGCTGGGCGGCAGCCTTCTGGCCTACCGGCGGGGGCTGGTGACGTTCGACTCGTTCACCGCCATCGGCGGGCTCACGTTGCTGTCGACCGCCTACCTGGCCGGCGTCACCTCGGTCTGGGGCGGCCTCCACGCCGGCATCCTCGCCTCCTCCGGCATCGTGTTCGTGGCCATGGACCGCTGGGTCGACCTGGGCGACTGGTTCCAGGTCATCACCGGCGTGCTCCTCATCTTCACGCTGATCACCAACCCCGAGGGCATCGCCGCCGGCGGCCACCAGATCGCCGAGCGCTGGCACCGGTGGCGGGCCCAGCGCCGGCCGGCGCCCGAGCCGGTGGTCGCCCCCGAGGCCCAGGTGGCGGCGGCCGCCGCGGCCGAGGGCGTGGCCGCGACCGACGGCGTGACCGGGCGCGTCGACGGGGCGGTGGCGCTCGAGGTCGAGCACCTGACCGTCCGGTACGGCGGCGTGGTGGCCGTCAACGACGTGTCGCTGCGGGTGACCGGCGGCGCCATCGTGGGCCTCATCGGCCCGAACGGCGCCGGCAAGACGAGCGTGATCGACGCGGTGGCCGGCTTCGCGCCGGCGACCGGGGCCGTGAAGCTGGCCGGGCAGCGGATCGACGGCCTGGCGCCCCACGCCCGGGTGCGGGCGGGCCTGGGCCGGACGTTCCAGTCGCTCGAGCTCTACGACGACCTGTCGGTCGAGGAGAACGTGAGCGTCGCCGCCGTCGGCGTCCGCCAGGCGGCCCGGGCCGCGGCGGTCGAGCGGGCGCTGAACAGCGTCGGCATCGCCGGCCTCGGGGACCGGCCGGCCGGCGAGCTGAGCCAAGGCGAGCGCCAGCTGGTGTCGATCGCCCGGGCGTGCGTGGCCGAGCCCAAGGTGCTGCTGCTCGACGAGCCGGCGGCCGGGCTCGACACGACGGAGAGCCAGTGGCTGGGAGACCGGATCCGCGACGTCCGCAACACCGGCGCCGGCGTGCTGCTGGTCGACCACGACGTGGCGCTGGTGCTCAGCGTGTGCGACTACGTCTACGTGCTCGACTTCGGCGCCGTGATCGCCGAGGGCACCCCCGAGGAGATCCGGGCCAACCGGGCCGTCGCCGACGCCTACCTGGGCGCCATGCACGACGCCAGCGAGACGACCGAGGCGTCCGACTCATCGGGGACGTCCGGGTCGTCCGATTCGTCGGGGACGTCCGACCCGTCCGCATCGTCGGAGACGGAGGTGACGGCATGACCGTCCGGCTGGTGATCGACCAGCTCACCGGGGGGCGGGGCTCGACCGTCGCCTTCCGCGACCTCGCCCTCGACGTCGACGCCGGCACCGTGCTCGCCCTGCTCGGCCCGAACGGCGCCGGCAAGACCACGCTGCTGCTCACGCTGGCCGGGCTGCTGCCGGCGCACGGCGGGACCGTCCGGGTCGACGGCGCGCCGCTGCGCAACGGCAACCCGGTCGCGGCCAGCCGATCCGGCGTCGTGCTCGTCCCCGACAACCGGTCGCTGTTCACGACCCTGACGGTCGAGGAGAACCTCGAGGTGGCCCGGCGCCGGGGCGGCCCGGCGCCTCGCGACCTGCTCGACGTGTTCCCGGCGCTGGAGAAGCGCTGGACGCTCACCGCCGGGGCGCTATCGGGCGGCGAGCAGCAGATGCTGGCCATGGCCCGAGCGCTGGTTCAGGAGCCCAAGGTCCTGCTCATCGACGAGATGAGCATGGGCCTGGCGCCGCTCGTGGTCGAGACCCTGTTCGACACCGTGCGCCAGATCGCCACCGAGCGCTCGACGGCCGTCGTGCTGGTCGAGCAGCACGTCAACCTCGCCCTCAAGGTGGCGAACGAGGCCGCGGTGCTCAACCGGGGCTCGATCGTCCTGCGGGGGTCCGCCGCCGAGCTGGGCGCCGACGCCGAGCGGCTGGAGCGCGCCTACTTCGGCGACGCCGAGCCGGTCGGGGCCAGCCCGGCGTCGTGACGGACCGCGTCGTGACGGGCCGCGTGACCGACCTCGTCGTCGCCGTTCCCGGGGTCGTGCCGCACCCACGTCGTGGTCGGTGAAGCTTGGCGCTGCCGACATCGGGCACGGACACACCGATGGGGACGGACATGCCGCCGCTCACCCGGATCGCGTCGCTGCTGTACGAGGCCGTCCACCACACGCGCAAGACGGTCGACGAGGCGGTCCGGGGCCACGGCGTCACGGTCTCACAGTGGGCCGTCCTCGAGCGGCTGGCCCGGCGGCCCGGGCTGTCCGGCGCCGAGCTGGCCCGCGAGCTACTGCTCACGCCGCAGGCCGCCCACCAGACGCTCACCACGCTGGTCCGCAAGGGCCTGATCGAGCGCCGGCCCGACCCCAACCACGCCCGCATCTACCGCGCCGTGCTGACCGACGAGGGCCGCCGCCTGGCCGAGCTGTGTCGGGCCGACTCGCGGGCCATCCACCGGCAGGTGCTCGCCGCCTTCGACGAGGACGAACGCGCCACGCTCATCGCCCTGCTCCAGCGCTACGTCGACGCGCTGGCCGCCCTTGAGTGACGAACCGGCGGGCGGCGGGGCGCCGGGCAGCCCCTCCGGGGCGGGCGGCGACGTGCCGGGCGGTGACGCGCCGGGTCCCCTGGCCGGCGTCCGGGTGGTCGAGGTGGCCTCGCACGTCTTCGTCCCCATGGCCGGTGCCGTGCTCGCCGAGTGGGGCGCCGAGGTCGTCAAGGTCGAGCACCCCGAGACCGGCGACCCCTACCGGGGCCTGGTCACGGCCGGCCTCCACCCGCTGCACGAGGGCGTCGACCCCTACTTCCAGGCGGCCAACCGCGCCAAGCGGTCGGTGGGCATCGACCTCACCCACCCCGACGGCCGCGCCCTCCTGGGCCGCCTGGTGGCCCGGGCCGACGTGTTCGCCACCAACATGCGGGCCGGCGCCCGCGCCCGGCTCCGCATCGACGTCGACGACATGCGGGCCGACAACCCCGACGTGGTCTACGTGCGGGGGACCGCCTTCGGCCCCCGCGGCCCCGACGCCGGGCGCGGCGGCTACGACACGGGCGCCTACTGGGCCCGCAGCGGCATGCAGCACCTGCACACGCCGCCCGGCGCCGCCTGGCCGCCCTCGCCCCGGCCCGCGTTCGGCGACGTCGTGGGCGGCCTGGCCATCGCCGGCGCCGTGGCCGCCGCCCTGCTCCGCCGGGCCACGACCGGCCAGCCGTCGGTCGTCGACGCCTCGCTGCTGGCCGCAGGGATGTGGCAGGTGCAGCCCGACATCGTGAGCGCCGCCGTCGCCCCCGACCCGCCCCCGTCGGGGCCGTCGTCGGCATCAACCCCAACCCCAGCCCCGGCCCCGCCGCCCGACCGGTACACGACCTGGAACCCGCTCATGCTGCCGTACCGGACGGCGGACGGCCGGTTCGTGGCGCTCATGATGCTCACGCCCGACCGCCATTGGGCCGACCTGTGCGCCGCCATCGGCCGACCCGACCTGGCCGCCGACCCCCGCTTCGCCGACCTCCAGGCCCGGCGCCGCCACGCCCGGGCCTGCGTGGAGGAGCTGGAGGCCACGTTCGCCACCCGCACCCTGGACGAGTGGCGGCGGGCGCTGGCCGACTTCGCGGGGGAGTGGGCGGCCGTGCAGACGCCGGCCGAGCTGCCCGACGACCCCCAGGTCCGTGCGAACGGCTACCTGGCCGACGTCGACATGGGCGGGGGCGTGTCGTTGCCGCTGGTGACGACGCCGGCCCAGTTCGACGGCCGGCCCCACCGCCCGACCCGGGCCCCCGAGCACGGCGAGCACACCGAGGCGGTCCTGCTCGAGCTGGGGCTGAGCTGGGACGAGATCGCCGCGCTCAAGGCGTCGGGCGCCGTCCTCTGACCCCGCTCGGCGGTCCCTCCCGACCGACCCCGGCGGGGTGGTGAGCCGGGCGTGCTGGCCGCAGGTGGGAGTGAACGCATACTCTCTTGTTTGGGAGGGAGGGACCGATGACCGAGACCAGCGTGGCCGCGCCGCCGACGATCCCGGCGGACTGGGACGACGTGACACCCGACTGGATGACGGCGGCCATCGCCGGCCGACACCCCGGCGCCCGGGTCGGCGCCGTGACCGTGCTCGAGCGCGACGACGGCACCAACCGGCGGGCCCGGCTCGGCCTCGACTATGCCGCCGGGTCCGGGCCCGAGGTCGTGTTCGCCAAGGCCGAGAACGCCGTGCACCGCGAGGTCCACGCCCGCAACGGCAACCTGTTCAACGAGGCCCTGCTGTACGCCTCGGGCGTGCCGCTGCCGCTCGACCACCCGCTGCCCTACGCCGCCACCGTCGACCGGGACGCCTTCGACTACGTGATCGTCATGGAGGATGTCACGCGCCGGGGCGCCGACCCCCGCGACGCCACCCGCCCGCTGACCGTCGACCAGGTCGCCCACGGGGTGCGGGGCCTGGCCCGGCTCCACAGCCGGTACTGGGGCGCCTCGGCCGCCACCCATCCCGCGCTCGACTGGACGCAGGCGTTCGAGCCCACCGAGGGCTGGCAGGTCGGCCTGCGGGCCCGGATCCCGACCGGCTTCGAGCGGCTCGGCGACGCCCTCCCCGACGCGCTGGCCACCCACGACACCGAGGTGGTGGTGGGGGAGTGGACCCGCTGGCTGACCGCGGTCGGCCGCCTGCCCCGGACGCTGCTCCACGGAGACGCCCACATCGGCAACACCTACGTGCTGCCGGGCGACGAGGTCGGGTTCCTCGACTGGCAGGTGACCCGCTGGGGCCACTGGTCGATCGACGTCGGCTACTTCATCCAGGGCTCGCTCACCGAGGAGGACCGTCGGCGGGCCGAGGCCGACCTCGTCGAGGAGTACCGGTCGGCGCTCGGCGCCGGCGACGGGCGGCCGGGCCGGGACGAGGCCTGGCTGGCCTACCGGGCGGCGGCCGCGCACGGCTACGCGCTGTGGATGTCGACGCTGGGCAGCGACGGCTACCAGCGCCCGGAGGTGTCGCACGCGCTGGCGGCGCGGTTCGCGGCCGCCTTCGCCGAGCTGGAGGCGGCCGACGCCATCGACCGGTTGGCGGCCTGAGCGGGCGCGGGAGCGGGCGCGGGGCGCGGGTTGCGGCGACCCCGGCGGCGGTCCCTCGGCTAGGAGCGGGGGCCGGGAGCGAACGTGATCGGCACCGACAGCGGCGCCCGGTTGAACGTCGAGTGGAACTCGATCTCGGCCCCCGGCTTCAGCCGCACGTCGTCGAGGCGGCGGGCGATCTCCTCCAGGGCGATGCGCAGGTTCATCCGGGCGAGGTTGGAGCCCGCGCAGCGGTGGGGCCCCGCCCCGAACGCCACGTGGCGGTTGTGGGGCCGCTCGAGGTCGAAGGCGTCGGGGTTGGGGAACTCGGCCTCGTCGCGGTTCGCCGAGGCCCAGTACATGATGATCCGCTCGCCCTTCCGGATCGTGTGGCCGTCGACCTCGGCGTCGTGCCGGGCGGTGCGGCCGATGCAGATGAACGAGCCGTCGAGGCGCAGCAGCTCCTCGACGGCGTCGGGGATGACCTCGGGCCGCTCCCGTAGCAGGGCGAGGATCTCGGGGTGCTCGCAGAAGCGGAGCATGGCGGAGCCGAGCACGCCGGCGGTCGTCTCCAGCCCGCCCAGCACGAGCAGCTGGATGGTGCCGACCACCTCCTGCTGGGTGATGGGCCGGCCCTCGATCTCGGCCTCCATCACCGCGTCGACGACGTCGCCCTTGGGGCCCTCGCGGCGGCGCCGCTCGACGAGCTCGCCGATCCAGGCGGCCAGCTTCATCAGGCACTCGCCCTGCTCGGGGCTGTCGGGGACCGACGCCATCGTGGCGTAGTGGTTGACCTCCTCGAGGTCCTCGGTCGGGGCGTGCAGGGCCAGGTCGAAGAACGCCAGCCCCGGGAACGGGCGGGCGAACTCCTCCATGAAGTCGCACTCGCCCCGCTCGATGAATCCGTCGATGAGGCGGGTCACCAGCTGGCGGGTGGCGTCCTCCCACGGGGCGACCGCGGCGGGCGTGAAATAGCGGTTGATGAGCCGCTTGAACTCCCGGTGGAGCGGCGGGTCGATGCCGACCGGGAGGATCTTCATCGGCTCGGACCCCGGCTCCGACGGCGTGTCGACGTGGGGGACCGTGATGCCCAGCTCGGAGCTGAAGCTCTCCCAGTCCTGCGCGATGCGCAGGACGTCGTCGTAGCGGGTGGCGATCCAGTAGCCGCCGTGCTGGTCGCTGTGCATGACCGGGCACCGGGCCCGGGCTCGGGCCAGCGTCGGGTACAGCTCGCTGGCCAGCTCGGGTGCGAGGAGGTCGAAGTGATGCGCGATCCACTCGTCGCTGATCCCGGAGGAGGTGCCCACGGGCCGGGAGCCTACCAGTGAACGCTCACTCGCAGTAAGGTCGACGTATGCGGTTCGTGCTCGTCCACGGCGGCTTCCACGGGGCCTGGTGCTGGGGTCCGACGATCGCCGAGCTGGAGCGGCTCGGCCACGAGGCGGTGGCGGTCGACCTGCCCGGGCACGGGGAGCGCCGCGACGAGCAGCCGACCATCGCCAGCCGCCGCGACACGATCGTGGCCGCCCTGCGCCCCGGCGACGTCGTGGTCGGGCACTCGGGCGGCGGCTACGACGCCACGATCGCGGTCGACGCGGCGACCGACCTGGTCAGCCACGTCGTGTACCTGGCCGCCGGCCTGCCCCGCGAGGGCCGGACCATCCCCGAGGCCATGACCAACCGCAACGCTGAGGACGGCCCGATCGACGGCGACGTGACCGGCATGCTCGGACACCTGCGCTTCGCCGACGACGGCACGATGACCTGGGGCGAGTTCGCCACCGCCTGGGAGTTCTTCTACCACGACTGCGACGAGGCGACGGCCCGCTGGGCGTTCGAGCGCCTGAGCCCCGAACGGCCCGGCGACTACCACACGAGCCCCATCTCGGTGCCCCGGTTCTGGGCCGCCGACCTGCCCCGCAGCTACATCCTGTGCCTGCAGGACCGGGCCAAGCCGCACTGGCTGTCCGACGTCGTGATCGAGCGCCTCGGCGTCGACGCCCTGACCATCGACACGTCGCACTCGCCGTTCCTCAGCCGGCCCCGCGAGCTGGCCGAACTGCTCGTCCACGCCACGACGACGAAGCCGGTCGGGCCGCTCCGGCCGGACTGACCCGCCCCGAGCGGCCCGGCGGGAGCCGCACCTCCGCCGCCCGCTCTCCCTTCCGTCGACGCCGTCGACGGTTCGGCGTCCGGCCCCGGCGCCCGGCCCGCGGTCCCGGTCCCGGCCGGGTCAGATGACCAGCGTGTCGTGGCCCGCCCAGTAGCGCTCGCGCAGCACGCGCTTGTAGAGCTTCCCATTGGGGTCGCGGGGCAACGAGTCCACGAAGTCGACGGTGCGGGGGCACTTGTAGGTGGCGAGCGCCGCCCGGCAGCGCTCCAACAGCTCGGCCTCGAGCTCGGGCCCGGCGGCAGCCGGGTCGACCGGCTCGACGACCGCCTTCACCGCTTCGCCCATCTCGTCGTCGGGCACGCCGATCACGGCGACGTCCGCCACCGCCGGGTGGCCGGCCAGCACGTTCTCGGCCTCCTGGGGGTAGATGTTCACCCCGCCCGAGATGATCATGTGCGCCTGGCGGTCAGTGAGGTAGAGGTAGCCGTCCTCGTCGAGGTAGCCGATGTCGCCGAGCGTCCGCCAGCCCCGCTCGTTGGTGATCGAGGCGGTCTTGTGGGGGTCGTTGTGGTACTCGAACGGCCGCCCGCCGGCGAAGTACACGAGGCCGGGCTGGCCGGGCGGCAGCTCCTCGCCGTCCTCGCCGACGATGTGGCACTCGTCCCGGGGCCGGCCGACCGAGCCGGGGTGGGCGAGCCACTCCTCGGCGGTGATGAACGTGCTGCCGATGTCCTCGGTGCCGGCGTAGTACTCGTGGACGATCGGCCCCCACCAGTCGATCATCTGGCGCTTGACCGGGATCGGGCACGGGGCGGCCGCGTGCACCGCGAACCGCAGGCTGGAGAGGTCGTAGCGGCGCCGCTCCTCCTCGGGCAGCCGCAGCATGCGCACGAACATGGTCGGCACGAACTGGGCGTGGGTCACCCGGTGGCGCTCGATCAGCTCCAGGCAGGCCCGGGCGTCGAAGCGCTCCATGACCACGACCGTCGCCCCGGTCCGGTGCATCGACATCGAGTAGACGAGCGGGGCGGCGTGGTACAGCGGCGCCGGCGACAGGTACACGGCCCCGGGCCCGACGCCGAGCGCCACGATCCCCTGGGCGATCTGCACGGGGGCGGCCGACGGGTCGCCGAACGGCGTGCCGGGCAGCTCCTTGCGCACGCCCTTGGGCCGCCCGGTGGTGCCCGAGGAGTAGAGCATGTCGCGCCCCTCGCGCTCGCCGGGAAGCGGGCCGGGCGCGGTGGCGGCCAGCACGTCGCCGTAGCGGTCGAAGCCGGGGAGGTCGCCGGCGTCCGCCACTCGCACGTCGAGGCGGGACAGGTCGAGGCCGGCCACGACCTCGGCCACGGCCCGCGACGCCACCAGCGCCCGGGCGCCGCAGTCGTCGAGCACGTGCTGAACCTCGGCCGGGCGCAGGTGGCTGTTGATGGCCGTGTAGTAGAGGCCGGACCGCTGGGCCGCCCACGCCACCTCGAGGAACTGCCGGTTGTTCTCCATGAGGATGGCGATGTGGTCGCCCTCGCCCAGGCCCCGGTCGCGCAGCGCCCGGGCCAGGCGGCTCGAGCGGTCCTCGAGCTGGGCGTAGGTGACGGTCTCGCCGCTCGACCCCATGATGATCGCCGGGGCGTCGGGCGTGCGCGCCGCGTGCCAGCTCGGCGTCAGCGTCGGCTGCTGGTCCATGACCCCCTCCGGCCCCCTCTGACGGCCCCTGTGCCGGGCTCCGACCGCGACCCCGATGGTAGCGGGACTGCCGTCCTCGTCAAGGGTCATTCTCCCCTATCCAGATCGTCATTCTGGGCGCCCTGTGGCAGCATCGCCGCGTGACGTCGATCGCTGAGCTCCACGACATGACCGGCAAGGTGGCGGTGGTCACCGGCGGCTCCCGCGGCATCGGCCGGGCCATCGTGCAGGCGCTGGCCGAGGCTGGGGCCGACGTGGTCATCGCCTCGCGCAAGCTCGACGCCTGTGAGGCGGCGGCCGCCGAGGTGCGAGAGACGACCGGCCGCCGGGCGGAGGCCATCGCCTGCCACGTCGGCCGGTGGGGCGACTGCGACCGCCTGATCGCCGAGACCCTCGACCGCATGGGCCGGCTGGACGCCTTCGTCAACAACGCCGGCATGTCGCCGCTGTACGAGAGCCTCGACGCCGTCACCGAGGAGCTCTACGACAAGACCCTGGCCGTGAACCTCAAGGGTCCGTTCCGCCTGGCCGTGCTGGCCGCCACCCACATGGCCGCCCACGGCGGCGGGGCGATCCTCAACATCGGCACGGCCGGGTCGCTGATCGCCAGCGTCAACGAGCTGCCGTACGCCTGCGCCAAGGCCGGACTCAACGCCCTCACGGTCGGTTTGGCCGAGGCGTACGCCCCCGACGTGCGGGTGAACGCCATCCTCCCCGGCCCGTTCCGCACCGACGTGACCAAGGCCTGGCCGCCCGAGGCGCTGGACGGGTCGTTCGTGCCGCTGCGCCGCCTGGGCGAGCCGGAGGAGGTGGCGCCGCTGGCGGTTCACCTGCTCAGCGCGGCGTCGAGCTTCACGACCGGCGCCATCGTCCGGGTGGACGGGGGCATCACCCGCAAGGTGTGACCGGTCTGACCGGCGGAGACGCCCCGATGCCCGCCTCCTGAACGAGACCGCCCCCTACTGCTAGGCTCCTTCTTCAGGAACGTAAACCTCGTTCTCGGTCGGGAGGGGCGAGTCCGATGGCACGACAGATGTCCCTGGTGGGATTCATGCAGGCGGGCAACGTGTCCGTCTACGCCGGGTCGTGGCGGCACCCGACCACCGAGCACGGCTTCCTCGACGCCGGCTACTACCAGAAGCTGGGGCGGACGCTCGAAGAGGGCTGCTTCGACCTCATGTTCTTCGACGACCGCCTGGCGATGCCCGGCATCTACGCCGGGTCGGTGGCCGAGGCGGTGCGGCTCGGCGCCCGGCCGGTGAAGCTCGACCTCAGCGTGGTGCTGGGCCTGATCGCCGGGGCGACCCGGTCGATCGGCCTGGGCGCCACCTACTCGACCACCTACTACACGCCGTTCCACGTGGCCCGGACGTTCGCCACGCTCGACCACCTGTCCGGCGGCCGGGCCGCCTGGAACATCGTCACGTCGGTCAACAACGGCGAGGCCCAGAACTTCGGGCTCGACCAGCACCTCGACCACGACGCCCGCTACGACCGGGCCGACGAGTTCATGGAGGCCACGATCGGCCTGTGGGACACGTGGGACGACGACGCCCTCGTGCTCGACCGGGCCTCCGGCGTGTTCGCCGATCCCGACAAGGTCCGCGAGCTCGGCTTCGCGGGCGAGTGGTTCAGGGTGCGGGGCCCGCTCACCGTCCCCCGGTCGCCCCAGGGCCGGCCGGTGCTGCTCCAGGCCGGGTCGTCGGGGCGGGGCCGCGATTTCGCCGCCCGGTGGGCCGAGCTGATCTTCACCGGCGACCCCAACATCGACGTGGCCCGGGCCCACTACAAGGACCAGAAGGAGCGCATCGCCGAGCGGGGCCGCGACCCCGCCGCGGTCAAGATGTTGCCCATGGCCTACACCGTCGTCGGCGAGTCCCGGGCCCACGCCGAGGAGCGCGAGCAGGTGTTCCTCAACGAGCTGGTCGACCCCAAGGCGTCGCTGACCCTGCTGTCCGAGCTGATGAACTACGACTTCTCGGGCCTGCCCCTCGACGCCCCCATCACCGACGAGCTGATCGAGTCGGTGTCGGGCATCCGGGGTCTGGTCCAGAACCTGCGCACCCACATCGGCGACACGGTGACGCTGGGCGACCTGGCCGGGCACCGGGCGACGCTGCTCCAGGGGCCCCGGTTCGTCGGCACCGGCCCCGAGGTCGCCGACCAGATGGAGGAGTGGTTCCGGGGCGACGCCTGCGACGGCTTCGTCATCGCCGCCACGCACGTGCCGGGGGCCTACGAGGACGTCGTGCGCCTCGTCGTGCCCGAGCTGCAGCGCCGCGGCCTGTTCCGCGAGCGCTACACGGGCTCCACGCTGCGGGACCATCTCGGCCTGGCCCGCCCGGCCGTCGGTGACCATGTCTGAGGGGCCGGCGGCGCACGACGAGGCGCCGGGCCGCCCGGACGCCGAGGGCGCCGTCGGGGCTGACGGGGCGGGCGGCGCCCCCCGCCCGGGCCCCCTGGCCGGCATCCGGGTCGTCGAGACGGCGACCCTGGCGGCCGGGCCCATGGTCGGCACCGCGCTCGGCGAGTTCGGGGCCGAGGTCATCAAGGTCGAGCAGCCCGGCTCGGGCGACCCGATGCGCACCTGGGGCGACCGCCGCGACGGCATCGGCCTCGTCTGGAAGAGCGTCAGCCGCAACAAGCGGTGCGTCACCCTCGACCTGCGCCGGCCCGAGGGCCAGGAGCTGATGCACCGGTTGCTCGACGTCAGCGACGTGCTGATCGTCGGCAACCGACCCAGCGCCCTCGAGCGCTGGGGGCTCGACTACGAGTCGGTGCACGCCGCCCACCCCCGGATCGTGATGCTGCACCTCAGCGGCTACGGGCGGGGCGGGCCGAAGAGCGACCGGCCCGGCTACGGCACGCTGGCCGAGGCGATGAGCGGGTTCGCTCACGTGGTCGGGCAGCCGGGCGGGCCGCCGACGCTGCCGCCGTTCATGCTGGCCGACGGCGTGGCCGCCCAGTCGGCCACCTGGGCGGTGATGATGGCCCTCTACCACCGCGACGTCCACGGCGGCGGCGGGCAGCTGGTCGACGTCAACCTGATCGAGCCGCTGGCCCGGCTCATCGAGTACGCACCGCTGGCGTTCGACCAGCTCGGTGTCATCCCCGAGCGGGTCGGCAACCGGCTGCCGGCCAGCGCGCCCCGCAACGCCTACCGCACCAAGGACGACAAGTGGCTGGCCCTGTCCAGCGCCTCGCCCAGCATCGCCGTGCGGGTGTTCCGGGCCATCGACCGGCCCGAGCTGGCCGAGGACCCCGACTACGTCGACCCGGTCCGCCGCCAGGAACGGGCGGCCGAGGTCGACGACCTGGTGGCCGAGTGGGTCGCCGAGCGCACGCTGGACGAGGCCATGGCCACCTTCGAGGCGGCCGAGGTGGCGGCGGCGCCCGTGTACGACGCCGAGCAGCTGCTGGAGGACGAGCACCTCCGGGCCCGGGGGACGTTCCTGGCCATGCGCGACCCCGAGCTCGGCATCGTGCGGGTCCAGGCACCGGTGGCCCGGATGTCCGAGACGCCGGGCCGGGTCGAGCACCTGGGCCGGGGCCTGGGGGCCGACAACGACGCCGTGTGGGGCGACCTGCTCGGCGTCGACGCCGACCGCCTGGCCGCCCTCCGGGCCGAGGGGGTGATCTGATGGTCGTGCCCCGGGCCCGACGGTCGGAGCTGGCCACGCCGGCCAGCAGCGAGCGCATGTGCGAGAAGGCCCCGAAGTCGGGGGCCGACCTGGTGTTCCTCGACCTGGAGGACGCCTGTGCGCCCTCGGCCAAGGAGGGTGCCCGGGCCATCGCCGTGGCCGCCCTGACCGAGCAGGACTGGGGGCGGACCGTCCGGGCCGTGCGCGTCAACGGCCTGGAGACGCCCTGGTGCCACGGCGACATCATCGAGGTCGTCACCGGTGCCCGCGAGGCCCTCGACGTGCTGATCGTGCCCAAGGCCCGCTCGGCGCGCGACGTCTGGTGGGTCGACGTGCTGCTCACCCAGCTGGAGACCAAGCTCGGGCTCGAGCGGCGCATCGGCCTCGAGGTCCTGATCGAGGACGCCGAGGGCCTGGCCAACGCGGCCGAGATCGCCCGGTCGAGCGACCGGCTGGAGGCGCTCATCTTCGGCGCCGGCGACCTCTCTGCCTCGCTGCACGCCCGGGTCGACGGCAACTTCGACCCGGTCGGCGACTACCCGGGCGACTTCTGGCACTTCGCCCGGGCCCAGGTGGTGATGGCGGCCCGCATCGCGGGCATCGACGCCATCGACGCCCCGTATCCGGCCTACAAGGACCCGGAGGGCTACCGGCGCAGCGCCGTCCACGCCAGCCTGCTCGGCTTCGACGGCAAGTGGGCCATCCACCCCAGCCAGATCCCGATCGCCAACGAGGTGTTCTCGCCGACGCCCGAAGAGGTGGCCGAGGCCGAGGCGTCGATCGCGGCCTACCGGACCGCCGAGGCCGGCGGCGTCGGCGCCATCGGCCGCGACGGCCGGCTGGTCGACGCCGCCCACATGCGGCTGGCCGCCAACGTCCTGCACCGGGCGGCGCTGGCTGCCGAGGAGCACGGCGGCGGGACGGCGAGCGGCGCCGGGGCGACCGGCGCCGAGGCGACCGGCGCCGAGGCGGGGGAGGGGCCGTGACGCTCCGGGTCGTCCAGTGGGCCACCGGCAACATCGGCACCCACGCGCTGCGCGCCGTCATCGAGCGCCCCGACTACGAGCTGGTCGGCCTGTACGTGCACTCGGAGGCCAAGGAGGGGCGCGACGCCGGCGAGCTGTGCGGGCTCGGCCCGGTGGGCGTGGCCGCCACCCGGTCCCTCGACGACATCGTCGCCCTGGCCCCCGACTGCGTGCTCTACATGCCGGCCGCCTGCGACCTCGACGAGGTGTGCCGCCTGCTCGCCGCCGGCGCCAACGTGGTCACGACCCGTGGCGAGTTCCACCGGCCGGCCAGCCTCGATGCCGCCACGCGCGCCCGCGTCGAGGCCGCCTGCGCGCAGGGCGGCACGTCGATCCACTCGACGGGCAGCAGCCCCGGCTTCATCACCGAGGCGGTGCCGCTGGTGCTGACGTCGATCCAGCGACGGCTCGACGGCCTCACCATCGACGAGTTCGCCGACGTGTCGAGCCGCAACTCGCCCGACATGCTGTTCAAGGTCATGGGCTTCGGCCAGCCGCCGGAGCGCTTCGACCAGCGCCGCTGGGCCCACGGCGCCGCCGCCTTCGGCCCGTCGCTGGCGCTGGTGGCCGACGCGCTCGGCGTGCCGCTCGACGGCGTCGAGTCCGGCGGCGAGGTGGCGGTCACGACCCGGGACGTCGAGATCGCGGCTGGCACCGTCCCGGCCGGGACCGTGGGCGCCCAGCGGATGGTCGTGTCGGGCCGGCGCGGCGGCCGGCCGCTGCTGCGGTTCCGGGCCCACTGGTACTGCGCGACCGAGATCGAGCCGGCCTGGGACCTGCGCGCCACCGGCTGGCGCCTCCAGGTGGAGGGCGACGCCCCGCTCGACATCGAGATGCGCTTCCCGGTCCCGCTGGAGCGGATGGCCGAGACGACGCCGGCCTACACGGCCAACCGGGCGGTCAACGCCGTGCCGGCCGTGTGCGCGGCCGCGCCGGGCATCCGGACCACGCTCGACCTGCCCCACATCCTCCCGGCGCGGGCCTGACCGCCCTCCCGACCGGGGCGGGGGCCGGGATCGGGGGTCGAGGCTCAGGGGCCGACGTCCGGCGGGATCCAGGCCGGTGGCCGCTTCTCCATGAACGCCCGCATGCCCTCGCGGGGCTCGTCCGAGTGGGCGAGCGCGTCGAACATCGTCTGGTAGTCGATGAGCCCGTAGCGCTCGTTGAGCATGCGCTTCACCTGGGCCCGGGCCTCGGGCGCCGTCCGCAGCACCTCGTGGGCCGCGGTGACGGCCGCCTCCCGCAGCCGGTCGTGGGGCACGACCCGGGCGATCAGCCCGAGGCGCCGGGCCTCGGCGGCGTCGAACCGCCGCGCCGA
The DNA here is from genome assembly GCA_036563805.1 of Acidimicrobiales bacterium. GTDB lineage: Bacteria > Actinomycetota > Acidimicrobiia > Acidimicrobiales > VFJN01 > DATCLS01. The sequence goes on along the minus strand of DATCLS010000094.1, from coordinate 75,129 downwards.
GAGCAGCAGGTCGCGGGCCACCGCCACGCCCACGTGCGCCGGCAGGGCGGCGGCGTAGGTGGCGTCAGGGATGCCCCGCAGCAGCTCGGGCACCCGGAACGTGGCCCGGTCGCTGGCCACGGCGATGTCGGCCATCATGGCGATGAGCAGGCCGCCGGCCTGGCAGATGCCGTTCACGGCCGCGATCACCGGCGCCCGGCTGTCGCGGATCGTCACGAACGGCAGCACCTCGGGGCCGAGGCCGTCGGGCACGGGCTCCTCGCCCTCCTCGGTCCGCCCGCCCAGGTCGCCGCCCGGCGCGAACACGTCGCCCGTCCCCGTGATGATCAGGGCGGCGAGTTCGGGGTCGGTGTTGACGAGGTGCACCGCCCGCTTGATGCCGAAGTACATGCCGGGCGTCAGGGCGTTGCGGGCCGCGGGGCGGTCGATCGTGCACCAGGCGATGGACCCCTCGCGCTCGAGGCGCAGGTGCGGCGTGCCGAGATCGTCGGGCATGCCCTGACGATAACCGGGCTCTCGGAACCGGAAATACCGTGCTACGCGGCGCCGCGGTCGGTGCACCGGCGCGGCGCGCCCTGCACCCGAAGTCAGCCCCGCTCGCCGGTGGCGATGCCGTGGAGCAGCAGGTCCCAAAGCTCGGCGGCCGACTCCTGGTCGTCGGGCTTGACCGACGAGCCGCTGATCGTCGCCGAGAAGGCGTTGAAGCTGATGGCCTGGAGCACGACCCCGGCGATGCGCCGGTAACGCAGGCCGGAGCGGACGACGCCGGCCGCGGCCGCCTGCTCGAGCACCCGCTCGAGCAGCGACACGAGCGGGACGTAGGCCCGCGAGGCCTCCTTGGGGTGGTCGGTGAGCAGCTGCTGGGCGAACTCCGCCAGCGCCGGCGTGGGGCCGTCCTTGCTGGCCGGCTTGCCCTTCGGCGCCGGCTGGCACAGTCGGAAGTACTCGACGGTGAAGCGGCGCAGCCGCTCGAGCGGGTCGTCCTCGGCCTCGATGAGCTGCTCGAGGTGCTCAGCGGTCGAGCGCACCGACTCCTCGAACAGGGCGAGCAGCAGCTCGTGCTTGCCGGCGAAGTACTGGTAGAAGCTGCGGAGCGACTGCCCCGACCGCTCGACCACCTCTTGGACGGTGAACTCCTTGCTGGAGCTGGTGGCCATCAGCTCGAGCGCGGCGTCGAGGAAGCGCTGCACCCGCTTCTCGGCCCGCACCCGCGCCGGGTCCAGGGACCGCGCCACGGCCAGCTCCCGCCAGGTGGCGGGACGTTCCGCGGGGGATGCGTCGGCCGCCTGGTCGTTCGATGCCATGCCCGCAGGTTACTCGGTCGCCGTCCGAGCGAGAACGTCCTTCTACTCAGGACGGACGACCTTTCTCCTATTGAGCGAGCGTTCCCTCCCTTAACTGCTGCCTGAGCCGGTACTTCTGCACCTTGCCCGACGGCGTGCGGGGGAAGTCGCGCACCACGTGCAGCGACTCGGGCCATTTCTGCTTGGCCAGGCCGACGCCCGCCAGGTGCGCCCGGACCTGCTCGAGCGTGGGCGCCGGCGCCCCGTCGCGCAGGCGCATCACGGCCGCGGCGTGCTCGCCCAGCCGCTCGTCCGGGGCGGCCACGACGGCGACCTCGGCCACGGCGTCGAGGCCCATCAGCAACTCCTCGACCTCCTGGGCGCTGATGTTCTCGCCGCCCCGGATGATGATGTCCGAGACCCGGTCGGTGATCGTCAGGTAGCCGTCCGCGTCGAGCACGCCGACGTCGCCGGTCCGGTACCAGCCGGCGTCGTCGAACACCGAGGCGGTGAGCTCGGGGTCGGTGTAGCCGAGGAAGCAGTCGGGGCCCCGGCTGAGGATCTCGCCGCTCTCGCCGAGCCGGATCTCCACGCCGGGCAGGGTGCGGCCGTCGGTCGTCAGCCGCTTGTCCTCGGGCTCGTCGAGCAGGCACCCGGTGATCGAGGGGTGCTCGGTGCTGCCGTACGAGCGGAAGGCGGCGATCCCCAGGTCGCGCAGCCGCTCCATGACGGCCACCGGCACCGGGGACCCGCCCAGCCCGGCGAACGGCATCAGCGCCAGGTGCTCGTCGCTGAAGCCGGGGTGGTCGAGCAGGCTGGTCAGGAAGTAGGTGGCGCCGCCGGTCACGCCCAGGCCCTCCTCGCGCATCATGCGCAGCACCTCGCCCGGGTCCCATACGTCGATCAGGTTGACGGCCCGCTCCCGCAGCAGCGGCACCAGGAAGGCGTTGAGCATCCCGATGAAGTGGCCGACGGGGGCGCCGGTGATCTGGGGCGGCCCGCCGGTCGGGAACAGGTGGTCGAGCTGGCGGGTCTCGAAGCCGATCGTGCGGTGGGAGTGGACGACGCCCTTGGGGTCGCGGGTCGTGCCCGACGTGAAGGCGACGATGGTGGGGGCGTCGGGGTCGACCGGCTCGGGGCAGACGATCGGGTCGCCGTCCACCAGGTCGGCGAACGGGGTGGCGCCGGCCGGCAGGGCGGCGTCGGTGGCCCGGGCCACCAGCCAGTGGGGCACCGGGTGGTCGGCGAGCAGGGCCTCGTAGGTGGCCAGGTAGTCGGCGTGGCCGAACCGGTCGGGGGTGACGACGACGCGGGGCTCGGTCACCCGCAGGATGTAGCCGACCTCCTTGGGCCCGTAGAAGTGGACGATCGGCACGACGACCGCCCCCAGGTAGGCGGCGGCCCAGAACGTGATGCCAGCCTCCACCCAGTTGGGCAGCTGGAGCACGACCACGTCGCCCGGGCCGACGCCCCGGGCGCGGAGGTCGGCGGCCAGCGCCCGCGCCGCCCGGTCGACGTCGGCGAACGTGCCGGTGTAGGGGTGCACCGCCGAGCGGACCCGGAACGTCACCCCGGCCAGGCGGGCCAGGCCGGCGGCCACGGTGTCGCCCAGCGTGTCGTCGGTCCACCAGCCCTCGGCCCGGTAGCGCTGCACCAGGTCGGCGGGCACGGTCCGCAGCTGCCAGCGGTCCATCGGCCTACCCCCGGGCCAGGAGCTTGTCGAGGTTGGCGCGCAGCTCGTCCGAGGTGAACGAGCGGTCCTCGGCGGTGAGCGCGAAGTCGATCGTGGCGAGGACGGCCCGCTCCAGATGCATGTTGAGGATGCGCTTGGTGTCCTCGGCCGCCTGCTGGGGCAGCCGGGCGATGCGCCGGGCGCACTCCAGGGCCTTCTCGACCACGTCCTCGCCCTCGGGGACGACGTGGTTGGCCAGCCCGATCTCGGCGGCCCGCCGGGCCGGGATGGGGTCGCCGGTCAGCGCGTACTCCTTGGCCAGCTGGAGGCTGATGAGCAGCGGCCAGGTCACCGGCCCGCCGTCGGCGGCCACGAGGCCCACCATGACGTGGGGGTCGGCGAGGTGGGCGCCCTCGGCGATGTACACGATGTCGGACAGCGCCACGATGCTGCAGCCGAGCCCGACGGCCGGGCCGTTGACGGCGGCCACGATCGGCACCCGGCACCCCACCATCCCGGTGACGATGGCGCGGCCGTCGACGATGGTCTGCCGGCGCAGCTCGGCGTCCTTGGTCAGCTCGTCGAGGTAGGCGTAGTCGCCGCCGGCCGAGAACGCCCGGCCGTTGCCGGTGATGACCGCGGCCCGGGCGCCGCGGTCGGCGTCGAGCTGCGGGAACAGCTCGGCGAGCGCCCGGTGCAGCGAGTGGTTGGTGGCGTTGAGGCGGTCGGGCCGGTTGAGGCGGACGATCCGGATCGGGCCGTCGGCCTCGACCTGGAGGTCGTCGGGCAGGTCGTAGGTCATGTTCCCCTCACGATGCGGGCAGGCCGGGGTCGGACTCGATCCCGTGGTGGGCCAGCACCCGGGCCAGGTTGGGCCCGACGCCGCCGAGGACGTCGCTGGCCAGTAGCGCGCGCCGCAGGTGGACGTGCGCCAGGCACTCCCAGGTGTTGCCGATGCCGCCGTGCACCTGGATGGCGGTCTCGCACACGCGGCGGGCGGCCCGGGCGCAGTAGGCCTTGGCCACCGCCCCCGCCGCCCGGGCGTCGTCCGGCGCCAGCGCGTCGACGGCCCAGCTGGCGTGCAGGCTGGCGCTGCGCGAACCCTCGGTCGCCACGTGGGCGTCGGCCAGCATGTGCTGCACGGCCTGGAACGAGCCGATGGCCTGGCCGTACTGGCGGCGCTCTTTGGCGTAGTCGGTGGCGAGCCGCACGGCGCCGGCCATCGTCCCCACCAGGTCCGCGCTGGTCAGCGCCAGGCCGAGGGCGGTCCACCGGGTCAGGTCGTCGCTGGTCAGGGGCCGGGCCTGGCCGTCCACCGGGTCGACGGCGGCCGCCTCCGCGGGCGCGGCGGTGGGCCGGGTGAGGTCGACGCGGGCGGCCGGCGGCCGTAGCGCGACCCGCCCGAGGCGGGCGCCGTCCGGTCCGTCGACCAGCAGCAGGGCGGCAGCCGCCCCCTGGGCGTCGACGGCGACCGCCCCGGCGGGCGGGGCCGCGCCCGCCGCGTCCACGGTGGCCGGGCCGGACAAGTCGCCGGTCAGCAGGACTGTCTCGGGCTCGCCGGCCGGGGGCGCGCCCGCCAGGCGGCGCAGCTCGGCGGCCAGCGTGGGGCCGAGGAAGGCGACGTCCGCCAGGCCCCGGCCGAGCTCCTCGGCCACGATCCCGACCTCGACGCCCGAGGCCCACGGGGTGCCCTCGTCGGTGGCGGTCCGCAGCTCCCGCCAGCCGGCGGCGACGACGGCGGCGTCGAGCTTGGCCACCCGCTCGGCGTCGTCCAGCTGGCCCACCGACCGGGGGCCGAGCCGGTCGACGACCTGGGCCGCGGAGTCGCGCAGCGCACGCTGCTCGGGGGACAGCCGGACGTCCATCAGCCGGCCCTCCCCGCCGCGAGCCGGGGCGCCCACTCGTCGCGCAGCGTGCGGCGCAGCACCTTGCCGGACGGCAGCCGGGGGATGGCGTCGACCACGACCACGTGGCGCAGGTGCTTGTAGGTGGCGAGGGCGTCGGCGACGTGGCGCTGCAGCTCGTCCGCGGTGGCCGGGTGGTCGGGATCGAGCTGGACGGCGGCCACCGGCACCTCGCCGGCCCGTTCGTCCGCGAGGCCGAACACGGCGCAGTCGACGACCGCCGGGTGGCCGTGGAGCACCGCCTCGACCTCGGCGGGGGCGACCTGGAAGCCGTTCACCTTGATCATCTCCTTCGAGCGGTCGGTGAGGTGGACCCACCCCTCCGGTTCCAGCCAGCCGACGTCGCCGGTGCGGTACCAGCCGTCGACGAACGCCTCGGCGTTGGCCTCATCGGGCAGGTAGCCGGCCATGAGCGACGGGCTCCGCGCTTGGATCTCGCCGACCTCGCCGGGCGGCAGGGCGCGGCCGGCGTCGAGGTCGGCCACCCGCAGCTGGACGTCCGGCGGCGGCAGCCCGGCCGAGTCGAGCCGCCAGCGCTCGGGCTCGTTCACCGGGTTGGCGCTGATCACGGGTAGCTCGCTGGCCCCGTAGGCGCACAGCCACCGCACGCCCGTGCGCTCGGTCACCCGTCGGGCGACGCTCTCGGTGACCGGTGTGGCGCCCCACATGATGTAGCGGAGCGACGAGAGGTCGAGCTCCTCGAGCCGCGGGTGGTTGGCCAGCGCCAGGGCGATGGGGGCCACGGCCATCTCCAGCGTGATGCGGTCGGACTCGATCCGCCGCAGCACCTCGTCGAGGTCGAACCGCTCGTGGAGCCGGACCGTGGCGCCCGCCTCGGCCGCGGTGAGCAGGTTGAGCAGGCCCAGGATGTGGGTCGGCGGCGTCGCCACCTGGAATCGGTCGTCGGGGCCCAGGCCGAGCGCGGTGACCCAGTGGACGGTCGCCCGCCGCATCGAGCGGTGGGTGTGGCGCACGGCCTTGGGCATGCCGGTCGTGCCCGAGCTGAACACGAGGATGGCGTCGTCGCCCTCGTCGGGCTCGGCGCCGGCGGGCCGGTCCCGGTCGCCGCCGAGCGCCTCGGCGACCGTGACCTCGTCGTCGAGGTCGGTCACCGCGTCTCCCAGGTGCTCGGCCAGGAGCCCGACGCCGGCCCCGTCGGCGACGGCGTGCCGGGGCTCGGTCAGCCCCACCACGTGGTCGACCTCGACGGCCTTCCACGCCGGGCTGAGCAGCACGATGGCGGCCCCCAGCTTGCTGACGGCGTGGACGGCGGCGATGAACTCGACCCGGTTCGACGTCATGACCGCCACGCGGTCGCCGGCGCCCACGCCCCGGCGGGCGAGGTGGCGGGCGAAGCTGTTGCTCAGGCCGTCGAGGTCGCGGAACGACCACGCCTGGTCGCCGGCCCGGACGGCGGGGCGCTCCCCGAACCGGTCGGCCGCCCGCTCGAGCCCGCAGTGGAGGAGCGCCGTCGCCATGAAAAATCATGCTCTCCGATATTGAGATCGACGTCAACATTGCCGCCGTCGGCCCAGCTCACGGTCCCGACGAGGGCGACATCGACGCCGTCGCCGCGAGGGCCCACGATTCCGGCGTCCCGGCCACGTCCGGCCACGTTCCGGGCGACCGTCTGATCCTGCCGGCCAGCTGACGGCCCGCCGCAGTCGAAGGTTCTCCCCAGCGGCCTAACTCGGCCTCACCGAACTAGGGAACAACATTCTCTTGTAGGACCTACTGGGGTTCTATATGCTGCGCGTAGTCCAAGGGGGGACACGGACAGTGCGGAGCCGGGGCAACCCGGCGCGCCCGAGGAGGGGACGAGGGGGGAATGCTCGGCCTGGTCGTACGCCGGCTGCTGGTCGCCATCCCGATGCTGTTGATCACGTCGGTCCTGATCTTCGGGCTCGTCGTGCTCATCCCGGGCGACGCGGCCGTGACGCTGGCCGGAGGACCGGACGCCCCGCCCGGGGCGGTCGAGGAGGTGCGGGAGGAGCTGCAGCTCGACGAGCCGCTCCCGGCCCAGTACCTCGACTGGCTCGGCGGGGTGGTGCGGCTCGACTTCGGCGACTCGCTCTACAGCCACGAGCCGATCACCGACGAGCTGGCCGAGCGGCTGCCGGTCACGCTCGGCCTGGCCGCCCTCGTGTTCGGGCTGGCCGTCCCGGTGGCGCTGCTCGTCGGCGTGGCCGGCGGGCTCCGGCCGGGAAGCCTGCTCGACCGGGCGCTGATGGTGGGCTCGGGTGCCTTCCTGGCCGTCCCGCCGTTCTGGATCGCCCTGGTGCTCGTGACCCTCTTCGCCGTGCGGCTCGGCTGGCTCCCGCCGTTCGGGTACGTCGAGCTGCGGGCGGACCCCGGCGAGTGGTTCCGGCGGATGATCATGCCGGCGGCCGCCCTGGCCCTCGGCATGGCGGCCGTGCTGGCCCGGCAGGTGCGGGGCGGGCTCGCCGACGTCATGCAGGCGCCCTACATCCGCACCGCCTGGGCGAAGGGCGGGTCGACCCGCCAGGTCGTGGTCGGCCACGCCCTGAAGGGCTCGGCGATGCCGGCGGTCACCGTCCTCGGCCTGCAGGTGGGGGTGGTCCTCGGCAGCTCGGTGATCATCGAGCGGATCTTCACGATCCCCGGCCTCGGAACCTACCTGCTGGAGGCGGTGAACGCCCAGGACCTCCCGGTCGTGCAGGGCGTGGCGCTCGTGTTCGTGGTCATCCACGTGGTGACGAGCCTCCTCGTCGACATCGCCTACGGCTGGCTCAACCCCAAGGTGCGGGCGGCATGAGCGCCGCCACCCGAGACGCGGGCCGGCCGCCGGGCCGGGCCCGGCGGGCGTGGGCCCGGTTCCGGCGCGACCGCCTGGCGTTGGCCGCCGCCGTGTTCCTGGTCGCCCTGGCCCTGGCCGGGGCGCTGCACCCGCTGATCGCCCCGTACGACCCGGCCGAGCAGGAGACCGGCCGGCCCTTCGAGGGCCCGTCGGGCCGGCACTGGCTGGGCACCGACGACCTCGGCAGGGACGTGCTGAGCCGCCTGCTCGAGGGCGCCGCCACCAGCATGCGCTTCAGCCTGCTGGTCGTCGCCCTGGCGCTGGTCGTGGCCCTGCCGGTCGGGCTGCTGTCGGGCTACGTGGGCGGCCGCCTCGACAACGTCCTCATGCGGGTGATGGACGCGGTGATGAGCATCCCGGCGCTGGTGCTGGCGATCGCCGTGGTCGCCGTGCTCGGGGCGGGGCTGGACAGCGCCATGATCGCCATCGCCGTGGCCATGGCCCCCGGCCTCACCCGCCTGGTCCGGGGCCAGGCGCTGGCGGTGCGGGAGGAGACGTTCGTCGAGGCGTCCCACGTCATCGGGACGCCGGCGGCCCGGGTCGTCCGCCGCCACCTGCTGCCCAACGTCCTGTCGCCGCTGATCGTGCAGGCGTCGATCCTGCTCGGGCTCGTGCTGCTGGCCGAGGCCGGCCTCAGCTTCCTGGGGCTCGGCGCCCAGCCGCCGACGGCCAGCTGGGGCTCGATGCTCCAACGCGCCTACGACTCGGTCCTCAGCCACCCGTGGCACGTGCTGCCGCCGGGCCTGGCCATCGCCCTGACCGTGCTCGCCTTCAACGCCGTCGGTGACGGGCTGCGGGCCGCCCTCGGCGCCGCCCCGCCGGTGCGCAAGCACGGGCGCCTGGGCCTGACCACCGTGTCCGACCGGGCGGCCGAGCCGGCCCCGGACGGGATCGAACCGGCGCCCGACGCGGCGGGCGCGGCCGACGCCGATGGGGACGGTGCCCTGCTGCGCGTCGCCGGCCTGCGGCTCGACCTCGCGACGCCGGCCGGACCCCGCCGGGTGCTCGACGGCGTCTCGTTCTCGGTGGCGCCCGGCGAGACGCTCGGCCTGGTGGGGGAGAGCGGCTGCGGCAAGACCGTGACGTCGCTGGCGATCATGCGGCTGCTGCCGTCGCCGCCGGCGACGATCGTCGGCGGCACGGTGCGCTTCGACGGGCGCGACCTGCTGCGCCTGCCGTTCCGCGACCTGGCCCGGCTGCGGGGCCGGGAGCTGGCCATGGTGTTCCAGGACCCGCTGGCCAGCCTCAACCCCGGCCTCACCGTGGCCCACCAGATCGGCCAGGTCGTGCGCTGGCACGAGCCGGACGCCGACCGCCGCGCCGCGGCCCGCCGCACGGCGGAGGCGCTGGAGCTGGTCGGCATCCCGGCGGCCCGCGGCCGCTCGTACCCTCACGAGCTGTCCGGCGGCATGCGCCAGCGGGTCATGATCGCCATGGCGCTCGTGTGCCGGCCCAAGCTGCTCATCGCCGACGAGCCGACGACCGCCCTCGACGTCACCGTCCAGGCCCAGGTGCTGGAGCTGCTGAAGGAGCTGCGGGCCGAGCTGGGCATGGCGGTGCTGTTCGTCACCCACGACCTCGGCGTCGTGGCCGACATCTGCGACCGGGTGGCCGTGATGCGGGCTGGCCGGGTCGTCGAGGTGGCGCCGGTGCGCGACGTGTTCCACGCGCCGCAGCACCCCTACACCCGCCACCTGCTGAGCCACGTGACCGCCGGCGAGACCGAGCTGGTGGCGCCGTGAGCGGGCCCGACGGCACGAACGGCCGCACCGCCGACGACCGGGCCGGAGACGACGGCCGCGCCCGCGACGGTCGCACCGCCGCCAACGGCCGCCGTCCGGGCCCGCCCCTGCTCGAGCTCAGGGGCGTCTCCAAGCGGTTCCCGGTCCGCCGCGGGGTGCTCCGGCGGGTGCGCGGCCACGTGCACGCGGTGAGCGACGTGTCCCTGGCCCTGCACGCCGGTGAGACGCTCGGCCTGGTGGGGGAGTCGGGCTCGGGGAAGTCGACGCTGGGCCGCCTGGCCCTGCGGGTGGTGGACGTCAGCGAGGGGACGGTCCGGCTCCGGGGCGAGGACGTCACGGCCGCCGGCCGCGGCGCGCTGCGGGGCCTGCGCCGCCGCGCCCAGATGGTGTTCCAGGACCCGTACTCGTCGTTCGACCCGCTGCTCCCGGTCGGGGCCAGCGTGGCCGAGCCCCTCGACGTCCACCTCGATCTGACCGCGGCCCAGCGCACCGCCCGCCTGCACGAGCTGGTGGCGCTCGTCGGTCTCGAGCCCGAGCACCTGGACCGCTACCCGCGCGAGCTGTCGGGCGGTCAGCTCCAGCGCCTGGCGATCGCCCGGGCGGTGGCCGCCGACCCCGAGCTCGTCGTGCTCGACGAGCCGGTGTCGTCGCTCGACGTGTCGACCCAGGCCCAGGTGATCGGCCTGCTGGAGCGGCTCCAGCGCGAGCTGGGCGTGGCCTACCTGTTCATCGCCCACAACCCGGCGCTGGTGCGCCACGCCAGCGACCGCATCGCGGTCATGTACCTGGGCGAGATCGTCGAGGTCGGCCCGGCCGACGAGGTCTACCACCGCCCGCGGCACCCCTACACGCAGGCGCTGCTGTCGGCCGTGGTCGTCCCCGACCCCGACGTCCAGCGGGCGCGGCGGCGGATCGTGCTGGAGGGCGACATCCCGGACCCGTCCGACCCGCCGCCGGGCTGCCGGTTCCACACCCGCTGCCCCTACGCCCTGGACGTCTGCGCCACGGAAGCGCCGCCGGCCTACGAGGCCGAGGCGGGGACGACGGTGCGCTGCCACCTGCACACCGCGGGCCCGCAGCTCGCCGGCCAGCCGCTGTCACGGAAGGAGATCGTCAGGTGAGAACGTCGCGAACGAAGTGGTGGACGAGCGTGCTCGTCGCGCTGGTGCTGGTGGCGGCCGCGTGCGGCGGCAGCGGTGGCACCTCCGGCGCGGACGGCGGCGGCGAGCCCGACCCCGACGGCGTGCTGCGCATCGGCACCGCGCTGGAGTTCCCGGGCGGCATCCACCTCGACCCCACCCAGAGCTACGTCAACGCCGATCTCCCGTGGATGCAGCTCGTGATGGGCACGCTGCTGCGCAACACCGCCGACGGCGGGGTCGAGCCGATGATGGCCGAGTCCTACGAGATCGTCGATCCGCAGACCGTGCGGCTCACCCTGCGGGAGGGCGTGACGTTCACCGACGGGTCGGCCTACGACGCCGAGGCGGTCCGGGCCGGGCTGCTGCGCACCCGCGACGAGGCCTCGCCGCCGACCATGGCCAGCCAGCAGGCGGCGTTCCGCGCCCTGCGCGACGTCGTCGTCGACGGGCCCCGCGAGCTGACGCTCCGGCTCGACGCGCCGCTGGCCGGCGAGCTGGTGAACGCGCTGGCCGACCGCGAGGGCGTGATCGTGTCGCCCGAGCAGGCGGCGTCGGCCCCCGAGGACATCGATACCCGGGCGATCGGCGCCGGCCCGTACGTGGTCGAGGAGTTCCGCGAGGACTTCGTGTCGCTCCGCAGGAACCCCGACTTCTTCGACGCGGACAGCTGGCAGCTGGGCGGCGTCGAGTTCGTGGCCACGCCCACCGGCCCGACCATGCAGAACGCGCTGCTGTCGGGCGAGGTCGACATGGTCATCCGCGTCACCGACCAGCAGATGAACGAGTTGGAGCGCGACGACCGGTTCACGGTCACCTCGGCGGTCACCGACCGCGGCTACATCGCCATCGTGCCCTGCACCGGCAAGCCGCCGTTCGACGACGAGGCCGTGCGCCGGGCGCTGCAGATCGGCATCGACCGCGAGGGCCTGGTCGACCTGGCCTTCGACGGCTCCGCCGAGCCGGCCCACGGTTTCTGGCCCGCCGACCACCCCCACTACAACCCCGCGGTCGAGGACATCGTCACCTACGACCCCGACGAGGCCCGCCGGCTGCTCGAGGACGCAGGGGCGACCGACGTCACGTTCGACCTCGTCTACCCGTCGGCCACCGCCGCCTACGGGCGCGTGGGTGAGGTCATCCAGTCGCAGCTGGGCGAGATCGGGCTCAACGCCGAGATCGCCCCCATCCGCGACCTGGTGTCGGAGTTCATCGAGCCCCAGCGGGCCGGCGCCATGATGATCCCGGGCTCGCGGACCGGCATCGACAAGTACAGCCGGTTCTTCCAGGAGGGCTCGGTCCAGGCTCTGTGCGGGCGGTCGCGGCCCGAGGTCATGGAGGCGGTCGCCCCGGCCGGCGGCTTGGCCCCCGACGACCCCGCGGTGTCGGAGGCATTCCAGGAGGCCGAGCTGATGATCGCCGAGAACGCCTGGGTCGTCCCGCTCGTCTACGTGCCCCAGTTCGCGGTGTGGTCCAACGACCGGGTGGGCGGCGACCCGCAGTTCGCCCGGGCCACCAACGACCTGCTGTTCGACACGCTCTACGTCACCGGGTAGCGGCGACGCGGGAGTGGGCGCCGGGTCGCGCCGCGCCACTTGCGGGATACGCAATATTTTGGTTGAGTAGAATGGCGCTCTACATCGAGGGGGTGCCGCGAGGGGACCGCCGGGAGCGCCGGACGAAGGAGGGGGGCCGAGTGGCGATCATCGCCGAGCGCCGCACGTACGTCGGGGGACGCTGGGTCGAGGGCGACGAGGCCGTCGCAGTCGAGAACCCGGCCGACGAGTCGCACGTCGCCGACGTGTCGGCGACGCCGCTGTCCGAGATCCGCCGGGCCATCGAGGCCGCCCGCCGGAGCTTCGACGAGGGCGTCTGGGCGGACCTGCCCCGCACCGAGCGGGCCCGGCGGGTCCACGCCTTCCTCGACCACATCGAGGCGGCCCGGGAGCCGCTGGTCGCCACGATGGTCGCCGAGGCCGGGCAACCGACCTTCTTCGCCGAGGGCACCCAGCTGAACGGCGGCCTCGCCCTGGGTCGGGCCACGTGCGAGCTCTATCTCTCCCTGCCGGAGGAGGAGCCGTACGAGGTGCCCGTCGACGAGCTCGTGTCCGGTCGCGTCGTCCTCTCCGTGCGCCGGCACGAGCCCGTCGGCGTCGTCACGGCCATCACGCCGTACAACGCCGCCCTGCTCATGGCCTTCCAGAAGCTGGTGCCGGCGCTGCTGGCCGGCAACTCGGTCATCCTGCGGCCCAGCCCGCTGACCCCGCTGTCGTCGCTGGTGCTCGGCGAGGCGGCCGAGGCCGCCGGCCTGCCGCCCGGCGTGCTGAGCGTGGTGGTGGAGAACGGCGCGTCCGGGGCCGAGCTGCTCACCACCGACCCCGCCGTCGACATGGTGTCGTTCACCGGCTCGACCGCCGTCGGCCGCCGGATCCTGGCCCAGGCGGCCCCGACCGTGAAGCGGGTCGCCCTCGAGCTGGGCGGCAAGTCGGCGCAGATCTACCTGCCCGACGCCGTGGAGAAGGCCGCCATGGGCGCGGCCATGGTGGTGGCGGCCACGGCCGGCCAGGCCTGCGTCGCCGCCACCCGGATGCTGGTGCCCGAGGACCGCAAGGACGAGGTGCTGCAGGCGGCCGCGGCTGCCTACGGCCAGCTCGTGGTCGGCGACCCGACCGACCCGGCCACGACGATGGGCCCGGTGATCACCGCCGCCCAGCGCGAGCGGTGCGAGCGCTACGTGGCGCTGGCCGAGGAGCACGGCGGCAAGGCCGTCTGCGGCGGTGGCCGCCCGGCGGGCCTGGAGCGGGGTTACTACTTCGAGCCCACCGTCCTCGACCTGCCCGGCAACGACAACCCCGCCGCACGCGACGAGATCTTCGGCCCGGTGCTCGGCGTGATCGGCTACCGCGACGTCGACGACGCTGTCCGGATCGCCAACGACACCGACTACGGGCTGTCGAACCAGGTGTACGGCGCCGATGTGGCGCAGGCGGTCGCCGTGGCCCGCCGCCTGCGCAGCGGCGCCGTCAACGTCAACACCGGCCTGTTCAGCGCCTACGCCTCGGGCGGTGGCTACAAGCAGAGCGGGCTGGGCCGGGAGCGGGGGCCCGAGGGGATCCGGGCCTTCCAGGAAGTGAAGCACATGGCGATCGGAGAGCTGCGATGAGCGACGACCTGAACCTCGACTGGCTCGTGTCGGTGGACGACCACGTGCTGGAGCCGCCGAACCTGTGGGTCGACCGGGTGCCGCGCAAGGACCGGGACCGGGCCCCGCACATGGAGGAAGACGAGACCGGCATGGACTACTGGGTCTATGACGGCAAGAAGTTCCCCAGCTCGGGCCTGAGCGCGGTCGTCGGCAAGTCGAAGGAGGAGTTCAGCCCCGAGCCGCTCGCCTACAAGGACATGCGGCCCGGCTGCTACGACCCCGTCGCCCGCCTCGAGGACATGGATCGGGCCGGCATCCTGGCCTCGCTGTGCTTCCCGACGCTGCCCCGCTTCTGCGGGCAGCTGTTCATGGAGGCGAGCGACCGCGAGTTCGGCCTCGTGTGCCTCAAGGCCTACAACGACTGGATGATCGAGGAGTGGTGCGGGTCCGCGCCCGGCCGCTACATCCCGCTCACGCTCATCCCCATGTGGGACCCACAGGAGGCGGTGAAGGAGATGGAGCGGTGCGCCGAGAAGGGCTCCACCGCCTTCGCCTTCTCCGAGAACCCGGCGCCGCTCGGCCTGCCCACGATCCACGACAAGGACGGCTACTGGGAGCCCGTGATGGCGGCCGCCAACGACCTGGAGATGGTCGCGTGCATGCACGTCGGCTCGTCGTCGCAGGTCCCGAAGATCGCCCCCGACTCGCCGTTCATGGCCAACCTGACCTGGGGCGCCATGCGGACCTCGGGCACGATGCTGTCCTGGCTGTTCAGCGGCCTGTTCCAGCGCTACCCCAAGCTGAAGATCGCCCTGTCCGAGGGCGAGATCGGCTGGATCCCCTACTACCTGGAGCGGGCCGAGCAGGTGCTCGACAAGCAGCGCTACTGGGTCATGCGGGGCGCCAAGTTCATGGACCACGCCACGTCCAACCTCGACCAGGTCGACCTCGACAACCTCGACATCCGGGCCCTGTTCCGCGACCACGTCTACGGCTGCTTCATCGACGACGCCCACGGCATCGCCAGCATCGACGAGATCGGCGAGGACAACATCATGTGCGAGACGGACTACCCGCACTCCGATTCGACGTGGCCGGACAGCATCACGGTGGTCAAGAACCGCATCGGCCACCTGCCCCCCGAGACGCAGTACAAGCTGCTCCGGGGCAACGCCGAGAAGCTCTACCGGTTCACCCCGGCCGAGCCCCCGGTCCCGGCCGGGGCCGGCGCCGGCAGCTGAGGCGGCGACGTGGCCACGATCTCGGTCGACCGCGACCGGTGCATCGGCAGCGGCATGTGCATCGTCTACGCGCCGGCGACGTTCGCCCACGACGACGAGGCCAAGGCCTACGTCGTCGACCCGGCGGGTGACGACGAGCAAGCGATCACGGCCGCGCTGGAGGCGTGCCCGACCCGGGCCCTGAAGATGGAGGCGGAGTAGTGCGCGAACGTACGCACGATCAGAAGTCGGTCGTCGTCACCGGCGCGGGGTCCGGCGTCGGCCGGGCCTCGGCGCTGCGGTTCGCCGAGGAGGGCGCCCGCGTCGTGTGCGCGGACGTCCAGCTCGACTGGGCCAAGGAGACGGTCCGCCAGATCGAGGCGGCCGGCGGCACCGCCGTCCCCCAGCTGTGCGACGTCACGCAGGAGGACGACGTCGTCGCCGCGGTCGCCGCCGCCGTCGACCACTTCGGGCGGCTCGACGTGATGTTCAACAACGTCGGGATCGCCACGCCGGCCGGGGCCCGCCAGCTCGAGGACCACACGGTCGAGGACTTCGACCGGCTGGCGGCCGTCAACCTGCGCGGCGTGTTCCTCGGCTGCAAGCACGCCATCATCCGGTTCAAGACCCAGGGCGACGGCGGCGTCATCCTCAACACCGGGTCGGTCGCCGGCATGGTCGGCTGGGGCGGCGCCGTCTACGGCGCGACCAAGGGCGGCGTGATCCAGCTGACCCGGGCGGCGGCGGTCGAGGGCGCGCCGTTCGGCATCCGGGTCAACGCCATCTGTCCGGCCGGCATGCCCCACACCAACTTCATGAGCGCGGTCGGCATCGAGGCCACCGAGGACATCGTCAAGGGCGTAGCCGCCATGCACCCGCTGGGCCGGGAGATCACGGCCGAGGACTGCGCGGAGGCCGCCCTGTTCCTCACCTCGGACCGGGCGGCCAACATCACCGGCGCGCTGCTCCCCGTCGACGGGGGTTACGTCGCCAAGTGAGCACGACACGCGCCCTCGACCGCGACCGGCTCCGCCAGCTGTTCGACCTGCGCAGCAGCTTCAACGAGCACTCCGGCGCGGGCTACGTCGACGACCCCTATCCTATCTGGCACGAGCTGCGGGCGCAGGCGCCCGTCCACGAGGGCATCGTCCACGAGCTGACCGGCTACGACGGCCCGGCCATGTTCCAGGGGCTGCCCCATCCCGAGCGCCCCCACTTCTCGGCGTTCTCGTACGCGGCCTGCGACGAGGCGGTCCGCAACGAGGAGCTGTTCGCTTCGTCGCCGGCGGCGGTCGACCCAGCCGCCGCCGACGTGTCGGTCGACAACAGCATGCTGGCGATGAACGGCAAGCAGCACCGCCGCTACCGCGGCCTGGTGCAGCCGTCGTTCGTGCCGGCCAAGGCCAAGTGGTGGATCGAGAACTGGATCCAGGAGACCGTCGACCTGCTCATCGACGGCTTCGTCGACGACGGCCACGCCGAGCTGAACGTCGACTTCTGCGCGGCCATCCCGGTGCTCACGATCACCGGCAGCTTCGGCGTTCCGCTCGAGCAGGCGCTCGACATCCGCGAGGCGCTGCGCTACCTGTACGGGCCCGGCGTGCGCACGATCATCGAGATGCTGGCGCCGATCGTGGCGGCGCGCCGTGAGGAGCCCCGAGACGACCTCATCAGCGTGCTGACCGAGGCCGAGCTGACCGACGAGGACGGTGTCACCCACCGCCTGTCGGACGAGGAGATCTACTCGTTCGCGCTGCTCCTGCTGGCCGCCGGCTCGGGCACCACCTGGAAGCAGATGGGCATCGTGCTCACGGCGCTGCTGCAGCGGCCCGAGCTGCTTCGCCAGGTCACCGAGGACCGGACGAAGCTGCGGCCGGTCATCGAGGAGACGATGCGGTGGATGCCGACCGACCCGATGTTCTCGCGGTACGTGACGCGGGACGTCGAGTTCCACGGCGTCCACCTGCCCAAGGGCGCGGTGCTCCACATGTGCTTCGGGGCGGCCAACCGCGACCCCGAGCGCTGGGAGCGGCCCGACGAGTTCGACCCGTTCCGGCCACCCAAGCCATCGCTCGGGTTCGGCGGCGGGCCGCACGTGTGCCTGGGCATGCACGTGGCGCGGGCCGAGATGTCCGTCGGCATCAACGCCCTGCTCGACCGGCTGCCCAACCTCCGGCTCGATCCCGAGGCCGAGCCGCCCCGCGTGATCGGCATGTACGAGCGGGGTGCCACCGAGATCCGGGTGCGGTTCGGGGCAGGGTAGTCCCTGCCGACGGCGATGGCCGCTACCGTCCCGGGGATGTCGTGGGTCGAACGGGCCGCTGACCGGTCGCCGACCGTGCAGCGGTCGCGCAGCAAGAGCATCAAGCAGGCGCAGCAGATCGTCGCGGCCGCCCGCCGCCTCATCGGCGAGCAGGGCACCCGGTTCACAACCCAGGAGCTCGTGAAGGAGGCGGGCGTCGCCATCCAGACCTTCTACCGGTGCTTCGGCGGCAAGGACCAGCTGATGCTGGCGGTCCTCGAGGACATGATCGCCGAGGGCGCCCGGGGCTACGAGGAGGCGGCGCGCGACCTCGACGACCCGGTGGAGCGGCTGCGCCTCTACCTCCGGCTGGTGCTCCGCACGGTGGCCCAGAAGCCGGGGCCCAACGTGCAGCTGGTGCCCGGCGAGCACTGGCGGCTGTACCAGCTCTATCCCGAGGAGGTCACGCAGGCGACGCGGCCGATCGTCGATCTCGTCCAGCGCGAGATCGAGGCCGCCCGCGACCGGGGCCAGCTCGACCCGACCGACCCGGAGCGCGACGCCTGGCTGATCACCCGGCTGATCATGGCCGAGTTCCACCACTACGCCTTCTCCGAGATGGACGACCCGGAGGCGGTCCTCGACCACATCTGGGCGTTCTGCCTCGGCGCCCTGGGCGGGCGGCGGGCCGGCCAGCCCGAGACCGGCCAGCCCGACGCCTGACGGCGCCGGGCCGCACGGCTCCGCGCCGGGCCCGACGGCTCCGGCGCGGGCACCCCGGGCGGGTCAGCCGCCGCGCGCCTCGACCAGCGCCCGGCGGTTGACCTTGGTGGCGGCGCTGCGGGGGATGGCGTCGACGACCTCGACCGTCTTCGGCACCTTGTAGGCGGCCAGCCGCTCCTTGGCGTAGGCGATGACCTCCTCGGCCGTCGGGGGCGCGGCCGGGTCGGCGGGCTCGAGCACGACGTGCACCCGCCGGCCCCACTCCGGGTCCTTCAGCCCGATGACCACCACGTCCGCGATGGCCGGGTGGTCGATGAGCGCGGTCTCGACCTCGGCCGGGAACACGTTGGCGCCGCCGGTCACGATCATGTCCACCCGCCGGTCGATCAGGTACAGGTAGCCGTCTTCGTCCAGGTAGCCCATGTCGCCGACGGTCCGGAACCCGTCGGGTGTCGCCTTCGGGTCGGGCACGTCGCCCAGATACGAGGCCGTGGGGTAGGGCGAGCGCAGGTAGATCTCCCCGATCTCGCCCGGCGGCAGCTCTCGGCCCGCGTCGTCGAGGATGCGCAGCTCGGTGCCGCGGACGCCCCGCCCGACGCTGCCCGGCCGCGCCATCCACTCGTCGCCCCGGATCATCGTGAGCCCGAGGCCCTCGGTCATCCCGTAGGCCATGAGGATCCGCTCGGCGCCGACCAGGTCGGCCCACCGGTGGACGAGCGACGGCGGCATGGGCGCCGCGCCCTGGGTGAACCACACGATGCTCGACAGGTCGCGCCCGTCGACGCCGGGCAGGTCGGCGATCCGCTGGAGCATCGTCGGCGTCGCCGTGAACGTCGAGACGCGGTGCCGCTCCACCAGGTCGACGAACCGGGCGGCGTCGAACTTCTCCATGATCACCAGGCGGTCGCCGGCCAGGAGGTTGAGGAACGTGGCCAGGCCGTTGGTGTGGTAGAGCGCGGTCGGCACCAGGATCGTCTGGGGCCGGGGCACGGGCGACCACGCCTCCATCATCGGCGTGCCCAGCGTCGGGTCGAAGCGGGCCGGCATGCCGCCCAAGATCACCTTGGGCGTGCCGGTCGAGCCGCTGCTGCAGATCCCGGCCCCGACCGGGGGCGCCACGTCGGGCAGGTCGGGCGGCTCGAGCGCCTCGGTGCCCCGGATCCAGCCGCGGTCCCCGTCGCCGAGGGCGACCTTGGGGTCGATGACCCTGAAGAGCCGCTCGACCTCCCAGTCGGGCAGATCCCAGCGCACGGGCACGGGCACCGCCCCGAGCTTCCAGGCGGCGAGCACGGCGAGCACGAGCTCGATCGAGTTGCGCAGCGCGAGCGCGACCCGGTCGCCCTGACCGACCCCGCGCTCGGCCAGGCCGGCGGCGAGCTGGCCCGAGCGCCGGTGCAGCTCGGGCCAGTCGTAGGCCTGCTCCGCGCCCGCGAGCGGCACGATGCGCACGGCCGACGCCACCGGCGGCTCGGCGGCCAGGGCGGCGATGCGCGCCGCGAGCGTCTGCTGCTGTTCCACGTGTCCGCTTCCCCTCCGGTCTCAGAACGGCCCGGTCTCAGAACGGCTCGGCGCTGTAGACCACGGCCCCGCCGAAGTGCGGCGACGAGTGGCAGGCGAGCGCCGTGGTCACGCCGTCGCGCTGGCGGTCGCCGGCCCGCCCCGCCAGCTGCAGGTAGCACTCGAGCATCTGCGGGATGCCGTGCATGCGCCCGTTGCCGAGGGCGCCGCCGCCCGACAGCGCGGGGAGCGCCCCGGGCCGGTCGCTGTCGATCCCGCCGTCCTGCACGAACCGGTGGGCCTCGCCGGGCGGGCAGTAGCCCAGCACCTCGAGCCAGAACCACACGAACGGCGAGAACCCGTCGTACACCTGCGGCAGGTCGATCTCATCGGGGCCGAGGCCGGCGTGCTCCCACAGCCGACCGGCCAGCTCGAACCCGACGCCCATGATGTCGTCGAGCGGCCAGTGGAGCGGCAGCCGGGGCACCGACGGCTGGCCCAGCGCGTAGCCCGACACGTACACCGGCTTGTGGGGCAGGTCCCTGGCCCGGTCGGCCCGGGTGAGCACGAAGGCGGCCACGCCATCGACCGGCATGTCGCAGTCGTAGCGGCAGATCGGGTCGTTGATGACCGGGGCGGCCAGGTACTCCTCGGCGGTGAGCGGCCGCTCGTACCAGACCGACCAGGGGATGCGGGCGCCGTTCTTGCGGGCCTCGACGAGCACGTGGGCCATGGCCTCGCGGCTGGCGCCGTAGCGCTGGAGGTACTCGTTGTAGGCCATGGCGATCATGACCAGCGGGCCGAAGTAGCCCTGGGGCATGGTCCACTGGGCGTCGCCGCGGGCCTCGCGGGCCGAGGTCTCGTGGTAGCGCCCGGCCGGGTTGTGCAGCGCCCGGTGCACGAGGACGTAGTCGGCGGCGCCGCTCGCCACGGCGTTGGTGGCCAGGGCGACGGTGCCGGGGATCTGGCCGTAGCCCTGGAAGCCGGTGACCCAGGCGGGCCGGCAGCCGAGGTGCTGGGCCAGCCAGTTGGCGGTCACCGTGCTCACCCCGTCCCGGACGGCGTGGTCGCCGGCCGTGGGGAACAGGGCCCCGGTGGCGAACCCGTCGATCTGGTCGGGCGTCAGCCCGGCATCCGCGATGGCGGCGCGGGCGGTCTCGACGGCCAGGGCCCCGAGCGGCACTTTGGCGTGCTTGGCCACGGCGCTGTGGCCGTAGCCGACGATGGCCACCTCGTTGCAGGCCCGGAAGCGCCCGCTCACGACCGACCCCCGGCGGCCGCCAGGCGGAAGGCGGGGATGGCAACCCCCGGCTCCAGGTCCTCGAAGTCGACGCGGACGGGGACGCCGAGCGCCAGGGGCGCGTCCGGGCCGTCCAGCAGGCGGCCGATCATCCGCAGGTCGTCCTGCTCCTCCAGCTCGACGTCGACGAGCACGAACGGCACCTCGTCGGCCAGGCCGGGCAGGAACGACTGGCGCATCACCGTCCACGACCGGACCGTGCCCCGCCCGCTGACCGGCTCCCAGGTCCAGTCGGGCTCGGTGCTCAGGCACCGGGGGCAGGTGATGTCGGGCGGCAACGTGAAGGCCCGGCACCGGGCGCACCGGGAGATCACCAGCGTGTGCTCGGCGGCGGCCCGCCAGTAGGGGGCCGCCTGCTCGTCGGGGACCGGCACCGGCCGGGCGGTGCCGGTGCGCCCACCCGCCGGGCGCCGGTCGGCCGCCCCGCTCACGGGATCACCTCGGCGGCCTTGAGCTCGGCGATGCGCTCCCAGTCGTGGCCGAGCTCGAGCAGCACCTCCTCGGTGTGCTCGCTGTGCTCGGGCGCCCGCCGCAGCTCGGGCGGCTTCTCGTCGAGCTGGACCGGGACCGCCGGCAGCCGGTAGCTGACGCCGCCCTCGACCTCGACCGTCCCCAGGTAGCCGTTCGCTTCCACCTGGGGGTCGTCCAGCAGCTCCTCGACCGCCTGGATCGGCGCCCACGGTGCGTCGATGCCCCGCAGCAGCTCCTTCCACTCGGCGAACGTCTTGGATGCGAACTCCCGGTCGAGGATCTCGACCAGCGCCTCCCGGTTCTCGCCCCGGGCCGCCAGGTCGACGAACCGGGGATCGGCGATCAGGTCGTCGCGCCCGATGAGCCGGCAGAAGGCGGGCCAGTAGCGGTCGGACTCGAGGAACACCAGCTGGATGTGGCGCCCGTCCTTGGTGCGGTACGAGCCGACCAGGGGGTTGGGTCCGACGGTGCGGTCGGCCAGGGCCCGGGGCTGGGCGCCGTTGAGGGCGGCCAGCACGTCGGACGACAGCGTCCACATGGCGGTGGCCAGCAGCGAGACGTCGACGATCGAGCCCTTGCCGGTGCGCTCCCGCTTCAAGAGCGCGGTGGCGATGCCGAACGCCAGGGCCATGGCCCCGTTGCGGTCGCCCATGGCGCCCCGCTGGCCGATCGGGTGGTCCCGGTCGGGCGGGGTGAGCACGTGGGCGAGGCCGCCCCGCGACCAGAACGCGGAGGAGTCGTAGCCGGGCAGGTCGGCGTCCGGGCCCCGCACGCCGTAGCCGTGGCCCCGGGCGTAGACGAGCCGGGGGAACCGGGCGGTCAGCTCGGCGGCGCCCAGCCCCAGCCGGTCGAGCGTGCCGGGCCGGAAGTTGGTGAGGAAGACGTCGGCGGTGGCGAGCAGCTCGTCGAGCACGGCGCGGCCCGCCTCCGAGCGGATGTCGAGCGCGATGGCCCGCTTGCCCCGGTTGGCCAGGGCCATGGACAGGTTGACGCCGCCGGAGTCGGTGCCGATGCCCTGGGTCGCGAGGCCGCGGTAGGGGTCGCCCTCGGGGCGCTCGATGCGGATGACGTCGGCGCCGTAGTCGGCGAGCAGGGCGCCGGCCACGGGCACGAACACCCACTGCGCCAGCTCCACGACCCGGACGCCCTCGAACGCCCCCTCCTCCATCGCGTCCCCCTCCTCCGGATGCGGCGTGGATATACGAGGTATTCTGCCTTAGTAGAACGGCGCTCTACAAGTCCCGGCCGCCATCCTCGACCTCGGCCTCGGGCTCATCCTCGGGCTCGTCGTCGGCCAGCAGGGCGCGGGCCCGGGCGGCCACCACTTCGTCGACCATCTGGCCCTCGAAGGCGATCGTCTCGCCGCCGGCCGCCGCGAACGCGGCCAGCAGTCGGCGCGCCCAGGCGCGCTCCTCGGCGGTCGGTTGGAACGCCTCGTGGGCCAGCGCCACCTGGGCCGGGTGGATGCACAGCTTCCCCGCGTAGCCCAGCGCCCGGGCCTCCCGGGCCTCGGCGACGAACCGGTCCGCGTCGCGGAAGTCGATCGTCACCATGTCGAGGGCGGGCACGCCGGCCAGGCGGGCGGCCATGGCCACGTACGACCGGGCGGTGGCCACCTCGGCGTTGCCCGGCGTGCGGACGCCGCCCAGGTCGGCGACGTAGTCCTCGGCGCCGAAGTAGCAGGCGGCCACCGGCGGCCGCAGCACCGCCCGGGCGTCGAGGACGCCCCGCACGGTCTCGATCCCGGCCACGACCGGCCGGCCGCCGACGGCGTCGGCCACCGCAGCCAGCTGGTCGGCCGCGTCGAGCTTGGGGACCACCACGCCGGCCAGGCCGGGCGGGAGGGCGGCGGCGTCGGCCGCGAACCACTCGGTGGCCGGCGGGTTGACCCGCACGCACACGGGCACGACCCCGGCCAGCGCGGCCGCGGCCTCGCGCACGGCATCGCGGGCGCCGGCCTTGGCCGCCGGCGGCACCGCGTCCTCCAGGTCGAGCACCACGACGTCGGGCCCGGACCGGGGGGCCTTGGCGGCCAGCTCCGGCCGGTTGCCCGGCACGAACAGCATGCTCCGCCACCGGCGGGGGGCGGGCCCGCTCTCCACGCTCGTGCTCACGACGGGCGGCGGCGCATCAGGGCGGCGCGCCGGCACCGCGCCACGAGCGTGTCGTCCTGCTTGTAGGCCCGGTGCTCGAACACGACGATGCCCTGGTCGGGCCGCGAGCTCGACGGGCGGGCCGAGATGACCTCGGTCTGGGCCCGGATCGTGTCGCCGTGGAGCACGGGGGCGGGGAAGGCGATCTCCTCGAAGCCGAGGTTGGCCACCGTGGTGCCATGCGTCGTCTCGTACACGGTCATGCCGACCAGCAGCGACAGCGTGAACAGGCTGTTGACCAGCCGGGTGCCGAACTCGGTGGTGGCTGCGAACGACTCGTCCAGGTGCAGAGGCTGCGGGTTCATCGTCATCACCGAGAACAGCGTGTTGTCGGCCTCGGTGATCGTCCGGGTGATCGCGTGGTCGATGACCAGACCCGGGGTCAGGTCCTCGAACCAACGCCCCATGGCCGGGCGGTCTGTCGGCATGGCACCTCGCTTGTCGCGCCGGGCTACGGCTGGGTGGCTACGGCTGGGTGTCGTGCCCGCCGGGCGCGGCGAGCTCGGCGAGCACCTCGTCAGTGTGCTCGCCCACGGCGGGCACCGGGGCGACCGGCCCGGTCGCCACCCCGCGGAACGTGACCGGGCCGTTCACCGACCGCAGCGCGTCGCCGGCGGCGCCGGCCGGGATCTCCACGAAGCCGTCGTTGGCGATCAGCTGCTCGTCGCGCACGACCTCGGCCGGCGCCTGGGCCGGGGCCCACCACACGCCCTCGCGGTCGAAGCGCTCGGCCCACTCGTCGAGAGGCCGCTCGGCGATGATCTCGTCGAGGATGGCGATGACCTCGCGGCGGTGCTTGCGGATCGCCTTGGCGTCCGCGAACCGGGGGTCGTCGAGGAGGTCGGGCCGCCCCAGCGCCCGGCACACGGCGGGGATGTGGCGGGACGCCTCGAGCCCGGTGAAGAAGAACCAGCGGCCGTCGGCGGCCTTGTAGGGGTTCATGAGCGGCGCCTGGTTGCGGTGCCGGGGCTCGGAGCCGGCCACCTTGCCGAGCGCCATCTGGATGCCCAGGTCCCAGCCGAGGACGTAGGCGCCGGTGCGCAGCAGCGACACCTCGACCACCCGGCCCTTGCCGGTCTGCCGCTGCTCGAGCACGGCGGCCAGGATGCCGGTCAGGGCGGCCAGCCCGGTGATGTGGTCGCCGATCCCGCCCCGGGCGTTGAGCGGGTTGCCCTCGGCGTCGGCCATCTGGATCGACAGGCCGGAGCGGGCCCAGAACGCGCCGATGTCGTAGGTGGGCCGGTCGCGGTCCTCGCCCCGCAGCCCGTACCCGCTGATGTTGCAGTACACGAGGCGCGGGTGGCGGGCGACCGTGGCCCCGGGCTCGAGGTCGAGCTTGTCGAGGGCGTCGGGCCGCAGGTTGGTGAGGAACACGTCGGCGGTGGCCAGCAGGTCCTCGAGCCGCTGGCGGTCGCCCGGCTCGCGCAGGTCGAGGGCGACGCTGCGCTTGCCCCGGTTGTCGAGGGCGAACGCCGGGTTGGGCATGTCGTGGCCGATGCCGATCGACCCGAAGATGGCCCGCATGGGGTCACCGGTCGGGGCCTCGACCTTGATGACGTCGGCGCCCCAGTCGGCCAGCAGGGCGGCGGCCGCCGGCGCCGCCACCCACACGCCCAGCTCGACCACCCGGAGGCCGGCCAGGGCCTCGAGGCCCCGGGGCGGGGCCGCGTCGGCGTCGGCGCCGTCCCGCTCGGCGCCGACCGCGCCGCCGGCGTTCCCGGCCGTGCCCCCGTCCTCGGGGGTCGCCGCGGTGCCGGTCACGCCGGCGACCCGGCGACGCCGGCCCGGGCCCGCAGCACCTTCTTGTCGACCTTGCCGGTGGCGTTGAGCGGCAGCTCGTCGACGATCTCGACGGTCCGGGGGGCCTTGTAGTTGGCCATGTTCTCGCGGCTCCAGGCAACGATGTCGTCGGGCGTGACCGTGGCCCCGGGCCGCAGCACGACGAACGCCATGCCCACCTCGCCGAGGCGGTCGTCGGGCACGCCGATGACCGCCGCCTGCTGGATGTCGGGGTGGCTGAGCAGCAGGTTCTCGATCTCCGCCGGGTAGGCGTTGAAGCCCCCGACGATGAACATGTCCTTGGCCCGGCCCACGATGCGCAGGCAGCCCCGCTCGTCGACGGTGCCGACGTCGCCGGTGCGCAGCCAGCCGTCGGGGGAGAGGACCTCGGCCGTGGCCTCGGGGTCGTCGAGGTAGTGGGCCATGACGCTGCCGCTGCGCAGGAGGATCTCGCCGGCCTCGCCGGGCGGCACGACCTGCCCCTTCTCGTCGACGATCCGCAGCTCGAAGCCGGGCCGGGGCCGCCCGACCGTGGTGGCGATCGTCTCGACGTCGTCGCCGGGCGAGGTGGCGCTGGCCGTGCCGGCTTCGGTCAGCCCGTAGCCGGTGATGATGCGCTCGAACGGTAGCTCGGCGTCCAGCCGGCGGATGAGCTCGACGGGGATGTCGGCGGCGCCGGTCACCGCCACCCGCAGGCTGGACAGGTCGTAGCGGTCGCGGTCGGGGTGGTCGAGGAGCGACTGGTAGAGCGTCGGGGCCCCGGGCAGGACCGTGATCCGCTCCTCCGCCACCCGGCTCAGCACCCGGTCGACGTCGAACACCGGCTGGGGCAGCATCGTCGCACCGGCGGCGACGCTGGCCAGGATGCCGGCCTTCAGCCCGAACATGTGGAAATACGGGTTGACCATCAGGTAGCGGTCGCCCGCGGTCAGGTCCGTCATGGCCACCCAGTCGGTCGCCACCTGGAGCGTCCGGCGGTGGGTCTGGACGACGCCCTTGGGCGTGCCGGTGGTGCCGGACGTGAACAGGATGTCGGACGGGTCGTCGCCGCCCAGGCCGGCGGCCCGCCGGTCGACCTCGGCCCGGGCCGCGTCGGTGGCGCGGGCCCGGAAGGCGTCCCAGCCCACGGCGCCGTCGGGCACCGGCCCGGCGGCCACGACCCGGGTGCCGAGCTCGGGCGGCTCGGCGCCGGCGTCGCCCAGCAGGGCCAGGTAGTCGGTGCCGAGGAAGTCGGTGACCGTGACCAGCACCCTGGCCCGGCTCCGGGCCAGGATGTCGGCGGCCTCGCCGCCCTTGAACCGGGTGTTGACCGGCACCAGCGTGGCGCCCGCCGCCCACAGCCCGAGGGCGGCCACGATCCACTCGGCGCCGTTGGGCGCCCAGATGGCCACCCGGTCGCCCGGCTGGATGCCCGTCTCCACCAGCGCGGCGCCGAACGTGCGCGCCGCGTCGGCCAGCTCGGCGTAGGACAGCCGGGTCTCGCCGTCGACGACGGCCGGGCGGTCGCCGAAGCGCTCGGCGGCCGCCGCGGCCATCGCCGGGATGCTGACCCACCCGTCAGCGATGTCGCTCATGTCGTCCCCTCGTTGTCGACGCCCGCGTGCTCGCGCGGTGCAGGTCGCGTGTGCAGTCGCGCCCGGCCGTCAGGCCGCGACCGTCGTGTACTCGACGTTGAGCAGGCGGGCCAGGTTGCCGCCCATGATCTTGCGCACCCGCTCCTCCGGCTGGCCCTTCAGCTCGTCGACGTACGACGCCGGCTCGGCCAGCCCCTCCGGGTGCGGGTAGTCGGACCCGAACAGCACGCGGTCCTCGCCGATGAGGTCGGCCAGCGCCCCCAGGTCCTCCTCCCAGAACGGGCTGATGTGGACGTTCCGCTTGAACACCTCGATCGGGTCCTCGAGGAAGTCCTGCGGCATCTTCTTGTAGACGTCGGCCATGTTGTTGAGCAGCGGCTCGACCCAGCTGCTGCCGTTCTCGACGACCGCGATCTTCAGCTGCGGGAAGCGCGACAGGGCGCCGTGGCAGATCAGCGCCGACACCGCGTCCTCGACCGGGCGCCAGGCGTGCAGCATGCGGAACGCCTGGGGCTGGAACGGCAGCATCTCGGTGTCGGTGCCCATCCACTCGTTCGTGTAGCGCTCGTAGCCGCTGTCGGAGGAGTGGAGGGCGACGAGGATGTCGGCCTCGACCACCTTCTGCCAGAACGGGTCGAACTCGGGCAGGCCGAACGACCGGGGCCCCTTGAACCCGGGCACCGGGGCCGGCCGGATGAGCACCGCCCGGGCGCCCCGCTCGACGACCCACTCGAGCTCCTCGATGGCCTTCTCGACGATCGGCAGCGTGATGACCGGCGTGGCGAAGATGCGGTTCTCGTAGTCGAACGTCCACGTCTCGTGCATCCACTGGTTGAGGGCGTGGATGGTGGCGTGGGTCAGCTCGGGGTCGTCGCGCATGCGCTCCTCGAGCAGGCTGGCCAGCGTCGGGAACATGAGCGCCCGGTCGACGCCCTGCTCGTCCATGAGCTTGATACGGGGCTCGGGCTCCCGGAACGCCGGGATCGACCGCATGGGCTCGCCGAAGATCTCGCGCCGGCTCTTGCCCTCGGGGTTGCCGTGGCGGAAGTAGTCCTCCTGGGCGCCGGGGCGGGCGACGACCTCGAACGTCGGGTTGGGGATGTACTCGCTGATCACCCCCCGGATGGCGATCTTCGTCCGCTTCCCCACCTTCACGTACTCGATGGCGCCCCGGTACTTGTCCGGCAGGTGCCGGGTGAACGCGTCCGTCGTCTCGTACATGTGGTTGTCGGCGTCGACGACGGGGATGTCGAGGGTCGGTGTGGGCATCGTTCTCCCCTCCAGGAGTGGACGTCGGTTCAGCTCTGGGGTGCGTTCGACCTCGCCAGCTCGGCCACGTACTCGCGGGTCCGCCGCATCGACGCCAGCAGCTCGTCGCGGTTCTCGCCGATGGGCACGACCCGCACCGAGACGTCGGTGACCCCGGCGTCGGCGAACGAGCGCAGGCGCTTCTCGATGGCGGCCTCGCTGCCGGCGGCCAGGATGTCGCCGACGTTCTCGGCGTCGCCCTGGTCGAGCAGCCGCTGGTAGTTGGGCGACACCTCGGCCTCGGCCAGGATGCGGTTCGTCCGGGCCACGGCGGTGTCGACCTCGTCGTCGCGGCACAGGCAGATCGGGATGCCAGCGACGATGCGGGGCGCCGGCCGACCCGCGGCCTCGGCCGCCGCCGTGATGCGCGGGGCGATGTGCGAGCCGATGGCCTTCTCGTCGGCCATCCACAGGATCGTGCCGTCGGTGCGCTCGCCGGCCAGGCGCAGCATGCGGGGGCCGAGGGCGGCCAGCAGCAGCGGGTTGGGCGTGATGTCGGTGATGTCGAGCGGGTTGTGCACCCGGAACATGTCGTTCTCGACGTCGACCTGGCCCGGGCCCCGCAGCGCCGGTTCGAGCACGTCGAGGTAGGCGGCCATGGTGGCCACCGGCTTCTCGTAGGGCAGGCCGAGCATCTCGCCGATGATCCAGTGGTGCGAGACGCCGAGGCCCAGCGAGAGCCGCCCCTCGCACACCGCCTGGACCGACAGCGCCGCCTGGGCGAGCGCGATGGGGTGGCGGGGCTGGATGGGGACGACCGCCGTGCCGATCTCGATGCGGCTGGTCTCGGCCCCGATCAGGGCGGCGGCGGTCAGCGCGTCGAACTCGTCGGGGATCTGGGGGACCCACACCGTGGCCAGCCCGGCCTCCTCGGCCCACCGGCCGTCGGACCGCATCCGGTCGATCTTGCTGCGGTACCGGCCCCGTTCCGGTCCGACCATCAGGCCGATGCGCATCCGCTGACCCCCTTGGAGAGACGGCTAGGAGAACTAGCTTCTTTGTGGAGTATAAGCTGGGTCTCACCGCGGGCAGGACGACCGCGGTGACGATGACCACGGGGACACCGACGACGGGGACGATGGCTGCGAGGTCCGTGGCCGCGGCGAGAGCGACCGCGGGCAGGACGCGGCGAGCAGAAGCGGGAGGGAGCCAGCGATGACGGCGATCGAGCCGGAGATCTACTACGACCCCTACGACTTCGAGATCGACGTCGACCCGTACCCGGTCTGGAAGCGCCTGCGCGACGAGCGGCCCCTCTACTACAACGAGCGCTACGACTTCTACGCCCTCAGCCGGTACGAGGACGTCCAGAAGTGCCTCCTCGACTGGCGGCGCTACATCTCGAGCAAGGGCACGCTGCTCGAGCTGATCAAGGCCGACGTCGACCTCGGCCACGGGTCGCTGATCTTCGACGACCCGCCGATCCACGACCTGCACCGGGGCCTGCTGTCGCGGGTGTTCACGCCCCGCAAGATGAACGCCATCGAGCCCAAGGTGCGCGAGTTCTGCGCCCGGTCGCTCGACCCGCTGGTCGGCAGCGGCGGGTTCGACTTCATCGCCGACCTCGGCGCCCAGATGCCGATGCGCACCATCGGCATGCTCCTCGGCATCCCCGAGGAGGACCAGGAGGCCATCCGCGACCGGATCGACGACGGCCTCCGCCTCGACGAGGGCGAGATGCCCGAGGTCAGGCCCGACGTCGCCAAGAGCCAGAGCGAGCTGTTCGCCGACTACATCGACTGGCGGGCCCAACACCCGTCCGACGACCTCATGACCGAGCTGCTCCAGGCCGAGTTCGAGGACGCCGAGGGCAACCGCCGCCGCCTCACCCGCGACGAGGTGCTCACCTACGTCAACATGCTGGCCGCGGCCGGCAACGAGACCACGACCCGGCTCATCGGCTGGACCGGCAAGGTCCTGGCCGACCATCCCGACCAGCGCCGGCTGCTGGTCGAGAACCGCGACCTCATCCCCAACGCCATCGAGGAGATCCTGCGGTTCGAGCCGCCCTCGCCGGTCCAGGCCCGGTACGTCACCGAGGACGTCGAGCACTACGGGCAGGTCGTCCCGGCCGGCAGCGCCATGCTGCTGCTCAACGCCTCGGCCAACCGCGACGAGCGCAAGTTCGAGGACCCCGACCGGTTCGACGTGCGCCGGCGGATCGACCAGCACCTGTCGTTCGGCTACGGCATCCACTTCTGCCTCGGCGCCGCGCTGGCGCGACTGGAGGGGCGGGTGGCGCTCGACGAGGTCCTGAAGCGCTGGCCCGAGTGGGAGGTCGACTGGGACAACGCCAAGCAGGCCCGCACGTCGACCGTGCGGGGCTGGGAGCGCCTGCCCGTCAAGGTGCCGAGCTGACCGGTGCGGGGCTGACCCGTCCGGGGGCCCGGCCGGCCCGGCGCCGGGCTCACCGCGCGACGCTCCCGAACGTGCGGGTGGTGGCGACCACCGCCAGGCGGTCGTCGTTGCCCGCGTCGCGCACCTCGACGCGGCCGAGGCCGCCGCGGACGTCGGCCGTCGCCACGGCCGGGCCGACCCGGGCCGGGCGGAGGTAGCGCAGCCCCAGCGACGCCAGCGAGGCGCCGGGGGTGAGCGACAGCGCCGCCTCCTCGGCCACGAGGGCGACCAGGCCGCCGTTGATCGTGCGCGAGCTGTTGAGCCCGTCCTCGGACCGGGGGAGCTCGGCCACGCCGGGCTCGCGGCGCCGGCACCGGGCCCGGTCGGCGAACGGCACCCGCAGACGGCCGGTCGGGCGGGACACGGCGTCGAGGCGCAGGGCCTCGGGCGGGATGCGGAGGCTGGGGTCGGGCGCGGCCATGAACGAGCCGGCGCCGACGCCGATCGGCTCGCCGTCCTCGTCGGTGAAGTCGACGGTCGACACGACGACGACCCGCCCCACCTTGACGGTGCGAGCGACGGCGTGGATGCGGCCGGCGCCCGGGGGCGGGTCGTAGAGGTGGACGTCGAGCTCGATCGTGGTGGGGACGCGGGGCGCCAGCACCGAGACCGCCAGCAGCCCCGCCACGGTGTCGGCCCAGGTGGCCAGGATCGACGTGCGCACCTGCTCGGTGCCCGGCACCCACATCTCGGGCGTCAGCGCGGCCACGCCGTGAAGCTCGTCGCCCTCGCGGCGCACGGCGAGGCCCAGCTCCTGGGTGATGTGGGAGCGGGGCGGAGCCGGCGCGCTCACCCGACGGCGTCCTTGGCCCAGTCGAGGAGCTGGGGGGCCAGCTTGGGCCAGTTGACGAACAGCCCCTCGCCGGCGCCCCCGGGCCGGGCCTGCTGGCGCTCGAGCCACTCGCGGTCGCCCCACGGCGGCTCGACGAGCGTGGCGCGCGGCAGCAGCTCGGCCACCCGCTCGGACGTGGCCCGGGTGTGGTGGGGGTCGCTCTCGCCGCTGCGGAACACGAGGGCGGGCACGTCGAGCGCCCGGGCCTCGTCGTCGGGCAGGCCGGGGACGACCTCGTCGCCGCACGGGCAGTACACGAGCATCCAGCGCTCGAGCGTGGCGATGAAGCGCTGGCGGTCCTGCGCGAGGATGCGCTGGCGGTTGCCGGGGTTGCGCTCCTGCACCTCGGCCCACTCGGGCAGGTCGGCCACGGCCTCCATCCCGTCGGTCCACGCCGCCCGGATCGAGTTGCCGCAGTAGTGGGCACCCAGCGTGATGAGGCCGTAGGGCCCGCCGCTGATCCACCACAGGGCCAGGCCGGCGGCGACGTCCCGGTGCCGCTGGGCGGTGAGCAGCGACACCCGCGATCCGCCCGAGCCGCCGGCGATGATCGCCGGGGCCAGGTCGAGCTCGCGCAGCAGGCCGGCCAGCGCGTCGGCCTGCATGGCCGACTCGGACTCGCCCTCGAAGCACACGTCGGACTCGCCGCAGTTGGGTCGGTCCCAGATGACGACCCGGTTGCCCGCCGCGGCCAGCGCCCGGGCCAGCTCGCGGACCCCGGGGGAGTCCTTGCTGAAACGGCCCCCGGGCGTGATCACCCACGGCCGGCCGGCATCGCCATGGACCTCGTAGGCGATCGACAGCCCGTCTACCTGTGCGAACGGCATGCGGCCACGATAGTGTGACGCAAGTGTTAGTTACAATGCCCTTGTCGGGGTGAGGGGGGTTCGGTACCGTGGGATCGATGTTAGTGAACACCTACTCATCAGGTCCCGTGTGGCGGGCCGGGGTGCGGGGGAGGGCGGGGCGATGAGCGCGACGGAGAGCACCGTGGGGGGCGCCGCGGCGGCGCCGGGGCGCGACGCGCTGGCCGCCGACTTCGTCGTCGACGCCGACTCGCACTGGACCGAGCACCCCGAGCTGTTCACGCGGCTGGCGCCGGCCGAGTACAAGGACCGGGTGCCGCGCGTCGAGACCGTCGACGGCGAGCGGATGTGGGTGTTCGACGGGCACGTGATGGGCCGGGCCAGCGCCGGGGCGGTGATCGGCCGCGACGGCTCCAAGTCGCCGGCCGACGAGGCGCTGCACCGGTGGACCATCGACCAGGTCCACGTGGGGGCCTACGACCCGCAGGTGCGCCTCGGGGTGCTGGACGAGTGCGGCATCGACGCCCAGGTGATCTTCCCCAGCACGATCGGCCTCGGCGGGCAGGACCTGGCCTTCGTCGGGGACGAGGCGCTCCGGCGCCTGACGATCGAGCTGTACAACGACGCCCAGGCCCAGATCCAGGCCGACTCCGGCGACCGGCTGCTGCCGCTGCCGCTCATGCCGGCGTGGGACGTGGAGGCGTGCGTGCACGAGGCCCAGCGGGTGGCGGCCAACGGCGCCCGGGGCATCAACATGACCTCCGACCCTCAGGACCTGGGCGCCCCCGACCTGGCCAACCGGGCGTGGGACCCGCTGTGGGAGGTGTGCGCCGACCTCCAGTTGCCGGTGCACTTCCACATCGGCGCCAGCGTCACCGGCATGACGTTCTACGGGAAGTACCCGTGGGACTCGCACCCGCCCAACACCAAGCTGGCCATCGGCGGCACCCTGCTGTTCATCGGCAACGCCCGGGTGGTGACCAACCTGATCCTGTCGGGCATCTTCGACCGCCACCCGACGCTGAAGATGGTGTCGGTCGAGAGCGGCTGCGGGTGGATCCCGTTCATCCTCGAGACCCTCGACTACGAGATGGCCGAGAACGCACCGGACGAGCTGGCCGCTCTGGGCAAGCTGCCGTCGGAGTACTTCCGCTCCAACCTTTACGCCACGTTCTGGTTCGAAAAGAATCGCAACAAGCTCCCCGACCTGATCGACGCGGTGGGGGAGGACAACATCCTGTTCGAGACCGACTTCCCCCATCCGACCTGCATGTACCCGAACCCCCTCGAGACCGTGGCGGAGAAGATGACCACCCTCTCGCCCGACGCCCAGCGCAAGATCCTGGGCGAGAACGCCCGCCAGCTGTACCGCCTGTGATGCGCACGATCGGCCACTGGATCGCCGGCCAGGACGTCGCC
Source organism: Acidimicrobiales bacterium (assembly GCA_036563805.1). Taxonomy (GTDB): domain Bacteria; phylum Actinomycetota; class Acidimicrobiia; order Acidimicrobiales; family VFJN01; genus DATCLS01. The sequence continues at coordinate 41,705 of DATCLS010000094.1, read as the reverse complement.
GGGCGCTCGGGCCGCACCGCGCCCGTCTACGATCCGGCGCAGGGCACGCAGACGGCCGCCGTGGCGCTGGCCTCCTCCGCCGAGGTCGACGAAGCGGTGAAGGCGGCGGTGGCCGCCGCGGCCGACTGGGGGGCCACGCCGCTCAGCCGGCGCACCGCCCTGCTGTTCCGCTTGCGCGAGCTGGTCGACGCCCACCGGGGCGACCTGGCGGCCATCGTCACGCGCGAGCACGGCAAGGTCCTCGACGACGCCAAGGGCGAGGTGGCCCGCGGGCTCGACAACATCGAGTTCGCCTGCGGCATCCCCCAGCTGCTGAAGGGCACGCACAGCTCCGAGGTGTCGACCGGCATCGACGTGCACACCGTGCTCCAGCCGGTGGGCGTCGTCGCCGCCATCACGCCGTTCAACTTCCCGGTCATGGTCCCGCTGTGGATGCTGGCCAACGCCCTGGCCTGCGGGAACACGGTGGTGCTCAAGCCGTCGGAGAAGGACCCGTCGGCCGCGCTGGTGCTGGCCCAGCTCGTGCAGCGGGCCGGCTTCCCCGACGGCGTGCTGAACGTCGTGCAGGGCGACGCCGAGGCCGTCGACGCGCTCCTGGCCCACCCCGACGTCGACGCCGTGTCGTTCGTGGGCAGCACCCCGGTGGCCCGCTACGTGTACGAGACCGGCACCCGCCACGGCAAGCGGGTCCAGGCGCTGGGCGGCGCCAAGAACCACATGGTCGTGCTGCCCGACGCCGACGTCGAGGCGGCCGCCGACGCCGCCGTCTCCGCCGCCTACGGCTCGGCGGGGGAGCGGTGCATGGCCATCTCGGTCGTCGTCGCCGTCGGCTCGGTCGCCGACCCACTCGTCGACGCCATCGCCGAGCGCATCCCCGAGGTCGTGGTCGGCCCCGGGGCCGACCCGGCGTCGATGATGGGTCCGCTCATCACGCCCGAGCACCGCGAGCGCGTCCGCTCGTACGTGGCCGGGGCGGCCGAGGAGGGCGCCAAGGTGGTCGTCGACGGCTCGGAGCCGCCGCGGCCCGAGGGGTTCTTCGTCGGCTGCTCGCTCATCGACGACGTGAAGCCCGGCATGCGGGTCTACGACGACGAGATCTTCGGGCCCGTGCTCAGCGTCGTGCGGGTGGCCACCTACGACGAGGCCGTGGCGCTGGTCAACGCCAACCGCTACGGCAACGGCGTGGCGCTGTTCACCCGCGACGGCGGGGCGGCCCGGCGCTTCGAGCGCGACATCGAGGTCGGCATGGTCGGCATCAACGTGCCCATCCCGGTGCCGGTGGCCTCGCACTCGTTCGGCGGGTGGAAGGACTCGCTGTTCGGCGACAGCCCGATCTACGGCCCCGAGGGCGTGCGGTTCTACACGCGGCCCAAGGTCGTCACGTCCCGCTGGCCCGACCCGGCCACGAGCGAGATCGACCTGGGCTTCCCGAGCGCCCGGCGCTGACGGTCGGCCCGCACACGGTCGGCCCGGCCCCGGATTCGCCGGGCCGGGCCCGCCCGGCCCCTCGCGGTCAGTCCGGCTTCTCCCGGGTGTCGTCCGCGTCGTCCGGGGCCAGGGCCTCGGCCAGCTCGTCGCGCCCCGAGATGCCGAGCTTCTCGTAGACGCGGTAGAGCCGGTTCTCGACCGTGCGGCGGGACAGGAACAGCTGCTCGGCGATCTCGGTGTTCGACCGCCCGCTGGCGGCCAGCACCGCGGTCTCCCGCTCGGCCGGCGTCAGCCGGGCGCGCACCTCGACGGCCTGCAGCGCCGGGGTGACCGGGTCCTCGCATCGGGCCGCCAGCTGCCCGGCCCGGCGTTCGGCCGCGGCCGCCTCCCGGGGCTCGCCGGCCCGGCGCCGGGCGACGGCGGCGTCGGCCGCTGACTCGGCGGCCAGCAGGTCGGCCCCCATGGCCTCGAAGCTGCGCGACACCTTCTCGAGGCCGGTGGCGTCGCCCTGGGCCAGCGCCTCGGCGTGGGCGGCCCGGGCCGGGGCCAGGTCGCCCTCGATGTCCGCCGCCACCGCCGCCAAGCGCTCCTCGACCTGCGGGGCCCAGCCGAGGCGGGCCAGGCCGTGGAGAGCGGTCGCCTCGCCGACCCGGTCGCCAACGCCGGCCGCCAGCTCCGCCGAGCGCTCCAGGTGGTCGCGGGCGCCGGGCAGATCGCCGCCGGCCGCCGCCGCCCAGGCCCGGGACCGCTCCAGCTCGACCTGCTCGAGGCGGCTGAGCGGCGCGCCCATGGCGTCGAGCTCGTCCAGCTCCGCCGCCGCCTCCTCGGCCTCGCCCGCCAGGGCCAAGGCCAGCACGCACACGACGCGGTCGATGCGCATGAGCAGGTGCCGGCCCAGCTGCTCGTGCAGCGCCACCGCCTCACGGGCCCGGCGGGCGGCCGTGCGCGGCGACCCGACCTCGGCCACCGGCGCCGCCCACGCCGAGGCGAACACGCCCTGGGCCTCGGGCGATCGGTCGCGCAACGCCTGGCGGAACTGCTCGCGCACGAGGTCCTGGGCCTCGGCGAAGCGTCCGGCGTAGCGCAGGGCGTGGACCCGCACCACGTCGTGCCACCAGGGGTACCAGGCGTGCGGGCCGGACGACGCCCGCTGGGCGGCCTGCCCCCGCTCGGCCGTCTCCAGCGCCTCGCGGATGCGCCCCTGCCGGGCCAGGGCGAAGGCGGTCGCCAGGCAGGCGATGGACAGGGCGGACCCGCGGGCGCGCTCGAGCAGCGGCCCGGCCGCCGCCACCGTGGCCGTCGGCCCCCGGGTGTTGACGAGGATGGCGAGCCGCCGGGCGGCCAGCTCGTCGCGCCAGGCCGGGTCGGTGATCGTCCGCTCGGCCTCGTCGAGGATCTGGAGGGCGTCGCGCCCGCTGCCCACGATCTGGGTGTCGAAGCGCGCCAGCGCGATCCGCCCCCGCTGCTCGTCGTCGGTGGCCTGCTCGGCCAGGGCGGCCAGCTCGCGGTCGGCCTCCTCGGTCCGGCCCTGGAGGCCGGCGACGTAAGCAGCCAGCTGGGCGGCCTCCGGGCCGGCGCCGGCCGAGACCGCGGCCCGGGCGAGCGTCTCGGCCAGCGGGAAGTCGTACCGCCACCGGGCCACCCGGGCGCCCTCCAGCAGCAGGTCGGGCCGCCCGCCGCCCCCGGCCAGGTGCCAGGTGGCGATCCGCAGCGGGTCGTAGCGGCGGCGCCCGCCGGTCGCCTCGACCACCTCGGCGAGCTGGCGGGCGATCCGCCGCTGGCGCAGCGTCGGGGTCCGGGCCCGGGTCACGTCCGCGTACAGCTGGTGTGCCACCCGGATCTCGAGGCGGCGCCCGTCCAAGCGGGTGGCGAGCAGCCCGCGGCGCTCCAGACGCTCGGCCACCTCGGGGTCGGCCAGCGCGTTCAGCTCGGCTTGGCCGAGCGGCTCGCCGTAGGCGACGAGCTCCAGCACGTCGCGCTCGCGCTCGTCGAGGGCGCCGAGCCGGGCCTCGACCAGCTCGGAGAGCCGGGCCGAGGGGGACAGTGGACCGACCAGCCGCCACAGGCCGTTGTCGTTGATCAGCGAGCCGTCGTTCTGGGCGCCGAGCACCAGCTCGCGCAGGAACAGCACGTTGCCGCCCGACCGGTCGGTGAGCTCGACCACGGCCGCGGGGTCGACCGGGCCGCCCAGGTTGGCGGTGAGCAGGTCGGCCACCGCCCGCGGCCCGAGGCCGGCCAGGTCGATCCGCTCGGCCAGCCCGTCCTTCCACAGCGCGGCGATCGGGTCGGGCGCCGGCTCGCCCGAGGCCACCGTGACGATCACGGTGGCGGCGCCGGTCGCCGCCAGCTGGTGGACCAGCGTCGCCGAGGACCCGTCGAGCAGGTGGGCGTCGTCGACCAGCAGCACCAGGTGGCGCCCCCCGGCCCGCTCGACCAGCGCCGCGGCCGCCCGCCGAAGCAGGTCGGCCCGGTCGTCGACCGCCCCGGTCCCGCCGCCGGCCATGGCCTCCCCGGACAGCAACGGCGCGAACGCCCCGAACGGCAGCTCGCCGGCCGACCGGGTGGCGGTCACCCGCTCGGTGGCCATCCCGGCCCGCTCGGCCAGGGCCAGGCACTCCAGGGCCAGGCGGGTCTTGCCGACGCCGGGCGGCCCGGCCAGCACGACGCTGCCCCCGTCGCGGGCTATGAGGTCGCGCAACCTCCCCAGCTCATCCGCCCGCCCGGCGAACGCCCACGAGGCCACGCCCCCAGCATCGCGCCGGATCCACCACAGCGCGCGGCTATTGCCGCACGGGCGGGCCGGGGCTCACCCCCGACGGTGCTCGGGAGCGGGGTCGCCGGCGGTGTCGGTGGGCGTGTCGGTCGTGTCCGCGGGCGTGTCGGCGGGGCCCGACCGGCGGACGGCGGCCAGCCACAGGTCGACCACGTGGTCGATGACCGCCCGGTCGGGGTGGACCCGCCGCCACAGGAAGTCGGACAGGATGCCGACCGTGCCGTGCGCCGCCACCTCGGCGTCGAGCGCGGGGTCGGCGCTGCCCAGCTCGGCGAACGGCTCGCGCAGGAGCGTGGCCAGCGGCTCGACGGTGGACGAGCGCCCCGACCGCATGTCGGTGGCCACGCTGTCGCCGTTCCACATCACGGCCAGCGTGGTCGCCGCGATCTCCTCGTCGGCCGCCTGGTTGAGCACGCCCTCGACCCAGCGCCGCACCCGGCCCTCGGGCGTCGCCTCCTTCGACATCTGGTGGGCCAGGTAGCTGCGGAGGCGCTCGGCCCCGTCCTCGATGATGGCCACCACCAGGGCGTCCTTGGACGGGAAGTGGCGGTAGAAGGCGTCGTTCGACAGCCCGGCCGCGGCGACGACGTCGGCCACCCGGGGGCGGGAGGCCGTGCCGCAGGCGCGCATGACCTGGAGCCCGGCGTCGAGCAGCCGCCGGACCTCGCTGGCGTACTCGGCGCCCCGCTTGGCCAGCGCCCGCTGGGCGATGCGCGCCGCCACGTCGCCGGGGGCGCCGACGCCGGCGACGGCTGGGTCTCGCTCGGTGTCGCCCTCGGCGTCCGCGTGCGTGCGCATTGCGTTCTTCATTGTCAGAATCTTATTCTGGTGGGCCGGGGAGGGAGGGATCACCATGGCGTGGGACTTCGAGACGGACCCTGAATACCAGGAGAAGCTGGACTGGGCCGACGAGTTCGTGCGGGAGAAGGTCGAGCCGCTCGACTACCTGTTCCCGCACATGCAGTTCGTGCCGCTCGACGAGACGCGGCGCAAGATCGTCGACCCGTTGAAGGACGAGGTCCGGGCCCAGGGGCTGTGGGCCACGCACCTCGGGCCCGAGCTGGGCGGGCAGGGTCATGGCCAGCTGAAGCTGGCGCTGCTCAACGAGATCCTCGGCCGCTCGCAGTGGGCGCCGGTGATCTTCGGCTGCCAGGCGCCCGACACCGGCAACGCCGAGATCATCGCCCACTACGGCACGCCCGAGCAGAAGGAGCGCTACCTCCAGCCGCTGCTGAACGGCGAGATCTTCTCGTCGTACTCGATGACCGAGCCGCACGCCGGCGCCGATCCGACCCTCTTCAAGTGCCGGGCCGAGAAGGACGGCGACGAGTGGGTCATCAACGGCTGGAAGTACTTCTCGTCCAACGCCAAGACGGCCTCGTTCCTGATCGTCATGGTCGTGACCAACCCCGACGTGAGCCCGTACCAGGGCATGTCGATGTTCCTGGTCCCGACCGACACGCCCGGCGTGAAGATCGTGCGCAACGTCGGCCTCTACGGCGAGCCGCTCAACGAGGGCTCGCACGCGCTGATCCACTACGACAACGTCCGGGTGCCGGAGGACGCGCTGCTGGGCGGCGAGGGCCAGGCGTTCGCCATCGCCCAGACCCGGCTGGGCGGCGGCCGCATCCACCACGCCATGCGCACCATCGGGCTGGCCCAGAAGGCGTTCGACATGATGTGCGAGCGGGTGCTCAGCCGCGAGACCCAGGGCAGCCTGCTGGCCGACAAGCAGTTCGTGCAGGGCTACATCGCCGACTCCTACGCCCAGCTGACCCAGTTCCGGCTGTTCGTCCTGTACACGGCGTGGGAGATCGACAAGTACAACGACTACAAGCGGGTCCGGAAGGACATCGCCACCGCCAAGGTCGTCATGCCGAGCGTGCTGCACGACATCGCTTGGCGGGCGATGCAGGTGCACGGCGCGCTGGGCACGACCAACGAGATGCCGTTCTTCCAGATGATCCACGGCGCCGGCGTCATGGGCCTGGCCGACGGCCCGACCGAGGTCCACAAGGTCACGGTCGCCCGCCAGATCCTGCGCAACTACCGGGGCACCGACGCCATGTGGCCCACCGGGTGGATCCCCGGGAAGATCGAGGAGGCCAAGGCCCGCTACGCCGACCTCCTCGAGCTGGAGGTGGGCAACCTGTGAGCCTCGACGTCGACCGCCTCGCCGCCTGGATGGACGAGCAGGGCCTGCCCGGCAAGGGCGCGCCCGTCGAGACCCGCTTCCTGTCCGGAGGCAGCCAGAACGAGCTGTACGAGATCCGCCGGGGCGACGACGCCTGCGTCATCCGCATCCCGCCGCCGCAGGCCCCACCCGACCGTGACGCCGGCATCCTCCGCGAGTGGCGGATCGTCGAAGCCCTCGACGGCACCGAGGTGCCCCACACCAAGGCGGTGGCGGTGTGCGAGGACGCCTCGGTGCTGGGCCGGCCCTTCTACCTGATGGGTCTCGTCGACGGCTGGTCGCCCATGGAGCGCCGGGGCCAGGGCTGGCCCGAGCCGTTCGCCAGCGACCTGGAGGCCCGGGCCGGGCTGGGGTACCAGCTGGCCGAGGGCATCGCCCTGCTGTCGCGGGTCGACTGGCGGGCCCGGGGCCTCGACGGGCTGGGTCGGCCCGAGGGTTTCCACGACCGCCAGGTCGACCGGTGGACCAGCTTCTTCGCCAAGGTCGGCGGCCGGAAGCTCGAGGGCATGGACACCGCCACCGCCTGGCTGCGCGAGCACCGCCCGCTCGACTACGTGCCCGGGATCATGCACGGCGACTACCAGTTCGCCAACGTGATGTTCCGGCACGGTGCGCCGGCCCGGATGGCGGCGATCGTCGACTGGGAGATGGGCACGGTCGGCGACCCCAAGCTGGACCTGGGCTGGATGATCCAGAGCTGGCCGGACGACACGAGCGCCCCCGACGCCTCGGCGTCGAGCTACGTCGACATGCGGGGCATGCCGTCGCGCACCCAGGTGCTCGAGCGCTACGCCGAGGTGTCGGGCCGGCAGGTCGACGACATCGACTACTACGTCGTGCTGGCCAAGTGGAAGCTCGCCATCGTGCTGGAGCGGGGCTACCAGCGGGCCGGCGACGACGAGAAGCTCCAGGCGTTCGGGCCGATCGTCGTCGACCTCATGCGCGAGGCGGCCGAGCTCGCCGAGTCGTCGGACTACCGGTCGTGAGCAGCGACCGGGACGACGACCGGGGTGACGAGGTCGTCACCGAGCGGCGGGGGGCCGTGCTGGTCGTCCGCCTCAACCGCCCCGAGGCCCGCAACGCCCTGAACGGCGCGGTCATGCGGGGCCTGGGGGCCGCCGTCGCCGAGGCCGAGTCCGACCCCGGGATCCGGGCGATGGTCCTCACCGGCACCGGTGACAAGGCCTTCTGCGCCGGGCTGGACCTGCGCGAGTTCGCGGCGGGCGGCGGGCCCGGGGCGCCCGGCTCGGCCGGCTCGACCGGGGACGAGGCCCTGGCCACGTTCGCCCGGCTGCTCGGGGGCGAGGTCAGCGTGCCCGTCGTGGGCGCCGCCAACGCCACCGCCGTGGCCGGCGGCTTCGAGCTGCTGCTCGGCTGCGACCTGGTCGTGGCGTCGGCGGCGGCCCGCTTCGGCCTGCCCGAGGTCAAGCGCGGGCTGTTCGCCGGCGGCAACGGCACGCTGCTCGCCACCCGGATCCCGCTGGCGATCGCCCTCGAGATCACGCTCACCGGTGACCTGTTCGACGCCGAGCGCGCCCGGGCGCTGGGCCTGGTCAACGCCGTCGTCCCGCCCGAGCGGGTGCTGGACCGGGCGCTCGACTACGCCGACCGCATCGCGGCCAACGGGCCGCTCGGGCTGGCCGCCACCAAGGAGCTGGTCCGGCTGGCCGTGACCGACGCCCGCCGGGCCGCCGAGCGCCAGCGCGAGCTGCAGCCGCAAGTGTTCGGCAGCGAGGACGCCAAGGAGGGGGCGCTCGCCTTCGTCGAGCGCCGGGCGCCCCGGTGGCGGGGCCGGTGATGCGGGCGGCCGTCTGCGCCGAGTACGGGCCGCCCGAGGTGGTGCGGGTCGAGGAGGTGCCGTCGCCGCCGCTGGTCGACGGGCAGGTGCGGGTGCGCGTGCGGGCCGCGGCGGTCAACTTCCCCGACGTGCTGCTGGTGGCCGACCGGTACCAGATGAGCGTGCCGCCGCCGTTCGTCCCGGGCAGCGAGTTCGCCGGGATCGTCACCGAGGTCGGGCCGGGGGCCGCTGGGTTCGCGGTCGGCGACCGCGTGTTCGGCACCGCCGTGGTCGGCGCCTTCGCCGAGGAGGTGGTGGTCGACCCGGCCGGCCTGACCGCCGTGCCCGACGGGGTGGAGGACCGGCTGGCGGCCGCCTTCGGCGTCGCCCACCGCACCGCCTACCACGCGCTCCGCTCGGTGGCCCGGCTGCAGCCGGGCGAGGAGCTGATCGTGCTGGGGGCGGGCGGCGGCGTCGGGCTGGCCGCCGTCCAGCTGGGCGCCGTGCTCGGCGCCCGGGTCACGGCCGTGGCGTCGACGCCCGAGAAGCTGGAGGCCGCCAAGGCCCACGGCGCCGAGAACCTGATCGACCACACAGCCGGCGACCTGCGCCAGGCCCTGCGGGAGACGCGCCCCGACGGCTGCGACGTGGTCGTCGACCCGGTCGGCGGCCAACTGTCCGAGCCGGCGCTGCGGGCGCTGCGGTGGGGTGGGCGGTTCGTGACGGTGGGCTACGCCTCGGGCGAGATCCCCCGCATCCCGCTCAACCTGGTGCTGCTCAAGGGCGTCCAGATCCTCGGCTTCCAGATGCGCGAGTTCGCCATCCACGCCGCCGCCGACCGCGCGCGCGACGAGCGGGAGCTGCGGGCGCTGCTCGCCGAGGGCAAGGCCGCCCCGCACATCGGCGCGGCCTTCCCGCTGGCGGAGGCGGCCGCCGCCCTGCGCCACGTCGCCGACGGCAAGGCCATCGGCAAAGTCGTCCTCGACGTCTGACCCCTCCGGCCGGTGCGGCGCGCCGGCGCGAGCCCCCGGGGTGGCACGGGAGCCCCTGTCCCCACGCCCGGTCCCACCGCCCGGCCGGGCCGCCGGCCCCGCCGGGCCCGCGACCGGCCGAACCCGGCGCGGGCGCCGGGGTGGCACGGGGGCGGCGCAGCCGGCTACCTTAGAACTTGGTTCTAATTCGACCGCCTCGGAGGAGGTCGCCATGAGCGAGCCCACGACCGGGCAGGATCGCGAGCGGCGCTACACCATCATCTCGTCGGACACCCACGCCGGCGGTAGCCACGCCCAGTACCGCGAGTACCTCGACCCCAAGTACCGCGAGGACTTCGACGCCTGGCGGGCCCAGTACAAGAACCCGTTCAGCGACCTGGGCGACGAGCGGCGCTACCGCAACTGGGACGACGACATGCGCAACTCGAACCAGGACGCCGACGGCGTCGTGGGCGAGGTCATCTTCCCCAATACGGTGCCGCCGTTCTTCCCGAGCTTCGTGCTGTTCGCCAAGCCGCCGAAGCCGGACGAGTACGAGCACCGCCTGGCCGGCATCCGGGCCCACAACCGGTGGCTGGTCGACTTCTGCAGCCGGTTCCCCGAGCGCCGGGCCGGCATCGGCCAGATCTTCCTCAACGACATCGACGACGCCATCGAGGACGTCCGCTGGATCAAGGAGCACGGCCTCCGCGGCGGAATCCTGCTGCCGACGATCCCGCCCGACGTCGACTGGATCAAGCCGCTCAACCATCCCGACTACGACCGGCTGTGGGCGGTGTGCGAGGAGCTCGAGGTCCCGATCAACTGCCACGGCGGCACGGGCTCGCCGTCGTACGCCCCGGTGCCGTCCTCGGCGCTGATCATGCTGGCCGAGATCCCGACCTACTCGCGGCGCCCGCTGCTGTTCCTGCTGCTGTCCGGCGTGTTCGAGCGGTTCCCCAACCTGCGGTTCGTGATGACCGAGCAGGGCCTGTCGTGGTTGCCGCCGCTGCTCAAGCAGCTCGACGGCACGCTGGCCGGCGTGCGGGAGCGGGGCGCCATCGGCGAGCTGCGCTTCAAGAAGGAGCACATCCTGCCCAAGTCGGCCACCGAGTACGTGAAGCAGAACGTGCGGTTCGGCATCAGCTTCCCGCAGCGGGCCGACATCAAGGCCGCCCAGCAGCTCGGGCTCGAGATGGTCATGTGGGGCAGCGACTTCCCCCACGACGAAGGGACGCACCCCTACACCCGCGAGCACCTGCGCCAGCTGTTCTCCGACTGGCCGGAGGCCGACCTGCGCAAGATCCTGGCCGAGAACGCCGCTGAGGTCTATGGCTTCGACCTCGACGCCTTGGCGCCCGCCGCCGCCAAGTACGGCCCCACGGTCGAGGAGATCGCCAAGCCGCTCACCGAGCTGCCGCCCGAGCCGAACGAGGCGCTGCTCCGCAACGCGGCGGCATGACGGCGGCGGAGGGAGCCGATCCCCGACCGCACCGGCCGCCGCACCGGCAGCCGCCGTCCCAGCCCCAGCTGTCGGTCCCGCTGGCGAGCTTCGCCGCCGAGGACCCCGGCAGCTGGCAGTTCCTGCTCGAGCGGGCCCGGGCCGCCGACCGGGCCGGCGTCGACCGCCTCGTCGTGTCCGACCACGTGGTCTACGGCGAGAACCTCGAGGCCTACGCCCGGCCCGAGCTCGGCGGCGCCGCCGGCGGCAAGCAGCCGACGGGGCCCGACGGCCACTGGCTCGAGCCGCTGACCGTGCTGTCGGTCGTGGCCGGGCTGACCAGCCGGGTGCGGCTCGGCACCAACATCCTGCTCGCCGCGCTGCGCCGGCCGGTCGTGCTGGCCAAGTCGCTGGCCACGCTCGACGTCCTGTCCGGCGGGCGGGTCGACCTCGGCGTGGGCGTCGGCTGGCAGCGCGAGGAGTACGAGGCGGCCGGGCTGCCGTTCGAGGGGCGGGGCAAGCTCCTCGACCACACGCTGGCCGTGCTCCAGACGATCTGGCGGGAGCGGCGGGCCAGCTTCTCGGACGATCTGCTGGCGTTCGAGGCCATCCACTCGATGCCGAAGCCGCGGCAGGAGGGCGGGGTCCCGATCTGGGTGTCGGGCACGGCCAACCCGCGGGTGGCCCGGCGCATCGCCCGCTTCGGGGCCGGATGGATCCCGTGGGGGCCGGCGGCCGCCGACGTCCGGACCGGGATCGCCCGGATGCGCGAGCTGGTGGCCGCCGCGGGCGGCACGTTCGACGGGCTCCAGGTGGTGGGGACGGCCCGGGCCGTGCGGGCCGGCGACGGGTCGCTCGACCTGGCCGCCACGATGGCCCCGGTCCCCGAGCTGGTGGAGGCCGGCGTCACCGACGTGCGGATCGCCCTCCCCGTGCCGGACGACGCCGCGGCGGCGCACGACGTCTACGCCGCGGCCGTGGATGCCTTCCGCACCGCGACCGCCACGGTGGCGGCCGGGAACGCCACGTCCGGTCCCTGATCCGGCCGACGGCTCGGCTAGGTTCGTTCCTGGCACCGTGGCGGCGGTGCCGCGGTGGGGAACGGAGGTCGCTTGGCCAGGACAGCCGACCACGGGAGCACGCCGGAAGAAGGTTCAGACGGTTCACGAACGAAGTCCCGAGGGGGCGCCGGCGTCGCCGTGAGGTCGCGCCTGGCGAAGCCGGACCCCCTCCCGGGCTGGCTGGTGGGAATCGTCGGCCTCCTCGCCGGCGCCTGGGTCGAGCACGTCACCGACGGCTGGTCCAACCGGGTGTGGCTCGTGGCCGCGCTGGCGTTGGTCACCGTGGTCGGCCTGTTCTGGTGGAAGCACGTGATCGGCCTCCTGGCGGCCGGCTTCGGCCTGGCTGGGGTCGTGACCATCCTCCTCAACCCGCTGGTCCGGTTCCCGTGGGAGGAGCCGCCGCCCGACGACTGCGGCAACCCGCCGAGCGGCGACGCCGTCGAGGTCATGGTCGTGTGGGAGGACCGCGAGCTGCGCGACTTCTGCACGGTCGTGGCCGGCTACGGCCCCGACGTCGCGGTCACGAGCGTCGGGGAGGACATCGGCACGGCCCTCGCCGAGGCGTTCGACGACGGCGACCCACCCGACGTCGCCATCGTCCCCCAGCCGAGCCTGGTCCGGCAGCACGCGGCCCGCGGCCACCTGTGCGCCACCCCGCCCGAGGTCACCGAGCTGTTCCCTACCCAGTGGAACGACCTCGTCACCGTGCAGGCCCGGGCCGGCGGCCAGCGTCAGGTGTACGGCGCCGTGGTCAAGGGCACGCACAAGTCGCTGTTCTGGTACGACCTCGACGCGCTCGGGTCGGAGGACCCCGCCGACTGGACCTGGGGCGATCTCGTCCACTGGGTGAACAGCAACATCGACTCGCCGACGGTCGCCGCCCCGCTGTCGGTGCCGGCCCGCAGCCGGTGGCCGCTCACCGACTGGTTCGAGAACCAGCTCGCCGGCACCGACCCCGAGCTCTACGCCCTGCTGGCCGACGGCGAGCCCGTCGACTGGAGCCACCCGTCGATCCGCCGGGCGTTGACCGACATGGCGGAGCTGTGGCGGACGTCCGGCGTGCTGGCCGGCGGCCCCGAGGGCGCCGCCGCCACCCGCTGGTACCACCTGCCCCGCCAGGTGTTCGAGGGCCGGGCGGCGCTGGCGTTCGGTCCCAGCTTCGTGGCCGGCGCTGCCGAGGAGCTGCCGCCGAGCCACCGGCTGTGGGTGGCGGCGTTCCCCGAGCTGGCCGAGGGGCGTCCGCTGATCGTCGGGGGCGACTTCGCCGTCGTGCCCGACCCCTCCGGTGCCTGCACCGACACCACCGAGGCGACGGCCTTCGTCGAGTGGCTGACCGGCGAGGAGGCCGTGGAGCGCTGGGCCCGGCAGGACCGCGGCTTCGTCACGCCCAACGAGCTGTCCCCCTACGCCGGCCGCCAGGACGTGCTCCGGGGCAACTGGGAGGACGTGCGAGTGCTGCTCACCGCGCTCCTGCGGCCCGGGCCCGACGACCGTCTGCTGTTCGACCTGTCCGACGACCAGTTCGCGGTGGCCAACGGCGGCGACGCCCAGGGGAGCTGGAACGTCCTCCACCGGTTCTTCCGCGAGGTCACCAGCGGCGACGTCGACCTGAACTGCGCCCTCGACGACGCCATCCGCGGGCTGGAGGCGGAGTACCGGGGCGAGCCGCCGCCCGATCCGACCTGCTAGATGTGGATTTCAGTTCGAGGGGATGATCCCAGGTCGCAGCTCTGGTAGACACCGAGCGTGACCGGGGGACGATTCGATGGGAAGGTGGCGCTCGTGACGGGCGCCGGTTCGGGTATCGGCCGGGCGGTGACGCTCCGGCTGGCGGGGGAGGGGGCGAACGTCTTCGCCCTCGACATCGCTGAGGACCGGGTGAAGGAGACCGCGGCCGCCGCGCCCGCGGGCGCGGTCACGCCGCACGTGGCCGACGTCAGCGACCCCGAGGCCTGCCGGGCCGCGGTGGCCGCCTGCGTGGACGCCCACGGCCGGCTCGACGTGCTGGGCAACGTCGCCGGCATCGCCCGGGCCGAGCACGTCACCGACGTCACCGTCGAGCGCTATCGCCAGATGATGGCCGTGAACGTCGACGGCTGCTTCTTCCTGGCCCAGGCCGCCATCCCGCACCTGCTCGAGACGCACGGCAACATCGTCAACATCGCCTCCAACGCCGGGCTCATGGGCCAGGCCTACACGGTCGTGTACTGCATGACGAAGGGGGCGATCGTGCAGTTCACCCGGGCGCTGGCCATGGAGTACGCCAAGAAGCCGCTGCGGGTGAACGCCGTCGCCCCGGGCGGGACCGACACGACCCTGACCCGGCAGTTCGAGATCCCCGAGGGCGTCGACCCCCAGCTCATGGCCCGCTACACGAGCCTCCGGGGCATGTCCCCGCCGGAGGACATCGCCGCGCTCGTGGCGTTCGTGGCCTCCGACGAGGCCCGGGCGGTGCACGGCGCCATCCTGAGCGCCGACAACGGCCTCACGGCCGGCTGAGCGGCGGCCTCACGGATCGATCTCCCCAAGCGGGACGACGCGGGTGAGCCTCGAAGTGCCGAGGGTCGCCGTCGCGATCCTGGTCATTCGTACTGTGGCCGAAGCCGTGTGGGCGGCGCCGCGCCAGTTCGAGGACCCGCTGAGTCACGACTATCCGGCGTTCGCGTCGTGATCGCCACGTGAGAGGTCTCTGCGCTGGTCCTCTACGTCCTCGCCACCGCCATGTTCCGCATCGAGAAGCGGCTGGACCGGTGAAGCCGTGCAGGGCGACCGCTTAAGCCGGCGGGGCTAGTCGACGTGGGGGTGGCGGCCGGTCAGCCAGTGATCGAGCTGCCGGCGCATCGTGGGGTGGATGTCGAGGGCGTCGAGGTCGGCCGGGGCGACCCACCGGACGTCGGACGCCTCGTCGTTCGCCGCCGGCTCGCCGGCGAGGGGCCGACCGATGAGGGTGATCTCGAACTCCTGGCGGACCTCGCCGTCGCTGTAGGCGACGATGTGGGCGGGGTCGGAGAACACGCCGAGGATCCCGGTCACCTCGACCCGCACGCCGGTCTCCTCCTCGGTCTCCCGGACGGCGCACTCGGCGACCGTCTCGCCGAGCTCCTGCTTGCCCATGGGGATGGCCCACTGGCCGGTGTCGCGGCGCCGCTGGAGCAGGACCTCGCCGCGGTCGTTGACGGCGAGGACGCCGGAGGCGGGCACGAGCGAGTTGGGCTTGGGGGCGTCCGGGTTGTGCCAGTACTCGACCCGGCCCATCAGACCGCCTCGCCCTTCCAGGGCTTGGCGGCTTCCCAGACGGCGTCGAAGCCGGTGGCGTAGGCGTTGAAGATGGGGCCTCGGCGGAGGTGCATGGCGGGGTTCTCGCTGGCGGGCCTGCTGTAGACGTGCGGGTTGACGATCATCTCGTCGTCATAGCGGAACAGGCTGGCGTAGACGACGGAGCTGTGGAGGCGGACCTCGACGCCTCGACGTCGAGGGCGTCACGGACGTAGCGGAGCGAGACCCGGATCTTGGCGGCGAGGGCGCCTTCGCCGAGTAGGGGCTCCTCGTGCTCTCGGGTGGCGACGGCCTGGCTGCCGGGGTCGCCGAAGCAGAGGCGTACTCGGGCGCCGCGGCGGGCGGCGTCGCCGAGGAGTTCGGCGACTCGGGGCTGGACTTGGTGGAAGAAGGTGGCGGCCCAGGCGAGGACGTCGACGTGCTCGGTGGCGGAGGTGAGGAGCCCGAGCCACTTGGCTCGGGGGACGGCAGCGCGCTCGGGGTAGAGGCGGATGAGGTCGGAGGGGCCGCCGGTCTGGTCGCCGCCGGGCCAGAGCTCGGGTTCGGTCCGGTCCAGGAGCTCGGCGAGGCGCCGGCGGTGCCGGCGGTGGGGGGTCCGGCCGAGGGTGACCCAACGCTGGACGGTCTTGGGGTCGACGCCGAGCTCGGCGGCGACGTCTTCGTGGGTGAGCTGGGCGCTGGCGAGGGCTTGGCGGAGCTGTTCGTTGCTCACCCCCGAAAGCGTCCCACAGACGTCCCAGGACGTCTGTCGGGACGTTGTGGACCGTCCGGACGAGCGGTCTTACAAGGTCGTCGGAACGACTAGCCCCTCGCGCCGTTGCAGCGGCCGGGGGCGTGGCCACACCCGATCGGGGCCGTGACGATGACGGATTCTACGGATTCTACGGACCGGGCCTGGGAGGCCGATATGGCGGATGTGGCGGGTCAGGCCGAGTCGGACGACATCGAACTTGACCGCGACGTGGTGGACGAGCCCGTCGAGGGCAGCGACGGCGAGCATGCTGCCGGTGGCCGGCGCCGGCCGTTGACGTTCGGGAGTCGGTGGGTGCTTGGTGGCCATCGGCCGGCCGACGGGTTCGCGGACACGATCGGTAACAGCGGGCCGTGACCGAGGCCGAGACGGCGGCAGTACGGGAGCTGCTGGACGCCGAGGAGGCGTATCGGAGACTCATTGGTCCGGTGGGGCTTCCCGCTGGTGAGGTACATACAGCGGGTCTCTGTGGTCCGCCGTAGCTGGCCGAGCCGGCGCCCGAGTGGGTGCGGAGCCCGGCGACCTACTGGCCGCTGGCGCTGGTGGTGGTCCGGCGACCTCGGGCGACTCGACGAACTCGGTGGTTGGGATGCCAAGGTGGTCGAGAACGAAGCGGCAGCCCCCCACGCCAGGGGCGGGTGGTGGCTGGCGGCCGGGCGGTTGCCGCGCTCGCCGAGGTCCTGGGCCGGCTGAGCGGCGCCTGCGCGCCGCTCAGCCGCCGGCCGTCAGGCCTCGAGCGGCGGCCGGGCGGTGACCGGCAGGACCGTCGGCCACTTCACGTCCGGCAGGGGCTTGGAGAACCGCTGGTACTTCGGCTTGGCGGTGGCCCGGTAGCGGTCGGTGGAGTGGACCCGGTCGGGGTCGTGCTCGGGGATCACCTGATCGCCGAACACCTCCAGCAGCTCGAGCACCTCGTCGCGGTGGAGGTCCTGGGGCAGGCCGAACACGAGCTGGTCGCACCCGACGGTCTTGTAGGCCTCGATCTGCTCGCACACCTCCTCCGGGTTGCCGCACAGGAGGTAGCCGCCGGCGATCATCTGGTCGAGCACCTCGTCGGGGTCGCCGTCGCCGACCACGTCGCGCAGGGTGGTGGGCGGGTCGGGCCAGGTGATGGCGTCCGGCGACTTGGGCATCGTGTCGTGGTACAAGTTGACCATCGTCACGAGGTAGCCGCTGACCCGCTCCAGGGCCAGCTTGCGGGCCTTGTCGCGGTCCTCGAAGCAGAGCACCGCGTTGGTCATCATGAGGTTGTCGTTCATGAACTGACCGATCGGCTCCTCGCACTCGGCGATGCCCCGCTTGTACGCCTCGATCCGGCCCTTCAGGTTGTAGATGGGCTCGAAGTTGAAGGCGACGGCGCCGATGCCGAGGCGGCCGGCCTTCTCGAAGGTGGGCGGGTTCCCGCACGCCACCCAGATGGGCGGGTGGCCCTGGCCGTAGGGCTTGGGAAGGATGTTGTGCGGCGTGGGCACGGTGAAGTGCTCGCCGTGGTACTCGTAGTCGACCTGCTCCCACATGCGGGGGATCTCGCGGATGACCTCGTCCCACTCCGCCTTGGTCGAGCTGGTGTCGAGGATGTTGAACGAGGCCACCTCGTGCGACCCGGCGCCGCGGCCCGTGCCCCACTCGAAGCGGCGGTTCGTGATGTGGTCGAGCATCGCCGCCCGCTCGGCGTAGCGGACGGGGTGCTCCTTGCGGGGCGACAGGCTGTTGATGCCGGAGGCGAGGTGGATGTAGTTGGTCTGGCCCGCGACCAGCCCCATCACCACCTCGGGCGCCGACATGTGGGAGTACTCGGTCAAGGCGTGGTGCTCGCCGAACCAGGCGTACTTCCAGTTGTGCTTGTCGGCGAAGATGGCGTACTCCGCCTCCCGCATCAGCTGCCGATGCTCCCACTCGGTGTCGTGGGCGCCGGGCCCCGGGATGTAGCCGTTGAGGAAGATGCCGAACTCCATCGGGTGCCCCTCCGGTCGGTGGCGTGACGGGACAAAGCTACTCGGACTGGACTTCAGTTCTAGTCGCGCTACCGTGACCGGAGCGAGGGCCAGGAGACCAGGGAGGGGACTCCGAGTGACCGAGAGCCAGAGCGCCGAGCCGTTCGTCGAGCCGCCGCGGAGCGAGATCCCGGGGATCAGCCGGCAGCACGTCGCCGCCATGGAGGCCAGCGACGACGAGGCGGTGTGGACGCCGGCCGGCATGCAGCACGTCGTGCTGACCACCAAGGGCCGGCGCACCGGCCGCGAGCACAAGGTGGCGCTGCCGTTCTGGCGCGACCCCGACGGGCACCGCATCGTCGTCGCCTCGTTCTCCGGCGCGCCCCAGCACCCCGCGTGGTACTTGAACGGCACCGACCGGAACGCCAACCCCGAGGTCCACGTGCGGGTGCGGGAGGGCGCCTTCTGGGCGTCGTTCGAGGTTCTGGAGGGCGAGGACCGCGAGCGGACGTGGGCGGCGCTGATCGCCGACCGGCCCTGGTACGCCGACTACCAGACGCGCTGCGAGCGGCAGATCCCGCTCGTCCGGCTGGTGGAGCGGCGCCCGGCGTAGGCCGCGGCGGACCCGGCCCGGCGGTCCACGGATGCTGACCCCGTTCGACGACTACCCGATCCACCAGACGCCGGCGCCCATCGCCCAGACGGTCTCGGGCGACCCCAACCACTACGACCGCTACTGGTTCAACGGCTACGCCCGCGACGGCAGCTTCTTCCTCGGCGCGGCGATGGGCCACTACCCGAACCGGGGCGTGGTCGACGGCGCCTTCAGCGTCGTCCACGACGGCGTGCAGCACTCGGTGCTCGCCTCGGGGCTCATGCCCACCGACCGGGCCACCGTCGTCGGGCCCCTGCGGATCGAGGTCGTCGAGCCGCTGCGGACGCTGCGCTACGTCGTGTCCGACAACGACCGGGGCCTGACCGCGGACGTCACGTTCCGGGCCCGCACCGCACCGGTGGAGGAGCCCCGGCAGCGGCTCGTGCGCCACAACGTCCCGATCATGGACTACACCCGCCTCACCCAGTGGGGGACGTGGGAGGGGACGATCACGCTGCCCACCGGCGTGACGCTGGAGCTCGACGCCGCCACCACCTGGGCCACCCGCGACCGGTCGTGGGGCGTGCGGGGCGTGGGCCAGCAGGCGCCCACCAACTTCCCGCCGGGGCCCATGCAGGTGTTCTGGCTGTGGGCGCCGCTCCACTTCGACGACCTCTGCACCCACCTGGCGCTGTTCGAGCACGCCGACGGCGAGCGGTGGCTGGAGCAGGCGCTGCTCGTGCCGCCCCTGCCCGACACGTCCGAGCCCGAGCACCTGGGCCGCAGCGACGTGGAGGTGGCGTGGCTGCCGGGCCGGCGCGAGATGGCGTCGGCCACCGTGACGCTCCACCGCAAGGACGGCACGGCCCTGCCGCCCATCGCGTTCGAGCGGCTCTACTCGTTCCGGATGCGGGGGATCGGGTACCTGCACCCGCACTTCTCCCACGGCTCCAACCACGGCGAGCTGGAGGTCGGCGGCGACTCGATCGCGCTCGACGACTTCCCGCCCGAGGACCCGGCGTCGATCCACGTCCAGACCCTGTGCCGGGTGCGGATGGGCGACCGCGCCGGCATGGGCGTGCTCGAGCAGCTCGCCTTCGGCCCCCACGAGCCGACGGGCCTCACCGGTCTCACGGACGGCTACACGCCGCCCGCCTGACCGCCCGACAGTCCCGGGTGGCGGTCACCACGGCAGCCACGACACCACCACGACGACCTGGTCGACGGCGGCGGCCACCAGCTGGGCTGGAGCACCGGCCACATGCTCCTACTACGACATGCCGGAGCCCGTGAACGACCAGATGGGCCTCGTGATGGCGTTCGTCGCCCAGGAGTAGGCGCCCACGAACGGGCGCCCGCGAGTAGGTGGCGGACGGGCCGGGCCGGCCCGAGGGCTCGGACCGGGCCGGAGGGGTCGCCCGTTCGCCGGGCGTCGCATCTCCACCCCGTCGAGGGACGGGTCGGGTCCGCACCCCGGCCCGTCCCTCGACGTGCCCGGCGGCGACGGTCCGACGGCCGCCGGTTCGGCCCGGCGGAGCGAGGACGGTCCCGGCGGCGGTCCTCCGCCCCTGCGGAGTGAAACGTGTTTCGCTAGCGTGCGGTCGGGAGCGAGCCGCAGAGGGGGAGCATGAAGGTCATCCGCTTCAACCAGGTCCAGCCGGGCATCGAGCCCCGGGAGATGGCGTCCCGCTACCAGGCGTCGATCGACATGGCCGCCTACGCCGACGAGCACGGGTTCGACGTCGTGACGCTCGAGGAGCACCACGGCGCCGACAACGGCTGGAGCCCGTCGCCGCTCGTCACGGCCGGCCTGATCTTCGGGCGCTGCCCGCGCATCGCCGTCTCGATCTCCGCCCTGCTCGTACCCCTGCACGACCCGCTGCGCATCGCTGAGGACATCGCGGTGCTCGACCTGGCCAGCGGCGGGCGGCTCAGCGTGATCGCCGGCCTCGGTTACCGGCCCGAGGAGTACGCCCAGCACGGCAAGAGCTTCTCGGAGCGGGGCAAGCTCATGGACGAGGCGCTCGAGGCCATCCTCCAGGCGTGGACCGGCGAGCCCTTCACCTACCGCGAGACGACGGTCCGGGTGACCCCGAAGCCGCTCACCGCGGCCCAGAGCCTGCTGATGGTCGGTGGCACGTCCAAGCCGGCGGCCCGGCGGGCGGCCCGCCTCGGGCTCGGGTTCTCCACCGCCGCCAACATCCCCGAGCTCGAGGCCTACTACTACGAGCAGTGCGAGAAGCAGGGCACGCAGGGTTTCTGCTTCATGCCGGCCGCCGATTTCTGGCACGTGTTCGTCCACGAGGACCCCGACGAGGCGTGGGCGACGCTCGGGCAGTACTTCCTGCACGAGGCCACGACCTACGCCCAGTGGCAGACGCCGGACGTCAGCTCGGCGGTCCACTCCCACGCCACGACCGTCGAGGAGCTGCGGGCCGAGGGCATCTACCGGATCCTCACCCCGGACGAGTGCGTCGCGCTGGGGCCGGACGCCTCGTTCGCGTTGCACCCGTTGGTGGGCGGGATGCCCATCGACGAAGGGTGGCGGAGCCTCACTCTCTTCGTTGAAAAGGTTGCGTCGAGGCTCTGAACTGGACCTTGACGGGGCTATCCTGTAAGCGCAGTATCAGAGGTGCAGCGTTTGTGCCAGCCATCGAACGGAGGCATCCGCGATGGGCTTTGGGCATGTGGAGCGTTCACCGCCTGACTGAATAGTGGCGGTCCCGAGGTACCGCCTACCGAGAGCTCCCCGGGCCGCGACCCGGCGGCCGACCAGCAAGAACTGGACTACGACGCCGACCGGCGAGCCGGGCTGATTTGACCAACGCGAGACTCACCGGGAACGCCTCGGTGCCGGTCAAAGCCAGCCGCGCGTCATAGCCGTGTTCTCCCAACCGATTTCGGTGCGCACGTGGAAGCGGCCCGGGTTCATACAATCGGATATACACGGTGAAGGGGGCTGCTCGCGCGGCCCCCTGGCCGCGTTATCACGCTTTGCGGGCCGCGCTTTCACACAGGGGCAAGCGCGGGAGGGTCCCAGCCGCCCTCTGGAGCGACGCCCGGGACCCTCCCGGCTGCGATCCGCCGCCGCAGGTCGGATCGCAGCCGGAGAGCCGGAGGGGCCCGCCCGCTCCCTCCGACTCCCCGCGCCGGGTTACGTCTGCGCTCCGGGTGAGGTGGGGTGCGCAGCCGTCGGAGAGAACGGTACGGAACCGGCGGCCCGAGCGAGTCCGTAGCACCTACGTATTCCCCGCGTACGATCTCCTGCGTGGTCACGCGTTGGCCGCTCGTCGGGCGGGAGGCAGAGGTGGCGGAGCTGCAGCGCCAGCTGACGGCGCGCCGGTCGCGGGGCGTGGCCGTGTTCGGCGAGGCCGGCGTGGGCAAGACCCGCCTGGTGGGTGAGGCCGTGACGGCCTGGCGGGAGGCTGGGGGCGCGGTCGAGTGGGTCCGGGCCACCGAGGCGGCCCGGACGATCCCGCTGGGGTCGCTGTCACACCTGCTGGCGCCGGCCGGTGGGCCCGCCGACGACCACGAGGTCCACGAGCGCGCCGACCTGCTCCACCTGGCGCTGGCCCGCCTGCGCGAGCGGGCGCCCGGGGGCGACGGGCCCGGCCTGCTGCTGGCGGTCGACGACGCCCACCTGCTCGACAACCTGTCGGTGGCGCTGCTCCACCTGGCGGTGACGCAGTCGCCGACGCGGGTGCTCATCGGCGTGCGGACCCACGAGCCGCTGCCCTTCGGCCTCAACGCCCTGTGGAAGGACGAGCTGGTCACCCGCATCGACGTGGCGCCGCTCGGCCGCGACGCCACCGAGGAGCTGGTCCTGGCCATCCTGGGCGACGCCGTGCCGGCCTCGCTGCTCGAGCGGATCTGGCGGCTCAGCCGCGGCAACCCCCTGTTCGTGCGTGAGCTGGTCACGGCGGCGGTCGAGCGCCGGGAGGCCGGCGAGGGTGGGCGGATCGTGCTGCCCGACGAGCCGCAGGCCCGCCTGCGCGAGCTGGTCGAGGAGCGGCTGCGCCTGCTGACGCCCGAGGCCCGCGAGGTGCTGGAGATGGTGGCGCTGGGCGAGCAGGTCCCGCTCGACGCCATCGAGCGGGTGGCCGACGCCGCCGACCTCGAGGCGCTGGAGGACCGCGGGCTCGTCGAGGTGGCCGACGTCGACCGCACCACGCTGGTCCAGGTCGCCCACCCGCTCTACGGCGAGGTCCTGGCGGGGGCGCTCCCGCGGATGCGCCGCCGCACCCTGCTGCGGCGCCTCGTCGAGGCGGTGGAGGACCTGGAGCGGTGGCCCGGCCGCCTCGACGGCTTCGACCGACTGCGGCTGGCCACGTGGCGGCTCGATTCGGGGAGCCCCGGAGACCCCGATCAGCTGCTCGGCCTGGCCCGCGAGGCGCTGGGGCGGCTCGACCACCAGCTGGCCGAGCGTCTGGCCCGGGCCGCCGGCGGCGACAGCCGGGCCGACGCCGGCCTGGTGGTGGCCGAGGCGCTGTCCGGCCAGGGGCGCGTCGACGACGCGGCCGCGATCCGGGCCCGGCTGCGGCCCGACGAGCCCGAGCTCGTGGCCCGGGTGGCGGTGGCGCACGCCACCGACCTGTTCCTGCAGCTCGACCGGTCGACCGAGGCGTTCGCGGTGCTGCGGGCCGCCGACGCCGAGCTGGCCGGCCACCCCACCTGGCAGGCGGAGTGCCGGTCGGTCCTGGCGCAGATGATGATGTTCTCGCTCCAGCTCCCCGAGGCCGGGCGGCTGGCCGACGAGCTGCTGGCCATGCCGGCGCTGGGGGAGCCGGCCCGCATCCGGGCCGTCACGGTGGCCGTCACCGCCCGGGGCGCGGCCGGGCACCCCGACGCCTCGCTCGCCCTGCTCGACGACGACGTGCTGGCCGCGGCCCGCCAGCACCGGCACGAGGTGCCGTGGGGCGACGTCCAGCTGCGCATGGCCCGGTTCCAGGCCCTGTACTGGGCCGGCCGCATCCGCGAGCTCGACGCCTTCACGGCCGACCGCCTCGGCGTCGAGCTGGAGTTCCCGCCGCCGTCGCTGCGGGGCATCCTCGCCGGGTTCCGGGGCGGGGCCCTGCTGCAGCGGGGCCGGGCCCGCGCCGCCCTGGCCGAGCTCCAGCGGTCGGTCCGGGCGCTGGCCGAGTCCGACTGGTTCGGCCAGCGGCCGCTGGCCGAGGCCATCCGGGCCCGGGCCGCGGTGTTCGCCGGCGAGCTGCGCGTCGCCGAGGAGGCCCTGGCCGCCGCCGACGCCGCCTTCGCCGCCGACCCCCTCCGGGGCGCCCGGACGCTGCCCTACATCGAGCTGTCGCGCTGCTGGCTGCGGGCGGCGCGGGGCGAGGTCGACGAGGCCGCCGGCCAGTGCCTGGCGCTGGCGACCGCCATGGAGCACGTGGCCAAGCCGCTGGCGGTCGAGGCCCTGCACGCCGCCGTCCGCCTGGGCCGGGCGGCCGACGCGGTCGAGACCATGGACCGGCTGGCCGCCGCGGTCGACGGCCCGTTCGCCGGCCTGGCCGCCCGCCACACTCGGGCCCTGGCCCGGGCCAAGGACGACCCGGGCGCGCTGGGGGCGGTGGCGGCCGAGCTGGAGGAGGCCGGCGCCGACCTGCTGGCCGCCGAGGCCCACCGGGCCGCGGCCAACGCCTACCGGCGGCACGGGCGGGGCGCCTCGGCGGCGGCCGCCGCCCGCCGGGTCGACGAGCTGCTCGAGGCCTGCGGGCATCCGGTGTCGCCGGCGCTCGAGCCCGACCTGCCGGTCGGCGCCGAGCTCACCGCCCGCGAGCGCCAGATCGCCCTCCTGGCCGCCCGGGGCCGGACCAGCCCCGAGATCGCCGAGGAGCTGTACCTGTCGGTGCGGACGGTCGACACGCACCTCAGCCGGGTGTACCGCAAGCTGATGATCGAGGGCCGCCACCAGCTGGCCGAGGCGCTGGGACGGTAGGCGCGCCGGGGCCCCGGCCTGCCGTTCGGCGCCGGGCGACGTCGCGCGCCCCGCCCGGGTACGTAGCGCCTACGGACGCCCGGGGCGCCGGCCCTGCGTACCCTGCGACGCCGATGTGCGAGCCCGACGACACCCGGCCCGGCGCCCCCGAGCCCGGCCCGCCCCCTGAGGGCGACGCCGAGGTCGTGGACGCGGTGGCCGAGTTCGTCGCCGAGCTGCTCGACGAGCCGCCCGACGGCCCGGAGTCCTGCTAGGGCCGGGCCGCCGCCAGCGGCTCCGCCGACTCCGCCGGTGCCGTGCGGGGCAGCTCGCGCACGACCCGGGGCGCGGCGTCCGGGACGAGCGCCCGCACGTCGTCGATGGCCCCGGCCAGCAGGTCGCGGAGGATGGCGTCGGGGTCGGACACGCAGGCCTGGGCGATGCCCACGACCGCGTGGCGGACCGTGTTCGGGGCGCCGTGGCGGTGGAACCCGCGGGGTGAGGCCCCCATCGTGTCGGTGAAGCGCCGGGCCCACGCCGCGGCGTGCGGCACCTGGTCGAGCGCGGACCGGCTGGCCTCGCTCAGCTCGCCCGCCGGCCGCCCCTCGAGGTCGGCCAGCACGCGCTCGGCGGCCAGCACCGACACCGCCAGGACCCGCTGGCGGTCGGCGGACGCCACCGGCAGCGCCGTCCGGGCGGCCCGCAGGGTGATGACCACCTCGACCTTGGGGTCGTCGCTGGTCAGGCCGATGACGGAGGGGACGAGGTCGAGCAGCTGGTTCCGGCCCGCGTCGCTCGTGTGGTCGTTCACGAGACGGGCCAGGGCCGCGAGCAGCGGGTGGGTGCAGGACGGGTGGTCGCTCCACCGCTCGCCCGCCAGATAGGACGCCATCTCCATGAAGCACGCGCCCTTTCGCGGACTGCGGTGCTTCCCCCGGGACAGCTGCGGGATCACCTCGGGCACTCGCGCGCGTCCGAACATGAGACGCCCCCAATGGGTGTCGACGTTGCTCCCTCCAGTGTGCGCCCTGCTCAGCTGCCGCGCCACACCTGATTGTGGATACCGTGGCGCGACCACACATTGGGGACAGGGGGACGATGAACGTCACGATGCTGCTGGAGATGGCCGCCGAGGGCATGGGCGACCGCATCGCGGTCGGCCGGCGCGCCGGGGGGCTCACCTACAGCGAGCTGCTCGACCGGGCCCGACGGGCCGCGTCGCTCGTCGCCGAGTCCGGGGCCGAGCGCGTCGGGCTCGTCGACCTGAACTCCGAGGCCGTCCCCGTGCTGCTGTTCGCCAGCGGGCTGGCCGGCGTGCCGTTCGCCCCCGTCAACTACCGGCTGGCCGACGACCGGCTGCGGTCGGTGATCGGCCGGGTCGCTCCCGCGGTCGTGGTCGCGGACGAGGCCAGCGCCGGGCGCATCGCCGGCGTCGACGGCCTGACCGTGGTGACACGCGGCGACCTGGTCGGCCGGCTGGAGGAGGCCGAGCCCCACCCGGGCGGCGAGGTCGACCCCGAGTCGGTCGCCATCTGGCTGTTCACGAGCGGCACCACCGGCGAGCCCAAGGCGGCCCTGCTCCGCCACCGCCATCTGGCGTCCTACGTGCTGTCGACGGTCGAGTACATGTCCTCGGCCGAGGAGGAGGCGGCGCTGGTCAGCGTGCCCCCTTACCACGTGGCCGGCATGGCCGCCATCCTGTCGGGCACGTACTCGGGTCGCCGCATCGTCTACCTGCCCCAGTTCGACCCGATCGAGTGGGTGCGCCTGGCCGAGGAGGAGGCGATCACCCACGCCATGGTCGTGCCCACCATGCTGGGGCGGATCCTCGACGCCATCGAGACGCTGGGGGCCAAGCTCCCGGCGCTGGCCCACCTGTCCTACGGCGGGGGACGCATGCCGGTGCCGGTGATCGAGCGGGCCATGGACCTGCTGCCCCACGTCGGCTTCGTCAACGCCTACGGGCTGACCGAGACGAGCAGCACGATCGCCGTGCTCGGCCCCGAGGACCACCGGGTCGCCCACGCCAGCGACGACCCCGCCGTGCGGGCCCGCCTCGGCTCGGTGGGGCGCCCGCTGCCCACGCTCGAGCTCGAGATCCGCGACCCCCTGGGCAACCCGCTGCCGACCGGCGAGACCGGCGAGATCGTCGTGCGGGGCGAGCAGGTGGCCGGCGAGTACCTCGGCCGCTCGGCCCTGACCGACGACGGCTGGTTCCCGACCAACGACAGCGGCCGGCTCGACGCCGACGGGTTCCTGTACGTCGAGGGCCGCCTCGACGACGTCATCGTCCGGGGCGGCGAGAACATGTCGCCGGGCGAGATCGAGGACGTGCTGCTGGATCACCCCGACGTGGCCGAGGCCGGGGTGACCGGCGTGCCCGACGACGAGTGGGGCGAGGCGGTGGCGGCCGCCGTCGTGCTCCACCCGGGGGCGGCGGCCGGCGAGGCCGAGCTCCAGGCCTGGGTGCGCGAGCGGCTCCGGTCGTCGCGCACGCCCGTCCTGATCGACGTGCGCACCAGCCTCCCCTACAACGAGACCGGCAAGCTGCTGCGCCGGGTCCTCAAGTCGGAGCTCGCCGAGCTGGCCGCCAGCCGGTCCGGCTCCGACCCGGCGTCGCCGGCCTGAGGCACCGGGCGCTCGGACGCGAGCCCGGGACGCGACGGCGCGGGAGCGGCTCGGGCTCGGGCCGGCCCGGGCTCAGCGCCCCGGGCGGGGGCCGGGCGCGCCGATGACCTCGTCGGCCAGGCCGTAGGCCACCGCCTCCGGCGCGGTCAGCGTGCGGCCGGTCTCGACGTCGCGCTCGACGAGCCGCCGCTCCTGGCCGGTGATGGCCACGAGCCGGTCGATCAGCGATCGCTGGAGGTCGCGCTGGCGGGCCAGTTCGCCGTCGAGCCGGCTGGCCGGGCCGGCCAGCTCGACGTCCGCGAACCGCAGGCGGACCCGGGCGCCCGACCCCATGCGGCGCCGTCCGGTGCCCGAGGCCACGACGAGGGCGGCCGTGCCGTCGGCCCGGCCCAGGCACGTCGTCTCGATCGGCCCCTGCACGAGCGCCATCGTGTCGAGGACGGCGGCCACGGCGTCGAGCGGGCCGCCCGGGCTGTTGACGACCAGCTTGACCGGGTCGGAGCCGGCGTTGTCGAGCGCCATGAGCTGGGCGGCGACCAGGGTGGCCGTCTCGGCGTCGAGCGCCCGGTCGAGCACCACCGTGCGCCGGGACAGGAGGTCGTCGTACACCCGGGCGCGCAAGTCGCCGCCCGGCGGCTCGGTGCCCGGCACCGGCACCTGGGGGACCACCGGCGGGCGGCCCGGCGCCGGCGGGAAGCCCGGCGGCGTGGGCCCCGGCGGGAACGGCACCTCGGGCGGGAACCCGGGGAACCGGGGGTCGCTGCCGACGAGCGCGGGCTCCATGACCGCCGTGATAGCGCAGCGTCCGGCACTCGTCCACCGGACGCTCTCGCGAACGCGTCAGCTCCGCCGCGACCGATACCCTCGCGAGACGCCATGACTGGGACCTCCGCCGCGCCCCACGTGCCCGGATTCCGCGACCTCACGCCGCTCGGGCGGGGCGGGTACAGCGAGGTCTTCCGGGCCTACCAGGAGCAGTTCGACCGCTGGGTGGCGGTCAAAATCCTGACGTTCTCGCTGGGCGACGACCGCGCCCAGCGGCGCTTCCTGCGCGAGTGCCAGGTGGCCGGCCGGGTGTCGGCCCACCCGCACATCGTGACCGTCTACGACGCCGGCCTGAGCCCGTCCGGCCGCCCCTACATCGCCATGGAGCTGTACGAGGGCGGCTCGATCGCCGACCGGGTGCGGGCGTCGGGGCCGCTGCCGGTGGCGGAGGCCCTGCGGATCGCCGTGGCGCTGGCCGGGGCGCTGGAGTCGGCCCACCGGGCCGGGGTCGTCCACCGGGACGTGAAGCCGGGCAACGTGCTGCTCACCACGTACGGCCACCCGGCGCTGACCGACTTCGGGCTGTCGATCCTGGCCGAGCACCAGGACGTCACCGCCGGCACCGACGCGCTCAGCCCGTACCACGCCCCGCCCGAGGTGCTCGACCGGGCCACGCCCACGCCGGTGTCCGACGTCTACTCGTTGGGCTCGACCACCTACACGATGCTGGCCGGCCGGCCGCCCCACCAGCTGGCCGAGGGCGAGTCGCTGGCGTCGCTGCTGAACCGCATCCTCCAGTCGGACGTGGCGCCGGTCGGCCGGCCCGACATGCCCCGGGCGCTCGACACCGCCCTCCAGGGGGCGCTGGCCCGCGACCCGGCGACCCGGACGCCCACGGCCCTGGCCTTCGCCCAGGCGCTCCAGCAGGCGCAGGAGGAGATGGGCGTCGAGGTCACCCAGCCGATCGTCATCGACCCCCCGGCCGGGGCCGATGCGGCCGCCGAGCACCCGCCGCCGGCCGAGCCGTCGACGCCAGCCGCGTTCGCGGCGCCGACCGGCCTGCCGTTGGCCGAGCCCGGGGGCCCGCCTGGCCCGCCGGCCACCGCGCCCGCCGCGCCGGCGGGGGAGCCCGGCGTCCCGCCGGCCCCCGCTCTGGTGGGCGAGGGCGCGGCCCCGACCGCGCCTGCGGCGTCGCCTGCCGGCCCGCCGGCCGGCCCGGACGGGTCGCCCGACGGCGACGCCACCGTCCACCGGTCCCGCATCGGCCAGTGGCCGCCGCCCCCGCCGTCCGAGGAGCCGACCCGGCGCCGGCGGTGGCCGGCGCTGGTCGCCGCCCTGGTCCTGGTCGCCGCGGTGGGGGGCGGGACGGCCTACGCCCTGACCCGCGACGACGGCGGCGAGTCGGCGCGCTCCGAGGAGAGCACCACCACCACCGAGGAGACGACGACCACCACCGAGGCGTCGACCACGACGACCGCATCGACGACCACCACGACCGAGGCGACGACCACCACGACCCGCCCCACGACGACGACCACCGCCGCCGGTCCGCCGCGGCCGCTCGCCATCGGCCAGGTCCAGGTGCCGGCGACCGCGGCCGACGCCAACGACGCCTGCGGCAACCCGGTCAGCTACCACTCCGGCAACCTCACAGACGGCAACCCGCGCACGGCGTGGCGGATGCCGGGCGACGGCTCGGGCGAGTGGCTGACGCTCACGCTCGACGGCCCGCACCGGATCCGCTCGGTGGGCCTCGTGCCCGGCTACGCCAAGACCGACCCGTGCGACGGCGCCGACCGGTTCCGCGAGAACCGGCGGCCCACGTCGGTCACCTGGCAGTTCGAGGACGGCAGCATGGCCGAGCAGCCGCTCCGCGACGCCCCCGAGATGCAGACCGTGCGCGTCGACGCCCACTCCAGCGTGGTCCGGCTGCGCATCAACGGCGTGACCGGCGACGCGCCCCGGGACTTCACCGCCATCTCCGAGCTCGCCGTCAGCGGGAACTGACCGTCGAGCCCGCCGTCGCCCGGGCGCGCCGACGCTCCCGGATCACCGCCCGCGCCGGCGTCGGCCCGTGGGGTCGCCGGCCCCGTTGCCGGCGGCGCGGCTCACCGCCCGCGGGCGCTGAGAACGGGCCGGTCGGTGGGCCGGCTCGGCGCCCCGCCCGGCGGCGACACCGTGACGATGCCCAAGTCGACGAGGTCGTGGATCACCCGCAGCACGTCGAGCTCGGTGAGGCCGAGGGCGCCGGCCAGCTCGCCGGCCGTGCAGCCCGGGCCGAGCGCCGTGATCGCCGTCCACCGCCGGGCGTCGAGCGTGACCTCGTGGTCGTCGGGGAGGCGGTCGACGAGCGCCACCCGGTGGTCGAGCGACGGCACGACCGTCAGGTGGTCGTTCCACTCGTCGAGCAGCCGGCTGGCGCTGGCCAGGAGCTGCTCGATGTCGCGGGGCTCGGAGCCGTTCACCTCCTGCTCGGGGCCGTCGTAGTCGGCGTCGAACGCGAAGGCGCCCATCTCGTAGCGGAGCAGGTCGGCCAGCGCCTCGTCGGGAGGCCCGGCCCCGGATCTGTCGGACAGGGCGCTCGTCACCGCCCCGCCCCGCAGCCAGATGCTTCCCTGGCCGCTATCGCCGTCCACGTGCAGGCGGCCCGTCTTGCCTGTCGAGGCCAGTAGCCGCAAGACGTCGGGCAGACCGAACGTGTCGAGGGTCCCGCGCAGCGCCAACGTTCTCGTGTCCTCCGAGTAGTCCAGTTGGCCCCAGCCCAGGTGACAACTTACGTTCTCGTAGCGCCGTTTGACCAGGCGGCTCCCAGGATCTTCCCAGGGAGGGGCGTCAGGCCATGACGCCGATCGGCTGGTAACGGTGCCCCGGGAACACCGTCGCCAGGTCTGTGGGGGAGAGGCCGAGGCGGCCCACGACCACCTCGCCGAGCACGTTGCGGTAGTCGTTCGACCCGGGCACGTCGCCCTGGTCGGTGACCTCGGGCGCCAGCCCCTGCCAGTTGCCGTGGACGGTCCGCCCGGCGAGCCCGCCGCCGGCCAGCAGGACCACCGCGCCGTGGCCGTGATCGGTGCCGTTGCTGCCGTTCTGGGCGATGCGCCGGCCGAACTCGGTCATGACCACGACCGTGACGTCGTCGAACCGGTCGCCGAGGTCGGTGGCGAAGGCGCCGAGCGCCCAGCCGAGCGTCGTGAGCTGGTCGCGCATGCGGCCCCGGTCGACCGTGCCGATGCCGGTGTGCATGTCCCAGCCCCCACAGTCGATGCACGCCACCCGAAGCCCGACGTCGCTCCTGATCAGGCGGGCCACCTCGCGCAGGCCGGCGGCGAAGTCGCCCTCGGGGTAGGTCGCCCCCGGCTCGTAGGGCGTGGCGTTGAGCCGGTCGGCTGTGCCCAGCGCCTCGAGCGTGGTGGCCGCAGCCGCGCTCAGCGGGTGGTCGAGCCCGGTGTAGAGGGCGGACAGGGCGTCGAGCGTCTTCTGGTGGACGCCCTCCCAGCCCTGGAGCTTGAAGTCCTCGACCGTGCGCAGCGACAGCGACGGCTGGTCGCCCGCCAGCGCCCGGGGGATCGTCGCCCCCTGGCTGATCGAGCGGAACGTGGTGCCCGGCCCGAGCCGGTCGAGCACCCGGTCGAGCCAGCCCTCCGGGGCGCCGGTGGCCGAACCGCCCCGCTCCAGGCAGTCCTGCGCCTGGAAGTGGCTGCGGGAGATCTCCGGCGTCGACACGGCCGGCACGGCGGTGAACTGGCCTCGGTTCCACAGCTCGTGCAGGGGCCGCAGCGCCGGGTGGAGGCCGAAGCCCCGGTCGAGCGGGAGCAGCGCGCCGCCCCGCACGGCGATGTCGGGCCGCGCCTCGAGCAGGTGGGGGTCGTCGGCCGGGACGACCACCGACAGGCCGTCCATGCCGCCCCGCAGGAAGACGCTGACCAGGATGCCCGAGCCGTTGTCGACGCCGAACGACACGCGGGTGGTGGTCAGCTGGCGGGTCAGGACGGTGGCGCCGGCCACGCCGGCCCCGGCGAGGAACCGGCGGCGGCTCACGCCCCGGGGCGCCGCTGCGCCGTCGCCGGCCGGCTCGTCGCCCGCCGGGCCCGCTTGGACGCCGGCCGCGCCGGCGTTGCCACCGGTCCGGTCGGCGCCGTCGACCGGACCGGCGGTGGTCACGCCCTCGTCCTCGGCCAGGGCGGCGACGGTCTCCCGGTGGGCCCGGCGGTCGGCCTCGACCCGGGCGGCCCGGGCCCGCAGGAGGGCCTCGCCGGGGGTGGGGCCCAGGCGGGCCAGGTCGGGGCACTCGGGGTGCAGCGCCTCGGGCGGCAGGTCGAGCAGGGGATCGATCACGGCGGGCACCTCACCGGAGCGCGAAGTAGGGCGAGTCGAGCACCAGCGGCACGAGGTGGCCGGCGGAGTGGTGCAGGTCGGCCTCGGCGATGGGGGCGGACTCCCCGGCCTCGAGGAAGGCCACCAGCACGTTGCGGTGCTCGGGCCGGAAGGTCTGGAGGCACAGCCGCCGGCACAGCGTGTCTACGTACGCGCCGACCGTGGCCTGGGGGCCGTCACCGGCCAGCGCCTCGGCGGGCGTGTAGGTGGCGCCTTCCTCCCAGGCGCCGACGAGGGCGCGGTGGACGTTCCACGCCTCGAGCAGGCCGTTCGCCGACCGCCAGGCGGCCTGTACGTCGGGGTATCCGTTGGGGGCCGGCCAGGCCAGCGGCTTGTGGCCGGCGTTGCCGGCCCGCCAGTACAGCGATTCGACGAAGCCGCGCGTGTCGGGCCCGGGCCGGACGCCGACCGCCCGGGCCGAGGCCACGATGTTCTCAAGGGGGCGCCGTGTCTTCTGGCCGACGGCGGCCCAGAACTCGCCGGACCGGAACAGGACCTGGAGCACGGGCACGATCTGCGTGCCGGACTCGAGGAACGTCTCGGCCAGGCGGTCGACCAGGACGTCCGGCGGGTCGTCGGACACGAACCGCACGGCCAGCTTGCGGGCGATCGTCCGGGCCGTGGCCGGGTGGGTGGCCAGGTAGCGGAGGTAGGCGTCGCCCACCTCGAGGCCGCCCTCGGGCGAGGCGTTGGCGTGCTGGAAGTCGAGCACTCGGACCGGGCCCGTCCAGTGCCGCTCGGGATCGTAGTAGAAGGTGCTCTCGGGCCGGCCGGCCTCGTCGTCCTGCCCGGCGACGGTCCGACCGGTGAGGATGTAGGCGCTGTTGCGCACGTCGTCCTCGGAGTAGCCGGCCTGCACCCCGACCGTGTGCAGCTCCAGCAGCTCGCGGCCGTAGTTCTCGTTGACCGAGTCCTTGTGCGAGTCGTGGTTGCTGAGGTAGCGCAGCATCGACGGGTGCCGGGCCACCGCCAGCAGCATGTCGGTGAACGAGCCGAGGGCGTGCCGCCGGATCACGTCGTTGTGGTACGAGGGCGCCGTGTCCCACCCGCCCTCGCCCGGGGTCGGGGTGTTGAAGTGGTTGGCCCAGAAGTCGACCATCACCTCGAACAGCTGGCGGCGCGACCAGATCTGGCGGGCCAGCGTGGCCTGCCCGTACTCGGCCATGGCGTCCCAGCGGTAGCGCTCGATCGCCCCCTGGATCTGGGCGGGCGTCATGCTGGCCATCGGGAACTGGGCCCAGACCGCGTCGGCCTCGGCGTCGTCGATGGCCGACGGGTCGAGCTGGTCGGCCAGCCAGGCGTCGATGCCCCGGGACCGGACCTCCTCGACCAGCGCCGGCGTCGGCCCGAACGTCGTGCGCCGGAGCAGGTGGTGGATGGGCTCGTCGGTGGCCAGGATCGTCGGTCCCTGCGGCTCGGTGCGTTCGGCCGCCTCGGCCGCCGTGGGGAACAGCGTCGTGGGCCGGGCCCGAGCCGGCGGGGGCTCGGGCGCCACGGGCTCGGCCGGCATGGCCGAGCGGGCGTAGCTCTCGTCGCGGTTGGCGAAGCCGCCGGCGTCGGCCGCCCGGAAGGCGGCGTGGCGGTCCTCGGCCGGCGGGGGAGGGGGCGGCACCGGGCCGAGCAGCCCGTCGAGCGAGCCGCGGGTGCCGGCCAGACCGTTGGCGGTCGCGTACCAGGTGAGGCCGGCGGCCCCGCCGCCGGCCAGGGCGGCGAGCACCGCCCGGCGGCCTGGCCGGGCCCGGTCGCCTCGCCCGTCGACGCCCCCGCCGCCGTCGCTTCCGCCGCCGTCGCCCCCGCCGCCGTCTTCCTCGTCGCCGGACCCCCCGCCAGGCCCGCCGCCCGCCGGCTGCGGCGTGGCCGCAGCGGCCGCCACGCCGCCTTGGCGCCGGGCCTGGCGGCGCCGGGCCCGGCTACCCGTCGGCCGGTCCTCGCCGTTCCTGGGCGCGCCGTCGGCCCAGAACGGGTGGTCGCTCGGGTCGTCGCCGGGCCCGGGGTCGCCGTTCCTGGGGTCGCTGTCGGCCCAGAAGAGGAGGTCGGCGCCAGGCCCGTCGGCGTCCCAGACTGCGGCGACGGTGGGATCGTCGCGCCGGGCGTCGGGCGCCGGCGGGCCGCTGGCCGGGGGCCGGCCCGGAGGGCGGGGCCGCGTCGCCGGCGCCCGGTCGTCGAGCGTGTCGCCGGGGTCGCCGTACCGCGGATCGACCGCCGGCGCCGGCCGGCGGTGCCGCGGGGCGGCGCGGGTGGCCCGGGACCGGGTGGTCCGCTCGAACGGCCCTGCCGGCGGCGTGCCCCGCGCCGCTTGGCGCCCGGTCGGACGCCGGACGGCGGACTCCGCGGATTGGTCCGTCATGCAGGATCCCCCAGTGCTGTCGGCTGGCGGGCCTGTCCGCCGCCAGCCGGCCGTAATCCTGAACCGCTGATGATCCCTGAAGCCCCAGCTGCCCCGTCCGTTACGAATATTACGAGACCGAGACGGCGGCGACCAGGGCAACCACTCTCCGCGTGCTTCCGGCCGACGTCGGTGGCTACTGGTAGGACACGAACAGGGGCGACGGCTCGATCGCCACGGTCTGCGCGGGCGTGAACGTCGGCTGGTCCTCGTCGACGAAGTTCTTCCAGCCCCAGACGATCCCCGGGGGCGGGTCGGCCTGGAGGGCGTTCCAGGTGGCGAACTTCTGGCCAGGCGTGCCGAACCCGTCGGCGTGGATCATGACCGCCAGCTCGTCCCGGCCGGTCGCCAGGTCGGCCCGGCCGGTGATCATCGCCGTGCGGAACTGGTGGACCATGAGCAGCTTCTGGGGCAGCCGGTGATCACGGGTCAGGTCGGCCAGCCAGTCGGCGACCCGGTTGATCTCGGCCACGTCGACCGACCCGATCTGCTCGAGGTGCCGCTCGTCGGGCCCGAGCCGCCACTCGGGGTCGAGCGCCAGGCCCACGTGGGGCTCGACCAGCAGCTCCTCGTACCGGCGGGCCTGGGTGAGGAAGTCGGTGCGCCCCGGCTGAAGGTCGAGCACCACGTACACGCCGGCCTCGGCGGCGGCGTCGACCCAGGGACGGAGGTCCTCGACCGCCGACTCGTCGGAGTAGTCGCCGTCCGGCCCGGGGGCGCTCGACGCCACGGTGGCGATGATCTCGAACGCCGGGACGACCGGCTCGTCGACCAGCGGTTCGTACCGGGCGGCCAGGTCCCGGGCCCGCCGGATGGCCGGCGCCACCGGCTGCTCGCCGAGGACGCCCATGGCGGGCGTGCCCGGGTGGCCGTAGAGGGCGGCCATGCGGCGCCCCGGGAACACGACCTGGCCGCCGCCGGGCAGCTCGACGCCGGTCTCGACGACATCGAGCCGGTGGCGGAGCCGCTCGGGCGGGCCGAAGTCGGCGCCGAGCGCCACCACCCGCTCGGGCGGCCGGTCGGCGACGGCTGCGATCAGGTCGCGATCGGCACGGGGGTCGGCCCCGGGCACGACCGCGACCCGGGCGCCGGTGGCCCGGGCGGTCGCGGCGGCGGCCACGTCCGCCGCCGGGTCGGCCGCCAACACGAGCACCGACCGCAGGGCCTCGGCCGGCGCCACCTCGGGCAGCTCGGCGCCCCCGCCGTCGCGGCCGTCGTCGTCGGTATCGCCCTCGGCGTCGGCGTTGTCGTCGGCGTCGGGTTCGTCGCCCCCGTCCTCGCCCCCGCCGTCGGCGGATGGCGTATCGCCGCCCCGGTGGGTGCCGCGCTCGACCGTGAGCAAGGGCGGGTCGTCGCGGCGGAGGCGGGTGACGGCGTCCAGAACGCCGGCGGGGGCGACCGCCTCGGCCTCGCCGACGCGGCCGTGGGTGGCGTCGGCCAGGGCGGCGTCGTCGTCGGGGGCGGGGACGGCCGGCAGGTCCCGCCGCTCGGCCCAGGCGCCGGCCCGGTCGCCGACGGTCAGCACCGCCTCGGGGTCGAGGCGCCGGACCTCGTCGGCGACCCGGTCGCCAGTGGGGGCGGACGCCGAGCGCGGGGCGACCAGCAGGGGCGCGCCGAGGCCGACCGCCATCGAGGCGGCCCGGGCCTGGCCGGCCTGGTCGCGCTCGCCGGCCAGCACGACCACGGGCGACCGCTCGTAGAGGGCGGCGCTGGCGGCCACCGCCCGCTCGGCGGCGGTCCGGCCCTCGAGCACGCTCGTCTCCTCGGCCGGGGTGCGGACCCGGGGCCGGAGCGGGTCGGCGCCCTCCTCCTCGGCCGGCGAGGACGCGGGCGGCTCGTCGTCGGAGGAACCCTCGGAGGAGCAGGCGGTGGCCGCGGCCGGGCCAGCCAGCAGCAGGGCCGCGCAGGCGGCCAGGACCCGGCGCCGGCTCCGGTGCGGGAGGAGCGGCATCGCCCCAGTATTGACGCCGGTCCGGGCGGTGCGGGTCATGCGCCCCCCGCCGGGCGGGTCAGCTGGGCCGGAAGGCCTGCCGGAAGGCGGCGAAGATGTCCTGGCTGGCGGCCCACTGGTCCTCGTGGGTCTGGAAGTAGAGGGCGTAGCCCCGGCCGTCGACGATGAACCCGAGGTTGGCGACGTGGAGGTCGACGCCCTCGTCGCGGTAGCGGAACTCCCAGATGGCCGCGTCGTAGTCCCGGTACCGGTAGGGCTCGATCCGGATCTCCTGGTAGGCCTCGTGGCGCGCAGCGAACCCGCCGGCCTGTGCCCGCCAGTCGGCCACCGGGTCGGGGCGGGCCGGGTCGATCCAGTCGATCATGAGGTACGAGCCGGTCTCGGGGTCGCGGATGCGGGTCCGGTTGCCGTCCGCCGGCTGGATCTGCCAGCCGGCCGGGTGGGCGATGCGATAAGCGCCGGCCGGGTCCCGGTAGACGGTCCAGCCCTCGGGCACGGTCTCGGACTCGGTCGTGGTCGTGGCCTCGGTCGTCGTGGTCGTCGCGCCCTCGTCGCCGGCCCCGGCGCTCGTCTCGGACGGCGCCGTGGTCGGCGAGCTCTCGTCGCCCCCGCCGTCGGCGTCGCCCATCGCCCAGGCGGCGGCCGCCACCAGGGCGAGGACGACCACGGCTGCCACCAGCACCGGGACGGTCAGCGGCCGCGGGCGGTCGGTCCGGGAGGCGGCGGAGGGCCCGTCGGCGGGCGCCGCCCCCGCGCCGCCGGGCTCGCCCGCCGCGGGCGGGGTGGCCGCGGGCGGAGCGCCTGCGGCGGCCGTCGCCATCGCCGCCGCGGGCTCGCCGGCGCCGTCGCTGGCCGGGTCCGGGGCGGTCGTCGCGCCCGTGCCCGCGCCCGCTCCGGGGCCGGCCGGGTCCTCGCCGGCGGCGAGCGCGGCCGCCGCCGCGCCGATGGCGTTGGCCGCCGCCACCGGGGCCGGGTCGGCGGCCGGGCGGGCCGGGTCGTCGCCGGCGCCGGCGGACGTCCCAACGGGCGCCGCCTCGGCGCCCGGGGCGGACGCGTCGAACGCCGCGGGCGGGCCGGGCACGTCGGCCGTGTCGGCGGCGCCCGGCGGCGGCACGGCCACCGTCGAGGGCAGGTCGGGCTCGGCGCCGACCGCGCCCGCCGCGCCCGCTCCGGAGGGCGGCTTGGGCGGTTCCGGCGATTCCGCCGGGGCGGCGGCCGGGGCCGGCGCTGCGGGCACCACCATCTGGCGGGTGTCTCGCGGGCGGGTCTCGCCCCAGGCCGGGCGGCCGATCAGCGTGATGTCCGGCGACGCGCCGGCCCGCACCGCGGCGGATCGCAGCATCGCCCGCACCTGCCCGGCGTCGGGGCGCCGGGCCGGGTCCTTCTGCAGAAGGCGCTGGAGCACGGGGGTGAGCGGCCCCCGGTTCTGCGGGCGCCGCGGCTCGCCGTGGACGACCGCCGACGCGGTGGCCAGCGGTGAGTCGCCGGCGAACGGCGGACACCCCTCGACGGCGAAGTAGAGCGTGGCGCCGAGCGCCCACAGGTCGGTGTACGGCCCGACCTCGGCGGCCATGGCCTGCTCGGGGGCCATGTAGGACGGCGACCCGACGATCGTGCCGGTCGCCGTCACCTGCGACTCGTCGTGGATGGCGGCCACCCCGAAGTCGGCCAGCTTGATCCTGTCGTCGCGGGCGACCAGGACGTTGGCGGGCTTCACGTCGCGGTGGACGATCCCGACGGCGTGGGCGGACTCCAGCGCCCCCAGCACGCCGAGGCCGATTCGGGCGGCCCGGCCGTGGTCGAGCGGCCCGCCGTCGGCCACGATCTGGGCGAGGCTGGGCGACTTCACCAGCTCCATCACCAGCCAGATGGAGCCGCCCTCCTCGACCACGTCGTAGACCGTGACGACGGACGGGTTGTCGAGCCGGGCCGCGGCCCGGGCCTCGCGCAGGGCCCGCACCCGGGCCCGCTCGACGCCCTCCTGGGTCTCGGCCAGGCGGACCTCCTTCATGGCCACCGGACGCTGGAGCCGCGTGTCCTCGCCCCGGTGCACGGTCGACCGGCCACGGCCGATCGGCTCGCCTACGGCGTAGCGCCCAGCGAGCAGGAAGGCGTCGGAGGACCCGTCGGCGGGCGAAGCGGTCACGATCGACCGGTCTACACCCGTCCGACGGGTCCTCACACGCGGGCAGGTCAGGTCGCCGCGGTGCGGGGCGTGCCCGGGCCGCGGGCGGCCGGGCCCGCCCCGCGGCGCTCCGCCGCTAGCGGGGACCGTCCGGGGACTCAGGCCGCCTCGGCCACGTCGCCGAAGAAGCCCACGACCTCGCGGAGGCGGCCGTCGTCGGCCACCAAGGCGACGTCGACGCCGGTCAGGGCGGGCTGGGCGTCCGGGTCGGGGCCGACGAGGGTCCACGTGAAGCGGGCCCGGTCGTGGTGGACGTCGACCGCGCTCGTCCGCCGGAACGCGTGGTCGGGGTAGTGCTCGCGCACCGCGTCGGCGATGGCG
Source organism: Acidimicrobiales bacterium (assembly GCA_036563805.1). Classification (GTDB taxonomy): domain Bacteria; phylum Actinomycetota; class Acidimicrobiia; order Acidimicrobiales; family VFJN01; genus DATCLS01. The sequence continues at coordinate 2,980 of DATCLS010000094.1, read as the reverse complement.
GCGATCTCCTCGTGGCCCCGCACGTCGAGCAGGGGGTCGACGAAGTGGCCGTCCGGGGTCCAGGCCCGCTCGACGAGCCGGGCCCGGGCCTCGGCGTCGCCCTCGCCGAGGGCGGCGAGGTAGCTGTCGACGACGGTCGTGATGTCGCTCATGGGACCCTCCTGGGGTCGGCGTCGTGGAACCGGTGTGTCGGGCCCCGACGATGCGGGACGCCGCCGACGCCGGGCGATTACCTGACGGGTAGGCGTTTCCGGCGCCGCCGGCCGTTACGGTCGGCCCATGGCCGTCTCCACTGCGCCCGCCAAAGCGCCGTCCGCCCCGCCCCGCCGGGTGGGCGAGTTGCTCCGCGAGTGGCGCCGTCGCCGCCGCCTCAGCCAGCTCGACCTGGCGGTGGAGGCCGAGGTCTCGGCCCGCCACCTCAGCTTCGTCGAGACCGGGCGGGCGTCGCCCAGCCGCGAGCTGGTCCTGCACCTGGCCGAGCACCTGGACGTCCCGCTGCGGGAGCGGAACCGCCTGCTGCTGGCGGCCGGCTACGCCCCCGTGTACGCCGAGACGCCCCTCGAAGCCGACGCCATGGCCCCGGTCCGGGCCGCCCTCGACCGGCTGCTGGCCGGCCACGAGCCCAACCCGGCCGTCGTCGTCGACCAGCGCTGGGACCTGGTGGCCGCCAACGCCACCGCCCAGGCCCTCATGACCGAGGGCGTGGCGCCGCACCTCCTGCGGCCGCCGATCAACACCGCCCGGGTCAGCCTCCACCCCGAGGGCCTGGCCCCCCGCATCGTCAACCTGGCCGAGTACGGCGCCCACCTGGTCACCCGGCTGCAGCGCCAGGCGGCGCTGGCCGGCGACGCGGCGCTGGCCGACCTGTCCGAGGAGCTGCGCAGCTACCCGGGCGTGGGCGAGCCGGCGGCGGTGCCCGAGGACGTCGACCTGCTCTTCGTGCCGCTCCGCCTGCGGGTCGACGGGGGCGAGCTCCGCTTCTTCAGCACGATCGCCACGTTCGGCACCGCGCTCGACGTCACGCTGGCTGAGCTGGCGATCGAGCAGTTCTTCCCGGCAGACGAGGGCACGGCCGAGCGGTTGCGCGCCGCGGCGTCCGCCCGGCACTAGGGGGATCCTGGGGGAGCGGCGGTTGGGTCGGGGCGCGCGGCCGATTCCGTCCGCGGATGGGGGATCCTGGGGGTGTGATCCGGGATGACCCCCATGCGATTCCCGCGCCCAGGGGCGAGAGTGGAGGATGTGGACGTCGGCGTTCCGCCGGCCCCCAGATCCGAGGAGGCATCCCCGTGCGCAAGACGGTCACCACAACGCTGGCGGCGCTGAGCCTGCTGTTCGTGGCCGCCTGCGGGAGCAGCGGGGACGGCGACGAGGACGCCGCGCCCCGGCGGTCGACGACCACGACCGAGGCGACCAGCCCCGGCGAGTCGACCACGACGACCGAGGCGACCAGCCCCGGTGAGCCCCGGCCCGACGACGACCCCGAGAACAACGAGATCTGCGAGGGCCAGACCCCGGTGTGGGCCTACGCGCCGAGCGACCGGGAGGCCCGGGCCGAGCTGGTCGCCGCCCACCCCGAGGGTCGGGCCCGTCCGGCCCAGACGCGGGAGGAGTGCGCCCGCCGCGAGCCCGAGCTGGGCACCGGTGACGTCCAGATCACGCTGCGGTGGGAGTCCGACGCCGACCTCGACCTGCACGTCACCGAGCCCAACGGCACCGAGATCTGGTACGCCGACAAGGGCCCGACGGCCACCGGCGGCCAACTCGACGTCGACTCCAACGTGAGCTGCCGCGAGAACGGCTCGGTCGAGAACGTGTTCTGGCCCACCGGCCGGATGCCGCTCGGCGAGTACACGGTCGAGGTCAACGGCTTCACCGTCGACGGCTGCGGCGGCGGGGAGTACACGGTGGTCGCCCTGGTCCGGGGCGAGGAGGTCCTCAACGAGTCCGGCGAGGTCGGCGAGGACGAGACCGACACCTACACCTTCACGGCCGAGTGACGGCCTGAGACCGCGACGCAGCCCCGTCCCGGGTGGCGACAGTCAGCTGTCCGGGTCGGCGGCGGCGGCCGCCAACCGCAGGTCGCGGACGAAAGCGTCGAACGCCGCCCTCCGCTCCTCCCGCTCGCGGAGCCGGACGATGGCCGAGGGGTGGACGGTGACGACGGCCGGGATGCCGTAGCGCGACGCGTGCGGGGCGCCCCGCAGGCCGCCCACCGTCTGCCGGCCGGCGAACAGTGGGCGAAGGGCGGTGGCGCCGAGGGCGACGAGCACCCGGGGCTCGACGAGCTCGACCTCCCGGTCCAGCCAGTGCCGGCAGGCCGCCACCTCGCGGGCGTCGGGGCGCTGGTGGATACGGCGCTTGCCCCGCGGCTCCCACTTGAAGTGCTTGACCGCTTTGGTGACGTAGACGGCCTCCCGGTCGATCTCCGCCGCCTCCAGGCCGTCGTCCAGGACCCGGCCCGCCGGGCCCACGAACGGATGCCCGGCCGTGTCCTCCTTGTCGCCGGGCTGCTCGCCCACGAGCAGGAGCGGCGCCGGCACCGGCCCTTCGCCGAACACGGTCTGGGTGGCTCGCCGGTACAGCTCGCAGCGCGTGCACGCCGCCGCCTCCACCGCCACCGCCGCCAGCTCGCCGTCTCTGTCGGGCATGCCGAGGGGCTACCCGCCGGGCGCCCGAGCAACCGGGCCGCCGGCCCTGCCGCGGGGCGGCGGTACCAGCGGCCCGGCCGGGCTCGGCCCCGCGGCGTCGACGGCGCCGCCGGCGCGGCGGTGCCCGGCCCCCTGCGAGCGGGGCGTGCCGGGCACCCGTGCCGGCTCAGGTGCCCGTGCCGATCACCGCTGGCCGGGCAGGTCGAACCGGTCGAGGTTCATGACCTTGGCCCAGGCGGCGGCGAAGTCCTGCACGAACTTCTCCGTGCTGTCGTCCTGGGCGTAGACCTCGGCGATGGCCCGCAGCTGGGAGTGCGAGCCGAACACGAGGT